>NZ_JBVHPV010000003.1:0-577281 GCF_055567715.1 Streptomyces sp. NPDC026377
AGGGCCGGGAGAAGGACCAGCCGCTGTGGCTGGGGTCGCTGAAGTCCAACATCGGCCACACCCAGGCCGCGGCCGGTGTCGCGGGTGTCATCAAGACCGTGATGGCCCTGCGCAACGGGGAACTCCCGCGCACTCTGCATGTGGACGAGCCCAGTCCCAAGATCGACTGGGACGAGACATCGCTGCGGCTGCTGACCGAGGCCCAGCCGTGGCCCGACGCCGACCGTCCGCGCCGGGCGGCCGTCTCCTCCTTCGGCGTCAGCGGCACCAACGCCCACCTCATCGTGGAGCAGGCGCCGCAGGCCCAGCCGACCGAGGAGACGGCAGAGCCGGAGATCTTCGCAGAGGCGGCGCCGCTGGTGCTGCCGCTGTCGGCGAAGTCCCCGGCCGCCCTGAGGGCCCAGGCGCGCCGGCTCGCGGACCACCTGGCGGAGAACTCCCATCTCACGCCCCGCGACATCCTGCCGGCCCTCACCCGCCGGACGGCTCTCGCCCACCGGGCGGCCGTGGTCACCACCGGCGGTGAGGAGCTGCGGGAGGCCCTTGTGGCACTCGCCGCCGACACCGCCCACCCCGATGTGGTCACGGGCAAGGCGGTGAGCGCCGGCAGGACGGTGTTCGTCTTCCCCGGCCAGGGCACGCACTGGACGGGCATGGGTGCCGAACTCCTCCAGTCCAGCCCGGTGTTCGCCGCGAGTGTCCGTGATACGGCCCGGGCGCTGGCCCCCCACACCGACTGGGACCTGCTGGACGTCCTGCGCGGCCACCCGGACGCGCCCCCGCTGGAGCGGGTGGACGTGCTCCAGCCCGCCTCCTTCGCTGTGATGGTGGGTCTGGCCCGGCTGTGGCAGGCCCATGGCATCGAGCCCCAGGCCGTGGTCGGGCACTCGCAGGGTGAGATCGCCGCCGCGCACATCGCGGGGGCGCTGACCCTGAAGGACGCGGCCAGGGTAGTCACCCTGCGGGCGCAGACCATCGGCGCCCACCTCGCCGGACTCGGCGGCATGATGGCCGTGCACCGCTCGTACGACGCCACCGTGGAGCTCATCCAGGACTGGAGCGACCGGATCGAGGTGGCCGCCGTCAACGGCCCCACCAGCACGATCGTCGCGGGCGACCCGGCCGCGCTGGAGGAGCTGAAGGCGCACTGCCGGACGCTGGACATCAAGTCCCGCATCCTGCCCGTCGACTACGCCTCCCACACCAGCCACGTCGCGAAGATCGAGGACCAGCTCCACGAGCAGCTGAAGGGAATCGATCCCGGCCGGGCCACCATCCCCTTCCACTCCACCCTGGAGCAGCGCCTCATCGAGGACACCACGGTCCTGGACGGCGACTACTGGTTCCGCAACCTGCGCCACACCGTCCACTTCCACGCCACCCTCCAGAAGCTGGCGGAGCAGAACCACACCACCTTCATCGAGATCAGCGCCCACCCGGTGCTGACCCCGAGCATCCAGGAAATCCTCGACGACGCCCCGGCCCCCGCCTTCACCGCGGAGTCGCTGCGCCGCCTCGAAGGCTCCCCCCACAAGTTCCTGACGAGCGTCGCGCAGATCCGCACGCACACCACCACCCACCGTCAGCCCCCCACCGCCCAGCTCCCGACCCACCCCGTCCCCACGTACCCGTTCCAGCACCAGAACTACTGGCTGCGAACCAAGGGCCCGTCCGTGGGCGGTTCGATCGATCCGGTCGACACGCCCCTGGAGGCCACGGAGGAGAACATGTCGCTCGCCGACCGTCTCGACGGCCTGTCCGACGACGAACAGCACAAGGTGCTCGTCGAGTTGATCTGCGCGGAGGGCGCCTCGGCCCTCGGCCAGGAGGGCGAGGTCCTCGACCCCGAAGGCGCCTTCTTCGAGGTCGGCTTCAACTCGCTGGCCGCCGTGGAGATGCGCAACCGGATGGGCGAGGCCACCGGACTCAAGCTCCCCGTGACGCTGCTCTTCGACTACGCCACCCCCCTCATGCTCGCCGACCACCTCCTCGACAAGCTCACGAAGACCAGGAGTGCCTGACATGTTCGCAGTTGACGCCTACCTCGCCGCGCTCGGCTACACCGGTTCCCGGGACCTGACCCCCGAGACCCTGCGCGACCTCCAGAAGCGCCACCTCGTGGCGATCCCGTTCAACAACGCGCTGCGCACCGACCAGGGCACGCAGTCCGTCGCCGACGCCGACATCGACCTCGACGAGGCCTTCGAGTCCGTGGTGGAGAAGGGCTCCGGCGGTGTCTGCTTCGAGCTCAACGGCCTGTTCCGCAAACTGCTGACCGAGTTGGGCTTCCGGGTCGAGCACCTCTCGGCGGGGGTGCGCGGCCCCGGCGGCACCTTCGGGCCCGACCTGGAGCACATGCTCCTCGGCGTGCGTCTCGACGGCGACCTGTGGCTGGTGGACGTGGGCTTCGCCGGGCCCGGCTTCCTGGAGCCGCTGCGGGTCGGTGACGGGATACAGCACCAGTACGGCGTCGACTACCAGGTCGTGCCCCAGGACGGATACTTCGCGGTGAAGCGCCGTATCCGCGACGCCGACTGGCAGGACGTCTACCGCTTCAAGGACCAGGCCCGCGACCTCTCCGAGTGGTCGGCCGCTGCCGAGGCCGCGGCCGACGGCGAGGACGCCTGGAACTGGGAGGGCGAGCTGGTCGCCGCCGACACCGTCATCCGGGCCCGCTCCTTCGAGCAGGGTCAGCGGGTCCTCGTCGGACGGCGGCTGCTGACCGTCGACGACGGCCGCGAGACGGTGAAGGTGCTGATCACCCCCGAGGCGTATGAGGAGGCCGTCCAGCGCATCCTCGGCCGGGTCGCCTGATGCCGGCGGAACTGGCCTCGCGGGTCCTGATCGTCGGCTACGGGCCGGTCGGCCAGCTCCTCTCCGTACTGCTGGCGCGCAAGGGATGGGACGTCACGGTGCTGGAGCGCTGGCCCCGCCCGTACACGATGCCCCGCGCGGTGGCCTTCGACGGCGAGTGCGCACGCATCCTGGCCGACGCCGGGGTCGGCGGTCACATAGCGGAGTTCGGCGAGCCGTCGGGCGACTACATCTGGCGCAACGCCGACGGGGACGACCTGCTGCACTATGTGTCGCCCGCCACGGGCGGCCTGTCCGGCTGGCCCGACTCCACCTCGATGTACCAGCCGGGCCTTGAGTCGGCCCTGATCGCCCGGGGCGAGAATCTGCCCGGCCTGCGGGTGCTGCGCGGCCACCGGGCCGTGGGGCTCACCCGGGACGCGGACGGCCCGGTCACCGTCGAGGCGGCCGACGAGTCCGGCGGGACCGTGAAGATCACGGCGGACTGGGTGGTCGGGTGCGACGGAGCCAACAGCTTCGTCCGGGGCGCGATGGACGCCGACTGGACCGATCTCGGCTTCCGGTACGACTGGCTGATCTGCGATGTCGTCCTCAAGGAGCCGCGCGCGTTCTGGCCGAACAACCTCCAGATCTGCGATCCGGCCCGGCCCCGCACCGCCGTGTCCGCCGGTCCCGGGCACCGCCGCTGGGAGTTCATGCGAGTGCCCGGCGAGTCGCCGGAGGAGTTCGACAGCCGGGACACCGCCTGGCGGCTCCTGGAGGAGTTCGACGTCCGGCCCGACAACGCCACCATGGACCGGCATGCCGTCTACACCTTCCAGGCGGGCTGGGCCGGACAGTGGCGGGACGGGCGGCTGCTGATCGCGGGCGACGCGGCACACCTGATGCCGCCGTTCGCCGCCCAGGGCATGTCGTCGGGTTTCCGCGACGCGGCCAACCTCGCCTGGAAGCTGGACCTGGTCCTGGCCGGGCACGCGGACGAGGCACTGCTCGACACGTACACCGAGGAGCGGCGCGAGCATGTGCGGCACGCCGTCGACATGTCGGTGAGCCTCGGCAAGGTGATCTGCCTGACGGACCCGCGGGCGGCCGCGGAGCGGGACGAGCTGATGCTCGCCATGCGCGGCCGCACGGTGGGTGCCACGGCCCAGCCCTCGGCGGTGCACCCGCTCACGGGCGGCTTCCTGCACGAGGACGGCGCCGCCCCTGCCGGTGGACTGACGCCGCAGGGCCGGGTGTCGGGCTCGGGCGCGGCCCGGCTCCTCGACGAGGAGACGGGCACCGGCCTGCGGCTGCTGACCACGGTGCCGCTGAGCGAACTCCTCGACCCCGAGCGCCGCGCGTTCCTCTACGGGATCGGGGTGCGGACGGTACGGATCGTGCCGCCGGGCACCGCCCCCGGCGACGGGGCCTCGGTGCGGGACGACGAGGGCGTACTCCTGCCGTACCTGGCCGAGCGCGGCGCGGTCGCCGCCCTCGTACGGCCCGACTTCTATCTCTACGGCACGGCAGGCGACGGCGAAGGGCTGCGGGCGCTCGTCGACGGTCTGCGGGCCCGGCTGGGAGACCACGCCCTGCGGCGCTGAGCGGCGTTCGAGGGACCGAAGGACGCGGGCCGTGACACCTGTCACGGCCCGCGCTTCGCATCGGGGACCCGTCGACCGCGGGCTGCCCCCGGCTCAGCGGGGGGAGCTGACCTGGCCCAGGAGCAGCCCGCGTGCTGCCGTCGACGACGGAGCCGACGCCGTGCCGGGTCCCGGGCACGGTGGACACAACGTATCGCCGGGACCCGCACCCGCCGATCCGGGATGCGTGGCCGTTTCCCGCAGTCGGGGACGGCGCGTCAGGAGGCGGCCAGGGTCTGGGAGGGCAGTTCGCCGAAGCGCGCGCGGTAGCCGTCCGCGAAGCGTCCCAGATGGGTGAAGCCCCAGCGGTAGGCCGCCTCTCCCACGGTCAGCCGGGTGGGGTCGCCCTGGCGCAGCTCCGCGCGGACCCGGCCCATGCGGACGTCGCGCAGATACGCCATCGGCGACATGCCCAGATGGCGGCGGAAGCCCTCCTGGAGCCAGCGGACACCGACCTGGCCTATCCCGGCGAGTTCGGTGGTGGTGTAGGGGCGCTCGGGGTGGGCGTGTATGGCGTCCACGACCCGTTTGACCGGGCCGGGCAGCACGGCCCTGACCGGCTTGTCGAGCTCCTCGCGGTAGCGGTGCCCGGTGGCCAGGAGCAGGCCCGTGAGCAGGGCGTCCTGGAGGCGGGCGGCCATGAGCGGCTGGTCGAGCGCTCCGGGCGCGTTGTCCATCTCGCGCACGACCAGCGCCACCATGCGCGACCAGCTCAGCCCGGGGCCCCGGGTGAGGTCGAGTTCGGGCGCCAGGCGCGTCCCGGCGGGGACCGAGCGGTCGAGGAGGACCTCCAGGTGGCGCAGCAGGTCCTGCGCCTCCACCTTGACGGCGAGCAGGCGGCAGTCCCGGCTCCACCGCTCCAGCGTCGGCTCGCCCTCGGGGTGGAAGACGGCCGCGCGCCGGGCGGTCGCGGTGGTCGAGGTCCGCGCCTGGCGCCAGGTGAGCTCGCCGGAGAGGGGGACGTCGACGTGGTAGGCCCCCAAGTCGCCGAAGCGCATGCGCACATCGGTGCCCCAGCTCAGGTCGCCGAGGGTCAGCGGTCCCAGCCGCACCACGTCGAAGACGGCGTCGAGCCGGTGCGCCCGGTCCAGTACGTCCATGGAGGTGGCGTAGTACGCCTCACCGATCACCTGGCGAGCCTCGTCGAGGTCCCCGGTACGGAAGGAGAGCCGGGACGCGGTCGGGGTGCCCCGCGTGCCCGAGTGCGAAGTCGCCTGCATGGCCACATCTTCCCGGTGCGCGGGCCCGGCCGTCACCACCGGGGCCCTGAAGGCGATGGCCGGGAAGAAGGACGTACGGCTCGTCTCCTTCCGCCAGTTCGTGGACTGGCTCGACGCCCAGGACCCCCGGGTGCTGGACGTCGGCCAGTCCCCGGCGGGCGGCTGGAACGCCTACTTCAAGGCCGCCTGATCGCGCCCGGGGCGCCCCTGGAGCGCACCCGGACGCCTGAGAAACCCTGGGGCAGCTCCGCCCTCCCCGGACGCCGCCGCTCAGGGGCGGCCCACCGGCTCCTCCTGCCGTATCTCCTCCGGGATGTGCGGCGCCGTCACCCAGGCGCCGAGCGTCAGCCACACCGCCGCGAAGAGCCAGCCCCCGACCACGTCGGTCAGCCAGTGCACGCCCAGATAGATGCGGGAGAGGCCGACCGCCGCGCCCCACAGCAGGATCAGCGCGACGGTGAGACGGGCGGAGGAGAAGCCGGAGCGCCGGCTCACGCCCCACACCAGCAGCCCGGCGGTCAGCGCCGCGGTGGTGGTGTGACCGGAGGGAAAGGAGTGGCCCGAGGCGTACGTCCCCCAGTCCGCCAGGGTGGGGCGGGGGCGGGCGATGGCGGCCATCACGGCGAACCGCACGGCCTGGCCGAGCGCGAGGACCGCGAGGGCCCCCGCCGCCGCGCACAGGCGCTGGCGGGGGTCGCGTCCGGCCAGCAGTCCGGCGCCGACCGCCAGCAGATAGGGGAGCGGCCCGGAGCCGGTGGCGGTGAGCGCGCGGGCCAGCGCGCGCGCCACCGGCGGGCGGTGGTGCACCGCCCAGGCGTGCGCGGCCCGGTCACCGGGCAGCGGCGCCCCGTCCCGTACGGACACGACCACCGCGAGCAGGACGAACAGCAGCAGGCACAGGGCCGCTCCGACGTGCCGGGCCCTGGTCATCGGGCCGCCACCAGCGGGCGCAGCCGGGTCCGGCCGGTCCGGTCCACCAGGGGCGCGGTCCGGCGGGCGAGCAGGGTGAGGACCGGAGCGACGACGGCGCCGACGACCGGACCGGCCGGCGCATCGTGCGGACAGTGGGCGCCGACCCGGACCCGGGAGGCGGCCAGGAGCAGCGCGGCGGCCACCGCGAGCGCGCCGAGGGGCCGGTCGCCGAGCAGGAGCGCCACGGCGCCCGCGGCCGCGATCGCCGTGTGGTGGCCGGGGAAGGACCAGTCGCCCGGCGCCGGACACGCCTCCACGGTCAGCACGTGCGGGCTCCGGCAGGGCCGCTGTTCGTGCACGGCCGCTTCGGCCGCGTCGTCGACGGCGAAGGCGGCGACCACGACGGGCGGCGCGGCCACCGCCACCGCCGACCGGGCGCCACCGGCCGGACGGGCCCGCCACCGGGCGAGGACCATCAGCACCGCGCAGAGGCCCAGACCGTGGTCCGACCGGAGCCGGACCGCGGTGCCGGCCGGGCCCGGCGCGTCGCGCGCGAGCTCGGTGACCCAGGTGTACCAGCCGTCGTCGAAGTGCATCAGCGGGTGTCCTCTGCGGTACGGGCGCGGCGGGCGCGCAGGATCTCCAGGACGATCGGAAGCAGCGAGACGGTGACGACCAGCGCCACCAGCGGCAACAGATAGCGGTCGATGTTCGGGATGGACGAACCCAGCGCATACCCGCCGAGAACGAGTCCGCACGTCCACACCGCGCCCCCGAGGACCTGCCAGAGCGCGAAGACGCCGGCCGGGACGCCCAGCACACCCGCCAGGGGGTTGAGCACGGTCCGGACGATCGGCACGAAGCGGGCCAGGACGATCGCCTTCGCATGGCCGTACCTGGCGAGCAACTCCTCGGCGCGGGCGGCGCCCTCGTGGAGCTTGCGGGACCGGGCGCGGGCGAGGAGGGCCCGGCCGCCGCGGCGCCCGATCCAGTACCCCACCTGCGCTCCGGCGAGCGCGCCCGCCGCGGAGGCGAGCAGGACCTGCGGCAGGGAGAGCGAGACGGGCCCGTCGCCGCCCGGTACGCACAGCAGTCCGGCGGTGAACAGCAGCGAGTCGCCCGGCAGGAAGAAGCCGACGAGCAGACCGGTCTCGGCGAAGAGCACGACGGCGACGCCGATCGCGCCGAAGGCCGAGAGCAGCGAGCCCGCGTCCAGCACGTTCACCGCCTGGGGGGCGGTGGCGAACAGGGGTACGGCCATGGCGGTGGGCCCTCCCATAATGGTTTTCCGGGTCGAGCGCAGCGCCCGGCCCGACTGACTACAGTGCTGTAGACGGTCTACAGAACTGTAGACGAAAGATCGAGGAGGATCGTTCCCATGGGCGTCGTTGACGGGTCCGCCCCCTTCGCCGGCCGTGCGGGCGGCGACGCGCGGCGGCCCGCCGGGGAGCTGGAGTCGGGAGTACTCGCGGCGCTGTGGGCTGCCGACGGCCCCCTCACGCCCGGCGAGGTCCAGGGCGCCCTCGGCGGCAGCCTGGCCCGCACCACCGTGACCACGATCCTCACCCGGCTCTACGAGAAGGGCGCCGTCACCCGCGACCGCCTCGGCCGGGGCTTCGCCTACACCCCCACCGAGGACTCACCGGGTCTGACCGCCCGCCGGATGCACACCGAACTCGCCAAGGAGGAGGACCGTTCCACGGTCCTCGCCCGCTTCGTCTCGCAACTCAGCGACGAGGACGAACGCCTGCTGCGGACCCTGCTCGACGGGGAGGCGGGCGCGTCCGGCGAGGCGATACCCGGCGACCGGGCCGCCTCCGGCCGGGACCACTCCGGGGGCGACCGGGGATGATCTTCGCGGTGCGGGTTCCGCTCCTCCTACCGTTCCCTGCCGTCCCTGCCGCGCGCCGGCTCGCCGAGGCGCTGCCTCCCAGGTGCGCCGCCTGACTGCTCACCGCCGCCTCCACCGGCCTCGCCCTCTGCTCGGCCGCCGCCCTCGGACCGCTCGCCGCGCATCTGCGTCCCGCGCTCCGCTAGCTGCGCGCGCCCCTGGAGTACGCCCTGGAGCGCTGGGCGGACGGGGCCGCCGCCCGAGCCGTGGGCGACCGCCGGCTCACCGCCCGCGCCATCGGCCGCGCAGTTCGTCTGCTTCTGCGTCTTTGCCCTCTCGGCGGCCGAGGCCGCGGCCGATCCGCACGGCGGCATCGAGACGGCCCAGCGCGAGGACTGACCTCCCCGCCGCGAGCCCCGGCGGCCCCGCGGCGACCCGTACGGCCCAGCAACACCGGGGCTCCGGGGCCCGCGCCACGGAGAGTGGAGTGCGTACGCGCGTAGAGGCGTGCCACGCCACGAACGGCCACCGCGGGAGGCAGCCATGACATGCATCAACCGACGGGACCTGGGACTGCTGGTCCTTCGGGTGGGCACCGGCGCCGTCCTCGCGGCGCACGGCAGCCAGAAGCTCCTCGGCTGGTTCGGCGGCGGCGGGATCGAGGGCACGGCCGCGGCGATGGAGCACATGGGGTTCCGTCCCGGCAGGCAGAGCGCGGTGGCCGCGGGCCTCGGCGAGGCGGGCGGCGGCGCGCTCCTGGCGCTCGGCCTCGCCACCCCGGCGGCCGGGGCGGCGGCGGCCGGGGCGATGGCGGGCGCGGTCGCGGTGCACGCGCCGGCCGGCTTCTTCGCCACGGCGGGCGGCTTCGAGTACCCGGCGTTCCTCGGCTTCACAGCCGCCGCGATCGGCGTGGCCGGCGCCGGACGCTACTCCCTCGACCACGCCACCGGCCACGTCCTGGACCGCCCGTGGACGGTCGCCCTGGCGTTCCTGGCCAGCGCGGCGGCGGCAGCCGTGGTGGTGGGGCGGCGGGCACAGGGCCAGGGCGGAGGCGAGGACACGGGGGCGGAGACGGCCGCGTCCCCGGAGACGGGGGCGTCCGCGTAGCCCCCGTTCCCGAGGGGGGTGCGCCGGGACGGCAGTTGAGGGGGAGGGGGAGGTCACAGAGCCGTACGGTGGCCGGGGGCCTTACCCTGTCAGGCGACGGCGCGTACCCCGACCGGGGCGCGACCCTTTGTCCGGCAGGAGTGACGCTGTGCTGCGCACCATGTTCAAGTCCAAGATCCACCGAGCCACCGTGACCCAGGCCGACCTCCACTACGTGGGGTCGGTGACGGTCGACGCCGAGCTGATGGAAGCCGCCGACCTGCTGCCCGGTGAGCTCGTCCACATCGTCGACATCGACAACGGCGCCCGCCTGGAGACCTACGTCATCGAGGGCGAGCGCGGCTCCGGGGTCATCGGTATCAACGGCGCCGCCGCCCACCTGGTCCACCCCGGCGACCTGGTCATCCTCATCAGTTACGCCCAGGTCGACGACGCCGAGGCGCGCGCCCTGCGCCCGCGTGTGGTCCACGTCGACGCCGACAACCGCATCGTCGAGCTCGGCGACGACGCCTCCGCCCCGGTCCCCGGCACCGACCAGCGCCGCAGCCCGCACGCCCTCGCCCCCTCGGTGTGAGAGGGGAGTGAGAGGGGCGTGGCGCGGGGGGGGGGGGGGGGGGGGGGGGGGCGCGGCCGCCCCCCCCCCCCCCCCCCCCCGCGACCGTCGCCTACCGCTGCGGCGACAGGCCCCAGATGTGCTTGGGTGTGACGACCTTCGTGATCGCCGCCCCGAGGACCGTGCTCGGCTCCTGGCCCTGGTAGAGGATGTCCGTGTTGAGCAGGGCCACCAGCGTCGCCTTCTGTTCCGGCAGGTAGATGGTCAGGCTCTCGTATCCGGGCAGCGAGCCGTTGTGACCGGTCCAGCCGTTGACGTTGACGATGCCGAGGCCGTAACCCGCGCCGGGGGTGCCGGTGGGGAGCACCTTGAGGCGCTCGGCCTGGGTGGCGGGCGAGAGCAGGGTGCCGGTGGCGAGGTCCCTGGCCCAGTGCTTGAGGTCGTGCAGGTCGGAGATCATCGCTCCGGCCGACCAGGCCCAGCTCGGGTTCCAGTGGGTGCTGTCGACGACCTTGCCGGAGAGCGTCTGGTCGGTGTAGCCGTGCGCGTGCGGGCGGGGGAACTCCGCCGCCTTCGGGAAGAGCGTGTCGTCGAGGTGGCCGGGCCGCAGGACCCGGTGCTCGATGACGTCCCGTACGCTCCTGCCGGTCACTTTCTCGATCACCAGGCCGAGCAGGACGTAGTTGCTGTTCGAGTACTGGAACTTGGCGCCCGGCGCGAACACATTGGGGTGCCTGAACCCGTAGGCCAGCAGTTCCCGCGGTGTGAAGAGGCGCTGGGGGTTGCTGAGGAAGTCGTGGATGAAGGTGTCGTCCGCGGAGTACGGGAACAGACCGCTGCGCATGTCCAGCAGATCGCGCAGACGGATGCGGTGGCCGTTCGGGACTCCCTTCACGTACTTGGCGATCGGGTCGTCGAGGCGGACGCGGCCGTCGTCGACGAGTTCGAGGACCGCCGTGGCGGTGAACGTCTTGGTCTCGCTGCCGATGCGGATCCGCATGTCGTCGGTCATGGGCGCGCCGGTGTGCTTGTCGGCGACGCCGAACGCGCGGACGTAGCTGCCCTTCCCGGGCATCCACAGACCGACCTGGACCCCAGGGATGCCCGCCTTCCGCATGACGTCCCGCACCGCCTTGTCGAGCCTGGTCCGCAGCCGCGGGTCCAGTTCGTGGCGGGGGTACAGGTAGTCGTCTCCGCCGCTCTCGGCGGGGGCGGCGGGCGGGGTGGCCCGGGCCGGGGCGACCGCCGCCGGGAGCAGCCCGCCGAGGGTGAGCGCCGCCGCGGCGAGCCCGAGGGCCGCCTTCGGCCGGCGGGACGGGGAGGGTCTTCTCATGGTCGGGCCTCTCGTCGGTTCGTCTGCCGAGCAGATCCTGCGCGACGGGAGGCACGCGTCCACGCTGGGCGGGCGGGTGAGCCCGGTGAATCACCCGTGATCCACCCGATCGGCCCCGGAGCCCGCCATCGAGCCCGTCGCCCGGGGGCGTTGTCAGTGGCGGGTGCCACCATCGGGACATGATGCGATTCGAATGGCGGCCCTTCCTTGAGCGTTGGAGCGCCGAGTGGGCCGATGGCAAGGATGCGAAGGACGAGCGGGAGGACGCTGACCGGGACGCCCGGGCGGCACGCTGGCTGGGCTTCGCGCCCGCGGGCGAGGAGCGCATCCTCGCGCTGGAGGAGCGGTTAGGGTGCCCGCTGCCGCCGTCGCTGCGCTCCTTCCTCCAGGTCACCGACGGCTGGCGGCACGCGGGGGAGTCCGTGCCCCTGCTGGCCGGGGCCGGGGGGATCGACTGGTGCGCGGACCCGCACGGCGGGGGCGGGGCCCGGCCGGATTCCCCGGGCGAGGACGGGGACGACGAGGGGACCGGGGAAGCCGGACAGCGGAACCGCTCCCTCCAGCTGGCGTCGGGGTCCGGCGGGGTGGATGTGCTGCTGGATCCGCACGACGTGGACGAGCGCGGTGAGTGGGCCGTTTATACGTACAGGGGAGGGCGCGGCGTCCCTCCCGAGCGGCACGGGTCGTTCAAGCACTTCATGGAGGACATGTACGAGGAGTTCCTGGGAACCGTGGAAGGGGTGGCCGCCGGGTCCGCGTCCGTGGGGCGCTGACCCCGGCCGCGGGCCGCCCCGGTCCCGTCCGGTGTCCCCGCATGTGCGCTGGGTAGGGTGGTCGGGACAGCACACCGTGGACCGTAACGAGGAGCAGACGTGAGTGAGCCGGCGTCCATCGCCCTGCAGCAGGAGATCGCCCGGGAGCTCCAGGTGGCCGAGAGCTTCGAGGCCGAGCGGGAGATCGAGCGGCGGGTTGCCTTCCTCGCCGAGCGGCTGACCTCGACCGGACTGCGCTCCCTCGTGCTCGGCATCAGCGGCGGCGTCGACTCCACCACCACCGGCCGTCTGTGCCAGCTCGCCGTCGAGCGGGCGCGGGCCGCCGGGCACGAGGCGCGCTTCTACGCGATGCGCCTGCCGTACGGCGTCCAGGCCGACGAGCACGACGCGCAGCTGGCGCTCTCCTTCATCCAGCCCGACCACGTACTGACCGTGGACATCAAGCCCGCGAGCGACGCCGCGCTGGAGGCCGCGGTCACCGCCGACGTGGCCTTCCGCGACGACCACCACCAGGACTTCGTCCTCGGCAACATCAAGGCCCGTCAGCGCATGATCGCCCAGTACGCGGTGGCCGGCGCGCACGAGGGCCTGGTCGTCGGTACGGACCACGCCGCCGAGGCGGTCTCCGGCTTCTTCACCAAGTACGGCGACGGCGCCGCCGACCTGGTGCCGCTGACCGGTCTGACGAAGCGCCGGGTGCGCGCCGTCGCGGACGCGCTGGGCGCGCCCGCCGAGCTGGTGTGGAAGGTCCCGACGGCCGACCTGGAGACCCTCGCCCCGGGCAAGGCCGACGAGGACGCGCTCGGCGTCACCTACGACGACATCGACGACTTCCTGGAGGGCAAGCCGGTGGACCGGCGCGCCTTCGACACGATCGTGCGCCGCTACCGCCTCACCGAGCACAAGCGCCGGCTGCCCGTCGCTCCGTAGCGCTTCAGCCCGTGCGGGGCGTGGCCCCGGGAGTGCCCTCGGACGTCCCGGGGCCTCTCGCACGACCGGGTACGGGCGTGGCTGCCCTTCGCGGGAGCACCCCGGCGGCCGCTCCCGCGTACCCAGTACGCTGACGGCGTGACCAGCCACAAGGGCGTCGATGTGCGTGTCGACGCGATGATCGAGGACCTTCGGACACTCGTCGAAGTCGAGTCTCCTTCACGCGACACCGACGCGCTGACGGCCTCGGCCGCCGCCGTCGCCGCCATGATCGAGAAGCGGCTCGGCGGGAAGGCCGTGTTGGTCCAGAGCGCGGCCGGGCCGCATGTCCACTGGTCCGGCGGGGGCGATCCCCGCGTCCTGATCCTCGGTCACCACGACACGGTGTTTCCGCTGGGCACGCTGGAACGCCGCCCGTTCCGGGTCGAGGACGGACGCGCGACCGGGCCCGGTGTCTTCGACATGCTCGGCGGTCTGGTGCAGGCCGTCCACGGCCTCGCGGCCCTTGACGACCTGTCGGGCGTGGAGATCCTGGTGACGGCCGACGAGGAGGTGGGCTCCGGCTCCTCGCGGGCGCTGATCGAGGAGCGGGCCCTGGCGTGCGGCGCCGTACTGGTCTTCGAGGGCGCCGCCGACGGCGGTGGACTGAAGACAGGCCGCAAGGGCTGCGGCACGTTCCGGGTCTCGGTCACGGGCCTGGCCTCGCACGCCGGACTGGAGCCGGCCGCCGGGGTCAACGCCCTGGTGGAGGCGGCGCACCAGGTGCTGGACATCGCCGCGCTAGCCCGCCCGGAGATCGGCACCACGGTCACCCCGACCGTCGCGTCCGCGGGGACCCTGGACAACGTCGTCCCCGCCGGGGCGACCGTCGTCGTCGACGTCCGGGTCGAGTCGGCCGAGGAGAAGGACCGCATCGAGGCGGCCTTCGCGGCGCTGGCCCCGCATCTGGACGGCGCGCGGATCGCGGTGGAGGGAGCGGTCGGCCGCCCCCCGATGCCGGAGTCGGCGTCGGCCGAACTCTTCGCGCTGGCGGAGGGGTTGATGCCGGGCCTCGAAGGAGTGGCGGTAGGCGGCGGGAGCGACGGCAACTTCACGGCAGCGCTCGGGGTGCCGACGCTCGACGGCCTGGGCGCGGTCGGCGGCGGGGCCCACGCCGACCACGAGTACGTCGTGGTCGACGCGATGGCCGAGCGGGCGCGGCTGGTGGCCGGTCTGGTGACGGCGATCCGGGACCGGTAGGGGGGAGGGACGGGGCGGGGAGGTAAACGGTCCCGAGGGTCCGTAAGGCCGCGTGCAAGGCACTGCGCGAGGACACCCCCGAGGTGCTCAGGCAGTTCCTCGAAGTCGACCCGTTCACGGCCCGCGCCCCGGACAACCGCGTCCTGGTCCCGTGAATCATCAACAAGGGTGGTCCGGCGCCGCCGGT
The DNA here is from genome assembly GCF_055567715.1 of Streptomyces sp. NPDC026377. Classification (NCBI taxonomy): domain Bacteria; kingdom Bacillati; phylum Actinomycetota; class Actinomycetes; order Kitasatosporales; family Streptomycetaceae; genus Streptomyces; species Streptomyces sp. NPDC026377. The sequence goes on from NZ_JBVHPV010000003.1 coordinate 14,525, forward strand.
CGGCCGAGGGCTGACGGGACCCGGCGGTCCCATTCCGCCGATCCGCCTCCGTGTACGCCGGGGCCGGCACCCGACGGGCGAGGGCAACGCCGCGATCCCGGAAACCGGAAAGGGGTCGTCGGCCCCCTGCGGGCCGAAGGTGCCGGCCCCGGTGGAAGCCCGTTGAGGTACGGGAGGCGGTGAGGAAGACTCCCTGGCCATGGAGTTCTTCTGCTACCACCGCGACCGGCCCGGCTCCGCCGCCCTGCGGGCCGAACTGCTCGAAGCGCACTGGTCCTACATGGACGGGTTCGAGAAGGAACTGATCGCCCGGGGGCCGACGTTCGCGGCGGACGGCGAGACACTCAGCGGCAGTGTCCACATCGTCAGCCTGCCGGACCCGGCCGCCGCGCGCGCGTTCGCCTTCGACGAGCCGGGCTACCAGGCCGGCGCCTACCGGGACGTACTGCTGCGCCGGTGGCGCAACCTGCTGGGGCGCACCATGTGGGAGTTCCCGGGCGGCCGGTCCGGCGGCGACCGCTTCCTCGTCCTCGGACTCGGCTCGGGCGAGCCCGCCGACCAGGTCCTCCCGGCCGGCCGGGAGGACCTGATCGCGTACGGGCCGCTGCTGTCCGACGACGGCGCGACCTGGGTGGGCACGGCGGCGCTGGTACGGGCCCCCGACGCGGACACCGCCCGGGCCGTACTGACCTCCGACCGGTACGACGCCGTCGAGGTTCACGACTGGGAGTTCGGAGGACGGCGGTAACAGGCGGGGCGGGGGCGGCGGCGCGGCCGGGGCGCGCCGCCGCCCCTCACAGCCCCCGGGCCCCGTCGATCCGCTCGCGGAGCAGGTCGGCGTGGCCGTTGTGGCGGGCGTACTCCTCGATCATGTGGATGAGCACCCAGCGCAGCGAGACCCTCCCGCGCCAGGAGTCCTCGCCCTCGACGTCGAGATGGGGAGCCCGCCGTACGAAGTCGTCGGCGTAAGCGACCTCCTCCCGCCACGCCCGCCAGGCCTGCGCGACCACGGCCGGGTGGCAGTCGGTGACGTCGAAGTCCCCGTCGGGGGCGTCGTCACCGCAGTAGCGGGGCGGCGCTTCCTCGGCGGCCAGCACGCGACGGAACCAGCGGCGCTCCACCTCCGTGAGATGGCGGACCAGGCCGAGCAGCGAGAGCGTGGACGGTTCCACGGACCGGGCCGACAGCTCCGCTTCCAGACCGGCGCACTTGAGCTCCAGGGTGGCCCGCTGGTCGGAGAGGAAGGCAAGGAGCATGCCCCGCTCCTCACCGGTCGCGGGGCCGACGAACCGGCGCCGGGATCCGTCGTCGGCGGAGGGGGCGGACGCCGTGGGAACGGTGAACAGTTCGGCTCTTCGGGTCGGGGCAGTCATACGTGCATCATCGCCCCCGCTGCCGACGACCGGTCCTCACCCCGTGTCAGGTGCTGAACTCGGAGACGCCAGGCTCACATCGGAGGCCTCGCCCGGGGCGGCCGCGTCCGGGACCGTCGGCAGGGTGAGCACGGAAAGCGTGCTGGTGATCGTCAGCAGGCGGTGCACGGCTGCGCTCACGGCGTGCACCCGGAGCGTCTTGCCGTTGACCAGGGCGCGTCGGCGGACGCGCAGCAGGATATTGAGGCCGGAGCAGTCGAAGAAGTCGACCTCGCTCAGGTCGAGGTCCACACCATGGCGCGCACGCTCCAGAGCCGCGCACAGCGTGCTGTGCAACAGCCGGTCGGCGTCGATGTCCACCTCGCCGGCGACCGAGACCAGCCGGCGGTCGCCGGTTGATCTGACCTCGATCTCCAGGCGCGGCAGCGGGCGGCCGCCCGGCGTGTGCGCCGGGGCCGTGTAGACGACGCGTCCGTGATTGCTCTGTGCGGGTATCGCTTGCTTTGGCATGGCATTGGCTCCCCAGGCATCCGCCGGTGCCCTGCTCGGGTCCCTACAGGTTCCGCTTCCGTCGCTGATACGTCAAGCTATACACGAAAAGTATTTCGCCTATTTGAATGCGTGAAAGGAGCGTCCTACCATGGCGGGATGGGTGCCGTACCTGAACCGCACGCGGGCTGGACGTTCCTGACGAACCACGCCCGCGTGCTAGCCGCGATCGCCGACAACCCCTCCGCGCGTATACGTGACATCGCCGCCCACTGCCGGCTCACCGAGCGCGCCGTCCAGCGGATCATCTCCGACCTGGAGGAGACGGGGTATCTCTCCCACACCCGGCAGGGCCGCTCCAACACCTACCGCATCGAGCCGGGTGTCCCGCTGCGCCACCCGGCCGAGGCCGAGGCAGGACTGACGGTGGCGACTCTGCTGGGAGTCCTGGCCCGGCACGACGAACAGCGCGGGCAGCAGCCCCAGCACCTGTGAGCGGCGCCGGACGGACGTGACGCCGCACGGAAGAGGCAGCGCCCTGAGCACACTCATCGTCACCGCGTTCGTCGCGATGGACGGCATCACGCAGGCCCCGGTGGCCCGGGCGAGGATGCGGCGGTAACGCCGCCAGCAGGGGATCAGGCCCGCTCCGGAGGGACGGCGGTGAGGTCGCCGGGGTCGGTGTTGGCCCCGCAGAGGACCACGGCGACCTTCTCGCCCGGCCCGGGCCGGTATCCGCCCCCGGCCACCGCGCAGGGCGTCGCCGTCGGGAGCGCCGCGAGCGCCGTGGCGGCGGCGTGCTCCACGGCGATACGCCGCTGGTCCCACAGGGCCCGGCGGGCGCGCACGATCTCGCCGTCGGACACCAGGACCGTGCGCACGTCCCCCTGCCGGGCGGCGTGCAGGGCCATCGCCGAGGCGCGGCGTGCGCCGAGAGCGTCCGCGGCGACCGAGTCGACCGTGACGTCGACCGGGCGGCCCGCCCCGATCGCGGCGTTCAGCGCGCGGCAGTGCTCCGGCTCGACCGCCACCACGCGGACGCCGTGGTGGCGGGCGGCGGTGGCGACGCCCGCGAACAGGCCACCGCCGCCGACCGCGACCACCACGGTGTCCAGGCCGGGGACCTGCCGGACGATCTCCTCCAGGACGGTGCCGGCCCCGGCCGCGATGAGCGGGTGGTCGTACGCGTGCGAGGCGAGCGCCCCGGTCGTGGCGGCGAAGTCCTCGCAGGCGGCCAGGGCGTCCGCGTACTCCTCGCCCACCAGCCGGACCTCCGCGCCGAAGCCGCGCAGCCGGGACACCTTCACAGCCGGGGCCGTGGCGGGCAGGAAGACGGTGGCCGCCACCCCCTGCTGCCGGGCGGCCCAGGCGCAGGCGAGCCCGGCGTTGCCGCCGGAGGCGATCGTCACGCCCGCGCCGGGCAGCGTCCCGGCCTCGCGGTGGGCCTGGAGGAAGTTCCGTGCGCCCCGGGCCTTGAACGAACCGGTGTGCTGCATGTACTCCAGCGCCAGCCACACCTCGCACGCCTCCTCCGCGCGGTCGCCCCGGGGCCCGCCGCGCAGTTCACCGGGATCGGTGGGGGAGAGCACGACGGGGCGGACCCGTCCGGCGATGCGGTCGGCGGCGGCCTTGACGTCGCCGTATGTGAGCTGGTGCATGGAGGGGGCTCCCAGGGCGGAGAGGCGGCCGGACCGGGCGTCGCGCCGGACGGTGTGATGCCATGATCCCCCCTCACGGACGGCCCCGAGCGCGTGCGCCCGGGGGTCTTGCGGGAGCACGCGGACCACGTCGGAGCGACCGGTCAGAAGTGGCCGTGGACGGCCCCGGGGCCGGTGGGGCGAGAGCCCGGTGGACGCCTTCGCCGTGAGGGCGGCCTCGACGTACGCCGGGGACCGGGTCCGCCTCCGGGGCGCAGGCCTTGGCGATGAAGCCCCTGCCGCCGGGGACTCGTTACGCAACCGTGATACGCGAAGGCCGACGGGTCGCGCGGCGCGTGTCCGGATGTGACAGGGAACCGTCATTGCGGTCATCGGGACGGGCGTTGAGGATGGGTGCATGCCTCTCACCCACCGCGTGGTCATCGCGGTCTTCCCCGATGTCGACCTGCTCGACGTCACCGGCCCGGCCGAGGTGTTCGCCCTGGCCAACCGGGAGACCGCGGGGCGCGCGGGTTACCGGGTCCGGCTCGCCGGGCCAGAAGCGGGCGAGGTGCGGACCTCGGCGGGTGTGCGGGTGGTGGCCGACCTGGGCTTCGCGGACGTCGGCGGGGAGGTGGACACGCTGCTGGTGCCCGGCGCGGTCGACATGACCGACGATGGGCCCGTCGCGCGGATCGACGGGGACGTGGTGGCGTGGGTGAAGGAGACGGCGGGGTACGCCCGGCGGGTGGCCTCGGTGTGCGTGGGCGCGCATGTGCTGGCGGCGGCGGGACTGCTGGACGGGCGGACGGCGACCACGCACTGGTCGACGGCCGCGCAGCTCGCCGCGGACCACCCGGCCGTCACCGTCGACCCCGACCCGATCTTCGTCCGCGCCGACCGGGGGCGGCTGTGGACGGGCGCCGGGATCAGCGCCTGCCTGGACCTCGCGCTCGCCCTGGTGGCCGAGGACCTGGGCGAGGACGTGGCACTCGCGGTGGCCAGGCAGCTGGTCATGTACCTCAAACGGCAGGGCGGACAGAGTCAGTTCTCCGTCCCGCTCAGCCGGCCCGCCACCTCCCGCCGTGACATCGACGAGCTGCGGCTGTGGATCGCCGAACACCTCGACGGGGACCTGTCCGCCGCCGCTCTGGCGGCGCGGATGTGTCTGAGTGAGCGGCACTTCGCGCGGGTCTTCACCCAGGAGACGGGCGCGAGCCCCGCCATATACGTCGAAGCCGCGCGGGTGGAGGCGGCCCGGCGGCTGCTGGAGAACACCGACTGCCCCCTCGGTCAGGTCGCGGCCGCGGCCGGGCTCGGCTCGGCCGAGACCCTGCACCGGGCGTTCCGGCGGCAGTTGGCCACCACGCCCGGTGCGTACCGCCGCCGCTTCCGCACCGCCTGACGACCTTCTGCCCCTGTACGACCCACCCCTGGCGCCGCGAACGCGACACGGCTCGCTTCGTCATGCTCCCTTCACTCCATGAAAGGCCCCGATGACCACGAACAAGCCCGAGACGAACCGCCCCTCCACGACCCTGCGTGACGTGGTCGGGCTGGACAATCGGCCTCCCCGGCTGAGCGATTCCGTCCTCGTCATGATCGACTTCCAGAACACCTACCGGAGCGGCGTCATGGCGCTCGACGGCGCGGACGAGGCCGTCGCGGCCGGTGCCCGCCTCCTGGCCCGTGCCCGCGCGGCGGGCACACCCGTCGTCCACATCGTCAACGACGGCGGCGCGGACACCCCGTACGACATCCGCGCCCACATCGGCGCCATCAGCGACGAGGTGGCACCGGTGGACGGCGAGCCGGTCGTGGTCAAGCAGTTCCCCAACTCCTTCCACGCCACGGACCTGGAGAAGACCCTGACCACACTGGGCGCCGCGCCGGGGAGTGGCAGGGACCTCGTCCTGGCCGGGTTCATGACGCACATGTGCGTCAACCACACCGCCCAGGGCGCCTTCAACCTCGGCTACCGCCCCACGGTCGTGGCCGACGCCACCGCGACGCGCCCGCTCACCGCCCCCGACGGCACGCTCGTGCCCGCCGCCGCCCTGCGTACGGCCGCCCTGACCGCGATCACGGACCTGTTCGGCGTGGTGGTGCCCACGGCCGGGGCACTTCCCGCCTGACCCCGGCCGCCGGGGGAGGGGGCGCGTCCGGGCGCCCCGCCCCCGCCTACAGCACACCGCTCCCCAACGGCCCTTCCGGCCCCGCCGCCGCAGGGACGAAGAACACCGCGGAACCGTAGTGCTCGATGAACGGGCCCAGCGCGTCATGGCCCGCGAGGCGCCGCTGGACGCGGGTGAACAAGCCCGGGTCCCTCATGTACGCGAGGAACAACAGGCCCTGGTCGTCGGGGGTGTTGTCGTAGGAGTAGCCGCGGCGCAGTATCCGGGCGCCGCCGTCGAACCGCGGGTGGGCCAGACGGACGTGGGCGTCGGCGGGGAGCAGGTAGCCGCCCTGCGGCGTCCTGGCGAAGAGGTCGGGCTCGGTGTGTTCGGAGCCGCCCTGGAGAGGGCCGCCGTGTGCCTTGCGGCGGCCCATGACGCGTTCCTGGCGTTCGACGGGCAGCGAGCCGAACTCGGCCGTCGCCAGGCGGATCCGGCGCACCACCAGGTAGGTGGCGTTGTGGTGGGGGCCGGGCCCCAGCCACACCCATCGTTCGGCCTGTTTCGCGGTCGGGTTGGCGGTGCCGTCCTTGAAGCCGAGCAGGTCGCGCGGGGTCTCGCCGGGCGGCGCGGCGGGGAGGAAGCCCGCCTGGCGCCAACGCCGGCGCAGCACCCCCGGCACGGCCTGTTCCAGCCGCCGCGCGAGGTCGGTGCAGGAGGTCGGGGTGGCGGCGCAGATCTGCAGGAACACCTGGCCGCCCCCGGCCTCGGGACGCAGCCGGTCACCGGCGAAGGCGGGGAGGTCGCGCAGCGCCTCAGGCGGCCGTACCCCGAGGCGGGTGAAGAGGGCGGGACCGAGGCCGACCGTCACGGTCGGGCCGTCGCGCGCGGTGAGGACGGGCGTCCACGCGGAAAACATCCGGCGCACGGCCTCCCGGCCCGCCGGGCCTCGGGTGCGGGGGCTCAGGTCGTACGAAAGCAGCAGCGCCCGGGGCGGCTGGCGGTCCGTCACGCCCGGCTGACGACCGGGCTCGGACGGCGAGGTGGGTGCGGGTGCGGGGGATCTCTGGCAGGCGGTGAGGGCGGCGGCCGTACCGAGGACGGCCAGGCCGCCGAGCAGTCCGCGCCGCGCCGGGCCGCCTCCACCCGGCGATCTCGCCGCGTCGTCGACCGGCCGTGCGGGGGACACCGGCCGCGTCACGCCGGCCGCCGGGCCCGCGTCGTGTGGGGGCGTGACCGCCGTCGATCCGTCCGCGGTCGGCATGCCCCCACACGCCGAGGCGTCCACACCCGTCGGCGAGTCCCCCTCCGCATCCCTGACGTCCCCCGCCCCCGGCACGTCTTCCGCGCGACCGGCGCTGCCGGGTTCGCTCTTCATTCCGTCCCCCTTTCCCGCCCTCGCCCGGGCAAGTAGTCATATAAGGGGTGTAGTTCGCATTAACGGCGTTCCGTACGATACACCTGGCACCGCGTTCGCTCCCGTTTCGCGTCTTCTTCCGCCACGGCGTCGCCCCGGTCTGCCCGCCGCGCTGCCGCTCCTGCTCGTTCCGGCGTGTTCGGTCCGGTGGACGATTCCGCGTCCCCCGGTCGCGGACCGGCGGTCACGCTCAGCGTCGCGCACTCCCGGGTGGTCCTGCGCGGCGCGGACCGCACCACCACGGTCATCGACGGCGAGTTCCGCCGCGCGAACGGTGTCACCGTGACCGGAGCGGGGTCGGCCGTGGAGAATCTGACGGTCCGCAACCACCGCGCCAACGGCGTGCTGTTCACCGGCGTCACCGACGCCTCCCGGCACACCGGCGGTGCCGGGGAGGGGGGTACGAGCGGCTGGACACCATCGAAGTCAGCAACGCCTCCGAGGAGTTGTACGTCCTGGGCAACACCCGCAGGGCGGGGGTGCTCCTGACGGATGTCGCCGGGTAGCCGGCGGCCCGCAACGCCGTACGGGACAACCGGTTCACCGCGAACGGGACCGATCTGGTGCTCGCCACCTCCGCCCCCGCCGGCAACTGCTCCGACGCCAACACCCTGGAACGGGTGTCCCCGGCGGACCTCACCGAGAGACGGCGCCCTGCGGGCGGGTGGCGGGAGCCCGGGTGGCGCCGGTGGTCGCCGCCCCGGCGGGGATGTCCTTCCGGCTCGTACCGGCCCCGCCGCCGCAGCCGTCCATGCCGGGGGCGTCCTCCGCGCCCGCACGGGCGGCCGTGGGCCTGCCCGGGCCTGCGCGGACACAGAGCTATCCGCTGCCGCGTGTGTCCGCCCAGCGGTGAGCGTCCTGCCCGGCCGGGGCCGTCGGGGAGGGCCACGGGCCCGGCGGCAGCGGTGAGCGGCGCCCGGTGAAGTCGACCGCCACCGGGTCGCCCCCGCCGGTGAGCACGGCCTCGACCCGGCCGAGGCCGCCCGCCCCGTCGATCCAGTCCCGTACACCGACAGCCGGGCCAGGGCCGGCCGCTGGGCCTCCTCCGGCGTGAGGGGCCGGTCGGCGTCCGGTGTGCCGCAGGCCGTCGTCGCCATGAGTGGTGCCGCCGCGAGCAGCGCGACGCGTCCGCCGTGGCGCGGCGCCCGGCGGACCGTGGGCCCCGTCATCGGGTCAGCGCACCACCGCCCGGAGGCAGGGGGTGTACGTGACACGGCCGGGTGGGCCGTTGAGGCGTGGCGGTCGTGGTGGCGGTGGCACCCGGATGGCCCCTTCGCCTCGGTGAGGCCCGGCCGGTCGTGCTCGAATGGCGGACAGGGCGACGGTGCCCGATGCCGTCGCCGCAGCCAGCAGGAGCCGCCGTGACGACGCTCGTACGCCGCCGCCCGCGTGTGCCGACAGGCGCGGGTGTCCTCGCCGCCCTGGTGCTGGCGGTGACCGCCGCGCCCGCCTCTGCCGCGCCCGCCTCCGCCGCGCCCGCGTGCACCGCGGACACCGGCCCGTACCAGTGGGAGCTGGAGCAGTATCTGCGCCTGCCCGCCGACGGACGGCAGTCCGAGGCCGACTGTGTGGCGATCCGGACCTTCCAGGAGCACAACGGCGTCGCCCCCGCCGACGGCTACGCGAGCCTGGCCACCTACCGCACCACCCTGGTCATCGAGGAGCGCCGCGCCCCGAACAAGAACGGGACCTGCCCCCGGCGGGAGGAGCGGCTGGTCTGTGTGGACCTCGCGCGCCAACTCCTGTGGGTGCAGCGCGCCGGAAAGGTCGTCTACCCGGCGGTCGCGGTCCGCACCGGGCGCTGGGGCCGGCAGACCCGCAACGGGTGGCACGAGATCACCGAGCGCCGCATCGACGACCACTCCGAGCTGTACGACAACGCTCCGATGCCCTACGCCCAGTACTTCTCCGGCGGGCAGGCCTTCCACGGCGTCTACGGCGACCTCTTCGACGGCGGTGGCTCGGCGGGCTGCATCAACCTGCGGCTGCGCGACGCCGAACTCCTGTGGAACACCACCGCCATCGGCGACGCCGTCTACATCTGGGGCCGCAAGCCAGCGACGTGAAGGACCGCCCGGGTGAATCCGCCGTGGTGCGCGGGTGACGCCCCAGCATGATCACTTCTGTCGATCACTCGGAGTCGACGGCACGACCGGGGGTGGACTTCGCCCGCGACGGTAAGACGCGTGTACTTCGCGCCCGTCACCGGCACCGTGTACGAGGGCGCGGGTCCGTTCCACACCTGGGCCCCGCGGTGCGGCCGGGGCGGGCCGGCCTGCACCCCGGCCGCACCTGTTCGCCGCGCGGGACCTGCTGGGTGGAGTGATAGAAAGAGCCGCGAGTCATCAAACCAGTGATGCCGCTAGCGAGTTCGGGGGGAATTTCGCTGTGAGCCACCCATCCAGTGAGCAGCCACCGCAGGAACCTGTTCCGGGCAACCCGTATGCCACACCCGGCGGTTACGGCCGACCGGGCCCCGCGCAACCCGGTGCCTATGACCAACCGGGCCCCTATGGCCAACCGGGCGGCTACGGTCAGCCGGGTCCGGCGCAACCCGGTGGTTACGGACCGGCGGCCGGTCCGCCCTCACCCGCCCCCGGGTACCCGCCCCGGCCCCCGTACCCGGGCGGTTACGGCTCGCCGGGCCCGTCGCCGTACCCTCAAGCGCCGCCACCCGCCCCGCCCGGCGGTGGCCGGGGCCCCTTCTCCGGCAGGCCCCTGGTGATCGTGGCCGTCGCGGTCGCGGTGCTCCTGGTCGTCGGCGGGGGTGTGTACCTGGCCTCCGGTGACGACGGCGGACCCGCCGAGCCCGTGGCCGGTGGCCCCGCCTCGCCCTCCGCCTCCGTCCCGCCCGATCTCGGCGACGGCACCGGCAACGGCGGCGCGAGCGGCAGTGACGGGTACAACGACGGGATCAAACCCGGCGAGGCACGTATCTGGGTGCGGGAGAACAAGACCGCGCTGACCTCGGCGGGAGGCCGGCAGTTCGGCCCGTGGCTGCTCGGGGACATCGTGGCGAGGGCCATGTACAAGGAGGTCACCGGCCACGCGGTGGGTGACGGCGCGCCGAGGTGGAATGTGGAGCTGGAGACGCCCCTGTGCGGCGCGGCCCACCACCTGACCACTGGCGGGAAGGTCGTCATCGCCACCCTGGAGAACAACACCGCGCGCGCCCACTGCAAGTACCTCCAGCAGATCGATCTGGCCACCGGCAAGGTGGGCTGGAAGACCGAGGTGCCGCAGGAGAACGAGTTCGACACCACCAACGAGTTCCGGATCGCGGTCACCGGCAACACCGTCGCCGTCAGCCACAGTGCCTACGCGACCGGTTTCTCCGCCGTCGACGGCAAGAAGCTCTTCGGTACGTGGAAGACCACGGGGTGCAGCCCGTACAGCGTCGGCGGCGGCACCCGGTTGCTCGGTGTGGCCCTGTGCCCGGCCCCCGGCGGCGCCACCAAGGAGCAGCAGCTGGTCGAGGAACTCGATCCGGCCACCGGCAAGTCCAAGTGGAACTACAAGTACGCGCCCGGCTGGACCGTGGGACGCGTCCACTCCGCCGACCCGCTGGTCGTCGCCGCGCACAACAGCGACGCCAAGACGTGGAACCTCACGGCGTTCGCGCCGGACGGAAAGGTGCGCTGGCAGGTCGAGCCGAAGTTCAAGGTCACCGGAGCGTGCGACGGGTTCGGTGACGGCAGCGGCGATCTGCACGCCTGCACCTTCGCCGCGTCCGACGCGGGCACGCTGTACCTCGGCACCTCCGGCTCCGGCGGCGCGGTGGTCGGCGAACCTGAGACCAACGAGGTAGTCGCCGTGGACCTGGGCACCGGCAAGGAGAAGTGGCGTACGAAGGAGCCCCACGGCCGCGCCATGCGGCCGCTGGCGGTCGAGGGCGGCAAGGCCGTCGTGTACGTCCAGGCGGGCCAGGGCCCCGACCAGTCGGCCTCCGTGGCCACCATCGCGCAGACGGGCGGTACGCCCCAGACCCTGCTCCAGACCCCGGCGGCGGCCGCCGCCACCGAGCGCGCCTTCTTCCTGACCCCTCGTACGGCCTGGTCCGGCGGCCGGTTCTTCCTGCTCAACGGCCGCGTCCACAGCCCCACGGCCCAGCAGAAGGACCGCACGCTCCTGTCCTTCGGCAAGTGAGGCGACGGCGGTGGGCCCCGCCGGGAACCCCGGTGGGGCCCACCGCGCGTCGTTCAGGGCGTCGGTGCCGTCGTCTGCCACTGCGCCATCTGCTCGCGGAACCTGGGGCATCTGACGATGTCCTCCTCGCCGCACTTGAGGGCGTGGGTCAGGAGTTGGTGGGCGTGGTCGAGGTCGACCATGCGCTGCTCGATCTCGGTGATCTTGGCGCGGATCATCGTCTCCCGGCGCGACTGCTCGCGCTGGAACTCCTTGATCTCGACCAGGGTCAGCCCGGCCTGCTGGCACTTGCGCAGCACCGTGATCCGCTCCGCGGCCTCCGGGGGATAGCGCCGCTGCCCGCTCACCCGCTCGGGCGCGGGCAGCAGCCCATGGCGCTCCCAGTACCGGATGGCCGAGGCGGGCACTCCGGTGATCTCCGAGAGCCGCCCGATCGTCATGCGCACGTTCCGCTCCTTTCGTGCCCCTTCGTTCTCGGCAGTTGACTTAAACCTTAGTTCAAGTTGAAGAGTGGTCCACACGTGGACAGCGGCGGACGAGCCGCCGCTGCCGGGACACGCGGGAGATACCCCATGAGTGATATGTACGTGGTCAAGGAGCGCGCCGACCAATTGGTGGAGGCCGCGGAGAGCCTCTTCGCGGCCGGGGTGATGGCCCACTCCGGGCACGCCAACCTGAGCGCCCGGCTGGAGGGTGAGCGCATGCTGCTCACTCCCGGATACGTGCGCGGGATACGGCCCGAGGACCTGGCGGCCGTCAGCTTCGACGGGCAGGTCCTGGAGGGCGAACTGCAGTCCGTCAGCGCCGAGATCATCGCCATGCACAGCGTCGTCTACCGGGCCCGGCCCGACGTCGGCGCGATCATCCACACCCACTCGCCCTCCGCCACCGCCTTCGCCGTGGCCCACCGCCCGCTGCCCTGCCGCACCGAGCCGATGCTGCGCTCCGGGCAGGCCGAGGACGTCCCCGTGGTGCCCTGGGGGCCGCGCGGCTCCGACGTGTCGGTGCGGGGGATCGCCGCCGTCCTCGACCGGCGCCCGACGACGGCCGCCGTCCTGCTGGCCAACCACGGCCTCCTCGCGTTCGGCCCGGACTCGGCCGCCACCGCACGCCTCGTCGTGGCGATCGAGGAGAGCGCCGAGGCCGAGATCGCCGCGGCCGCGATCGGCGGAGCCGTGGACTTCCCGCCGGGCGCCCAGGAGGCCGTGCGCGCCGCGATCGCACGGGTCACGTCATGACGGACGACAGCCCCGCCGCCCGTGCGGAGGCCGTACGGGACCGGTACCGCTCCACCCTCGGAACCGTCCCCGGCGGCGTGGAGGAACGCCTGTGCCTGGCCCAGCGGTTCGGCCGGCTGCCGACCGAGGAGGCCGTCGCGGCGCTGCGCCACATCGTGCTGACCGACAACCCGCTGGGCGGCCGCGTGCAGCAGCTCGTCCACTTCGGCCAACTGCTGGCCCTCGGCCGGGACCACCCGGCCAGGATCCATGCCCGGGGCGCACTCCACGCGGGAGCGGACGTCGCCGACCTCATCGGCGTCGCAGAGACCGCCCTCATCACGGCGGGGGTACCGGCGTACGCGCTCGGCACCGAGATCGTCGCGGAACTCGTTCGGGAGCGGGACGGGGGTGGGGCCACGGAACAGTAGGGCGCCGGGCGTGGCGGGAGAGGCCCGGGCCCCGGCCCGTCCGGCTTCGCCGCGACGCCCCGGCTACCGCTCCCGCACGTGCTGCCCGTCTACCACCGCGAACTCCTCCAACCGCGCGGCGACATCCGTCAGGTATCCGGCGAAGTCGCTCGCGATGGGCCCGCTCGGTCCCACTTCGTGATCCATGTCGATCACCTGGCCGATCTTCCCCTCGGGCCCCGGCGACAGGTCCAGGACGGAGCCGTTGCCCGCGCCGTCGGCGTCGAGGGAGACCCAACCGGTGTTCCACCACCCGGGCTTGAGGGCGTTGCCGCCCGAGTGGAAATCCTTGAGGTCGTCGAAGGTGCCGTCGGCCAGGAGATCCCGCCAGACGCGTGTCTCACCGACGATGCCGTCGCAGGACAGCAGCCGGCCCTTGGGCCAGCCTCCGTCGGTGGACCCGTCGTGCCTGCGCAGCGACGCCTTCACCTCGGCGGGGAGCTCGACGCCGAGCGTTGCCTCGACCGAGGCGATCCGCTCGTCGGTGGCCGGGGGTTGGAGCGCATGCGCGGCGCCCTGGGCGTCGTACCAGCGCTCGATGTCTTCCCAGACCGCCGCGACAGCGGTGTCCTTCTCGCTCACCGTGTGCTCCTCTCTCCGTGCGCTCTTCGATCGCCAGGAGTATGGCAGCGGCGTGGGCCGCTGATGCACCGATGCTCGCACGGCAGGCCTGTCCGGCGGAGTCCGCCGGACAGGCCCTGGGCAACCCCGGGGGGCTCAGCGCTTGAGCGTGAAGGTGAAGTCGCCGGAGAGCTTGCCGCTCAGCCGGACCGCCGATACGAGGTTCCCCTCCGCCAGCAGTCTCCCGACCTTCGCTCGCGAAAGGCCGCAGCCGTCCGCGATCAGCCGTACCGGCCGGACGGGAATCGGCGCCGCGAAACGGACCGAGACGTCGAGCACCTCTTGGCCGAGGTGGTCCGTTCCCCCGGTGTCGAGGTGCCAGGCGCCGTCCCAGTCGAGGGCGAGGTGATTGCGGCGCCGCACGAGCGGATCCTGGAGCAGCTCGGCCGCCAGGCCGGGATCGTTGGCGTGCATGCGGTCCAGCAACTCGGGACGTACGGAACGTACGTTGGTCCGCTCCAGGATCGTGATTTTGGTGGTGGCCCCGCAGGAGGTGCAGAGCGCGAGGAGCCAGACGTCGATCAGCTTGTGATGGGCGTTGACGCGGAATTTGCCGTTCGCCCGGAAGCGGTCGGACGCGCACGTGTGGCAGCGGCGCAGAACGACGGGCAGGCAGGTGGGCATGACCACCCAGGTGGTGAGCACAGAAGTACACCGGTTTCAGTGAGAAGTCCGCAGCAGGAAGCAGCGCGGCGCGGAAGCGCGACGCGCGACGAATCAGCAGTCGGGGGGACTCACTTGGTGTACAAGGGCACATCCTTGCCTGGGCGATATGGCGCGGCAGCAGGCTACGGGCGCACGGGAGCGCTGTTCCACCCATTTTTCGTACGCCCGCTCGGGCAGGCCGGTCCGGCCTGCCCGTTCCCGCGTTCCGTCTCACACCGGCGTCGGGAGGTCCATCCGCGCGAGTTTGGCCGGGTCGACCAAGCCGGTGATCTCGGTGATCCGGCCGTCGGCGACGGTGAACGCGAGCACCGTGAGCGGGGTGCCGTCCTCGCGCCAGGAGAGGACTCCGGGGAGGCCGTTGACGAGCACGGCCCGTCCGCGTACCGCCGCGGCCGCGGACAGTTTCGCGCCCGCGGCGACCTCGGTGGCACCGAGGGTGATGACCACACCGGCGGGGGTGTCGACGGCGAGTCGCACATTCGGGTCGAGCACCCGAAGCAACCCCTCGAAGTCCCCGTCGCGGGAGGCCGCGAGGAACGCCTGGACCACCGCGCGCTGCTCCGGTCCCGCCTCCGGCGGCCGGTCGGTCGCCCGCACCTTCCTCCGCGCGCGGCTGGTGAGCATCTTGGTCGCGTCGGTGGACTTGCCCAGGATCTGGCCGATCTCCGCGAACGGCACCGCGAAGAGGTCGTGCAGCACGAACGCGAGCCGTTCGCTCGGCCGGAGCGACTCCAGGACGACGAGGAGGGCGAGCCCCACCGAGTCGGCGAGCACCGCGTCGTCCTCGGGGACGGGCCCGTCGTCGGCCGTCACCACGAACTCGGGCAGCCGGTCGCCGTACGACGCCTCGGGGCGGGTCCGGCGCGCCCGCAGCGCGTCGAGGCTGATCCGGCTCACCACGGTGGTCAGCCAGCCGTCGAGGTTGTGGAGACCCGCCGCGTCCTGACGGGACAGGCGCAGCCATGCCTCCTGTACGGCGTCCTCGGCGTCGGCGTGCGAACCGAGCATGCGGTACGCGACCGCGCGCAGCCGCGCGCGCCGGGCCTCGAAGGCCTCGGCCACCGGGTCCCCCGGGGTGCTGTCGGACATCTTGTTACCTTCCTCGAAACCGCTCCGTCATGGGTGTTGACGAGCCCGGAAGGGCGCACGTAACCGATGAGGGAGCACGGCTGATGGAAGCACGTATGAAGGGTCCGGCGAACCCCGATCTGATCACCGCGATCCAGCACCTGCACAAGGCGATTCACGCCGCGGGCGTCGACCGGCGCCTGCTGGAGCTGGTCCACCTGCGCGCCAGCCAGATCAACGGCTGCGGCCCGTGTGTCTGGGCCGGCGTGGAGGGCGCGAGGAAGGCCGGGGAGACGGACGAGCGGCTGCACAGCGTGGTCGCCTGGCGCGAGACGCCCTTCTTCACGGACGAGGAGCGCGCGGCCCTCGCGCTGACCGAGGCGGCCACCCGTATCCAGGACGGCGCGCCGGGCGTGACCGACGAGATCTGGGACGCCGTCGCCGACCACTTCACGGAGCAGCAACTGGCCGCGCTCATCCTGGAGATCGCGACCACCAACTTCTTCAACCGGATCAACCGGACGACTCGAGAGCAGGCCGGCAAGGCCTGGTGAGGAGGGGGAGTGGGACGCCCTGTGCCCGGTAGTGCCCGGTAGTGCCCGGGGGGCGTCCCGAGCCCGCACCCGCCCTTCCCATTTGAACGCGTTCAACTTCTCCTCTAGGCTCACCGCAGCAGAGGGAGGGGAAGTCGATGAAGGTGGTCATTCCAGGTGGGACCGGTCAGATCGGTGCTGTGATGGACCGTGCGCTGACCGCGGCCGGTCATGAGGTCGTGATCCTCACCCGGCGGCCCGTGGGGGAGCGCGAAGTCCACTGGGACGGTGAGAACCTCGGGCCGTGGGCTCGTGAGATCGACGGCAGCGACCTCGTGATCAACCTGGCGGGCCGCAGTGTGAGCTGCCGCTACACCCCGGCCAACCTGCGGGCCATGATGGATTCGCGGGTCCGCTCGACACAGGTCGTGGGCCGGGCGATCGGGGCCGCCGCCCGGCCGCCCCGCCTCTGGCTGCAGATGAGCACCGCCACCATCTACGCCCACCGCTACGACGTGCCCCACGACGAGGCCACCGGGGTGATCGGCGGAACCGAGGCCGGAGTCCCGGCGTACTGGGGCTACAGCGTCGACATCGCCAAGGCCTGGGAGCGGGCGCAGCGGGAAGCCGACACCCCGGGGACGCGCAAGGTCGCGCTGCGCTCCGCCATGGTGATGAGCCCCGACCGGGGCGGGGTCTTCGACGTGATGTCGTGGATGGCCCGGCTCGGGCTCGGCGGACCCGTCGCGGGTGGCGCCCAGTACGTGTCGTGGATCCATGAGGACGACTTCGTCCGCGCGGTCCGGTTCCTGGCCGACCGCGAGGACCTCTCCGGCCCGGTCAACCTGGCCGCCCCCGCCCCGTTTCCGCACCGGGTCTTCATGCGTGCCCTGCGCGCCGCCTGGGGAGCCCCGCTGGGACTGCCCGCGACGAAGGGCATGGCGGAGCTCGGCGCGTACGTCCTGCGCACGGACACCGAGCTCCTGCTGAAGAGCCGCCGCGTCGTCCCCGGTCGCCTCCTGGGCGCGGGTTTCACCTTCGAGCACGGCACATGGCCGGAGGCCGCCCGTGATCTGGCCGTCCGTCGGCGCGCGGGTGTCGGCGGGAGCGCGGGCGGGGTGCGCGCGAGCGCGTGACTCGCGCTCCCCGTCACTTCTCCAGCAGCGGTCGCAGATGGGCGTGGGCCCAGCCGCTGAGCGGGGTGGGAGTGGTGGTGAGCAGGTCGCGGGGCTGCTCGGGCTTCAGGTCGCGGGTTCCGGCGGTCATCCCGACCATGCCCTCGATCGCCGAGGCGGGCAGTCCGGCCGCGCGGAGGGTGTCCCGCGTCGTGTCGTCGCTGACGGGGTTGACGCGCACCGGGCGTCCGAGCGCGTCCGTGAGGATTGCCGCGACCTGGCGGAAGGTGAGGTCCTGCGGTCCGTGGACGGCCTGCACCACCCGGCCCCGCCAGGCGTCGCTCAGCAGCCGGGCCGCCACCACGTCTGCGATGTCCCGCGGATCGACCCAGGGCATCGGATGGTCGGGGTCGAACGCCGTGGTCAGCACCCCTTCGGCGATCCCGTCGAGGTCGAACAGCAAGTTGGTGAAGAAGTACGCGCAACGCAGGTGCAGAACGTCGGCCCCGGTGGCGTCGAGCCGTTCCTCGATCCCGGCCAACGCGTCGATGTGCCCGACGCCGTGCCGCTTCTCCGCCCCGACGCTGCTCAACAGCACCACCCGCCGCACCTCTCCGGTCCGCGCGGCCTCGATCAGAGGCGCCGCGGTACGCAGTGAGGTCTCGACCGGGTCGGCCGTGGTGTGGGGGGTGGGGTCCACCCAGAAGACGGTGTGTACCCCCGCCACCGCCTCGCGGACGAACGCGGCGTCCGTCAGGTCGCCTCGGCGTACGTCCACGCGCGCGCGGGTCTCGTCGTCCAGGCGGTCCGGGTCGCGGACCAGGACGCGGGGGCGGACGCCGGCTTGCAGCAGCAGCCGCACGACGCGCGATCCCACGTGTCCGGTCGGTGTGGTCACCGCGATGGTCATCGGGTGTCCCTTCGTGGACGTCACGGGCAGTGCACTCCAGGGTCCCGCGTACCCAGTCGCCCCGGCACGCAAGCCACCGCCCGCCCCCGCTCTCCGGCACGCCTGGTGCCACCAAGCATGATTGACCTCGAATCACGGTCAAAAATTGCACTCCGCAGCGGGTCTTCCGGCTACGTAAAGTGGTGATCACAGCGACACCGCACCGCCGCCGAACCGAACGGGGAAACCACCATGACCAGCACGGACGCCGCCTCCGCCGCTCTCCTCACCCGCGCCGCCGACGCCGAGACCCGCGCCGACCCGAGCAGCGTGATGACCCTCCTCGCCGAGACGGGCGCGCCGGGCGGCGGCTTCACCTCCTACCGCTCCACCTTCGCCGAGGGAGCCGTCGGTGCTCCCGCGCACTTCCACACGAAGGCGACGGAACTCTTCTTCGTGATCAGCGGGTCCCTCCAGGTGCTGGTCGGGGAGGAGGTCACCATCCTGAACGCCGGAGACTTCCTCGCCGTGCCCCCGCACACCCCGCACGCCTTCGCCGCGGCCCCGGGGTGCGAGGCCGACGTCCTGTTCACCTTCACGCCCGGCATGGGCCGCTTCGACTATCTGCGGCTGCTGGGCAGCGTGATGCGCGGCGAGACCGACCCGAAGAAGATCGCGGAGTCCTCGGAGCGCTACGACAACCACTATGTCGACAGCCCTGCCTGGCGCGCCGCGCTCGCCGTCGCCGTGTCCTGAACGTCCGGTTCCAGCAATGGCGTTGCCATGGCGACGGCATCGCACAAGCGCGGTCACCGCCCTCCCGCGGACACGGTCGGACGCCGTTGTCAGTGCCCCTGGCTATGGTCTTCTCAAGAGCCGCACATCAGAGCCGCACATCAAGGTCATCAAGGGGAAGACGCATCATGAGCATCACCGACAACCGTGCGTACGAAGGTTTCTCGGCCGAGGAGCGGGCCGCGATGAAGGATCACGCCCAGGAGCTGAAGTCGGCGTCGAGACGCGGCTCGCGTGCGGACAAGGCGGCCCAGGCGGTGCAGGATGTCCTCGCGAAGATCGCCGAGATGCGGGAAGCGGACCGGATCATGGCCGAGCGCGTCCACGCCGTCGTGACGGCCACCGCCCCGGCGCTCGCGCCGAAGCTCTGGTACGGAATGCCGGCGTACGCGCTGGACGGCAAGGTCGTCTGCTTCTTCCAGAGCGCCGAGAAGTTCAAGACCCGTTACGCCACCCTCGGCTTCAGCGACCAGGCGCAGCTCGACGAGGGCACGATGTGGGCCTCGGCCTACGCCCTGACCGAGGTGACGCATGAGGTGGAGGCGCGGATAGCCGCGCTGGTGAAGCAGGCGGTGAGCTGAGCCGCGGGCGTTCGTGCCACCCCGGCCGTCACCCGGGACGACCGGCACATGGGGCGGGGCGCGTGTTCCGCTGGGCGCGGCAGGTGACGCCACCTTGCGCTCGTCGGCCATCGCGCGGGCTTTGTTGGCCGAGGGATCGCTGTTGAGCCGGGGACGGCGGCTGTCACGCTCGTTGCAGCCCCAGTGGCTCCGGCGGCGTGGCTTTCTCCTGGCCCGGCCGCCGGGTGCGGGGTACGCGGAGGTCCCCCGTCTCGGCGTGCCCCGCGGGTGTCTGCCCGCCATCGGGCGGCGGGCAGACACCCCTTTCCCACAAGACCGGTTCCGTCCGCCGGTACGCGCCATGGCCGACGCGACGGGCGCCGGACACCCCGGCGCGGCACCCGCTCGCGCCCAACGTCAAGGCGCAATGCGGCCATCGCACTCGATCAAGGCAAAGCCCGAATAAGGCTCCCCGAACCCCGGCGGCAGACGGCCCCCCACTTCCCGTACCGTCGTCAACGGGCGCCTCAGGGACCGGCATTCCGCGCACCGGACTCCCCGGACTGTGGCCGGATTAGCCATCTGACAGGTGTTCGGATCCGGCAATACTCGGCACTGGGCAGTCCGCCCACTTTCCTACGTCCGGAGGCCACAGATGCCCCAGACCAGTGTTCCCGCAACCGCCGTGCTCAACGCCTGGCTGTCCGGTGCCGAGAGCGCGTACGGCCAGTCCAACCCCGCCGGTCCGCTCTACGTCGGCGGCGCCGCCGCCGAGGCCGCGCTGACCGACCCCAGCGACTCCCTGTACGGGTTCTGCTCCAGCCCGAGCGGGTCGCGCGGAAGCTGGTGTTGCTGATCACCGAGGAGCGTTCCCGCAGAGATCCTTTTGCGGGACATGCTCCCTGAGCGTCCTGGCAACCGCCCCCGGTGGGCGCGTCGCCGCCGAGTGACGCTCGCGGACAGGAGCGTACGGAAATACCGCAGGAGCGCAGGGACATACCGAACGACGGGTGGGGGCCGCTCACCATGCCGCGGCGCACTGACGGACCGGGGTTGGCCGGGCGGTTCCCCGCCCCACGTGGAGCACCAGGTCGACAACCAAGTCGAGCGCCTCGACGGCGTGACGTGTGACGTACGGGGAAGGGGCGGGCCTTGGACCGATCGGCGCCGGAGAAGAGAGACGAGGCGGAGTGGTTCGTCCGTCCGGTACGCACCATCGCCCGGCCCTGGCGCCAGGAGCTGGCCCGGCGGCTGGCGGCCGTGGACGCCCTGGCGGACGCGGAGCGCGAGGTGGCGCTGGAGGCGGGCCACACTGCCCTGATCGGCTCCCTGCACGCGAAGCTGTCCCGGCTCTTCCTGATCGAACTGCACGCCCGGCGCATGGCGGAAGGCGGCGGGCAGGCCGAGGACTCCACCGCGACCTGGGCCGCTTTCCTCGAAGAAGCCGAGGAAGAAGGCTATCTCGATCGGCTGGCCGACCGCTATCCCACGCTCGGACGGCGGATCGCGACGGTGGCGCGGCTGTCGGTGGCGGCCACGGCCCGGTTCGCCGAGCGGCTGGCGGCCGACCGTGCGCTGCTGGGGCCGTTGCTGGGCGCGCCCGCCGGGGAGATACGGGCTGTCGTCTTCGGAGAGGGCGACACCCACCGGGGCGGTCTGACGGTCAGCAGGGTCGACTTCGACGGCGGCAGCGTCATGTACAAACCCCGGCCCTCGCAGGTGGACGTGGCGCTGGGCGAGCTCCTGGAGGACGTCTTCGCGGACTTCCCCGACGCGCCGCGGCCGGGGGAACGCATTCGTGTGCCCAGGACGCTGGTGCGTGACGGCTACGGCTGGGCCGAGTTCGTACGCCACCGCTACTGCGCGGACGACGGCCAACTCGCCGCGTTCTACCGCAACGTCGGTCACTGGCTCGCCGTGCTGCGCTTCACCGGCGGCACGGACATGCACGCCGAGAACATGATCGCGGCGGGTCCGGTACCGGTGATCGTGGACGCGGAGACACTCTTCGACGCTCCCGCGCCCTTCCCCGCGAGCGGCCGGGGCGACGCGGTGGACGTGGCGGCGGCGGCCATCCGCCGTACCGTGCTGCGCACCGGGCTTCTGCCCGTACGCGGCACCGGCTTCGCGCTGGGCGGAGTGGACATCTCCGGGATCGGTGCCCTCCCCGGCCAGCAGCCGCTGATCCCCCACCCCGTGATCGCGGACGGCGGCACCGCCGAGGCCCGCTTCGAGGTGGACCTGGTCGCCATGCCCACCGCGGGCAACCACCCCAGCCCCACCCCGGTGCTGAGCGCGTACTGGGACCGGGTCCTGGCCGGCTTCCGCGAGATGACCGCCCATCTGCGCCGCCCGGGCACCGACCCGCACCGGATGCTGCGCCGCTTCCGGGGCGCTCAGGTGCGGCGGATCCTGCGGCCGACCCAGGCGTACGTCGACATCGGCCGGATGCTGTGGCACCCCGCGTCGCTGCACGACGAGGCGGCGGCCGTCGAGCGCGCCCGCGACATCCTGCGGCGCAACGCGGAGGTGCTGCCCGGTGCCCCCACCGACCGTGCGGCCATCGACGGCGAGACAGCGGACCTGATGGCCGGAGACGTCCCGATGTCCACCTTCGTGGTGGACGCGGCTGTCGTAGGGGCCACGGCCGAGGACTGGCTCACAGCCGACCTGCCCCTGGAGGAGGCGGTGATCCAGGACGCGCTCGTGGGGGCGTACCTCAACGAGCGCTCGCTGCCCCAGCGGGTCCAGGCGGCTGCCCGCGACCCGCACGCCAGGGACCGGGAGCGGCGGCGCCGCGACCTGGCCACCCGGATGGTGCGGCGGCTCTGCGACGGCGCGGTGCGCGGCGAGGACGGCACGGTCACCTGGATCAGCCCGGTCTTCACCCCGGCCGGATGGTCCATCAGGGTGCTGCCCGCCGATCTGTACACCGGGCAGGGGGGTGTGGCGCTGACGCTCGCCGAGTACGTGACGGAGGCGAGGGCCGGGCGGGCGGACGAAGTGCCGGGCGTGTCCGAGGTGTTCGAGGGTGCGCTGCGGGTGCTCATCAGCACCGAGGACCGTACGCCGACGCCCTCGGCCGGCGCGTTCAGCGGGGCGGCGTCGCAGGTGTGGACGTGGCTGGCGCTGCACCGGGTGCTCGGTGAGCCCTGGTTGGTGGAGCGGGCGGAACAGCGCGCGATACTGCTGGCGCGGGGGCCGCTGGTCGAGGGCGACGTGGAGGTGGATCTCCTCAACGGGGCGGCCGGGGGAGTGGTCCCGCTGATCGACCTGGCGGAGGCGACGGGGCAGGATCGCTGGCTGGACGCCGCCGCGCGCATCGGCCGTCGGCTCTCCGGGCTCGCCGAGGTCGACGGCGCCGGGGCACGCTGGACGACCCGGCTCAACCCCGAGGGCATCGGCGGCTTCGCGCACGGTGCCACCGGCATCGGCTGGGCGCTGGCCAGGCTGGCCCTGAGCCGGGCGGGTACCGCCGCCGACCGCGGTGACTGGGCTCGCCTCGCCGAACGGGCCTTCGCCTTCCAGGAGTCCCTCTACCGGCCCGAGCAGGGCAACTGGCAGGATGTGCGCGTCGGCGCCGAGGAGGACTTCTTCACCAGCTGGTGCCACGGGAGCGCGGGGATCGGCATCGGCATGCTCGACCTCCACCGGCGTACGGGCGACCCCGCCCACCTGGACATGGCAAGGCGCGCCGCACACGCCTGCGCCGCCGAGGGCTTCGGCTGGAGTCACACGCTGTGCCACGGCGACCTGGGGCTCTGGGAGTTCCTGACGTCCGTGGGCGTCGGTGACGCCGCCGACCTCGACGGCGAGATCCTCAGCGGCCTCGAACAGCGCGGGCCGGTGGGGGGTTTGGCCCGCGAGGCGTTCTCGCCGAGCCTGATGTCGGGGCTGTCCGGGGTGCTCCACACGCTTCTGCGGATGCACCCCGAGGCCGTTCTGCCCAATCCCCTCCTTCTGGACTGAGGGGCCGCGATGGCAGGTCCGGAGGTTCAGCCGATCCCGACGCTGTTGCCGCAGACGTTGATGGGAGCGTCGACCACGACCTGGATCAGGTTGCCGGAAAGAACGCCGGGGGAGTGGGCGACGTACCCCTCGGCGTAGGCACCTCCGTGGTTGGTGCATTCCGTCCCACGGGAGTCACCGCGGTGGTCGTCGTAGCGGTCACGGTCACCGTGGTCACGGTCGCCGTGGTGACGGCCACCGTGGTCCCGGTCGTCGTGGTCACGGCCGTAGGAGCCGTGGCCGCCGTGACCGTGGTTCGGGCCGTTGTCCGCCAGGGCGGGGGCGGCGGAGCCGAGGGTCAGGGCAGTGCCGGCAACAGCGGCGAGCAGGTACTTCTTGGTGTTGGTCATATGGACATGAAAACCGGTGTGATTCGATCCCGCGCGCCGGGATCGGAGGGTTCACCCGCTTGCCGGAAGCGGCCGGTGTCCGAGGCGGGGGAGGGAGTGCGGCGACGCCGGAAACGAGGAAGTCGGGGAACCGACGAGGGCTGGAAACGACGAGGGTTGGAAACGTCGAAGGCAAGGAGCTCGTCCGCTCCTTGCCACTCTCAAGGTATAGCCCACCAGGGGGCTTGCGGCAAGGCCCCCGTCATCCCGCACAATCACAGGCCGATGCCAGGACCTGCGGAAACGGGAAACTTTGATGATCGACGTGGTCGTTGCCGGCGGGGGACCGACCGGTTTGATGCTCGCCTGTGAACTGCGGCTGCACGGTGTGCACGTCGTCGTACTGGAGAAGCTGACCGAACCCACCGACCAGTCGCGCGGACAGGGTCTGCACGTACGCAGCGTCGAGGTGATGGATCAGCGCGGTCTGCTGGAGAGGTTCCTCGCGGTCAGTGAGAAGTTCCGGGTGGGCGGTCTGTTCGGTGGTGTCGTGAAGGCGTGGCCGGAGGGGCTGGACACGGCCCACCCGTACGGTGTCGCCACTCCGCAGCCGGTGACCGAGCGGCTCCTCACCGAGCGCGCCCTCGAACTCGGCGCCGAGATCCGGCGCGGCTGCGAGGTGGTCGGACTCAGCCAGGACGAGGACGGGCTGGAGGCCGAGCTGGCGGACGGCACCCGGGTGCGCTCGCGCTACCTCGTGGGGTGCGACGGCGGCCGGAGCACCGTGCGCAAACTGCTCGGTGTCGCCTTCCCCGGCGAACCCGCCACGGTCGAGACGCTGCTGGGCCAGATGGAGGTGGCCGAGGACCCGGCCACGGTCGCCGACGCTGTCGCGGAGGTCAACAAGACGCAGTTCCGGTTCTCCGTCACCCCTCCCGACGACGCGGGGGTGTGCCGCGTCGTCGTGCCCGCCGACGGTGTGGCCGAGGACCGCGCGGCCGAGCCGACCCTCGACGACTTCAAGCGGCAGTTGCGCGCCTACGCGGGCACCGACTTCGGTGTGCACTCGCCGCGTTGGCTCTCCCGGTTCGGTGACGCCGGCCGGCAGGCCGAGCACTACCGGGTCGGCCGTGCGTTCCTGGCCGGGGACGCGGCACACATCCATCCGCCGACCGGCGGCCAGGGGTTGAACCTGGGCGTGCAGGACGCCTTCAACCTCGGCTGGAAGCTGGCCGCCGCCGTCAACGGCTGGGCGCCACACGGGCTCCTCGACAGCTACCACACCGAACGGCATCCGGTCGGCGCCGCCGTACTGGAGAACACCCGTGCGCAGATCACCCTCCTCGGCAGCGACGCCGGTGCGACCGCGCTGCGCACCCTCTTCGCGAAGCTGATGGACTTCGAGGAGGTGAACCGGTACGTGACCGGGATGATCACCGCGGTCGACGTCGCCTACGACTTCGGTGAGGGCCACCCGCTGCTCGGCCGGCGGCTGCGGGACGTACGGCTGACGCGGGGGCGTCTGTACGAGCAGATGCGCGGTGGGCGCGGACTGCTGCTCGACCGTACCGGGCGGCTGTCGGTGGAGGGTTGGTCGGACCGGATCGACCATGTCGTCGACTCGGGCGCGGAGTTGGACGTGCCCGCCGTGTTGCTGCGCCCGGACGGCCATGTGGCGTGGGTCGGTGACGATCAGGGGGAACTGCTCGCACACCTGCCCAGGTGGTTCGGTGCGGCGGCGGAGGGCGCGGGACCGGCCCGGTGAACGGGCGCCGGTGCGGGGAGAGGTGAGTGGGGGCCGGGGTGCGCGGGGTGTCCGGCGCGCTCCGGCCGGTCCGCCTAGGGCAGGAAGTACATGGGGTTCGGGATCTTGTACGTCTGGTCGGCGTGGCCGCCCGCGAGGTCGGTGTACTGGTCGCCGAGGTTGGCGACGATGCGGTAGCCGAGGCTCTCGATGTGCCGGCGGGTGCCCGCCTTGTAGTCCACCGTGGAGCAGGTCCAGGTGGGCTTGCCGCAGCTCAGGTAGGCCGGGGGGTTGGCCTTGTCCTTGAGGAAGAAGTGCGCGCTGTCGACCGGGACGCCGTAACCCGCCGAAGTGAGGTTGGTGGCGCTCGCCTCGCGCTGCGAGACGTCGCGGCCGGTGAGGAAGAAGACGGTGACGCCCTTCTTGGCCGCGTAGTTGACCAGGTCGGGCATGCCGAAGACGGCTATGGACCGCGCGCTCCGGACGTAGGCGTCGAAGGCGGTGGCGTTGTACGCGAAACCGTTCTTCTTCTCGTAGTCGTAGGTCAGCAGGGTGGTGTCGTCGACGTCGAGAACGATCGCGGGCTTGCGGCCGTCGCGCCCGGAGTGCTCGGCGGCGTGGGTGATCCGACGCTTGGCGCGGGCCTCGATCGAGGCGACCTGCTTGGCGTAGTTGCTGGTCGGGGAGGCCTGGTAGGCGCCGGTCGAGTCGGGAGCCCCGCCGTAGTAGGCGTTGATCCTGTCTTCGACCTTGGTGATGTTGGGGATTTCCCTGTCGCTCTTCGGCGTGCCGTTTCCGGCGGTGGCCGCGCCGGCGCCGTAGAAGGCGGCGCCGGTGACGGCGAGGGCGGCGACGGTTGCCGCGGTTTTGGTGACAGTGCGCATGGGCAAGATCTACGCGCATCACACACCGTCCCGCCAGGGTGTTTGGGCAATTCTTTACCGCTGGGTAACGAAAGGGTGGATCCGTGGGGACGGACCCACCCTTTCGCGCGGAGAACCGGTGAGGCGGCTCACACCCCGCTGAACGACAGCTTCGCGGCGAAGCCGAGGAAGAGGACCCCGGCCGCGGACGTGGCGCCCGCCGACAGGCGCCTGCGGCGGCGGAAGGCGGCGGCCAGCCGGGTGCCGCTGAATATCAGCGTGGACAGATACAGGAAGCTCGCCAGCTGGAGCAGGGTGCCGAGCACCAGGAACGACAGCGCCGGATAGGCGTATCCAGGGTCCACGAACTGCACGAAGAAGGAGACCAGGAACAGGATCGCCTTGGGGTTGAAGAGGCTGAGCATCAGGGCGCGCCGGTAGGGCCGCTCGGCGGCCGCGTCCTGCTGGAGTTCGTCGGCGGCGCCGGGCTCGGCGGCCGTGTGGCGGTCGCGCCACATCGCGAGCGCCTGGCGCAGCATGCCGAGGGCCATCCAGGACAGATACCCGGCACCGGCGTACTTGACGACGGCGAACAGCAGCGGCGTCGTCTGCAGCAGCGACGCGGCCCCGAGCGCGGAGAGCGTCATCAGCACCGTGTCCCCGGTCCACACCCCTGCGGCGGCGACATATCCGGTGCGCACACCGCGCCGGGCCGCTACGGAGAGCACGTACAGGGAGTTGGGCCCCGGCGCCAGGATGATCAGCACCAGGCCCACGAGGTATGTCGGAAGATCGGTTACACCCAGCATGCGGGGGAGTGTCGCACACCCGTGCGGGGTGGGGTGGGAGTGTTTCACGATGCGGCGCGGGGGTCGGTTGGTGCAGGGCGGAGAGCCCTCCCGTACCCCTAGGCCACCGTGCCGCGCCGGTCCCGCACGCCCACGCCCTGCCTCCTGTCAGCCGGAACCGCGCCGGAAGGCCGCGCGGTAGTCCCTCGGGCGGCGGCCGGTGTGTCTGGCGAAGAGGGCGGCGAACGTCGCGGGGTCCTGGTAGCCCACCGCGGAGGAGATGCCCGCGACGGTGCGGTCCGTCGTCTCCAGGAGATGGCGGGCGCGCCGGACGCGCGAGGACTGCAAATACTCCAGCGGACTCCGGCCCGTCTCGTCGGCGAAGCGCCGCAGCAGGGTCCTGGTGCTCACGTTGAAGGCGCCCGCCAGCGCGGTGAGGTCGTACCGGGCGGCGAGGGTCTGGTCGAGCCGCCGCATGACCCGGTGGGAGAACTCGTTGCCGGGGCGCGGCAGCAGTCGCGCGTCGACATAGGGGGCCTGCGACGTACGGGCGTCGTCGACGAGCGCGACCCGCGCGGTCGTCCGTGCCACATCGGCGCCGCTGTGCCCGCGGATCAGCTCCAGCGCGAAGTCGTACATCGCGCTGAAGGCGGCCGTCGTCGTCACCCCCTCGTCGGTGACGACCAGATGGTCGGAGCGGACTTCGGCGTCCGGGCAGCGCCGGGACAGTTCGTCCGCGAAGAGCCATGACGTCGTCGCCCGGCGCCGGTCCAGAAGTCCCGCCTCGGCGAGCAGGAACGCACCGACGCAGATCGACACCACGGCACGGCCCGCGGCGCCGTGGGAGCGGATCGCCGCGATCTCCGGGGCCAAGGGGGCGAGTACGGCGTCCAGGTCGAGGCCCGGTACGAGCTCGAAACCCGGTACGACGAGGACGTCGACCTCGCGCAGCGGGGCGACGGTCAGGGCCGCGCCGCCCGACGCGGTGACGCGACGGCGGGGCGAGAGGACGGACACCTCGTACCCCGCCCGGTCCGGCCCGGCCACGTGTGCGGCCATCGTCAGCAGATCGGGTACGCCGAACACCTCGGAGGCGAAACACCCCGGGTAGGCCAGGACCCCCACACGCAACGCGCTCACGTCCGCCTCCTCACCGTCGGGGCTGATGGCGAGATTACCGTCATCCATGGCGATCCGGCCCCTCCCGACCTGGGCGCGGCCGAGTCCAGGCTGTCCTTATGAGTGCTGCCGAACAGTGCCGAGACGACGCGATCACGGATTTCTCCCGCCGGCTCGTGGAGATCGACGGAGTGGTGAAGACGGTGTACGTGGCGGGTGCCGGGCCCGCTGTCGTGCTGATGCCGGAGATGCCCGGCATCAGCCCCGACGTCCTGCGGCTGGCCCGGTGGATAAGGGAGGCGGGCTTCACGGTCCACGTCCCCTCGCTGTTCGGGGTGGACGGTGCCTACCCCACGGCTGAAGGCGGAAGCGAGGTCGTACGGCGTGCGTGCGTCAGCGCCGAGTTCCGCGCGTTCGCCCAGGGCGGCACCAGCCCCGTCACCGCGTGGCTGCGCGGGCTCGCGCGCCGGGCGCACGCCGAGTGCGGCGGTCCGGGGGTCGGAGCGATCGGGCTCTGCTTCACCGGCAACTTCGCGCTCACCATGGCGCTGGAGCCGGCCGTCATCGCCCCCGTCGTCAACCACCCCTCGCTGCCGCTGGACGATCCGGCCGGGCTGGAGATCAGCGAGGAGGACGCGGCGGCGGTCCGCGAGCGCGTCGTACGGGACGGACTGAAGGTACTCGCCTACCGCTTCGACAACGACCGCTGGTGCACGGGCCAGCGCTTCGCCGCCTATCGCGCGCTCCTCGGCGATGCCTTCGACGGCCGAGTCCTGGACGGCGGCGACGCCCGTACCGACCCGCCGCCCTTCTTCGCCGATGTGGTGGCCTCTCCGCACAGCGTCGTCACCGCCCACCTCGTGGACGAGGCGGGCCATCCCACGGTGCGGGCCAGGGACGAGATCCTGGCCTTCCTGGCGGACCGGCTGACCCCGCCCGGCGAGCCGTCCGGCGCCCAGGCACTCTGACCGCCCCAGCGCCCAGGCGCTCTCACCGCCCGGCCGCCACGGCAGATCGCCGCCACCCTTCCTGCCGGTCCGCCCGCCGCCGAGGCCATGCGCCCGTGTTTCCGGTGGTGCCGCCGGTGGCACAGTGGTTCCATGTGCGGCCGTTATGTCTCCACCCGCAGCCCCGAGGACCTGGTCCAGCTCTTCCGTGTCACCGACTGGCGTACGGAGGAGCGTCTGGCGCCGAGCTGGAACGTCGCGCCGACCGACGAGGTGTGGGCCGTCCTGGAGCGCACCGCCCGCGGCCACGACGGCGCCGGACCGGCGGGCAGGCAGTTGCGGCCGCTGCGCTGGGGCCTGGTGCCGCCGTGGGCACAGGACGTGAAGGTCGGCGCCCGTATGATCAACGCCCGGGTGGAGACCGTGCACGAGAAACCCGCCTTCCGCCGCGAGTTCCTCAAGCACCGCTGCCTCCTGCCCGCCGACGGCTTCTACGAGTGGCAGCAGGAGAAGGACCCGGCCACGGGCAAGCCCCGCAAGCAGCCGTACTTCATCCACCCCGAGGACGACCGGGTGATGGCCCTGGCCGGGCTGTACACGTACTGGCGCGACCGATCCGTCAAGCACGACGACGACCCCGGCGCATGGCTGACGACCTGCGCCATCATCACCACCGAGGCCACCGACGCGGCGGGCCGCGTCCACCCCCGCATGCCGTTGGCGCTCACCGAGGACCACTACGACGCCTGGCTCGACCCCCATCACCACGACCCGGACGACCTACGAGCCCTGCTGAGCCAGCCCGCGGACGGCCACCTCGACGCCCGCCCGGTCTCCCTGGCGGTGAACAGCGTGCGCAACAATGGGCCGGAGCTGCTGGAGGGGTGACGCCGCTCTCGGGTGGTCGCGTGTCGGGATTTCGCCGTGCAGTGAGGAGCTCAACTCCGCCCCTGCGCCCAAGGTATGGCGCAGGACCGTTTCCGCCGTCCTCCGGCCGCCTCGGTCCCGGCGCCGTGGTGTCGGGTTCAACCCCCCTGTACCCATACGGGTGGTTTACCGTTTCCGGCAAACTCTTCCCCTCCCCGCGCAGGATGCTTGCCATCTGAGCCGTAGCTGTCCGGTGCGACGTGGGTGGAGATGTCATGGCGAACGGTAGTGTCCTGCTGGCCCTGCGCGAGGACCCCCTCGGTGGGGGGGCCGGGGCGGAGCAACTGAGCCGTATCGGGAAGGAGTTGGAGAACCGCGGTCTGGAAGTGCGCTGGGCGCGGACCGCGGAGGCGGCCTGCGCGGCGCTGCGGACCGAGGCGGGGCTGACCGCCGCCGTGGTGGCGTGGGATCTGCCGTCCGCGGGCGGCAAACCCGCCGACGCCGAGCCGTACGGCACGGAAGCGGGAGGCGCGGCCGCACTGCGGCAGATCTCGCGCCGGTTCAAGGACCTGCCGGTCTTCGTCGTCATGGCCGAGGACTCCGACCACGGCCTGGAGCAACTGCCGCTGTGGGTGGCGGAGACCGTCGTCGGGTACATCTGGCCGCTGGAGGACACCCCCTCCTTCATCGCCGGACGGGTCGCCCACGCGGCGCACGCCTACGGCGACGCGGTGCTGCCGCCGTTCTTCAAAGCGCTCCGGCGTTTCGAGGACGCCCACGAATACTCCTGGCACACCCCCGCGCACTCGGGCGGGGTGGCCTTCCTGAAGTCACCGGTGGGCCGGGCGTTCTTCGACTACTACGGCGAGCGCCTGTTCCGCACCGATCTCTCCATCTCCGTGGGGGAGTTGGGATCCCTCTTCGAGCACAACGGCCCCATCGGCGAGGCGGAGCGCCACGCCGCCCGGATCTTCGGCGCCGACCGTACGTACTTCGTCCTGCACGGCGACTCCACGGCGGACCGCATGGTCGGCCACTACTGCGTCACCACCGACGAGATCGCCCTGGTGGACCGCAACTGCCACAAGTCGGTGCTGCACGGTCTGGTGATCTCCGGGGCGCGCCCGGTCTACCTCGTGCCGACCCGCAACGGCTACGGTCTCGCGGGCCCCCTCCCCGCGAGCGAGACCGGAGCGGACGCGGTGGCCGCCCGGATCGCCGCCCATCCGCTGACGCCGGGGGCGGTCTCCCCCCACGCCCAGTACGCGGTGATCACCAACTCCACCTACGACGGCCTGTGTTACGACACCGTGCAGACCGCGCGCGCCCTGGCGCCCAGCACCCCGCGGCTCCACTTCGACGAGGCCTGGTTCGCGTACGCGCGCTTCCACCCGCTCTACGCCCGCCGGTACGGCATGGCCGTGGGCCCGGAGACCTTCGAGGGCGGGGAACGCCCCACCGTCTTCTCCACCCAGTCGACCCACAAACTGCTGGCCGCGCTGTCCCAGTCCGCGATGGTGCACGTGCGTTCGTCTCCCCGCGCCCCGGTCGAACACGACCGGTTCAACGAGGCGTTCATGATGCACGGGACGACCTCGCCGCTGTACCCCGCGATCGCCTCTCTGGACGTGGCCGCCGCGATGATGGACGGTCCGCAGGGGCAGTGGCTGGTCAACGAGGCCATCACCGAGGCCATCCGGTTCCGGCAGGCCGTCGTGCGCCTCGGGCGCCGTATCGCCGCCGCCGGTGACCGGCCGGCCTGGTTCTTCGGCGTCTGGCAGCCCGAGACCGTACTCGATCCGGCCACCGGGTCCCGTACGCCGTTCGCCGACGCCTCACCGGCGCTGCTGGCCGCCGAACCGGGGTGCTGGGAGCTCGACCCCGACGCCGACTGGCACGGCTTCCCCGGTCTGAGCGAGGGCCAGTGCATGCTGGACCCGATCAAAGTGACGCTGACCTGCCCGGGGGTCACGGCGGCGGGCCGCAGCGAACCGTGGGGCATCCCGGCGCGCATCCTGACCGCCTACCTCGCCGAGCGGGGCATCGTGGTGGAGAAGACCGACACGTACACCACGCTCATCCTCTTCTCCATGGGCATCACCAAGGGCAAGTGGGGCACCCTGATGGACGCCCTGATGGACTTCAAGGCGCTGCACGACGGGGAGACCCCGCTGCGGCAGGTGCTGCCCGGGCTCGTCGAGTCCTATCCCAAGCGCTACGGCCACACCACCCTGCGCGGACTGTGCCAGGAGATGCACGAACACCTCACCCGCGCCGACCTGATCGACGCCCTGGACACGGCCTTCCGTGACCTGCCCCGGCCCGTCGTGCCGCCCCAGCGCTGCTACCAGCAACTGATCCGCGGCGGCACCGAACGCCTGCCCCTCAGCGCGGCCGCGGGCCGGGTGGCCGCCGCCATGGTCACGGTCACGCCTCCCGGGATCCCCGTCCTGATGCCCGGAGAGGCCCTCGGCGCCCCCGACGGCCCGGTCCTGCGCTACCTCGGCGCCCTGGAGGCCTTCGACCGCGCCTTCCCCGGCTTCCACAGCGAGGCCCACGGCGTGGTCATCGACCCGGACACGGGTGACTACCTCATCGAATGCGTACGGGAGGAGGACCGGCCGGGAGGGTGAGGGGCCGGGCCCGGATTCCTGCCCGGGACGGGCGGTTCATTCCTGCCCGGAACGGGCCGTTCCGAGGCGTGTCGGCCGAGGAAGAGGGGACCGAGTGGGGGAGGGAGGCGGTTGGGTTCGCCGTCTCGGGGCATTCCAAGGGGATGCCCCCGGCGACCGCGGGGGCCTGCATGGCAGGAGTTTCCATGACCGACTACGTCATCACCGTGCCGGGTACGTTCGTGCACGGCATCACCGACGACCAGCGTTCCGCGGTGGAGCGCAAACTGCGTCCACAGGACCCGTCGAACACCGACTTCGGGGAGAACGAGGACCTCAGCCTTCTGACCCTCCAGGACGGCAACATGTTCTCCGTCCGGCTGGAAGTGGAGGCGGCCACGCGCGACGAGGCCGAGGCGAAAGCCGTGGACCTGCTCACCGCCGCCCTGCGCGACACCGGGCTTGCCGAGGGCGACGCCCCTCTGGGACCGGCGTCCGTCACCGGTATCGACCGCGAGTTCTGAGCTGGGCGGGGCGGGCGGCCCCCACCCATCCGCTTCCCTACGCGTCCAGTTCGACGGCGATGTGCGGGGCCAGCGCCCGCAGGAAGTCGGGCGCGTCGAAGAGCTCGCCCGCCGGGACGACACCGCGCCTCGTCGTCCGCCCGGACAGGATCCGGTGCACCGCTTCCACCGCGAGCGGTGCGCTGACCGCGTAGATGTCCCGGCCCCTCGCCACGGCGCGCCGCTCACGCCCGCCGGAGCGCACCACGACGTCGACGAGGAAAGTCTGCGCCGACCGGCCCCGTTCGTCGACGGCGACCGGGGCCGGGGAGTCCGGCCCGAGCACGTCCGTGACCGCCTCGGCCGTCATGTAGCTGCCGAACT
This sequence comes from Streptomyces sp. NPDC026377, assembly GCF_055567715.1. NCBI lineage: Bacteria > Bacillati > Actinomycetota > Actinomycetes > Kitasatosporales > Streptomycetaceae > Streptomyces > Streptomyces sp. NPDC026377. The sequence continues at coordinate 47,799 of NZ_JBVHPV010000003.1, forward strand.
CGGCGACGGTCAGATGGTTCGTGGCGGTGACGGCGTCGGTCGTCACGAACTCCCCGACGACCGTCCTGGCCCCCACCGGCTCGGGAAAGACCCACTCGCCGGTGGGCGCGCTGTCGTCGCGGTACTCCATCCGCCCGTCCGCGAAGCGCAGGCGCCGCCCCTCCCGCCGCGCCCGGGAGACCGCGCCGGCCGCGCGCGTGCCCGCCGTCGGGTGCCAGCTGTCCAGCGCGTACGCGATGTGCGCCTCGTCGGCCTTCTCCCAGTCGCCCATCGCGGCGGTGAGCAGAAGGTCCCCGAGCCCGCCGTAGAAGGCCATCGCGGGCACGACGACCGCTTGGGCGGCCTCGGCCCGCTCCGCGAAGTGCGCGAAGGTGTCGAGCGTGGCCTCGACCTCGCCCGCCACGTCCACGTAGGGGATCCCGGCCCGCAGCGCCGCCTCGATGAGCGGTCCGGCCGTCGTGGCGAAGGGGCCCGCGCAGTTGATCACAGCCGCGGTGCCGGCCAGTACGCGGTCGAGCGCGGCCGGGTCGTCGACCGGCGCCGGACGGACCTCGGACCCCGGCGCGGAGACCGCCGACTCCGCCAGCTTTCCGGCGTCCCGGCCGGAGAGAACCGGCACGAACCCGCGCTCCCTCAGCTCGGCCACCACGAACCGGCCGGTGTGCCCGTACGCGCCGTACACCGCCACCATCTGCCCCGCCACCATGGGTTTCTCCCCGTCTCAAGGCCCGTTCGAAGTCCCGGGCCGATCACCTGCGACCATCCTGGCGGGGACTGATCACTCGGAGGGAGTGTCTGGAACGACATGACCCGCACACTTTCGGACATGCGACGGACGCGACCACGACGCCGCGTCGCCACGGCAACCGGGCGGTGGGCGTGCCGCCGGACGCCCACCGGCGCACCTTCCGTACGCGCTCCCTCCCCGCCCGCCGACCGCTGTCACAGCCACCCCTGCCGCTGTGCCTGCAACGCCAGTTGAAAGCGGTTCGCGGCGCCCAGCCGGGCCATCAGGATCTGGAGCCGGCGGAAGAACGTGCGACGGCTGAGGCCCAGTTCGCGGGCGATGACGTCGTCGCCCGCGCCGCCCGCGAGCAGCCACAGCAGCCGGCGGTCGGCCGGAGGCAGCCCGCCGGGGCGGTCGGTGCTGCCATGGAAGGGCAGGGCGTTCTGCCAGGACTGCTCGAACAGGGCGATGAGCGCGGAGAGCAGCCCACAGGGCTGGACGACCAGCATGGAGTTGTGCACGTCGGCCTCCTTGATCGACAACGAGACCAGCGCGTACGCCTCGTCGATGATCACGAGCTTGACCGGCACCGACGGCAGCACCCTGGCCTGCTCGCCGGCGTTGACACACGGCTCGACGGCCTCCTTCAGATGGCCCGGGTACTCCAGGGACGCCCGCGAGTACACGACGCGCTGCGTCACCCCGCGCGCGAGGGTGGCCAGAGCGTCGTCGGTGGCGCTCGACAGGGGGAAGTACGGCGGTGACTCGAATTGGCGGATCTGCTCGCGGGCGCTCGCCCAGGCCTGGCGCATCCGGGGGCCGACGGCGTCGCCGGTGACGACCTCGACGAGATGGTCGTTGTACGCGGCGAGCCGCTGGCGCCGGAACGACTCGAAGGCGCCCCCGACGGCGATGCGTGACTCCTCGACCTCCGCCGCCCGGTGCCGGGCCAGGATCTCCAGGCCGGCGGCGGGCGGAACCGGCGCCACCACGTCCCCGCCCTCCTCCGCGGGGCTGGCCAGACCGGCGTCGACCAGCTCGCCGTACGCCGCGGTGAGGCCCGCGCCCTCCAGGCCCGCTGCCGTCGCGATCACGCTCAGCGGGGCCGGGGCAAGCTCCAGAAGGGCCAGATAGACCCGGGCCGCCGAGGGGCCGATGCCCAGGAGCCGCAGGGCCTCGCCGAGTTTCGCTTGCGTCATGGACCTCATTATCGACCGCGCCGCCCGGGCCAGGTGGCCGATCCGTGCCAGTGGCACTCCTCGGCGCCGGGCGCGCGCGGCGCGGAGTACCGTCCGCGCAGAACGCACCCCAAGCTCCCTCCAGAGGAAGGTGTACGCCGTGGCGAAAGGCCGGAAGAACGGTCTCTACTCAGGGATCTCCGAGGAACTGTCCGCGCTGATGCGGACGGGGTGGGCGGACACCGAACGGCGCGACCTGCGGCCCGACGAGCAGGCCCCGTACGCCGCCGCCCGCCGTGCCGCGCTCTCCGCGCGCTTCCCGGGCGAGCGCCTGGTGATCCCCTCGGGGAACCTCAAGGCCCGCTCCAACGACGACAGTTACCCGTTCCGCCCGTACTCGGGCTACGTCCACATGACCGCGGACCAGGCCCGCGACGGCGCACTCGTCCTGGAACCCCGGGCGGCCGGCGGCCACGACGCCTACTGCTTCCAGCTGCCCCGGGACAGCAGGGACGACAACGAGTTCTGGACCAGCTCCACCGCGGAGCTGTGGATGGGACGGCGCCGCTCGCTGGCCGAGTCCGAGGTCGTCCTCGGGCTGCCCTGCCGTGACGTGCGCACCGCCGCCGACGACCTCGCCGCCTCCGACGCGCCCACCCGGATCGTGCGGGGCGTCGACCCGGCGCTGGAAGCGGCCGTCGCCACCGACGCGGAGCGCGACGAGGAGCTGGAGGAAGCGCTCAGCGATCTGCGCCTGGTCAAGGACGACTGGGAGGTGGGCGAGCTGCGCAAGGCCGTGGACTCGACCGTACGCGGCTTCACCGACGCGATCGGCGAGCTCTCCCGGGCCATCGCGTCGTCCGAGCGGTGGATCGAGGGCACCTTCTTCCGCCGCGCCCGCCTGGAGGGAAACTCCGTCGGTTACGGCACGATCTGCGCCGCCGGTGAGCACGCCACGATCATGCACTGGACCGACAACGACGGCCCGGTCCGCCCGGGGGACCTCCTCCTGCTCGACGCCGGTGTCGAGACGCACACCCTCTACACGGCTGACGTCACCCGCACGCTCCCCATCAGCGGCACCTTCACACCGCTTCAGCGCAAGGTCTACGACGCGGTGTACGAGGCGCAGGAGGCCGGGATGGCGGCCGTCAAGCCCGGCGCCGCCTACCGTGACTTCCACGAGGCGTCCCAGCGCCATCTGGCGGCCCGGCTCGTCGAGTGGGGGTTCATCGAGGGCCCGGCGGAGCGCGCCTACGAACTCGGCCTCCAGCGCCGCTTCACCATGGCCGGAACCGGCCACATGCTCGGCCTGGACGTCCACGACTGCGCGCAGGCCCGGAACGAGGAGTACGTCGACGGCGTCCTGGAGCCGGGCATGGTGCTCACCGTCGAGCCCGGCCTGTACTTCCAGCCGGACGACCTGACCGTGCCCGAGGAGTGGCGCGGCATCGGCGTCCGCATCGAGGACGACCTCCTCGTCACGGCCGACGGCCACGAGAACCTCTCGGCCGCCCTGCCGCGTTCGGCGGACGAGGTCGAGGAGTGGATGGCCCGCCTCGCGGGCTGAACGGGCGCCCGGCCGGGTCCCGGCCCGTCCCCCTCCGGCCCCCGGGTCGGGCCACCGGTCACGGCCCCGCGCCCAATCGCCACGCCGCGATGTCCCGGTAGCGGATCGGCCCGGGTCCCCGGCCGACGTTGCTGGCGACCAGGTGCAGGCGTTCCGCCTGCCAGGTCCGGCCCGTGAACCCGGCGAGCGCGTCGGCGACCTCCGCCACGCTGGAGGTGTCGTCGCGGCGTGCGCGGGCCAGCGTCAGATGGGGGCGCAGGGGCCGGTCCTCGAAGGCCACTCCGCACGCCCTGATCACGTCGCGGACCTCCTTGGTGAGCAGGTGCAGCCCGTCGGTGTCCCCCTCGATCCCGCTCCACAGCACCCGCTCGTCGAAGTGCCCGCCGCCGCGCAGCGCCAGTGACAGGGGCTGGTTCGCCGCCGCCAGGGCGGCCAGCGGCGGCTGGAGGAGCGGGACCGTCGCCGCCGGGAGCTCGCCGAGGAACGCCAGGGTGATGTGCCAGTCCTCGATACGGTTCCACCGCAGCCGGGGGTACGCCGCGTAGGCGGGCGCCAGCTCGCGCGCCAGCTCCTCCTTCGCGTCGTCGGGCGGGGCGAGCGCTATGAACACGCGGACGGTCGGGGGGCTGGACTGTTCGTTCACGCATGACTTCGTACACCATCGGCCGCGGGAACGGAGAACGGGCTCCGCCCTCGCCCGGGCGAGGCGGCCGTCGGTCCGCCCGCCGGTGGGCCGCCGGTCAGTCGTCCAGGGTGCTGGTGCCGAGGCGGCCGGCCATCACCGGGTCGCGGTGGTCGAAGAAGAGCGAGGCCCCGGTGTCCAGGGCGGCGACGGCCGCCATCTGGTCGGCCGTGAGCTCGAAGTCGAAGACGTCGAGGTTCTCCGCCATGCGCTCGGCGCGGACCGACTTGGGAATGACCACGACCTCCCGCTGGATGAGCCAGCGCAGGACGACCTGTGCCACGGACTTGCCGTGCGCGGTGGCGAGCCCGACGAGTACGGGGTGGGTGAACAGATTGTTGCGCCCCTCGGCGAACGGCCCCCACGACTCGATCTGGACCCGGCGCCGGCGCATGAGCTCCTGGTCGGCGGTGCGCTGGTGGAAGGGGTGGGTCTCGACCTGGTTGACCGCGGGTGTGATCTCGTTGTGGTCGATGAGGTCCACGAGCCGGTCGGGGTAGAAGTTGGACACACCGATGGCCCGGACGAGCCCCTCGTGGTGCAGGCGCTCCATGGCCCGCCAGGAGCCGTAGACGTCGCCGTAGGGCTGGTGGATCAGATACAGGTCGAGGTGGTCGAGGCCGAGCTTGCGCAGCGAGGTCTCGAAGGCGCGCCTGGCCCTGTCCTCACCGGCGTCGGAGACCCACAGTTTGGTGGTGACGAAGAGTTCCTCGCGCGGGATGCCGCTGCTCTTGACGGCCCGCCCGACGGCCTCCTCGTTGCGGTAGGCGGCGGCCGTGTCGAGCGAGCGGTATCCGGCGGCGAGGGCGTCGCTGACGGCCTGTTCGGTCTCCTCGGGCGGGATCTGGTAGACGCCGAAGCCGAGGATCGGCATCTCGACACCGTTGTTCAAGGTGACGGTCTGCATGGAGGGTCCTTCCGTACACAGGGGCCTGGGGGCACACGCCGACGCCTCCAGCCTGCCTCTCGCACGGACGACAGGCGGACCGCGGCGCGCGGCGGCGAGCCGTGTGGGCCGTTCGGCGGGGCCCGGCGGCCGGGGGGCGGGTGAGGTCGGCATCCTCCTCGCCGAGCGGCTGCCCGGCGCGCGTGTGACGGTGGGGGAGAGGGGTACTCGCGCGACGAGTCGAGGAACCGCGACGAGTCGAGGAACCGGGACAAGGAACCGCGGAATCTCTGAGCGTGCCCCGGCCTTCCCGCCGCGAGGGCACCTGTATCCCGCCTGTCCCGCCCCGAAATCGACCGGACCCGGTCGGGTCCGACCGGGTCCGGAAGGAGCACCATGACACCGCGCGTCACGGCCGAGCGCCTGTTGCAGGAGTACGGAAGGACCCACGCGGAAGAAGCGGGCATCCGTCTGCGGGACACCCCGTCCCCGCTGTATCAGCTGCTGACCCTCTGCGTGCTGTTCTCCGTACGGATCAAGGCCGACATCGCCGTGGCGGCGGCCCGCGAGCTGTTCGGGGCCGGGATGCGGACGCCGCGGGCGATGCTCGCGGCCTCCTGGCAGGACCGTGTGGACGCGCTCGGCCGCGCGCACTACCGCCGCTACGACGAGAGCACGGCCACCGCGCTGGGCGCCGGGGCCGAACTCCTCCTCGACCGGTACGGCGGAGATCTGCGGCGGCTGCGCGAGAAGGCCGAAGGCGATCCCGGCCGGGTGCGCGAGCTGCTGCGGGAGGCCCCCCGGATCGGGCCGGTGGGCGCCGACATCTTCTGCCGGGAGGCGCAGGGCGTCTGGCCCGAGCTGCGCCCCGCGTTCGACGACCGGGCGCGGCACGCCGCCGCGGAGCTCGGGCTGCCCCGGACACCCGAGGGCCTGGCGGAGCTCGTCGCGGAGGAGGACCTGCCGAAGCTGGCGGCCGCGCTGGTACGGGTGGAGCTCTCCAAGGGGGCCGTGGAGGCCCTGCGCGAGACGGGCTGAAGCCGCGCCCGGAGCGCCCGCATCGGGGGCCCGGGCACGGTGCCGCGGTTCAGTCGACTGGTGTGCCCTGGTGTGGAAGTACCTGTGCAGGGAGTCAGTCGCGGTGGTCCCCCGGCGGGCGGGCCCACGGGTGGCGGAGGCGGATCCAGATGTCCCGCGCCTGGCGGCCCGCCGCCGTGCGGCTGTGGGCGATGATGCGGTGTGCCTCGTCGGGGGTCTCGACCATCGGGCCGGAGCCGCGCAGCGGCTTGCCCGCCGTCTCGTGCAGGAACAGCGTGGAGACGAGACCGATGAGCCCGGCCACCATCAGGTAGTACGCCGGCACCAGGTCGTTCCCCGTCACTTCCACGAGCGCGGAGGCGAACAGGGGCGTCGTGCCGCCGAAGAGCGACACCGAGATGTTGAAGGCGATGGACAGGGCGCCGTACCGCAGCCGGGTGGGGAACAGGGCCGGAAGCGTGGAGGCGGCCGTGCCCGCGAAGCAGACCAGCAGCAGACCGAGGATCGCGCAGCCCACCGCCGGGAACAGGATGCCGCCCTCGCGGATGAGCAGGAACGCGGGTACGGCCAGCACGATGAGGGCGATACTGCCCGCGAGGAAGACGGGCCTGCGGCCCCAGCGGTCCGAGGTGTGGCCCACGGTGGTGATGGTGAGGACCACGAGAAGCATGGTGCACAGCACCAACAGCTGTGCCGTGGTGTCGTCCTGGTCCAGGGCGACGGTCATGTACGTGGGGAGGTAGGAGGTCACCATGTAGTTGGTGACGTTGTACAGCAGCACCAGGCCCATGCAGATGAGCACCGCGTGCCAGTGCTGGGTGAAGATCTCCTTGAGGGTTCCCTTCGCCGTCGCGGGGGCCTCCTCGGCCGTGGGGTTCCCGCTCTCCGCGGCGGCGTACGCGGCCTCCTTCTTGAAGGCCGGGGTCTCCTCCAGCTTCATCCGCATGTACAGGCCGATGAGGCCGAGCGGTCCGGCGACGAAGAAGGGGATGCGCCACCCCCAGTCCTCCAGCCCCTGGGTGCCGAGTGCGGCGGTGAGGACCGTGACCAGGCCGGACCCCAGCGCGTAGCCGACGAAGGTGCCGAAGTCGAGCCAGCTGCCGAGGAAGCCCCGGCGCCGGTCGGGCGCGTACTCCGCGATGTAGGTGGTGGCTCCCGCGTACTCGCCGCCCGTCGAGAAGCCCTGGACGAGCCGGCAGAGGAGGAGCAGCAGGGGAGCTGCGACGCCGACCGTCGCGTACGAGGGGAGGAAGCCGACCGCGAAGGTGCTCGCCGCCATCATGATCATCGTTGCGGCGAGCACCTTCTGGCGGCCGATCCGGTCGCCGAGCGGGCCGAACACCAGCCCGCCGAGCGGCCGGACCAGGAAGGCCGCGGCGAAGGTGGCGAAGGTCGAGACGACCTGGACGCCCGGCGAGCTCGCCGGGAAGAAGACCTTGCCCATGGTGCCGGCCAGATAGGCGTAGACGCCGAAGTCGAACCACTCCATGGTGTTGCCGAGCGCGGCCGCCGTCACCGCGCGGCGTACCTGGGGCCGGTCGGCGACCATCACGTCCGCGCTGCTCAAGGAGCGCTTGCGGCGCCGGAGCAGGGTGCGGAGCATCTGGTCGGTCCGCGCGCGGCCCCGGCCTGGGACGGGCGGACGACGGGTGGGTCCTGGCATGGGGAGAGGCCTCTCTGCCGGGGCGCGGCGCGACGCCGGTGCCCCTTCATTCTTCGAGGCAACAGGGCCCTTGGGCATGTCTACTGGTCTCTCCGGGTGAATCGTGTACGGGTACGGGCGCCCCTGCGGCAGGGCGCGGCCTGCCGGGCCGCGGGTGTCAGGCGGCGTGTTCCGCTAGCGCCTCGCGGCGGACGCGGGTGCAGGTGCGGTTGAGCAGCCGGGAGACGTGCATCTGGGAGATGCCGAGCTCAGCGGCTATCTGGCTCTGGGTCATGTCGCTGAAGAACCGCATGTAGAGGATCTTCGACTCGCGCTCGGGCAGCGCGCGCAGCGCGGGTTTGACCGCCTCCCGGTCGACGACGGTGTCGAAGCCGGGCTCGGTCGCCCCGAGGGTGTCGGCCAGCGAGAGCCCGTCACCACCACCGCTCCCGGGACCGGACTCCGCCTCCAGGGAGAGGCTCTTGAAGGAGTCCAGGGCTTCCAGCCCGTCCCGGACGTCGTCCTCCTCGAGTCCGCAGTGCGCGGCCAGCTCGGCGATCGTGGGCTCACCGGGGTGCGCGGTCTGGAGCTGCCGGCGCGCCGCCCGGACCTTGTTGCGGGCCTCCTGGACGCGGCGGGGGACGTGGACGGCCCACAGGGAGTCGCGGAAGTGACGCTTGAGTTCGCCGTTGATGGTCGGGATCGCGTACGCCTCGAACGCGCCGCGCGCCACCTCGTACCGGTCGACGGCCTTCACCAGCCCCATCGCCGCGACCTGGTACAGGTCCTCCAGCTCGGCCCCGCGGTTGCGGTACTTGGCGGCCAGGCGCTGGGCCATCGGCATCCACCGCGCCACCAGGTCCTCGCGCAGCGCGTCGTGTTCCGGGCCCTCCTCCAGGGAGTTGAGCCGGGCGAAGGCGTCATGGGTGTCGGGGGCGTCGTCGTGGTTCCGCTTGCGAGCGAGGCTGTTGGGCATAGCGCGGGCTCCTGCACGTCGGGGGTGTGGGTGACGCCGCCGAACCTCATGTGACCAGGGCGCGTCCGGAGTTGACGTCTCCGGGACACACGCGTCCAGCGGGCGTGCCTCCGGTCCGAAGCACGACTCGCGCCTGCCCCGCTCCCCGTGGCGAAAACGTCCGCGTTCGGGCCCGGCCGCGTAACCGGCCCCCGAACGGGCCGGACCGCACCAGGAGCCTAAGCGGGGAGAGGTTTCGGGGCGAGGCGGGTGACCCATTCGGCGGACGCCGACGGGCCACCGGCTCGGGGGAGCGTCGCGGGGAACGCGTCGGCCGGAGCCGCGTGGTCGGGGGTGGTGCGGCTCCGGCCGGATCTCGACGGTCGGGGAATGCGGGAGCGGAGGGGGCGTGGGCCCTCGGGAGGAGGAGCGGCGCCGTGCCCTAGGCGGCCTGCGTCAGCTCCGCCCGGCCGAACAGCAGCGCGTACCCCGTGGGAAGGTCGTTCAGGATGCGGGTGAGGAGCTCGGGGCCGGCCAGGGCGGCGACGGTGGACAGAACCGATCCGGTGTCCCAGCGGGTGGTGGCGAGGGGCGCCCCGGCGCGGCCCGCCAGATCCTTGACCAGCGCCCAGCCGGTGAGCGGCTGGGCGTCGGGAACCTGCTCGGTGAGGATGCGTGCGGCCTCGTGGGGCAGCCGGGCGGCCAGTTCGACGCGTTCCTCACCGGTCAGTTGGCGTCCCAGCCCCGACACGACCAGCCGTACGGCTTGCTCGGCCCGCTCCCGGGTCGGATACGCGCCTTCGTAGCGGACCTTCTCCAGCATCTGCTCGTAGGTCATCGCGCGTGCGGGCCGAGGTGCTGTCTGCAGGTCGGAGATCACTGCGGTCGTTGCCTTTCTGTCGCCGAGGACGGAGGGGAGCAAGGGCCCGGCGGGTCGGGGCGGCGCGCCGGGCGGGGGAGGGGCGGGCTCGGCGCCGGCCGTTCGAGGGGCCTGCGCGTGGGCCGCGCGTGTGTGGTGCGGACGTGCGGGGGACGGACCGGGGGAGGGGGCGGGGCCGGTCCGTCCTCCGTGCCGTCGGGCCTGGCCGGTCCGGCTCAGGCGCGGATCTCCTTGCGGGAGGACTCTCCGCTGATGGTGATCTTGCGGGGCTTGGCGCGTTCGGCGATCGGAATGCGCAGGGTGAGCACCCCGGCCTCGTAGTCCGCCTTGATGCGCTCGGTGTCGAGCGTGTCGGCCAGCACGAGCTGACGCGAGAAGGCGCCCATCGGCCGCTCCGACAGCTCCGTCTGCACACCGTCGGCCTTGGTGACGGGCCGGCGCTCGGCCTTGACGGTCAGCATGTTCCGCTCGACGTCGATGTCGATCGCCTCGGCGCTGACGCCCGGAAGGTCGAAGGCCACCACGTACTCGTCGCCCTCGCGGTAGGCGTCCATCGCCATCGCGGACGGCCGGGACCAGCTGCCCGGGGTAATGAGCTGCTGGGCCAGCCGGTCGAGCTCACGGAAGGGGTCGGTGCGCATCAACATCGTGAAACACCTCCAGAAGGTTCGGGCAGTACCTGCCAATGCGCCTCACGGGAAACGTTGTACCATGTCATCCAATGGATGACAACCACGGTGTCGTCGACACGACGACAGCAGGGAAGGAGGCCCCCATGGCAGGCGCTCAGCAGCCGTCCTCCGCACGTGACGAGGCCCGGAGTCCGGCCTCGTTCCTCGCCGCCGCGGCGGCCCTGGAGACCATCGACAACGCGCTGCGCGCGGCCCGGGACGGCGGGCCCGGCGGCACGTCCGCCATCGGCGGCGACGGCCCGGAGCGGGCGCTGGCCTCCCTGCTGCTGCTGCGGCAGGTCCGTGAGCAGCTCGCCGGATGGGAGACCGGCCTGATCGAGACGGCCCGGGAGGCGGGCGCCAGCTGGGCCGACCTCGCCCACCCCCTCGGCGTCGCCAGCCGTCAGGCCGCCGAGCGCCGGTATCTGCGCAACCGGCCCGGCCTCGCGGGGAGCACCGGTGAACAGCGGGTGCAGGCCACCCGTGAGAAGCGCGCCGCCGAGCGCACGGTCGCCGCCTGGGCCCGCCACAACGCCGCCGATCTGCGCCGACTGGCCGGCCAGATCACCGCTCTCACCGACCTCCCCGCCGCGGCCCGGATACCGCTCCGCCGCCTCGACGCGGCCCTCGGCCAGGAGGATCCGGCCGACCTCATCCACCCCCTGACCGCGACCCGGCCCTATCTGGCCGGCCCCCACCCCGACCTCGCCGCCCGGCTCGACGCCCTCCCGAAGGCGGATACGGACGGAGGTGCGGCGGGCGCGGGAGCCGTCGGCTGACCCAGCGGGGCGGGCCGGCCCGGCCCCCTCACCTCACGCAGCTCCTTCGCCGCACTGGGCCCACGCGGGCGCCCACGTCCCGATGGGGGAGTGGCCGGCGCGCCGGGCGCGGAGGTCGGCGCGGAGTGCGGTGAGGGTGGGGTGCGTGTTGTCCCGGTGCCAGATCAGGGAGTGGGGGTACACCGGGGCCGGATCCCGCAGAGCGATACGGCGCAGACCGTGGTCCGCGGGCCAGACCAGATGGGTCCGCTCGCCCACGAACGTCGCCAGGGACCGGGAGTCGGCGATGGTGTCCAGCAGGGGCTCGGTCCCGAAGTCGGGCCCGGTGATCTCGATGGTGAGGGCGAACGCGGCGGCCAGGGCGTCGTAGTAGGCGCCCCACTCGGTGCCGGGAACGAGGCCGGGCATCCAGATCCGGTGCCCGCGGAGTTCGGCGGGCGTGACCACGCGCGCGGAGGCGAGCTCGTGGGCCGGGCCGGTGAGCAGCTGGAGGGGCTCGTCGAAGACGCGCGCGGACTCGATGTCCTCGGGGAGGCGGCGGCCGGGCATGGTGACGGCGCGGAAGGACGCGTCGATCGTGCCGGAGCGGATGGCGTCGACGGCCGCGTCGGCGTCGAAGAGCGTCACGACGTCGAGCTCGGCCCCGGGGTACGTCCGGCGGAAGTCGCGCAGCAGGGAGGCAGGGGCGAGGCGTCGCCCGATCACGTCGACGCGCAGCGCACGGCTGCCGGGGCGCACGGAGGCCAGAGCCCGCTCCTCGGCCCGCAGAAGGTCGCGGGCGTGGGGCAGGAACGCCTGTCCGTCGATGGTGAGCGTGGCTCCCCGCGCGTTCCGCGTGAACAGACGGACGCCCAGGCTCTTCTCCAGCGTGGCGATCCGCTTCGAGACCGCCTGCTGGGTGACCGAAAGGGCCGCGGCGGCGTCCTGGAAGCGTCCTGCGTCGGCGGCCGTCACGAAGGTGCGCACAGCGTCGAGGTCCACGCCTGCGATCGTAGGGGGACAACCAGCGGTTGTGCGGCCGGGGCTGTCCGGTTGTTTGCTTTCGACGCCCACTCCTCGCTTGGATGCCGGTGGTCGGCGTGGGGTCGTACGAAGCGGTCGAGGGGCGTGGCGGGGTATGCGGGGTCGCAGGGCGCTGGGGCGGCGCTTCGGATGGCTGTGGGCGGCGTTCGCGGTCAGCTCCTACGGCTCGGGGCTCGGCTTCGGCGCTTTCCCCCTGATCGCGGTCATCGTGCTGCACTGCGGACCGGCCCGGGTGGCGGCGCTGGCCGCGGCGGGGCGGGCGGTGGGCGCCCTGGTGGCGGTGCCGCTGGGGCCGTGGATGGAGTTCCGCCGCAAGCGGCCGGTCATGGTGGCGATGGACCTGATCCGGTTCACGGTACTGATGAGCATCCCCCTGGCGTTCGCGCTCGGCCGCCTCACCTTCACCCAGCTCCTCCTCGTCTCCGTGGTGACCGCCGCGGCCGACATCGCCTTCAAGGCGGCCTCCGGGGCGTACCTCAAGGCGCTCGTACCGCCGGAGGACCTGCTCGTCGCGAACAGCCGCTTCGAGTCCACGACGTGGACCGCGACCACGGTCGGCCCGCCGCTCGGCGGGGCCGCGATCGGTCTGCTCGGCCCGGTGACCACCGTGGTCGCCGACGCGGTCAGCTACCTCCTCTCGGCCCTCGGCATCCGCGCCATCGGCGGGACCGAACCGCACCCGGCACGGGCCGCCGCGCCACGGCTGCGCGCGGGCGACCTCCTCGAAGGATGGCGCCACATCCTGACCCACCCCACCCTGCGCCCGCTGTTCCTCAACACCCTCGCGGTCAACGGCCTGATCATGGTCACCGAGCCGCTGATGGCCGTTCTCCTGCTGGACCACCTCGGGTACGCCCCCTGGCAGTACGGTCTCGTGTTCGCCTCCCCGTGCATCGGAGGCCTGATCGGCTCCCGCCTCGCCCGCCCCCTCGCGGCCCGCTTCGGGCAGCACCGGGTGATGCTCACGGCCGGGGTGCTGCGTGCCTGCTGGCCGGTGGGGCTGGCGTTCGTCGGCCCCGGCGCGCCCGGGATCGTCCTGATCATCACGGTCCAGCTGGGCCTGGTGACGTGCTGCGGCCTGTTCAACCCCCTGCTGGCCACCCACCGCCTCGAACACACCGACCCCGGCAAGCTGGCCCGTACCCTCACCGCGTGGTCGATCAGCACCAGCGTGGCGATCGCGGCGCTGACCGCCGTGTGGGGCCTGCTGGCGGCGATCACCAGCCCGCGCGCGGCGATCGCGGCCGCGGGTGTCCTGCTGCTGGCCACGCCGCTGCTGCTGCCGCGGTGGAAGGAGAGGGGCGCGGAGGCGAAGGAGGAGGAGCGGGCGGTGGCCGTCACATGACGCCACCGCATCGCCCCGGGCGCCCCGCGGGTCGGCGTGCCCGCGCCCCGCGAGGACCGGTTCCCGGCCGCGTGAACCCCGAAAAGCGCCGGAACCAGCCCACCCCGGGGCACGTGGTGACGGTCATGAAACGAACGGAGAGGACTGCCTATGGACGATGATCCACCCCTGTGGGCACTGCTGGTGTTCCTCCTGACCATCGGGGGCGTCGTGGCCGCCGTAGGAGTCGCGGTGATCGTCAGCGTGCTGGGCCTGTTCCTCGCGGTGAAGGCGTGGCTGCGCGGACGGGGCCGGGGAGAGACCGGGGGGTGACGGCCGCGGCCACGGGTGCCGGGCCGCGCACCGGGCGTCGTCCTCGGCGATCAACCCAGGCGGGCAGCGATGGTTCGCGCCGTCGTCAGGGGCTCCGTGTGGGTGGTGTCCACCTCCAGGTCGTACGACACCCCTTCGTGCACCGCCGTCGCCTGCGCCTCGGCCATCCCCCGTACGCGATCTCCTCGGGCCAGCTCGCGGCCCGCGGCGACCTCGGCGTCGCACCTGACGCCGACCCAGAGCACGGACAGTCCGCCGAGAGCCTTCTGCCAGCGCCGCTGGGATTCGGCCCCGCCGAGGAACACGTCGTCGATGATCACTCTGGCGCCCGCGCGGGCCATGGCCGCGATGCCCTCCCGCCACGCCGCCTCCAGCGCCAGGAAGTCCGCCCCGACGCTGACCCCGCCGTCCGCGCCGATCGTGATCCCGTCGTCCGATGTCCGCATCTTCGCGGGCATGGCGTCGACGAACGAGTCACACCCGAACGTCAGCCACGGATCGGGGAGTACGGCCTGGAGGCACCGGACGATCCCGGACTTCCCCGCGCTGGAACCGCCGTTGAGGATGATCATCCGAGTCGTCACCGCGCCACCGTACGGGGCCGCCTTCGCGGGGCACAACGGATTTCGGCGGCGGTGTCACCGGACGTGTGCCCGCAACGCGGAGTGGCACATGTGTGGCGCGAACGTACGCGACCCTCCGCCGCACCGGGTCCGGTGCGGCGGAGGGTCGGGCACGGGTCCCGGGGTGTCTCCCGGGTCTGTCTCAGACCTGTCCGCGCCACGCGCCGGTCTCGGCCCCACGGGACTCGATGAACTCCTTGAACCGCTTCAGGTCACCGCTCACCTGGCGCTTGACGAACCCGAGCTTGTCGCCGACCGTCTCGGCCAGGCCCTCGGGGTCGAAATCCATCTGGAGCATCACCTTGGTGGTGGCGTCGTCGATACGGTGGAACGTCACCACACCGGCCTGCCGGACGTCGCCGCCGACGGTGGTCCAGGCGACGCGCTCGTCCGGGAGCTGCTCGGTAATCTCGGCGTCGAACTCCCGCTTCACACCGTCCACGCTCGTGACCCAGTGGGTCAGGGTGGAGGTGCGCTGCTCGATGCGCTCGACGCCGTCCATGAACTGGGGGAAGGACTCGAACTGAGTCCACTGGTCGTACGCGGTGCGGACCGGGACGGCCACCTCGACGGACTGCTCTACCTGCGACATGCACTGCCTCCTACGTCTCTGGTGGGTATCGGGGTCTTCTGCGGACAGCGGGTACCCCGCTCCCACGCGATCACTCGGCCTGGACGCGGGACGGCACGTGGAGAGTGAGTGAAGGCAGTGGGTCGGGTGCACCCATGAAGGCGCCGCGCCGAACCGCGCCACACCGGTGTGCCCACGCCGGTTTCCGCCACGTCATACGGGTACCCGCCGGAAGCCGACCCTGGTGAACAATGAGGAGGGACGGATCATGGAACCCACCCTCGGTACCGAGGCCCCGTCGGCGCAGCACGTGCACGTCGTGCTGGGCGGCTGCTCGGCCGGCGACGCCGAAGCGGTCCTCGCGGGCCTGCACCGGTGGTACTCCTCCGAGCGGGGAGTCACGGCCCCTTCGACGCGGGACATCTCCGCGCACCCGACGGTGTGGACCGCGATGGTCGACACCTCCCACCGCTCCGGCGAGGTGGAGCCGGTGACGCTGGGGGAGAGCGTCACCGTGAACATGCAGGGCGGGCCCGGGGCCGTCGGGCGGCTGCGTGACACCTTCGCGCGCGCCTTCGCGGTGAGTGACGACGGCACGGCCTCGGGCGACCAGGAAGTGGATGTGCAGCTCCATCTGCGCAGCCGCTGATCCACTTTCTGTTTCCGCTTCCCGCCTTCGCTTCCCGCTCGCCCGGAGAGCCGGCGAATTCCGGCCACGCGAGGCCCGGCGGATCACACCACCAGGTTCAGGCCAGCAGGCTCTGGCTGGTGATCAGCTCGCGTACCGCGGGAAGCCCGCCCTCCGCGAAGGCCTTCTGCTGCCGGTCCGCTCCCGTTCCCTCGCGCAGCAGCCGATGGAGCAGGGCGTCCACCTCCCGGGTGTCACCCAGCGACTCCAGCGCGGGGCCGATGTGCTTCATCAGCAGGCACAGGACATCGCCGCAGCTGCGCAGTTGCCCGTCGGGCGTGACCAGTTTGCCGTTGAGGCCGTCCCGGGCGGCGCGCCATGTGGCGGCCTGCAGGAGTTCGCCCGGACACTCCGGAACGGGCACCCCTTCCTTCTGCTCGCGGATCGCGGTGGCCACCAGGGCTCGTACGACGGCGGCGAGCAGTACCGCGTCATCGGCCCTCAACTGCACGTCCAGACAGCGCACTTCGACGGTCGGGTAGTTCTCGCTGAGGCGGGCGTGCCAGTACAGCTGGCCCCGGTCCATGACGGCCCCGGCCGTCTTCAGCGCCTGGGCGCGGTTCTCGTAGTCGTCGAGGTCGGCGAAGCGCGGCGGCGGCCCGCTGACGGGCCAGCGGCTGAAGACGAGGGTGCGCCAACTGGAGAATCCGGTCTCATGGCCGTCCCACAGCGGCGAGTTGACCGACATCGCCAGGAGCGTGGGCAGCCAGACGCGGATGCGGTTGAGAACCGCCACACCCACCTCGCGGTCCGGCACCCCCACGTGCACGTGCATACCGTTGATGAGCTGCTCGTCCACCAGTTGTCCCGCGCTGATGTGCATGGCCCGGTAGCGGGGGCGCTCGGTGACGGGCACGGGAGTCGGTCCCACCTGGGGGGCCGCACCGACGGCGGCGAGGCGGCAGTCGAGGCTCTCGGCGGCGGAGCCGAGCGCGTGCCGCAGCCGGAGCAGATGGCCGCCCGCTTCCTCCAGCGCCTGGCAGACCGGCGTGGCGACCTCCACCTGAGCCTGGAGCAGCTCGGGCTGGACCTCGTCCTCGTCGACGGCGGTCCCCAGACCGGCGGCGGCCCGCACGCCTTCGGAGCGCGCGACCGGCAGCCCGGTGGTGGGATGCACCAGGAGATACTCTTCTTCGACCCCAAACGTGAGCATGGCCTGCTGGTACCCGTCTGGCGCTGTGTGAACCGTATTCACTCGGCACGCCGTGGGGGTGCGAAGGAGCAGGGCGCCCGGCGGCGCCGACCACCTCAGGGGGTGAATCTGCCGCCGTCGGCTCCACCCGATGCCACGACCACCGTTTCGGGCACGGATGCCGGGTATCCGCGAGTCATGACTTTGCGCAACACAGAACTGGCCGCGTCACGGGACCTGGCGGTCGGCGTGGCCCCCTTCGTCGTCGGGGTGCTCCTCGTGGCGCTGCTCATCGCCCTGGTGTGGCGGGGGCAGCGCAGGCGGCGGGCCCGGGTGCCGCGTCCGGATGAGCAGCCCCGGCTTCCCGAGTCCGGGCCCGTGGGCGAGATCGTCGAGCAGCGCGAGCCGGACGCCGTACCGCAGGACGGTGAGCGGCTGAAGCCGCACGGACTGCACGGTTACGGGAACTCCGGCACGCGCCCGGCGGGGGCCGGGCAGGAACCGCCGACCGCCGGCCGTGATCGCTGAGCAAGGCGGTCGGGTCGTCGGCGGCTGAGGGGAGGCCGCCCCGGGCGAGCTGTACCGCAGCGAGCCGGAGCGGCCTCTTCCCGCCGATCGGCGACCTGGCCCGTTCGGCGCGTTATCCGACGGGCGGTCCGGGGCACCCGGCGGCCGACAGGCAAGCGCGCCGCACACAGAAGTGAGGAGTACGCACATGACCACCGCACGCGACATCATGACGCCCGGCGCCCAGTGCGCATCGGCGAAGGAGTCCGTCCTGGAAGCCGCCGTCAAGCTCACCGAGCTCGGCGTGGGCGCGCTGCCCATCTGCGGCAGCGACAACCGCCTGAAGGGCGTCATCACCGACCGTGACATCGTCGTCAAGGTGCTGGGCGCAGGCAAGGACCCCGCCGCGACGACGGCCGGGGAACTCGCCCAGGGCGAGGCCGTCACCATCGGCGCCGACGACGACGTGGACGAGATCTTCCGGACGATGAGGACCCACCAGGTGCGCCGACTGCCCGTCATCGACGGCCACACCCTGGTCGGCATGGTCGCCCTTGCCGACGTGGCGCGTGCGCTGCCGTCGCCGGAGGTCGGTGACCTCCTCGAAGCGCTGTCGACCGGCTGACGGACCGCGGCACGGACAAGCGCACCCACACGAAAGGACCGAGTACACATGCGGATCGCATTCCTCGTCGCGCCCGAGGGCGTGGAACAGAAAGAGCTGACCGAGCCGTGGCAGGCGGTGCGCGCGACGGGCGCCGAGCCCGTGCTGGTCTCCACCGGGAAGGGGGAGATCCAGGCGTTCAACCACCTGGACAAGGCGGATACGTTCCCGGTCGACGAGGTCGTCGGTGAGGCGGACGCGGCGGACTTCGACGGCCTCGTCCTGCCCGGCGGCGTCGCCAACCCCGACTTCCTGCGGCTCGACGAGAAGGCCGTGGCGTTCACCAAGGCGTTCTTCGACCTGGGCAAGCCGGTCGCGGCGATCTGCCACGCGCCCTGGACGCTGGTGGAGGCCGACGTGGTGCGCGGACGGGTCCTGACGTCCTGGCCGAGTCTGCGTACCGACATCCGCAACGCCGGTGGTGAGTGGGTCGACGAAGAGGTGAAGATCTGCGACCACGGGTCGAACGTGCTGATCACCAGTCGCAAGCCGGACGATCTGCCGGCCTTCTGCCAGGCGATGACAGCCGAGTTCGACAAGGCCGGGAGGAACGTTCGGTGACCGACCCCAAGCGGATGCAGCGTGACGCCTTCCAGGCGCACGACCCGGCATCGGGCCCGCTCACCACCGACCAGGGAGTCGTCGTCGACCACACCGACGACTCCCTGCGGGTGGGGGAACGCGGCCCCACCCTGCTGGAGGACTTCCACTTCCGGGAGAAGCTCACCCACTTCGACCACGAGCGCATCCCGGAGCGCGTGGTGCACGCGCGCGGTGCGGGTGCCTACGGGTATTTCCAGCCGTACGAGTCGTGCGCGGACTTCACCCAGGCCGCGTTCCTCCAGGACCCCGAGGTCAAGACGCCGGTGTTCGTCCGGTTCTCGACCGTGCAGGGCCCGCGCGGATCGGCCGACACGGTACGCGACGTGCGCGGCTTCGCCACGAAGTTCTATACCTCGCAGGGCAATTACGACCTGGTGGGCAACAACGTCCCGGTCTTCTTCATCCAGGACGGCATCAAGTTCCCTGACTTCGTGCACGCGCTGAAGCCCGAACCGCACAACGAGATACCCACCGGCGCCTCCGCCCACGACACGCTGTGGGACTTCGTGTCGCTCCAGCCGGAGACGCTGCACGCCATCATGTGGCTGATGTCGGACCGGGCCATCCCGCGCAGCTACCGGATGATGCAGGGCTTCGGGGTGCACACCTTCCGTTTCGTCGACGCGAACGGCAGGGGCACCTTCGCCAAGCTCCACTGGAAGCCGAAGCTGGGCGTCCACTCGCTGGTGTGGGACGAGGCCCAGGAGTGCCAGGGGCGCGATCCGGACTTCAACCGCCGTGACCTGTGGCAGGCGATCGAGGCGGGCGACTTCCCCGAGTGGGAGCTCGGTGTCCAACTCGTGCCCGAGGAGGACGAGTTCGCGTTCGACTTCGATCTGCTGGACGCCACCAAGCTCATCCCCGAGGAGCAGGTGCCTGTCCGCCCCATCGGCCGGATGGTCCTGGACCGCAACCCCCGGAACTTCTTCGCCGAGACCGAGCAGGTCGCCTTCCACACGGCCAACGTGGTGCCCGGCATCGACTTCACCAACGACCCGCTGCTCCAGGCCAGGAACTTCTCCTACCTGGACACCCAGCTGCTGCGCCTGGGCGGCCCCAACTTCGCCCAGCTGCCGGTGAACCAGCCGCTCGCGCCCGTACGCACCAACCACCGCGACGGCCCGCACCAGGGAGTGGTCCACTCCGGCGCCACCAGCTACACCCCCAATTCGCTGGGCGGGGGCTGCCCCGCGGTCGCGGGCGGCAACGCCGACGCCTACCGGCACCACGCCGAACGCGTGGACGGGGAGAAGATCCGCCGGCGCAGCGCCAGCTTCCAGGACCACTACAGCCAGGCGGCGCTGTTCTGGAACAGCATGAGCGAATGGGAGAAGCAGCACATCGTCGAGGCATTCCGCTTCGAGCTCGGCAAGGTCGAGGCGATGAGCGTCCGCGCCCGCACCGTCGAGGTCCTGGCCTCGGTCGACGGAACGCTGGCCCGGGCGGTGGCCGAGGGCATCGGTGTCCCCGCGCCGAGCCAGGGCACGGACCGGCACAAGGGGAGTTCGCCCGCCCTCAGTCTGGAGTCCCTGCGCGGCGAGGGCTCCATCAGCACCCGCCGGATCGCTCTGCTGGTGGCGGACGGTCTGGAGACGGAACACCTCGCGCCGATCCGCGAAGCGCTGACGGCGCAGGGCGCGATCGTGGAGGCCATCGCCCCGCAGGACGGGAAGATCACCGGGCTTGACGGCAGCGGATACGTGGTCGACCGGGCTCTGCCGACGGTCGCCTCCGTCCTCTACGACGCGGTCCTCCTGCCGGACGGCCCGCCGGGTGACTCCCCGCTGCTCAACGAGGAGGCCGCCGTCCGCTTCGTCCGGGACGCCTACCGCCACGGCAAGCCGATCGGCGCGCTCGGCTCGGCGGTCGCCCTTCTGGACCGCCTCGGCATCACCACCGACAAGGGCCGGGGCGTCGCCGCCGACCACGGTGTGGTCACGGATCCCACGGCCCGGCCCTCGGCCGACGGCGAGGAGTTCGCCGAACGCTTCACGCAGGCCGTCGCCGCGCACCGCCACTGGAACCGGCCGCCCCTGCTGCGCTGATCCAGCGGCTCCGCCCACAGCGCGCAAAGCCCCCCACGGCACTGCCGTGGGGGGCTTTGCGCTGGTTGGTCGGGCTCTGTTGGGCGGGCGGCGTCACACCCGTCCCTGCCCGAGCCGTCACACCTTCCGCTGCTTGAGCGGACGGGTCGCGGGGCCCTGGATGACCTTGCCGTCGATGTCGAAGCGGGAGCCGTGGCACGGGCACTCCCAGGTGCGTTCCGCACTGTTGAACGCGACCAGGCAGCCGAGGTGGGTGCAGCGCGCCGACACGGCGTGCGCCGCACCCCGCTCGTCGCGGTAGACCGCGCACCGCTCGCCGTCCACGCGGACCACGGCCCCGCAGCCCGGCTCGATGTCGGACACGTCCTGGACCTGCGGCGGGCGCAGCCGGTCGCCCACGAAGTGCCGGGCGACCTTCGCCTGGTGGTGGAGGAACGCGGGCGCCTGGCGTACGGCGCTGAGCATGCGCGTCGGGTCGTACAGGCCGCTCCACGGGAGCGGTTCGCCGGTGATCTGCGAGGTGAGGAGGCGGCCGGCCATGATGCCGCCGCTCATGCCCCAGCCCCCGAACCCGGTGGCCACATAGGCGTGCGAGGCCCGCGGGTGGAGGCGGCCGACCATGGGCACCTGGTCGGTGGGGTCGGTGTCCTGGGCGGCCCAGCGGTGGGTGACGGTGATGCCGGGGAAGTGCCGACGCGCCCACTCGGCGAGCCGGTCGAACCGTGCGGAGGTGTCGGCCGCGCCGGGGGTGAAGCTCTCGCCGGTGACGATCAGCAGCCGCCGGCCGTCCTCGTAGGGCGCGGTCCGCACCGAGCGGGTGTTCAGCTCGGGGGTGATGTACATGCCTCCCGGGTCCCGGTCGGCGGCGATCGGCGCGGCCACGACGAGTTCGCGGTGGACGGCCAGCCGCGTGAAGAGCAGGGCCCGGTCGAAGATGGGGTAATGGGTGGCCACAATGACATCGCGGGCCGTGATGGTCACTCCCGTGTCGGTGGTGACGCGGCAGGGCTCGCCCTCGTCCAGTCCGACGACGGTGGTGTGTTCGTAGATCTTCCCGCCGTGGGCGCGCAGGTCGTCGACGAGGGCCAGGAGGTATTTGCGCGGGTGGAACTGGACCTGGTCCGCCAGCCGCACGGCGCCCGCGACGGGATAGGGCAGCCCGGTCTCCTGGACGTATTCGGCGGGCAGCCCAGCCGTCCGGGCCGCCTCCGCCTCCGCCCGGAGCTCTCCGGTACGGCCGGCGTCGCGCAGATACGTATAGGCCGGGACGCGTTCCCAGTCGCAGTCGATGCCGAGCTCCTCCACGACGGCGGCCGCGTGCTCCAGGGCGTCGGTCTGCGAGCGCGCGTACAGCCGGGCGGCCTCCGCGTCACGGGTGCGCAGCAGCCGGGCGTACGACAGGCTGTGCAGGGCGGTGAGTTTGGCCGTGGTGTGGCCGGTGACGCCCTGGGCGATCCGGCCGGCTTCGACGACCACCACACCACGGCCCGCGCGGGCGAGTTCGCGCGCCGCGCTCAGACCGGCCATACCCGCTCCGATGACCACCACATCGGTTTCGGTGTCCTGGTCCAGGGGTGGGAGGGGAGTGCCGCCGGGAGCGGTCTCGATCCAGTACGATCCCCCGGTTGCCCGCGTCTCATTCATGCGCATCGGGTGCCCGCCGGGGGCTTGTCGACACCTCGGCGCAGCAGCCGCCCGAGGGGGGGCTCCACCAGGGTGTGCGGCGGGGTGGGACGCCCGGGCGTCCCACCCCGGGGCCGGATGCCGTTCAGTGGCCGAGTGCGCGCTTGAGCTGGGCCTTGTCCATGCTGGAGCGGCCGTGGACGTTGCGGCGCTGGGCCTCGGCGTAGAGCTGGTCGTACGTCGGTCCCTGCGAGCCGCTGTGGGAGCGCCGGCCACCGCGCTCGGAGGACGACATGTCCTGGGTGGAACTCTTGCTGGCGGTCTTGGACTCGCCGGATCGGGCGCGCTCCTTGTTGACGGTCCTGGCGGCGATTTCCTTGGCGCGCTTGCCGCTCTCGCCGCGCTCCTCGGCGCTCTCCTTGATGTGCTCGTACTGGCGTTCCCGCTTGGCGCTGGATCCGCGAGGCATGTCGACTCCTTGACTGTCGTGGAAGGACTCCGTGTTCACCTTCGGTTCTCGCGGGGCACCCCGCAATCGGCGAGGGGCCGTCGGTGACGGTGCGGCGGACGGAGGGCCGGGCGGGTCGCGCCGGTGGGCCGGGGCGGCCGAACTCGCGGCGCGCGGCGGGTGTTCGGCGCGCTTGCGGCGCCGCTCGGCCGGCCGGCCTGTGCCCGCACTACCGTCCGGCGCGCTTCTGCGCCTCGGTGTTGGGCGTCAGCGCGTCCCCCGCCTCGCCGTCCTTGTGGTCGTGGCGCCGGTGCTCCGGGTCCTCCGGCTTCGTCGCCGCGTCCTCCAGCTCCCGAAGGACCTCGCCCAGGGCGGTGTCCTTCTCGTCGGCGGAGTCGTCCTTGTGCGAGGGGGTGTGGTGGCTCATGGATCTCTCTTTCGCTCACTTGGTCTGTACGTGGGTGCCGGAACGCTGCCGGTCTCCCTCTCCCGCTCGGGTGCCCGCCCCGGGGCCGGTCACACGGATCAGCCCCCCGGGGCCCCACCGGCCGCCCGGCATTGCCGTCGGCTTCGGACTCCGGCACTTCACCGTGGGTGAAGGGCACGCCCCCACATACCCCCGGCAGCCCCGGCCGACGCGCGCGGCGATGTGTTTGCGCCTAGCTTGTGGCTGTCAGTAGTTCCATCGTCACATAGGGAGTTCATGATGGCTGGCAAGGGCAAGATGGGTCAGGTCAAGGGCAAGGCCAAGGAGACCGCCGGCAAGGTCACGGGCAACGAGTCCATGAAGGCCGAGGGCAAGATGGACCAGGCGAAGGGCAAGGCGGGAGAGGCCCGGGCCGACGTCGAGGACCGTGCCCGCAAGGCCGGTCAGCAGATGCCCCGCACCCAGAAGTAGCCGGCACGGCGACAGGCGGGCGGGCAGCCGCGCGAACCGACGCGACGGCTGCCGCCCGCCCGCGCATACGGCCGCTACCCGCGCCCCTTCGCGCGGGGTGTCACGGGGGCGAGGGCGGGTACCGGGGAGGCAGAATCCGCGGTTCGGTACCCCCGGGCTCGGTACCCCCGGGCCTTCGGTACACCCGGCCGAGCGGCGACATGGACACCCGGAGTCCGCCGCAGTGCGAAGGAAGTGGCCATGAGGACGAACGGACAGGACCCGCCACGAGCCCGTGACGCCGCCGCCCCCGCACTCGACGCGTCCCCCGCCACCCAGGAGCCGCCCTCCCACCCGGCGGCACCGCAGGCCGAGCGGGAACTGCCCCGGGACCGCAGCCAGGCGATCCTGGAGGCCGCGAAACAGGTGGGCGCCATCCTGAAACGGGCCGGGCACAAGTTCGCGCTGGCCGGGAGCGTCGCGGTCTACGCCCACGGCGGCAGCGGCAGGTTGCAGCACGACGCCGATTTCTGCGTCCTGCCCGAGGAGGCCGACGCCGTGGCGGCGACCCTGCGCGCGGCGGGACTGGCGGTACGGCTCCCGCCGGAGGACTGGCTGCTGAAGACCAGCTGCTTCGGCCAGGACGTCGACATCATCTTCGAACTGGCCCATCGCCCGGTCACCGTCGACCTGTTGGCGCGTGCCGAGGAACTCCCCGTCGACTCCGTGCACATGCCGGTGCTGTCGGCGACGGACGTACTGGTCAGTCTGAACAGCGCCTTCTCGGAACACCACTGCGACTTCGGGGCCGTGCTCCCGGTGGCCCGCGCGCTGCGCGAGAAGGTGGACTGGGGCGACGTGCGGCGCCGCTGCGCGGACGAACCGATGCCCGCCGCCTTCCTGTTCCTCCTGGAGCGGCTGCATGTCATCGATCCCGAGCGCCCCTCCGTCCAGCGGGAGCCGTCATGACCCATCAGCCGGAGAGCCTGGAATACCGGGTGGCCCACTTCGCCGATCGGCTGGCCTCGGGCCACTGCGGCGAGCTGGGGGTGCGGGCCGAGGCCCGGGGCGGAGCGGTCCTGCTGACCGGGACCGTGCCGTCCGTCCAGAGCCGCGACGACATTCTCCGTATCGCCCGAGAAGAGCTCGCGGACCTGCCCGTGCAGTGCGACATCGTCGTGGCCGAGACAGGGCCGCCCATCCACGCGGAGGACCTCCCATGATCCGGATCGCGGCCGTCGGCGACATCCATATGAGCCCCGACAACGAGGGCTCCCTCCGCCCCGCCTTCGAGACGCTGCCGGACTGCGCCGACGTGCTGCTGCTCGCCGGTGACCTGACCCGGCACGGGACGGCGGAGGAGGCGCGGGTGGTCGCCCGGGAGATCAAGGACCTGGCCGTCCCGGTCGTCGCGGTCCTGGGCAACCACGACCACCACGACGATCAGCCGGACCTGGTCGCGGAGATCCTCCGGGACGCCGGGGCGCACGTCCTGGAGGGGGAGGCGACGGTCGTCGGCAACGGCGACACCCTCATCGGCGTCGCCGGTACGAAGGGGTTCGGCGGCGGGTTCGTGGGCCGGTGCGCCGGGGAGTTCGGCGAGCCCATCATGAAGGAGTTCGTACGCTACTCACGCCACCGTGCCGAGACCCTGCGCACCGCGCTGGAGGAGCTGGGGGAGCGGGAGTGCGACGTACGCATCGCGCTGACGCACTTCTCTCCCGTGGCCGACACCCTGGTGGGCGAACCTCCGGAGATCTACCCGTTCCTCGGCAGCTATCTGCTGGCCGAGGCCATCGACACGGCCGGCGCCGACCTCGCCGTCCACGGGCACGCCCACTCCGGTACGGAACACGGGCGGACCAGCGGGGGAGTGCGGGTGCGCAACGTGGCGCAGCCCGTGATCGGCGGGGCCTTCCACGTCTACTGCCTGCCCGGCCGGGACGGCGCGGCTCCGGCCGGGGGAACGGCGCCGACCGCCGCGTCGGCACCGGCGTAGCGGCGTCTTCGTCCGCGCTCCGTCACGAGGAGCGACGGAGCGGGGCGGCGGACGACTAGCCGAACAGGGCGGTGGCGGCCTTCTTGAGCGCGCCCGGCTGCTCGGGGCGCCGGGGAGCGTCGGCACGGACCTCGATCATGCGCGCGCCGATCTCCTGCAGTTCCTTGCGACCCAGAGCGGCCCGGACCTTCGGGAACCAGTCGCTCTCCTCCTCGTCCATGTGGTGGCTCACCGTCTCGATCAGGACGGTCGTCTTGGCGTCGAAGCGCTCGTCGTCGGGGCCCATGGCGTCCAGTTCGGCACAGAGCACGTCGGCGACGTGGTGCTCCTCGAAGGACTCCAGGATGTCGGACTCCAGGTCGGGGACGAGCGAGCGCACCTTCGGGTACATGACCTGGTTCTCGATGTAGGTGTGGACGGTGAGGGCTTCCACGATCTTGTCGACGATGTTGTGCTTGGTGGCCTTCGCGTCCGCACCGGCGGCCTGGAATGACCGGAACAGTCGGCGGATCTCCTTGTGGTCGTCCCTGAGAAGCACGATGGCGTCGGTGGACATGAGGGCTCCTTTCCGGTGGTGCCTTGTCACCAGCTTTGCTCAGGGGCGACCGCTTCGCCCCCGGGAAGGGGGCGCCGGGCCTCCCGGCCGAAGCGCCGCGTCCCAGAGTGACCGGCCGGAAGCGTAGCGAATTGTCCGTATTGAAGGGCCTCGGCATGCATAGCGGCCCTGCCGCCGGACATACGCTCCCCCGGAACAGGGGAAGGCTCGGTCTCCCGAGCCCATGCCCCGTTCCTCCGAAGGTGCCCCCTTCGTTCTCCGAGGAGCGGAAGTCATGTCCACTCGCCGCGACACCCACCGGACGTATGACGACACCCCCCGCACCGACGACGCCTTCGTACGGCTCGCCTCCCTGCCGGACGGCGCCGAACGCGCCGCCCTGCGCGAAGAGCTGGTCCGGGCCTGGCTGCCGCTCTCGGAACGGCTCGCCGGGCGCTACCGCGACCGGGGCGAAACGGTCGAGGACCTGCGCCAGACGGCGGCCCTGGGGCTGCTCAAGGCGGTCGACGGGTTCGATCCGTCCCACGGCACGGCCTTCATCGCGTACGCCGTGCCCACCATCACCGGCGAGATCAAGCGGCACTTCCGCGACCACCTGTGGACCGTTCATGTGCCGCGACGGGTCCAGGAGCTGCGCAACCGGGTCCGCGAGGCCCGCCGGGCGTTGCAGGACGCGGGAATCAGCGAACCCGGGACCGCCGAGGTCGCCGGGTACACAGGCCTGAGCGAGGACGACGTCCGGGCCGGGATGGAAGCCCTGCAGAGCTTCCGCGCCCTCTCCCTCGACGCGGAGCAGAGCGGCAACGACAGCCCGTCCACCCTGGCGGACGCCATGGGGGCCGAGGACCCGGCGCTCGACACCCTCATCGACCGCGAGTCCGCCAAGCCCGGACTGCACGCGCTGCCCGACCGGGAACGGCGGATCCTCTACCTCCGCTACTTCCAGGGCATGACCCAGAAGAACATCGGCCGGGAACTCGGCATCTCCCAGATGCACGTCTGCCGACTGCTGAGGCAGTGCTGCGAGCACCTGAGGGACGAGGCCCTGTGCTCCGCGCCCGGAGAGGCCGCGTGACGGGGTGACGGTAAAGGGATGACGCTGAGGGGGGTGACGCCCGGTGAGCGCGCCAGGCCTCCGCGCCGGTCAGACCGCCGGGTAGGGGGCGCTCTTGAGGCGGCGGGCGAGGTGGGCGGTGTTGGCGGCCAGGGTCGCCGTCGTCGAGGCGGTCTTCTCGGGGGTCTTGTCGAGGTCCTGGTAGTCGGTGCCCTGCATGGCCTCGCCGACCCAGTAGGTGACGGCGTTGGGGGCCAGGGTGAAGCCGACGTCGTTGAGGCCCTGGAACAGATCGGCGCTGACCTTGTGGGCCCCGTCCTCGTTGCCGACCACGCACACCCCGGCGACCTTGCCGTAGGTAAGCATCCGGCCCTCGTCGTCGGTCTCGCCGATCTCCGCGTCCAGGCGCTCCAGGACGCGCTGGGCGATGCTGGAGGCGTGGCCCAGCCAGATCGGGGTGGCCAGGATCAGGATGTCGGCGCCGAGGACCGCGTCGCGGATGCCGGGCCAGGCGTCCCCGTCACCCATGTCGGTCTCCACACCGGGTTTGACGTCGTGGTCCGCCACCCGGATCACCTTGCCGGTGACGCCGTGCTCCGACAGCGCCTCCATGGTCTGTTCGGCCAGGAGCTGGGAGCTGGAGGGGGCGGGGGAGGGGCGCAGCGAGCACACCAGCGCCACGGCGCGCAGCGGGGTGGTGGGCGAGGACTCGGACGTGGTCTGTGCTTGTTCCATGAACAGACCCCTTCCCCCGTGGCCCGATTCCTACCAGCTTGCCGCGCGGCCACCGCGGCGCGGCCGCCGGTGTGGTCTTCGACAGGCCCGAAGGGGTACCCGGGCGGAAGGTGAATGGAGGTGTGACCCATGGTGGGAATCGGATCCAAGAAAGACCTGAGCGGACAGTCCGCGCTGGTCACCGGTGGCTCGCGGGGGCTGGGGCTGCTCATCGCGGCCCGGCTGGCCGTCCGCGGCTGCCAGGTGGCCGTCATCGCCCGGGACGAGGGAGAGCTCGAACGCGCGGCCCAGTGGATCGAGCAGCACACCGAAGTCGTGCCCCTGACGCAGGTGTGCGACGTACGGGACGAGGCGGCGGTCGCGGAGACGGTCCGCAGCGTGGCCCGCGAACAGAACGGGCTGGACATCGTGGTGGCCAACGCGGGCGTCATCCAGGTGGCGCCGGTGGAGGCACTCGACGCGGGCGCCTTCCACGACGCCATGGCGACCATCTTCGACGGCGCCGTCCAGGTCTCGCTCGCCGCGCTGCCCCACCTGCGCGAGAGCTCCGCGGGCGGTCGGCTGGGGCTCATCGGGTCGGTGGGCGCGCTGCTCGCCGTCCCGCACCTGCTGCCGTACTCGTGCGCGAAGGCGGCCGTCGGGGCGCTCGGCGATGGCCTGCGCAGTGAACTGGCCGGGACCGGCGTCTCCGTGACCACCGCCCACCCGGGCCTGATGCGCACCGGGTCCCACCTCCAGGCCGAGTTCGGGGGAGAGTCCTCGCGCGAGTTCGCCTGGTTCTCCGGGCTGGCGGGCGCCCCCGTCGTCTCCATGGACGCCGAACGGGCCGCGGAACGGATCGTGCGGGCGCTGGAGCGCCGTCGCACCCGGATCGTCCTGACTCCGGCGGCTCACGCCGCCGACCTGGCCCACGGGGTGGCCCCCACCGCGGTGACCCGCCTGGCGGGGGTGGCGAACCGGTTCCTGCCGGGCGCCGACGACGCGGCGGGCGCGGGAGGGCGCATACGGCAGGGGCACGCCCTCAAGGACGTCCCTCGCGGGGGCTGGGCGGAGAAGGTCCGCAAGCTCGGCAGCGCCATGAACGACCGCGCCGCGCGCCGCTTCAACCAGATGACACCGGGACCGCCCACCAGCGCTTCCTGACGGCCGCACGGCCGCCGGACCCGGGGCTGCCCCGGGACCCGGCGGCCGTCGGGTGATCGTGAAGCCCGCAGGACGCGACGCGGACCTCAGGGACTCAGGGACGGGTCCGGCCGGTCACGGCTTGAGGAGCGTCTTGACCATGCCGTCCTCCTTGGCCTGGAACATCGCGTACGCCTTCGGCCCCTCCTCCAGGGACATGGCGTGGGTCTTGAAGGAGTCGACGCCGAGCGGGTCCTCGTCCGTGAGCAGGGGGAGGATGTCCTTCACCCAGCGCCAGACGTTCGCCTGGCCCATGCGCAACTGGATCTGCTTGTCGAACATCGTCAGCAGCGGCATCGGGCTGGCGGCCCCGCCGTACACCCCGGACAGGGACAAGGTGCCGCCGCGGCGGACGAGCTCGATGCCGGTGTGCAGGGCGGCGAGCCGGTCGATGCCCGCGTGCTCCATCAGCGGCTGCGCCACCGCGTCGGGCAGGAGCCCGGTCACCCACTGGGCCGCCTTGGCGAACGGCGCTCCGTGTGCCTCCATGCCGACCGCGTCGATCACGGCGTCGGTGCCGCGGCCCTCGGTGAGCTCGCGGACGGCCTCCGCCACCTCGCCCCCGCGGCGGGCGTCGAGGCAGGTCACACCGTGTGCGCTGGCGCGGGAGAGGCGCTCGGGGACGAGATCGACGCCGATGACGGTCCGGGCCCCGCGGTGCTGTGCGATACGGGTGGCCATGTCGCCGATGGGCCCCAGGCCCAGCACGGTGACCGTGCCGCCCTCGGGGATGTCCGCGTACTCGACCGCCTGCCACGCGGTGGGCAGGACGTCGGAGAGGTAGACGTAGCGGTCGTCGGGCGGGCCGTCGGGGACCTTGATGGGGAGTTTGTTGCCGAACGGGACACGCAGCAGTTGCGCCTGCCCGCCCGGCACCTGCCCGTACAGCTTGGTGTAGCCGAAGAGCGAGGCGCCCATGCCCCGCTCACGGACCTGGGTGGTCTCGCACTGGGAGTGGAGCCCCTGGTCACACATGAAACAATCGCGGCAGCTGACGTTGAAGGGGATGACCACACGGTCGCCCGGGCTCAGCTCCGTCACCTCCGGTCCGACCTCCTCGACGACGCCCATCGCCTCGTGGCCCAGGATGTCGCCGGGGTCCAGATACGGCCCGAAGAGTTCGTACAGGTGCAGGTCGGAGCCGCAGATCCCGGTCGAGGTGACCCGTACGACGATGTCGTCCGGCTTCTCGATCCTGGGGTCGGGGACGGTCTCCACCCGCACGTCCCGCTTGCCGTGCCACGTTAGTGCGCGCATGATGTGCCGCTCCTGCCGTCGGGGCCGGCCCCGGCCGCTCGTGGCCCGGGCCTTCGCTTCTCGCGGTCCGGGTGCCCGTCGCGGAGCAGGGGTAACACCGGGCGCGGGCCGTACCCGTGTTCCGGTCACGCCCCGGCTGCCAGCAGCTCCGTCATGGTCTCGGCGGCGCGGACCGCGGCGTCCCCGCAGCAGTTGTTGAACAGCGCGTGCACCCGGGTGCTGCTTTCGGCGAGTGCCTGGAGGCGCGGGACCCAGGACTCCAGCTCCTCGACCGTGTAGTGGTGCCGGTAGCGGTCCTCCTTGGAGCCGGTGCCCCAGTCGGGGCTGCGGCCGTGGAACCGTACGACGGACAGTTCCGGCGAGGTGGCCCGGGCGACCGGGGGAAGGCCCGGCGCGTCCACGCCCACCAACGGAATCCCAAGCCCCGACAGCAGGGCCACGGTCTCGTCGAGTTGGCGGTCCAGGAGCCAACTGGCGTGCCTGAACTCGACGGTGATGGGTACCTCGGCCCGCTTGGCACACTCCTCGATGCGGCCCTTCGCCTCCTCGCTGGGCCGGAACCAGGGCGGGAACTGGAACAGCACACTGCCGAGCCGCCCGGCGGCGCGCAGTGGTTCGATGCCCTCGTGGAAGTGGTCCCACAGCGCGTCCAGCATCCCCCGGGGCAGTTCATGGGGGCGCAGCCGGGCATTCGGGGGCATGCCGAGCCGCAGCTCGGCGGGGAGGGCGCGGGCGGGGAAGGGATGGCCGGTCAGCGCGGCGAACGCCTTCACGTCGAAGGTGAAACCCGCGGGCGTACGCTCGGCCCAGAGCCGGGAGTTGCGGGCGCTGGGCAGGGCGTAGTACGTGGAGTCGACCTCCACCACGGGGAACCGCGAGGCGTAGTGGCGCAGCCGGCCCTCGGGGTTGCGGAAGCCGGGCGGATACCAACCGGAGGACGCGAGCTCGGGGTTGGCCCAGGAACAGGCACCCACCTGAATGCCGGTCATGAGCGGGGGAGGGGCATGGACGCCTCCATGGTGGACGCGCGCCACGGGCGCTGGTCGGTGCGTCCGGGGCCCGGCCCCGGACATGCTGGACGTATCTCCAGTACCCCAGGACGCTCTCGTACACATCGAGTTGCGGAAATCACCCGTGGGCCGTGGTGGGGCGGCGCAGGTGGGCCGGTGTGCGGCTGACGCGGACCAGGTGGTCGAAGTCGACGGCCGCCCCGCGCAGCAGCAGGTCCACTACGTCGGCGGCCGGGGGGCGGGGCGTCGCCGCCCCGCCGAGGAGCGCGCGCTGGTAGACGCAGGCGGCGAGCAGGTCGACGAGGACCTCGGGATCGACGTCGGAGCGCAGATCGCCCCGGCCCACGGCCCGTTCGACGGCGGTGGTGGCGGCTTGGCGGCTGGGTCGTACGAGCAGGTCCATGAGCCGCCGGTGCAGGTCCGGATCGCGGGCGCAGTCGGCGACCAGTGGTGCCAGGACCCCGGGCGGCAGTCGCTCGTGCAGGGCCGCGTCGAGGAGTCGCACGCTCTGCGTCAGGTCGCAGCGGGTGCAGTTGTTGTCGGGGACCGGCGGCACGGCCAGGATCGAGGCGAGCGCGTCGATGATCAGTTCCTGGCGGCGGGGCCAACGGCGGCGGATGGCCGCCTTGGTGGTGCCCGCCCGCCCCGCCACGGTCTCCATCGCGAAGCCCGAGTAGCCGTGGGCGTCCAGGATGTCCAGCGTGGCGGTCAGGACGGCAGCGTCGATCGCGGGGTCGCGCGGCCGGCCCCCGGCGCTCACTCGGCGTCCTGCGGGTACCAACGCAGCTCGACCGTGTTGCCCTCCGGGTCCTTGACGTAGACGGAGTTGGCGGAGCCGCGTGCGCCGAAGCGCGACACGGGGCCCTCGTGAACGTCGAGCGTGCCGGAGTCGATGACCTCCTGCCAGTCCAGCGGTTCCACGACGAGGCAGATGTGGTCGACGTTGGACTCGCCGCGCGGCCGGTCGAACAGGTCGATGATGGTGTTGGCGTTGATCCGGACGGACGGGAACGGGACCTTCCCGGCCCGCCACTCCTCCACGCGCACCGGCTCAAGACCGAGCGGCCCGGTGTAGAAGGCGAGGGCGCGCTCGACGTCCTGGACGTTGAGGACGATGTGGTCGAAGTCCTTGACACGCAACATGGGAAAAGCCTCTCGGATGAGCGGAACCGCTCGGAGTTAAGTTCCGAACCGGTCCGGATCGTAACAAGGGAAGAGACTCCCTGGGAAGAGCCGGAGCGAGGCATCACGAAGCCCGAAGTGCCGCCCGGGCATGTGGGGTTGGGGCGGCCTCAAGGTGAGGCGGCCCGGGCGGCCGACGTGGTCCTGCCCGCCGGACCGGGCTCGTCCAGGTCGTGGTCGTCGCGTGCCGGAACCGTCACCGGACCTTCACACGACCGGATCGTGGCCCGCAGCGATGAGGGCACCCGTGAACGGCCGTCTTATCGAGGAGTCCGGAACCATGTTCATCGTCGCGTGCCTGTTGCTGCCGGCCGTCGCAGCGCTGTTGTACGGCATGGACCGTGTCGAAGACTGGCTGACGCGCGCCCCGCAGTCGGCCCGCCGCCATGCCCGCACCCGCCATCTGCGCCTCATCCCCGGAGGGAAGCAGGACGCCGTCCCGCGCCCACGGACCGCGAGCCGGCGCTCCGACGCGGCCTGAGCGGGGCGACCCTCGTCCGGCCGAGCGGGCCCCGCGCCCCACCGGGCGCGGTTCTCCGCTGGGCCGGACGGGGGAACACCGCGCCCTTGAGCACCGCACACCGCGTCTCACGGGTACGGATAGCGCAATCGTTTCGCCTGAGTCTGCGCCTGGGAGGAGTTCCGTGGACGCGACCGCGCCCCCGTCCGAGCACCACGCGACGGGCAAGGACGCCCCGACGGGCACCGGCCCGGCCCTGCGCCGAGGGGCGGCGGTGGCGCTCTGCGCGGGCGTGGCCGGCGTCCTGCTGACCGCGTGCGGGGCGCCCTCGGGCAGGGTGGAGGGCGCCCGCGACGCGGGCCGCGCGTTCCAGCGTGCCGTGGCGGCGGGCGACTACACGGCGGCGTGCGACCTGCTGGCACCCCGGACGCGGCAGCAGCTGGAAGAGGACGAGAAGCAGCGGTGCGGCCAGGCGCTGGCGGGTCAACAGCTGCCCAAGGCCCCGCCCGGCGACGGCCCCGAGGTGTACGGACGTCAGGCGTCGCTCGACGCGGGCGGCCAGAAGCTGTTCCTGTCGCAGTTCGGCGGCGGATGGAAGGTCGTCGCGGCCGGCTGCACGCCCCGGGGCGGCGACAAGCCCTACCGCTGCGTCGTGAAGGGCGGCTGACCATGCGCGCACTCTTCGTCACCTGTCTCGTCGTGCTCTTCGGCGGGCTGGGGTACTTCATGGCGATCGGAGCGATGTACCGATGACCTCGCACCGTGGGCGGAGCGAGCGGCGGGGCGGTCTGTGGAAGGACAACAGCCTCACCCTCGCCTTCGGAACCGCTTTCCTGCTCACCCTGCTGGGGCAGGCGCTCGCCGGGCACGCCGAGTTCAACGAGCAGCTCGCCGTGGGTGACTTCCAGCAGCTGAGCCTCGGCGAGTACCTGATGTCCTCGGACTTCGCCGTCGACGTCACCGAGAACTGGCAGTCGGAGTTCCTCCAGTTCTTCCTGTACATCTTCGGCACGGTCTGGCTCGTCCAGCGGGGCTCCCCCGAGTCGAAGAAGCCGCAGGAGAGGGGGCCGGAGTCCGACCGCGACCAGCGGATGGGCGAGCACGCCCAGGAGGACTCCCCCCGCTGGGCGGGCACCAGGGACTGGCGCCAGCGGGTCTACTCCCGCTCGCTCGGCCTGCTCATGGGCCTGGTGTTCCTGCTGTCGTGGCTCGCCCAGTCGATCTCGGGAGTGGCCGCCCACAACGAACAGCAACTGCGGCAGCTCCAGGACCCGATCGGCTGGGGCTCGTACCTGGCATCGCCCGAGTTCTGGTCCCGCACGCTCCAGAACTGGCAGTCCGAACTCCTGGCGGTCGCCTCGATGGTCATCCTCTCCGTATACCTGCGCCAGCGCGGATCCCCGGAGTCCAAGCCGGTCGGCGCGCCGCACAGCGCCACGGGCATCGAGGGCTGACCCGTGCCGGGCGCGGCCGGCACCCCCCGAGCGGCCCCCGAAATTTACTTGGAAATTCCAAGTTGCGTGACTACGCTGACGCCGCATGATCAGCGATAGCGAGAACAACGTATACGAGCTCTCCACGGACCCGGAGCGCCTCGATGTGGCGGCGGTGCACCGGTGGCTGTCGACCGACACGTACTGGGCCCGCGGGCGCAGCCGGGAAAAGGTCGAGGAGACGATACGCGGATCGCTCACCTTCGCCCTCTACGCCGCCGACGGCGAACAGGTCGCCTATGCCCGCGTGATCACCGACCGGGTGACGTTCGCCTGGTTGTGCGACGTCTATGTCGCACGCGACCACCGCGGCAAGGGGCTGGGTACCCGGCTCGCCGAAGCGGTCCGTGACCACCTCGCACCCTTCGGGCTCAGGCGGGTGCTCCTCGCGACGCTCGACGCGCACGACGTCTACGCGAAGGCCGGATTCACCCCGCTTCCCGAACCGGAGCACTTCATGGTCCTGAGTGCCGAGGAGTGAACGGTTGGCCGGTGAGGCGGCGGCCGGGGCGCGTTCGCCGGGGGGTGGGCGCGCCCCTCGGTGAGCCGCCGCTGCTCCCGGGTGCCCCAGCAGTGCGCCCTCCCGTGGGCCGCCGCTGCTCCCTTGCTTCCCAACAGCCACTCGCGCAACAGGAGTTGCCGTAGGCCCCGCCTGTGCACCCGGGATCCCGAATCACGAAACACCCCCTTGACATGCCCTCAACCTCTCCTGCACTTTGGGAGCGCTCCCACAGGTTCAAAGCTCGTGCACAGCCTCGCACCGCGACCCCCGTCACCGAGCCGCTTGGAGTGTCCCCCACATGCCTTCGCGCACCAGACGCAGGCCCGGCCTGCGTCGCCTGCTCACCTACGCCGCCGTGCTCTCGCTGCCTCTCGGCGCGACCACCGTCGGCGCTCTCCCCGCGGCCCACGCCGCCGCCCTCCAGTGCAGCGTCGACTACAAGACCAATGACTGGGGCTCCGGATTCACCGCCGACATCACGGTGACCAACCGGGGCTCCGCCGCCATCGACGGCTGGACACTGACGTACGCCTACGCGGGCAACCAGCAGCTGACCAACGGCTGGAACGGCGCCTGGTCGCAGTCCGCGCGGACCGTCACGGTCAAGGCCGCCGACTGGAACAAGACCATCGCCGCGGGCGCCGCCGTCACCACGGGCGGCCAGTTCACCTACAGCGGGGCAAACACCGCCCCCACCGCCTTCGCCCTCAACGGCACCCCCTGCAACGGCGCCCACCAGCCCCCGGTCGCCGTGCTGACCAGCCCCGCCGCGGGTGCCACGTACACGGCGGGTGACCCGGTGCCGCTCGCCGCGACGGCGGCGGCGGCGGACGGGGCGTCGATCGGCAAGGTGGAGTTCTACAGCGACACCACCCTCCTCGGCACCGACACCACCGCGCCCTACACCTTCTCCGCGACCGGGCTCGCGGCAGGTGACTACTCGCTCTACGCCAAGGCGTACGACAGCCTCGGCGCCTCGGCCGAGTCCGCCCCCGTCGGCATCCACGTCACCAGCGGGCCCGCCGTCGTCGCCTCGCCCGCGCAACTCTCCGTCCAACAGGGCAAGTCGGCGACGTTCGGTGTGAAGCTGTCGACCCAGCCGACCGCGAACGTGACCGTCAGCGTCGCCCGCGCCTCCGGCAACACCGGGCTCTCCCTCACCTCCGGCGCCAGCCTGGTCTTCACCCCGGCGAACTGGAACACCACGCAGCAGGCGACGGTCACCGCCGACGCCAACGGCACCGGAGCCGCCGTGTTCGCCGCGACGGCGCCCGGCCACGCCAGGGCCGAGGTGACGGCCACCGAGATAGCCGCGTCCAAGACGTACGACGCGCGCTTCCTCGCCCTGTACGGGAAGATCACCGACCCGGCGAACGGCTACTTCTCGCCCAAGGGCATCCCGTACCACTCGGTGGAGACGCTGATCGTGGAGGCGCCCGACCAGGGGCACGAGACCACCTCGGAGGCATACAGCTATCTGATCTGGCTCCAGGCCATGTACGGCAAGGTCAGCGGGGACTGGTCCAAGTTCAACGGGGCCTGGGACATCATGGAGAAGTACATGATCCCCGGCCACACCGACCAGCCCACCAACTCCTTCTACAACGCCTCCAAACCGGCCACCTACGCGCCCGAGGGCGACCTCCCCTCCCAGTACCCTGCGCAGCTCGACCCGTCCGTCCCCGTCGGCAACGACCCCATCGCGGGCGAGCTGAAGAGCGCCTACGGCACCGACGACATCTACGGCATGCACTGGCTGGAGGATGTCGACAACGTCTACGGGTACGGCAACGCGCCGGGCACCTGCGAGGGCGGCCCGACCGTGGCAGGACCCTCCTACATCAACACCTTCCAGCGCGGCCCCCAGGAGTCCGTCTGGGAAACCGTTCCGCAGCCGACCTGC
This sequence comes from Streptomyces sp. NPDC026377, assembly GCF_055567715.1. Classification (NCBI taxonomy): domain Bacteria; kingdom Bacillati; phylum Actinomycetota; class Actinomycetes; order Kitasatosporales; family Streptomycetaceae; genus Streptomyces; species Streptomyces sp. NPDC026377. The sequence goes on from NZ_JBVHPV010000003.1 coordinate 84,601, forward strand.
GACACCTTCAAGTACGGCGGGAAGAACGGGTACCTGGACCTGTTCACCAAGGACTCCTCATACGCGAAGCAGTGGAAGTTCACCGACGCCCCCGACGCCGACGCGCGCGCCGTCCAGGCCGCCTACTGGGCGGACGTCTGGGCCAAGCAGCAGGGCAAGGGCGCCTCGGTCACCGCGACCGTCGCCAAGGCCGCGAAGATGGGCGACTATCTGCGGTACGCGATGTACGACAAGTACTTCAAGCAGCAGGGGAACTGCGTCGGACCCACCACCTGCCCGGCCGGCAGCGGCAAGAACAGCTCCAGCTACCTGCTGTCCTGGTACTACGCCTGGGGCGGCGCCACCGACACCTCGGCGGGCTGGGCCTGGCGCATCGGATCGAGCCATGTGCACGGCGGCTACCAGAACCCCCTCGCCGCCTGGGCGCTCAGCTCGTACGCCGATCTGAAGCCCAAGTCGGCCACCGGTTCGGCGGACTGGGGCACCAGCCTCAAACGTCAGCTGGAGTTCTACCGCTGGCTGCAGTCGGACGAGGGTGCCATCGCGGGCGGCGCCACCAACAGCTGGCAGGGCCGGTACGCGACCCCGCCGGCCGGGACGCCCACGTTCTACGGCATGTTCTACGACGAGGCACCGGTCTACCACGACCCGCCCTCCAACCAGTGGTTCGGCTTCCAGGCCTGGTCGATGGAGCGGGTCGCCGAGTACTACCAGCAGACGGGTGACACCGCCGCCAAGACCGTCCTGGACAAGTGGGTCACCTGGGCGCTGTCCAAGACCACCGTCAACCCCGACGGCACCTACCGCATCCCCGCCACCCTCCAGTGGTCCGGCAAGCCCGACACCTGGAACGCGGCTTCCCCCGGGGCCAACGCGGGCCTGCACGTCACCGTCGCCGACTACACCGACGACGTGGGGGTCGCCGCCGCCTACGCCAAGACCCTGACCTACTACGGTGCCAAGTCCGGCAACGCGGCGGCGAAGTCGATGGCGAAGAAGCTGATCGACGGGATGTGGGACCACAACCAGGACGCGCTCGGGATCGCCGTGCCGGAGACCCGTACCGACTACAAGCGGTTCGCCGACCCGGTGTACGTGCCGAGCGGCTGGAGCGGGACCATGCCGGGCGGCGACAGGATCGACTCCGCGTCGACCTTCACCTCCCTGCGCTCCTTCTACAAGAACGACCCGGCCTGGTCGAAGATCGAGGCGTATCTCGCGGGCGGCGCCGCCCCCGTCTTCACCTACCACCGGTTCTGGGCCCAGGCCGACATAGCGATGGCCATGGGCGCCTACGCGGAGCTGCTCGAATAGCCTGCTGACAGCTCCGTGGCCCCGGTCCGTCCCGCCCGCCCCGCCGGACGGACCGGGGTCCCCAGCTGAGGGGGATCAGCCGATCCCCCCGGCGCCCGCCCGCCTGCCGACCAGGCCGGGCAGGGCGCGCGGGTCGTCCACCCGGGTGCGCAGGACGGGCGTCCACCCGGCGCCGGAGCGCAGCACCTCGCCGGGCAGCCGCGCGTTGTGGACGGCGATGAGATCGAGCGGGCGGCCGTTGACGTAGTTGCCGTCGGCGGTCACCGGTGCGTCGCTCCACTTCTTGAGGATGTCCGCGGCGGACACACCGTCCGGAAGCGTGAACGCGTTCTTCTCCGCCACGAGCTGGGACTGGTAGCCGATGCCGAAGGCGTACTGGTACTTCTGCTTCTCGGTGACGGTGTACAGGTTGTTGTACGCGTCGACCTGGCCGAAGCGGACGCGCGGGGCGCGCTCGACGATGCTCGCGAAGAGGTTGTGGTGGAGCGTGACCTTGAGTCTGCCCGCGTCGGTGGCGGCGGCGCCGTCACTGTTGCCGATCATGAGGGTCTTGTCGTGTTCCCTGAAGGCGTTCCAGGAGACCGTCACCCGGTCGGCGCCCTTGACGATGTCGAGCTCGCCGTCGTGCTGCTCGTAGATCTTGCCGAAGTAGGCGGGCAGGGCGCTGTCGGGGTGGGCACCGTCGGTGAAGGTGTTGTGGTCGATCCATATGTGGGTGGAACCGTGGACGACCGCGCTGTCGTACTCGGAGTTCCAGGCCCCCGTCCTGTTGTCGTCGGTGGGATCCCACTGGGGGAAGCAGTCGAGGGGGCTCTCCAGGGTCAGGTTGCGGACGATGACGTTGTCGACGCCCTTGATCTGGAGGCTCCCGCCGACGATCCCCGCGTTCGCGCCCACCCCGACGAGGGTGGTGTTGGACGGGACGTCCGCCGTGACGGCCGGTTTCTGGCGGGCGGCGGAGGCGGCGCGCAAGTCCTCCTGCGGACCGCTGACCTGCCTGTCGTGGCCCCAGACCGCCGGGTCGTAGTCGGCGAGGTACTGGGCGAAGTCATACCCCTCGGCCGCGAAGGCGGCGCAGCCGTCGGCGGTGGCGTTCAGCGTGCCCCTGATCCGGACGATCTTCGGGTGGTCGCCGCCGTCGTGGAGTGCGGCCTTCAGCTCGTCCCAGGTGGTGACGGTGTACACGTGCGCGGCATCCGCCCGGGCGCCGCCGGTGGTACCGGAGCCGGTCGACGCCCAGCCGTCCCCCGCGGGCAGCGACTGGCGGCCCGGGTCACGGCTGTGGGCGTGGGCGGAGCCCGCGGTGGACGTCAGGGCGAGCACCAGTGCCGCGCAGGCGGCCGTCGCGGCCACGCGCTGGGAGCGCCTCTGGGGTGTGTGCGTCATACGGTTCTCCTCGCGAAGGCGGTACGGGTCAGGGGGCCGCGGGCCAGGTGATCCAGGACGGGGGGATCGCGTCGTCCAGGCGGCGCAGCTCGGAGGCCGCCAGCAGGCGCTGGTCGCGCAGCCGCCGGGCCACCAGGCGCGCCACGGCGATCGCGCCCGGCGGGTTGAAGTGGGTGTTGTCCTGTTCTGTGGCGGTCCAGTTGAAGTACTTCTTCGTCTCCTCGGCACCGAGCCGCTGCCACAGCGCCAGCGACAGGGCCTGGATGTCGAGCAGCGGGGTGCCCGTCTGCCGGGCGAGGGCCCGCATCGCGGCCGGGTAGTCGCCGTGGGTGGGATGTGCGGTGCCCTCGGTGTCGAACTTGCGGCGCTCCACGGAGGTGAGCAGCACCGGCCGCGCCCCGTGGGCGCGTGCCCCGTCCACGTAGGTGCGCAGACAGTCCTGGTAGGTGGACCAGGGTTCCGTGTAGCGGGCGGGATCGTTGCTCTTCTCGTCGTTGTGGCCGAACTGGACGAGCAGGAGGTCGCCGGGCCGGATCACCTTCAGGATCGCGGTGAGGCGGCCCTCGTCGAGGAAGCTCTTGGAACTGCGGCCGTTCACCGCGTGGTTGGCGACTCGCAGGCCCGTGTGCAGGAAGAACGGCAGGGCCATGCCCCAGCCGGTCTCGGGGGCCGCGTCCGCGTACTTCTGGGCGGCCGTGGAGTCGCCCGCGATGTGGAGGGTCGGCATACGGCGGGGGGCTCCCGGGGTCGCGTGGGCAGCGGGGCCGGTGGCCGCCGCGAGGGCGAGGGTTCCGGCGGCGGCGAGGACGCCTCGGCGGCTGGGTCCGGCGGCCGTCACCGGTTCTGCTTCTTCCACTGGGCCTGCGCCTTGTCGAGCTGGCCGGCGAGGGAGTCCAGGAAGTCCTTGGCGGACGTCTTGCCGAGGAGGACCTTCTGGAAGGCGGGCTCGTTGGCTGTCTTGGAGATGGTGTTCCAGTCGGGCAGGTAGTAGGGCAGCTGCACGATGGTGGTGCTGCCGCTGGTGAGGGCCTCGGCGGCGAGCCGGGTGGGCTCGGCCTTCTGGACCCAGGGGTCCTTGGCGGCCTCGGTGTTGGCGGGGATGGCCCCCGCCGACTCGTTCCACTTGCTGTTGGACGCGTGTGAGGCGGCGAACTCGATGAAGGTCCACGCGGCCTTCTTGTTCTTGCCCGCCTTGAACAGGCCGAGCCCGTCCACGGGATTGGACACCTGTACGCGTGCGCCGCTGTCCGTCGTCGGGTTGGGCAGGCCGCGGAACCTGTCGGTGCCGAGCGCCTTGACGTGGTCCTTGTAGGAGCCGAGGTTGTGGTTGAGCATGCCGATCCGGCCGTTGTCCCACTGGGCGACCATCTTGGTGAAGTCGTTGTTCACGTCCGCCGCGGGAGTGGCCTTCTTGTACAGGGCGGCGTACTTCTCCAGCGCCTGGATGTTTCTGGCGTCGTTGACCGTGGTCTTCGTGCCGGACGCGTCCCAGAACGAGGTGATGCCGCTCTGGCCGTACATCGCGTCCAGCGCCGGGGCGATGGAGCCGGCCCCGCCGCGGATCGTGTAGCCGAACTGGTTCTTCGCGCTGTCGGTGAGCTTCGCCGCCGCCTCGTAGAACTTCGTCCAGGTGGTGGGCGCTTCCAGCCCCGCCTGCCGGAACAGGTCGGTGCGGTAGTACAGCACACCGTTGCTGGCGGAGGTGGGCACGGTGTACAGGTCCTTCCTGCCACCGGCCGCCTTCACCGACTCGACCATGGCCGCGTTCAGTTTGCCGTTGAGGGACGTGCTCGCCGTGACCCGGTCGCCGACCGGCTCCAGCGCGTTCTGCCCCACGATCCCCGCGAGCATCGCCGCGCCCACCCCGCCGACGTCGGGCAGGCCGCCGCCCTGGATGGCGGTGTCGTACTTGGACTGGACGGACGCTGCGGGAATCCCGACGTAGTTGACCTCGATGTCCGGGTACTTCTTCTCGAAGTCCTTGATGATCTCCATCCAGATGTCCCGGCGGGCGGCCGTGTTGTTGTCCCAGAAGGTGATCTCGCCCTTCCCGGACCCCTCCTCGCCCCTGCCGCCCCCCGCGCCACCGCCGTCGTCACCGCAGGCGGTGGCGGTCAGGGCGAGGACGGTGGCGACAGTCAGGGCGGTGGCGGTGTGGCGGCCTCTGCTGCGGCCGGTGCTGTTGTCCATGGATCGGCTCATTTCTGCTGCACGTGGTGGGAGATTGAGGAGTGCGGGCGAGACGTGCCAGGTGTGCTCAGTCGTAGGTCCGGAAGTGCGTGAACAGGGCCGTGCCGGTGGGTCCTCTGCCCGGGGGTGCCCCGGCGAAGAGCCCCAGAAGGGCGCCCACCCAGCGCCAGGGTGTGGCGGTGAAGACCAGGCCCGAGGGGTGGAACCCGTCCCCGGTGTCCGCGTACAGACGGCAGCGCGCCCCCTCGCCGACCTCGATGCGCAGCCGTACGGAGGCGGACGGTGCCGGGCGCGGTCGCGCGGCGTCCCGTTCCGGTCCGCGCGCCGTGGATTCGGCGAACCGGTGGACGAGGGCCGCCGTACCGTCGGGGCCGCGCTCCAAACCGATCCAGGTGTAGGCGTCACCGACGACGGCGAGCCCGGCCCGGGAGCCCGGTCCGGCGGCGTCCAGGTCAAGGTCCACCTCGACCGTGCGGCACGACAGCGGAAGCCGCTGGGTGAGCAGATGCGGCAGCAGGCGCAGGTCGTGGATGTCGGGGGAGCGCACACAGGCGAGCCGGAGCCCGTCCTGGCTGTGGCTGACGGCCCATCCGGGCCGGGGGTTGGCGGTCCACTGCCACTGGAGTCCGAAGCGGCCGCCGGGGAACAGATCGTCGGTGGCGGGCGCCGACGGCGGCTGCGGGGGCAGATCGGGGAGTGCGTGGGTGAGGACGGGGCTGCCGCCGTCGCCGAGGACCGGCCAGCCGTCCTCGCCCCAGCGCATCGGCTGGAGATGGACGACCCGTCCGTACGCCCCGCGTTGCTGGAAGTGCAGGAACCAGTCCTCGCCGGTGGCGGTGCGGACCCAGCCGCCCTGGTGGGGCCCGTTCACCGGCGTGTCCCCCTGCTCCAGGACGACTCGCTCCTCGTACGGGCCCAGGAAGGAGCGCGAACGGAAGACGGCCTGCCAGCCGTGCGCCACGCCCCCGGCGGGCGCGAAGATCCAGAACCAGCCGTCGTGCCGGTACACCTTCGGGCCTTCGACGGTGAACCAGCCGGGGAGCCGGTCGCCGTCGACCAGCACCTGGCCGTCGTCGAGCAGTTCGGCCCCGTCGGGGCTCATCCGGTGGCCGGTGAGGCGGTTCTTGATGCCGGAGCGCGACTTCGCCCAGGCGTGCACGAGGAACGCCTCGCCGGTGTCCTCGTCCCACAGCGGGCACGGATCGATGAGCCCCTTGCCCGCCTTGATGAGGTGAGGGCGGCTCCAAGGGCCCCTGACATCAGGGGCGTTGACGTGGTGGATGCCGTGGTCGGGGTCGCCCCAGAAGATCCAGAACAGCCCGTCGTGGTGACGGATCGACGGCGCCCACACCCCGCAGTCGTGGCGGGGTACGGAGAAGGCCTCTTCCGGTACGAGCCGGTCGAGGGCGTGCCCGATCAGCCTCCAGTGGACCAGGTCACGCGAGTGCAGCAGCGGCAGGCCGGGTGCGCGGCCGAAGCTGGAGGCGGTCAGATAGAAGTCGTCGCCGACGCGGACGACGTCGGGGTCCGACCAGTCGGCGCCGAGGACGGGGTTGCGGTAGGCCGTGTCGGGCGACGTCATGCGTGCACCGCCTGGGTGACCAGTTCCTGCGCCTCGTCCGCGCCCAACCGGCCGTCCGCGACGACGGTGACCACACGGCGTACCAGCGAGGCGCCGGGCGCGAGGGCCAGCCGCCGGGACGCCGCGAGGGAGGAGCCGACGCCCGGATACTCGGCCGCGCGAACGAACCAGGGATCGCGCCGGGTCTCGGGGGTGCCGCCCGCGAAGACGAGGGTCCAGCTCTCGCCGACCAGCGCCAGCCACCCGGCGGACCGGCCGTGCACGGCGGCCTCACCGGCGGAGTCGGCCGTGAACACCGGGGGAGGCGTCTGCGCCTGGGGGGCGCGCCAGAAGAAACCTCCGTACGCGGCGCCGGGCCGGCCGTTGGTCGCCGGGCTGCCCAGGGTGAGGGGGGTGGGGGAGGGGTTGGTGATGCGGAACGTGAAGTCCAGTGCCCACGCACGGGGGGAGAGACCGGTCACCGAGACCGTGCGGCGCTCGCGCAGCAGGTCGCGGCCGCCCGCCCGCCACCTCAGGTCCTCGGCGAAGCCCTCGGGGTCACAGGCCACGAAGCCCTCGTGCCGCTGGAATCCGTGGTTGTCGAGTTCGGTGGGCCCCTGGTCGCGTACGAAGGTGCGGCCGCCCCAGAAGTTGTGGCCCTCCACGTCCGGCACGGCCACCGAGACACCGGCATGGTGCCGGTGGTCGGCGGGCCGGTACTCGGTGACGGGCGTGCCCGCGAGGGTGGTGACGGGGTGGAGGAAGGGGCGCGGTGCCATACGTGGTTCGCCCTCCGGGCGGAAGGCGTAGTGCGCGACGGGGCGACCCGAGACGCTCAACGTCAGCGAGGCGGGGGAGGAAGGCGCTTCGGCGGAAGTGCGGGAACTCATGACGCGCCCACCCCGCTCCGTGATTGCGCCCAACTACGCCTTTCTGGGCCTGGCTTGGGCGCCCAGGACGCGCCGAGCGCGCTGTAGCCCTTGAGGGTGTCGGCGGAGGCGGCCACCAGGCCGTCGATGCCGTGCACCACTCGGCGTACGGCCCCCGCCCCGTCGGTCGTACGGCTCCACGCCCCGGGCGGCAGTGGCGCCGGATCGGGCGCCGTGCGTACCGCCTCGACCACCTTCATGAAGGCGGCCGTCGACTCCGGTGGGACCAGCAGCGGGGCACCGCCCTCCAGATGGTCCAGGAGGTTGTCGAGGAGGTCGGTGCGGCCGTGGACCGACTCCACGGGGCCGTGTCCCGCGCGTTGCACCAGGACACGGTCCTGCTTGTACCAGAAGGTGATGCGGCCCCGGCTGCCGTGCGCGACGACATACGGCTCGCCCGGACGCTCGGCGCACAGGGTCGCGGCGACGGTGACGCGGTGCCCCGCGACGGTGGTGATGTCCACGCAGGAGGTGTCGTCGGCCTCGATGTCATGGGCGCGGAACAGCTCCGTGCGGATCGCGGCGATGTCCTCGGCACGGGTCGAGCCGTCGAGGGCGAGCGCGGTGGCGACGGCGTGCGCCAGGGGGTTGGTCAGGACCCCGTCGACGACGTCGCTGCCGTTCAGGCGTCGGTGCCCGGCCCAGGGCGCACGGCGGAAGTATGCCTCGTCCCGCGCCCAGGCGCCCGCCGCGCCGACGCCGACGAGCTCGCCGATCGCGCCGTCCGCGATCAGGTCGCGGATCGCGCCGACGGCGTGGGAGCCGAGCGACTGGAAGCCGATCTGGGCGGCGGTGCCGGCCGTGGCGACGGCGTCGCAGATGCGCTGGAACTGCGTGTACGAGGGGGCGGGCGGTTTCTCCAGGAGCAGGTGCGTGCCGTGCTCCGCCGCGATCAGGGCCAGGCCGGTGTGGGTCTGGATCGGGGTGCTGACGACGGCGACACGGGCTCCGGTGGAGGCGAGCAGGGCCGCCAGGTCGCCGGACTGCTCGGGGGTGGCGAAGCCGTCCAGTTCCCCGGGGGCCAGGGGCGCGAGTTCGCAGACCCCGGCCAGGCGCACCCGGCCCCGGCGGGCGAGGCGGCGGAGGTTCTCCAGGTGTCGGCGTCCGTGGCCGCGCGCCCCGGCGAGGACGACGGGGACGGGCTCGCGTCGGGGGCTCATCCCTTCACCGCCCCTGCGCTGAACCCGGTGACCAGCCACTTCTGGATGAAGGCGAAGACCAGGACGACGGGGAGGGCCGAGATGACACCACCGGCGGCGAGCGCGCCGAGGTCGACGCTGTCGGCGCCCATCAAGGTGGCGAGGCCGACCGGGATCGTCTGCTTGTCCTGGTTGCTGAGGAACATCAGCGCGAAGAGGAAGTGGTTCCAGCTGTGGACGAAGGCGAACGAGCCGACGGCTATGAGACCGGGACGCAGCAGCGGCAGGACCACCGCGCAGAAGGCGCGGAAGCGTCCGCAGCCGTCGACCCAGGCGGCCTCCTCCAGCGAGTACGGCACGTTCTTGATGAATCCGCTGATCAGGATCATCGACAGGGGGAGCTGGAAGACGGCTTCGGCGATGATGACGCTGCCCAGCGAGTTGATCATCCGCAGGTCGGCGAAGATCTGGAAGAGCGGCACCAGCATCAGGGCGCCCGGGATGAACTGCGAGCACAGCAGCATCAGCAGGAACCCGCGCTTGATCCTGAAGTCGAAGCGGGCCAGGGCGTAGCCACCGGTGAGCGCGACCACCGTCGTCAGCAGCATCGACACGAACCCGACGATCAGGCTGTTCTGGAAGAAGAGCGCGAAGCTGCGCTCGTTCCACACCTTGTCGAAGTGCTCCAGCGTCAGCGGCCACGGTACGAGCGAGGTGGAGCCGCTGGGCCGGAACGCGAAGAGCAGCATCCAGTAGAAGGGCACGAGGGTGAACAGGAGGTAGAGGCCCAGCGGCAGATAGATCTGCCAGCGGGGCACCTCGTCCCAGGCGCGGCGCCCGGACGGCTCGGCGTCCTGGTGGCGGAGGGGGGTACGGGCCCGGACCGTGGGAGCGGTCCGCGTCTCGGCTTCTTCGGTGATCACTTCTCCTGCCCTCCGAACTTGCTGAGCCGCAGATAGAGCATCGAGAAGAACAGCAGGATGACGAAGGCGATGGAGGTCAGCGCGGAGGCGTAACCGAAGTCGTGCGAGTCGACGGCGATCGAGGCGATGCGCAGCGGCAGGGTGGTGGTCTCGCCCGCCGGTCCGCCGCCGGTGAGGGTGTAGAGCAGGTCCACGTTGTTGAACTCCCACACCGCCCGCAACAGCGTGGACAGGATGATGGCGTCCTTCAAATGCGGCAGGGTGATGTGCAAGAACTGGCGCAGCCGCCCGGCGCCGTCGACCTCCGCGGCTTCGTACAGGTCCTTCGACACGGACTGGAGGTCGGCGAGGATGAGGATCGCGAAGAAGGGCACCCCGCGCCAGAGTTCGGCGGTGACGACGGCGGGGAAGACGGTCGACGTGTCGGAGAGCCAGGACGTGCCGTACGTGCCGACGCCCGCGTCCGCGAGGTAACGGGTGATGCCCGTCTGGGAGTTGTAGATGAGCATCCAGATGGACGAGGTGAGCACCCCCGAGACCGCCCACGGGGAGAAGACGAGCGCGCGGGAGAGCGCGCGGCCCACGAACGTCTGGTTGACGATCAGCGCGAGTCCCAGGCCCAGCAGCAGTTGCAGCACCACTTGGACGACGACCCACTGGAGGCTGAACCCCAGGGTGTGCCAGAACTCGGGGTCGTCGGCGAACGCCCTGGTGAAGTTGTCGAATCCCGCGAAGCCGTTGCGCCACGGTTTGGAGGGGTTGTAGTTCCGCAGGCTGTAGTAGAAGACGCTGAGCACGGGATAGGCGATGAAGCCCAACATCAGAAGAGCGGCCGGCGCGATGAGCAGATAGGGCAGCGTACGCGGGGTGGCTCCGGTGCGACGGGCGGTGCCGGACCGCTTGGGTGGTGGCTGAGCCACGGCGGTGGCGGCTTGGGCCATGACGGATCTCCGTTCGGGCGTGTGCGGGAAAGCGCTTGCCGCACGCTGTTCGAAGTGTCGAACAAAAGAAGAAGTGGGCGGTTGGAGCGGGTGATGGCTGTTCAGCCGGCGTACGGGTCCGGCACCGTGCCGGGACGGGCGAGGAAGGCGAAGTCGCAACCGGTGTCGGCCTGGGTGATCTGGTCGCTGTACAGCGCCCCGTACCCCCGCTCGAACCGGGCGGGCGGCGGCGTCCAGTCGGCCCGTCGGCGGGCCAGCTCCTCGTCGGTCACGTCGAGGTGGAGGCTGCGGGCCGCGACGTCGAGGGTGATGAGGTCCCCGGTGCGGACGAGGGCGAGCGGGCCGCCCACGTGCGACTCGGGCGCGATGTGCAGAACGCACGCCCCGTACGAGGTGCCGCTCATCCGGGCATCGGAGATCCGCACCATGTCCCGCACCCCCTGCTTGAGCAGCTGGTCGGGGATCGGCAGCATGCCGTACTCGGGCATACCGGGACCGCCCTTGGGGCCGGCGCCCCGCAGCACCAGGACGCTGTCGGCCGTGATGCCGAGCGACGGGTCGTTGATGGTGCGCTGGAGCTCGCGGTAGTCGTCGAAGACGACCGCCGGACCGGTGTGCTTGAGCAGGCGCTGCTCGCAGGCGATGTGTTTGATGACGGCGCCGTCCGGACACAGGTTGCCGCGCAGCACCGCGAGTCCGCCCTCGGCGGCGACGGGGTCGGTGCGGGGCCGGATGACGTCGTCGTGGTGGACCTCGGCGGCGGCGAGCTGCTCGCGCAGGGTGTCGTGCGCGACGGTCGGCCGGTCCAGATGGAGCAGGTCGGTGATCCTGGAGAGCAGGGCGGGCAGACCGCCCGCGAAGTGGAAGTCCTCCATGAGGTAGGTGTCGCCGCCCGGCCGCACGTTGGCGAGCACCGGAACGGTCCGGGCGACGCGGTCGAAGTCGTCCAGGGTCAGCTCGACGCCCGCGCGCCGGGCCATCGCGGTCAGATGGATGACGGCGTTGGTGGAGCCGCCCAGCGCGAGGACCGTGGTCACCGCGTCCAGAAAGGCGTCCTCGGTGACAATCGTCGACAACCGCCGCTCTTCGTGGACCAGTTGGACGATCCGCAGCCCCGAGGCGGCCGCCATGCGGTCGTGCTCGGAGGAGACGGCCGGAATGGAGGAGGCGCCGGGAACCGTCACCCCCAGGGCCTCGGCCGCCGCGGTGAGCGTGGAGGCGGTGCCCATCGTCATGCAGTGGCCGGGGGAGCGGGCCAGACCGTTCTCCAGCCCGGCGAGCTCGCAGTCACCGATCAGCCCGGCCCGTTTGTCGTCCCAGTACTTCCACATGTCCGTACCCGAACCCAGCACCTCGCCCCGCCAGTGCCCGGGCAGCATCGGCCCCGCGGGCACGAACACCGCGGGCAGGTCGACGGAGATCGCCCCCATCAGCAGCGCGGGCGTCGACTTGTCGCAGCCGCCCATCAGCACCGCCCCGTCCACCGGATACGAGCGCAGCAGTTCCTCGGTCTCCATGGCGAGGAGGTTGCGGTAGAGCATCGGGGTGGGTTTCTGGAAGGTCTCCGAGAGGGTGGAGACCGGGAATTCGAGAGGGAAGCCCCCGGCCTGCCACACCCCGCGCTTGACCGCCTGCGCGCGCTCACGCAGATGGACGTGGCAGGGGTTGATGTCGGACCAGGTGTTGAGGATCGCGATGACCGGCTTGCCCAGGTGCTCCTCGGGGAGATAGCCGAGCTGGCGGGTGCGGGCGCGGTGGCTGAAGGAGCGCAGCCCGTCGGTGCCGTACCACTGGTGGCTGCGCAGCTCCTCGGGGGCGCGGCGGCGTGGCCGCTCGGCGGAGGAAGGTGCTGACGCGGCGGGTTTCATACGCCCCACCCCGCGACGGCGCCCCAGCCCTCGACGAGGGCCGCGACCTCGGCGCGCCCGGCCGGGTCCAGCGCCCTGCTGGGGGAGCGCACTTGGCGGCGGCACAGACCGAGGACGGCCAGCGCCTCCTTGACCACGGTCACGTTGTTGGCGGAGGAGTCGGCGGCGCGCAGCTCCTCGAAGCGGCGGATCTGTTCCCACACCCGCATCGCGGCCGGATAGTCGCCCGAGCGCAGTGCTTCGAGCATGGTCAGGGAGATCTTGGGCGCGACATTGACCAGGCCGGAGGTGAACCCGGTCGCCCCGGCGGAGAAGTAGGAGGGCGCGTACGGCTCGGCCAGACCGGCCACCCACACGAAGCGCTCCAGACCGGCGTCGCGGGCGAAGGCGGCGAACCGCGCCGCGTCCGGCACCGCGTACTTCACCCCGATCACGTTCGGACACGCCTCGCCCAGCGCCGCCATGTGCTCGCCCGCCAGGCGCGCGTTGCGGATGTACGGCACGATCCCGAGCTCGGGGACGGCTTCCGCGATCGCCCGGTGGTAGTCGACCCAGCCGCCCGCGGTGACATAGGGGTGCACCGGCTGATGCACCATCAGCATGTCGGCGCCCGCCTCCCGGGCGTGCCGGGCGGCGTCGATGGCGGTCGGCACGTCGTGCCCGACGCCGACGACGACCGCGGCCCGCCCACCGGCCTCGGTGACGGTCGACTCGACGACCGTTCTGCGCTCGTGCGGGGTGAGGGCGTAGAACTCCCCGGTGTTGCCGTTCGGGGTCAGCGTCCTCACGCCGTCGTCCAGCAGCCTGCGCAGCAGCGCGCGGTGGGTGTCGTGATCGACGGATCCGTCCTCGGCGAACGGGGTCACGGGGATCGCCACGACATCGGCAAGGGCGAGGCGCATGGACGCGTACGGCGTCGTCATATCGGGACTTCTTCCTGGGCCCGCGGGAAGGCCCGTTCGACGAAGGAGGCGATGTGGGCGCGGAGGGCGCGGGAGGCGCCGTCCGCGTCGCCGGCCAGGGCGAGGCGCAGGATCTCCCGGTGCTCCGCCGCCTCCTGCTCCCAGGACGGATCGGCGGCCCACGCCACCGCGGAGACCAGCGCCGCCTGGTCGCGCACCTCGTCCAGCATCCGGGCGAGCAGCGGATTGCCGCACGGCAGATACAGCGCGCGGTGGAACTCCCGGTTGGCCAGCGAGCGTTCGGCGGTGTCCGCCGCGGTGTCGGCGCGCTCCAGGGCCTCGCGCGCGGAGTCGAGGTCCGCGGCGCCCCGGACGGTGCGGCGCAGCGCCTCGGGTTCGAGGAGTAGCCGTACGTCATACACCTCGCGCGCCATGTCCGCGTCCACCATGCGCACCGTGACGCCCTTGTACTGGTTCATCACGACCAGTCCGGTGCCGGCCAGCGTCTTGAGCGCCTCGCGCACAGGGGTCTTGGACACACCGTAGTGCGCGGCCAGTTCGACCTCCACGAGCGCCTGGCCGGGCGCCAACTGCCCGGTGAGGATGCGGTGTTTGACGGCTTCCAGCACGAACTGGGTCCGGGAGGGGATGGGAGTGGGCACAGAGGTCATGCGCGCCTCTCGACGGTCACGTATCGCGTCTCATATATGACGCATCAGGTACGACGCGATGAAACTAGAGCCGATCCCCGGGCGCGTCAACGGATCTGACGCACCGGCATGAGATGCGGCTGGGGCGTTGACGAGAAAGCGCTTTCCCTCTACGTTCCATTCATCAGTGTGACCCAGGTTGCCGGTCCGCGTGGCACGCGCCGAGAGAACGGCAGTTGCCGTACCTGACCGCGATCAGAGGGCGTCAACTGCTTGAACGACGTTCCGCACACTGAACACCGTGCACCGCTGATCAGTCGGGCTCCACCCCCACGCGCCCGTACCCACGGGCCGGCATCCCGATCCGAAGGGACTCACCCGCATGCGCACGCACGCCCCCCACAAGCGTCCCCGCACCCTTCTTCTGGCCGCCACCGCCGTCGCCGCCACGGCGTTGGCCGGGCTGCCCCACTCCGCTCGGGCCGTCGGCACCGCACCAGTCGGCCTCGCCGCGGAGAACACCCCCGTCGGCTTCGGCGCGGGCACCTCCGGCGGCGGAGCGGCGACACCCGTCACCGTGTCCACCCTCGCCGCCTTCAAGACCGCCGTCACCGGCGACACCGCCAAGGTCGTCAAGGTCAGCGGTCTGATCCCGCTCAGCGGACAGGTTGACGTCGGCTCCAACACCACGGTCCTCGGCGTCGGTTCGGCCTCCGGGCTCACCGGTGGCGGCCTGCGCGTGAAGGAGGAGACCAACGTCGTCATCCGCAATCTGAACATCACCAAACCCGTGGCGCCGGCCGACGGCATCACCGTGCAGAAGTCGACGAAGGTGTGGATCGACCACAACACCTTCTCCTCGGACCGTGACCACGGCAAGGACTACTACGACGGCCTGGTCGACATCACCCACGGCTCCGACCACGTCACCGTCTCCTGGAACACCTTCAAGAACCACTACAAGGGCTCCCTCGTCGGCCACAGCGACAAGAACGCCTCCGAGGACACCGGGCACCTGAGGGTGACGTACCACCACAATCACTTCAGCAACGTCAACTCGCGCCTCCCCAGCCTGCGGTTCGGCACCGGCCACTTCTACGACAACTACGTCGAGGGCGCCGACACCGCCGTCCACTCCCGGATGGGCGCGCAGATGCTCGTCGAGAACAACGTCTTCCGCTCGACGAAGGTCGCCGTGACCACCAGCCGGGACAGCAGCACCGACGGTTACGCCAACCTCCGGGGCAACGACCTCGGCGGCGCCGCCCTGGAGGTCTCCCGGACGGGTTCCTTCACCACCGCGCCCTACGCGTACACCGCCGAGCCCGCCTCGTCCGTCGTCGCGTCGGTGACCGCCGGAGCCGGGGCGGGCGCCCTCACCGGAGCGGCGAACGCGGCCACTCCCGCGACCGCCTCCGCGGCCGCCTGGCCGACCCCCACCACGAGCAGGCCCGTCCCGGCGACCATCGAGGTCTCGGGCCCGTACGACGGGAAGATGCAGCGCTTCTACGGCAGCGGTGACCTCGGAGACGGCGGCCAGAGCGAGAATCAGTCACCGCTGTTCCAGCTGAAGGACGGGGCGGTCCTGTCCAACGTCGTCATCGGCGCGCCCGCCGCCGACGGCATCCACTGCCTGGGCACCTGCACGCTCAAGAACGTGTGGTGGGAGGACGTCGGTGAGGACGCCGCCACCTTCAGGGGCAAGTCCTCCTCCGCCGTCTACCGCGTGGAGGGCGGCGGCGCCAGGAAGGCCTCCGACAAGGTCTTCCAGTTCAACGGCGCCGGCACCCTGAGCGTGACCGGCGGGTTCCAGGTCACCGACTTCGGCAAGCTGGTGCGCAGTTGCGGCAACTGCTCGACCCAGTACCGGCGCCAGGTGGTCGTCGACGACGTGGACGTGACGGCGCCCGGCAAGGCCCTGGTCGGCATCAACAGCAACTACGGGGACAGCGCCACCCTGCGCGGTGTCCGCATCCACGGCGACAGCGGCAAGAAGATCAAGCCGTGCGTGCGCTACGAGGGCAACAACACAGGGGCCGAGCCCAAGGTGCTCGGCAGCGGCCCGGACGGCACGTACTGCCGCTACTCGGCCGCCGACATCATCTACAACTGACATCGCGTGTACTGGAGCCGAGCCGGTGGTCATGGCCGCCGGCTCGGCACATCGCTCCGGCCGATGACTTTCGCCGCGGTCCGCAGTCAGAGATCATGGTCGGTGCGTGCCGGGGCCGCGAGTGCGGTCGGCGCACGCAGCGACATGACCGGTTCGGAACCGGACCATTAGCCACCGCGAACACCGAGGAACCCCAGATGCGCACCCTGATCAGCACGGCTTTCATCTCGCTCGACGGCGTCGTGGAGGCGCCGGGCGGGGAGCCCGGCTACCGCAACTCCGGGTGGACCTTCAAGAACGTCGAGTTCCTGCCGGAGGCGTTCGGGATCAAGGGGCGCGAGCAGAAGGAAGCCACCGCGATGATGATGGGCCGCACCAGCTACGAGGCCTTCAGCGCGGTGTGGCCCGGCATGGAGGACTTCGCGGACTACAAGGAGATGCCGAAGTACGTCGTCTCCACCACGCTCACCGAGGACGACCTGGTGTCCAACTGGGGCGAGACCACGATCCTGCGCTCGGTCGAGGAGGTCGCCGCGCTGAAGGAGACCGAGGGCGGTCCGATCATCGTCCACGGCAGCGCCACGCTGAACCACAGCCTCTCGGACGCCGGCCTGATCGACCGCTACCACCTGCTCGTCTTCCCGCTCCTGCTCGGCGCGGGCAAGCGGCTGTTCAGCGCCACCGACAAGGACGCGCAGAAGCTGAAGCTGGTCGAGCACGAGGCCTACGCCAACGGCCTGCAGAAGAACGTCTTCGACGTGGTCCGCTGACCGCGATCCCCGGCCTCGTTCCCGGCGCTGGGGCGGAGTGCGGTCACAGCACGCTGTCGCTGCCACTGCCGTGCGGCGCGTAGAGATCGAGCAACCGGATGCGGGCCGCGTGGAGGCGGTGGGCGAGAACGCGGCCCACCCACGCTCCGACCGCCGCGGAGAACGCGGTGTCGGCGTCCATCATGGCCCGCACGGACGCCGCGTCGAACTCGTACGTGCGCACCGGCGTCATCGCCTCGGCGCCCAGCTGCCACACGTACGGGCGGAACATCCACGACCAGCCCACCAGCTCGCCGGAGCCGAGCTGTCCGATCACGGCCGGGCGTCTGCCGGGTACGTGCATGTCGAGCGTCACGGTGCCGGAGCGCACGATCCAGAACCGGTCGGCGTGAGCGCCCTCGTTGAAGAGCCGCACCCCGGCGGAGAAGTTGATCTCGCGGGCGATGCTCATGAGGCGTTCGCGGTACTCGACCGGAAGCGCGGTGGTGATCGAGGTCGGATTGCTCATGGACGGCCTCCCTGTCCGGGTTCCTTCCAGTGTGGCCCTGCCGCCGCTTCCGCGCGGGGTGGCGGCGGGGACGGCCGTCCGGCGGTCACGTGGGGTGAGCGAGCCGATACGAAGCGGTGAGGGTGCGCGGGCGCGGGGTCCGGATCCGCCCCTCGCTGCGCAGTGCCCGCAGGGCCCGTCGGCCCGGGCCGGTGCCGGTGGTTCCGGCCCGAACGGCCCTCGCGGGCGAAGCCGGAATCGGGGAAGGTGGAGGACGGCTCCTCAGAGGCCCGCGGCATGTCGGGGACGTAGGTCCGCGGGTTTCCCGGGGGGCGCTCGTAGCCGGTCGAAGGCGGGCGCCGCGGCAGTCGCAGGACTGGCGGCGGAGTCTCCTCGCAGGGAACGGAGGACAGCGGGTGCGCGATCGTGTCCAACCGCGCCCGGCGCTTGTCGTCGCTCTCCACGACGTACCGGGGCGCCTCGCCGATGTCGCTGTGGACCAGCATGTCGTCCTTGGCGCGGGAGTACGCTTCCCAGCGGGTGATCGACGCGAGGCCCATCGGCGGGAGCTTCCAGCGCCGCAACGGGTCCTCCAGCCGGCGCCAAAACCGTTCCTGCTGCTCGGTGTCGCTCACCGAGAACCGGTACTCGCGCGGCAGGATCCCGTCCTCGACCAGCATCCGCTCGAAGACCGGGCACTGACGCGGGAAGCGCTGGTACTCCTCCTGAGCGCGGAAGCCCATCTCGTACCGCTTGCGCGGCAGCGTCGCCGCCTCCGTTCCGGCCATGTCGCCCCCACCCACCCGATGACCCGTCCCGACGACGTCTGGAGCCCCACCCGTGAACCAGGTCGAACACCAGGACGCCACGGTACTTTCCGACGACGAGCTGCGCACCCTGCACGCGCACTGGCGTGCCGCCAACTACCTTGCCGCGGGCCAGATCTACCTGCTGTCCAACCCGCTGCTCACCGAGCCGCTGCGGCCCGAGCACATCAAGCCCCGGCTGCTGGGCCACTGGGGCACCTCGCCCGGTCTGAACCTCGTGTACACCCACCTCAACCGGGTGATCGCAGCGCGCGGGCTCGACGCGCTGTGCGTGTGGGGGCCCGGCCACGGCGGCCCCTCCGTGCTGGCCAACTCCTGGCTGGAGGGCAGCTACAGCGACACCTATCCGGACGTGCCGCGCGACGCGGAGGGGATGGCCCGGCTGTTCCGGCAGTTCTCCTTCCCCGGCGGTGTGCCCAGCCATGTCGCCCCCGAGACGCCCGGTTCCATCCATGAGGGCGGCGAGCTCGGCTACTCGCTCTCCCACGCGTACGGCGCCGCCTTCGACAACCCGGACCTGCTGGTCGCCTGTGTGATCGGCGACGGCGAGGCGGAGACCGGACCACTGGCCGCCTCCTGGCACTCCAACAAGTTCCTCGACCCGGTGCACGACGGCGCGGTGCTCCCGATCCTGCACCTCAACGGCTACAAGATCGCGAACCCGGCCGTGCTCGCCCGTCTCCCGGAAGAGGAACTGGACGCGCTGCTGCGCGGGTACGGGCACGAGCCCGTCCATGTGAGCGGCGACGACCCCCTCCAGGTGCACCGGGCCATGGCCCGCGCCCTCGACGACGCCCTGGACCGGATCGCGTCGGCGCAGCGGGCCGCCCGCGAGGAGGGGGCCACCGAGCGCGTGCGCTGGCCGGTGATCGTCCTGCGCACGCCGAAGGGCTGGACCGGCCCCGCCGAGGTCGACGGCGTACCCGTCGAGGGCACCTGGCGCGCCCACCAGGTCCCGCTGGCCGCAGTCCGCGAGAACCCCGAACACCTGCGGCAACTGGAGAGCTGGCTGCGTTCGTACCGGCCCGAGGAGCTCTTCGGGCCGGACGGACGCCCCACCGCCGACGTGCTCGCCTGCCTCCCCGAGGGTGCCCGGCGGCTCGGTGCCACGCCGCACGCCAACGGCGGACTCCTCCTGCGGGACCTGCCCGTCACCCCGCTCGACGACTTCGCCGTCCCCGTGGACAAGCCCGGCACGACCCTGCACGAGCCGACCCGTATCCTCGGCGACCTCCTCGCCCGGGTGATGAGGGACACGGGCGATCGCCGCGACTTCCGGCTGGTCGGACCGGACGAGACCGCCTCCAACCGGCTCCAGGCCGTCATCGACGTCAGCGGCAAGGCATGGCAGGCCGAGCGGCTTCCCGTCGACGAACACCTCGAACACGGCGGCCGGGTCCTGGAGATCCTGTCGGAACACACCTGCCAGGGGTGGCTGGAGGGCTATCTGCTGACCGGTCGGCACGGACTGTTCTCCTGCTACGAGGCGTTCGTGCACATCGTCGACTCGATGGTCAACCAGCACATCAAATGGCTCAAGACCTCGCGCGAGCTGCCGTGGCGTGCCCCGATCGCCTCCCTCAACTACCTGCTGACCTCGCACGTGTGGCGCCAGGACCACAACGGCTTCTCCCACCAGGACCCCGGCTTCGTCGACCACGTCCTCAACAAGAGCCCCGGGGTCGTCCGCGTCTATCTGCCGCCGGACGCCAACACGCTCCTGTCGGTGGCCGACCACGTGCTGCGCAGCCGTGACTACGTCAACGTCGTCGTCGCGGGCAAGCAGCCCTGCTTCGACTGGCTGTCCATGGACGCCGCCCGCGCCCACTGCGCCCGGGGAGCGGGGACCTGGGAGTGGGCGGGTACGGAGAACGGCGGCGAGCCGGACGTCGTCCTGGCCTGCGCCGGTGACGTACCCACCCAGGAGGTGCTGGCCGCGGCCCAGCTGCTGCGCCGGCACCTGCCCGACCTCGCCGTCCGCGTCGTCAACGTGGTCGACATGACCCGGATGCTGCCGCACGAGGAACACCCGCACGGCATGAGCGACTTCGAGTACGACGGGCTCTTCACCCCGGACAAGCCGGTGATCTTCGCCTACCACGGCTATCCGTGGCTGATCCACCGCCTCGCTTACCGCCGCAACGGCCACGCGAACCTGCATGTGCGCGGCTACAAGGAGTCCGGCACCACGACCACGCCGTTCGACATGGTGGTCCGCAACGACCTGGACCGCTACCGCCTGGTCATGGACGTCATCGACCGCGTCCCCGGCCTCGCGGTGCGCGCTGCCGCCGTACGCCAGTCGATGGCCGACGCCCGCACCCGCCACCACGCCTGGATCCGGGAGCACGGCACGGACCTGCCGGAGGTCGCGGAGTGGACGTGGAACGCCTGACGCCGATGGTCCCCGTCGGCGCGGCCGGCGTTTGACTGATGAATTCACGGCGGTCGCCGCCGGTCACCGTGCTGGTTGCCCCCACAGCCCCGCGGTCCGCCGGTGACCGCCGGGCCGATGTCCGGCTTTCGCTTCGAGAACTGAACGCATGCACACCGCTTGACAGGCAATCAGCGGCGCTGGCTTCATTTATTGCGGCGTAGGTGAGGGGATCGAGCTCGCGTGTCGCCGTACGGATTCTTCTGTACCGGATGTATCAGATGTATCGGAGAGCGGCCTTGGCGCCCGGACCCCGCATCCCTGCCGTACGGAGTCGGGGCCACGGCAGAGCCGCGTTTGCGGGAGCGCTCCCGAACCGCACTTGGATGACACCGTCGCAGCGGCCACACTCAAGGAGCATCACGTGACAGGTCAGCGTCTACGCGGCCCCGCGCCGCACCCCCGCACCGCTCGCCGACGACGGACGGCAGGTCTCCTGCTCACCGCCGCCGCCCTCGTCGCCACGGCGGTCCCGACGGCTCCGGCCCTGGCCGCACCGGACTCCCCGGCCACCGCCCCGCACGGCCGGACGCTGCCGTACCTCAACCCGGAGTTGCCGGTGGCGCGGCGGGTCTCCGACCTTCTCGGCCGGATGACGACGGCGGAGAAGATCGGCCAGATGACGCAGGCCGAACGCGGCTCGGTCGACGCCGAGCCCACCCGTATCACCGACCTCAAACTCGGCTCGCTGCTGTCGGGCGGCGGCTCCACGCCCACGCCCAACACGCCCGAGGCGTGGGCGGACATGGTCGACCGCTACCAGAGGCACGCGCTCGCGACCCGGCTGCACATCCCGCTGCTGTACGGGATCGACTCCGTCCACGGCAACGGCAACCTGGCCGGCGCGACGATCTTCCCGCACAACATCGGCATGGGCGCCACGCGCAACCCCCGGCTGGTCGCCGAGGAGGAGCACATCACGGCCACCGAGACCCGGGCCACCGGCCCGCAGTGGGTGTTCGCGCCGTGTGTGTGCGTGGCCCGCGACGACCGGTGGGGCCGTACGTACGAGAGCTTCGGCGAGGACCCCGCCCTGGTGCAGCGGATGGAGACCGCCATCGACGGCTTCCAGGGCACCCGTGGAACGGACCTGGCCAGGCCCGACCGGGTGCTGGCCACCGTCAAGCACTACGCCGGTGACGGCGACACCACCTACGGCACCTCCACCACCAACGACTACACCATCGACCAGGGAACCACCGTCACCAGCCACCGGCGCTTCGCGGCCGTGGACCTGGCGCCCTACGTCACCGCCGTCCAGGTCCATGGCGTGGGCAGTGTCATGCCCTCGTACTCGTCCGTCCAGTGGACCGATGTGCCCGGCAGCAAGCCGGTCAAGATGAGTGCCAGCAAGGAGCTGCTCACCGACGTCCTGAAGCGGAAGATCGGCTTCGAAGGGTTCCTCATCAGCGACTGGGACGCCATCACCCAGCTGCCGGGCGACTTCGCCACCCAGGTCCGCACCTCGGTCAACGCGGGCATGGACATGTTCATGCAGCCGTACAACGCCCCGCAGTTCGAGCAGGCCCTCACCGCCGAGGTCCAGGCCGGGCGCGTGCGGATGTCCCGCATCGACGACGCCGTCTCCCGCATCCTGCGGGCCAAGTTCCGGCTCGGCCTGTTCGAGCACCCGTACACCGACCGGGCCGACATCGACACCATCGGCTCACCCGCGCACCGGGCCGTGGCCCGCCGTGCGGTGGCTGAGTCCCAGGTCCTGCTGAAGAACGACCACCACACCCTGCCGCTCAGGCCCTCCCAGAGCATCTACGTGGCCGGAGTCAACGCCGACGACCTCGGCAACCAGGCCGGCGGCTGGACGGTGACCTGGCAGGGCCAGTCCGGCAACACCGCCTTCCCGGGCACCACGATTCTGCGGGGCATCCGGCGCGACGCGGAGAACGTCACCTACAGCGCCGACGCCACCGCTCCGATGGCGGGACACGACGTCGGTATCGTCGTCGTCGGGGAGACTCCCTACGCGGAGGGCGTCGGTGACGTCGGCAGGGGCGGCAACACCCTGAACCTCTCCGCCACGGACCGGGCGAACATCGACCGCGTCTGCTCCGCGATCAAGACGTGTCTCGTCCTGGACGTCGCGGGCCGCCCGCAGATCATCACCGACCAACTGCCCAAGGCGGACGCCTTCGTCATGTCCTGGCTCCCGGGCAGCGAGGGCGACGGAGTCGCCGACGTCCTGTTCGGCAAGCGCCCCTTCACCGGCAAGCTCCCCGTCACCTGGCCCCGCAGCGAGGCCCAGGAGCCGATCAACGTCGGTGACGCGGACTACGACCCGCTGTTCCCCTACGGGTACGGCCTGACCACCAGGCGCTGAGCACCGGACGGCCAAGCGCTGGCCCGCCTCCTCGAAACCGGCCGCGCCCCAACGGGCGCGGCCGGGCCGTCAGGCCCGCAGGTGGGCCAGCACGGAGTCCATCGCCCGTTCGACGGCCGCGCGCGCCTCGTCGCCGGGATCGCGCGTCTCGAAGCCGTGGTGGCCCTCGGGGACATCGACCACCTCCACCTCGGCACCGCAGTCCTCGGCGGCGGCAAGGAACTCCTCGACGGTCGTCGCGATCTCCGCCATCTCCCGACCCACCCGCGTCAGCACGATGGGCAGGTCACCCGCCTCGGGCAGGGCGTCCACCGGGCGGAGGCCGCTTTCACCGAAGCCCCAGTTCGGCAGCGGCGCCAGGACCGGATACGTGGCCGCGACGCAGCGCAGCCACGCCGGGGGCGCGCCCAGCCACGGCGCGCAGAGCAGGCCGCCCGCCGAGAAGAACCACAGGGCGATACGGTCCGCGTCGACCCGGGGGTCGGCCCGTACCGCCTCCACCGCCGCCGCGACGTCCCGTGCCGCGAGCGGATAGTCGGTCACGGCGTGCAGCCGGTGGTCCAGCACCGCGCCGACCACGCCTTGCCCCGCCGCGAGGCGCGCGTAACCGGTGAACAAGGGCCAGTCACGCGGGGTGGGCCGGGCGTCGGCGGGCACCGGACCGCCGTGGACGAACAGCACGGCGGGCAGCGGTCCCTCACCGGTGGCCCCGGGGACGTACAGGTCGAGGTGTCCGTTCCTCTCGCGCGGCACCTCGGGTACGTCCAGGGGGAACGGCCGCAGATGGGAGGGGAGTTCGTCGGTGGCCGGGGTCAGCCGGTGTCCCTCGCCCTTGGCCGCCGCCAGCAGGGCGTCGGCCAGCTCGCCGGGGGAGGAGAGCATCGGCCAGTGCCCGGTGGGGAGCTCGAAGAACGACACCCGGGGGTCGACGAGGGCCTGAAGGGCGGAGTGGCCGATGTTCACCAGGTTCTGGAGCAGTTCGATGCCCGCGCCGTTGCCGCTGCACAGCACGGCGCTGGTCGGCACGGCCGCCACCGCGCCCGTCAGACGGAGCGGTTGCAGCAGCGTGCCGAGCGGCTGCGGCGCGGCGAGCCGGGTCAGCCGCTCCAGCGCCTGCTCGGGGACGCCCTCGGTGCTGCCCCACCGCTGCCACTCGACGGCGTCGGCCGGGGCGGGGAGCAGCCCGGCGGCCGCCCCGCCGCCCTGCTCGGCGAGCTTCGCGAGTTCCGCGCGCAGGGCCTGGTCGGGGACGGCGGCCAGGGCCGGGAGCCCGTCCATCGGCATGCCCGCGTCCACGTACACGATCCGCGTGACGCGCCCGGCGCGCCGGTCGGCGGCGCCGAGCACGGGGTGGATGCCGTAGTCGTGGCCGACGAGCACGAGGTCCTGGTCCACGTCGACACTGTCGATCACGGCCAGCACATCGGCGGTGTGCGTTTCCAGATCCGTGCCGGGCGCGGCGGCCACGCGGCGCTCGCCGAGCCCGGTGAGCGTCGGCGCGTGCACCTCGGCACCCGCCGCGCGCAGCCGCGCCACCGTCTCCTCCCATACGTAACCGCCGGTGAACGTGCCGGACACCAGGATGAACGCGGTCATGAAACTTCCCTTCCCTCTTTGCCGGAAACCCCCGTACGCGGCGGTCCGTGCGGTCCGCGCGCGGACGGCACCCCCGTGGTCCTTGATCGGCCGTCCGCGCTCACCGGTACGGTAGGAACTCCCCCTGAGGGAGGTTCAAGTGCCGCTTTCCCACGACGGCCTGTGGAGCATCGGTGAACTCGCCGAGCAGGCCGGCGTCACCGTCAAGACCGTCCGCTTCTATTCCGACCGAGGCCTGCTGCCCGAGGCCGCCCGCAGCGCGGGCGGACACCGCCGATACGGCCCGGCGGCGCTGGACCGGCTCCGGCTGATCCGCTCGCTGCGCGCGCTGGACCTGTCGGTGCCCGAGGTGCGGCGGATCCTCGACGAGGACGACGGCACGGGAGGCGCGGCGCTGGAGGCGGCCGTCGCGGGGCAGTTGCGGGAACTGGGCGAGCACATGCGGGCGTTGCGGTGGCGCGAGGCGGGGCTGCGGCTCGTCCAGGAGTGCGCGCCAGGGGAGCGTGCCGACCGGCTGCGGCTGCTGGGCGCGGTGGCCGCCCCGCCGAGCACGGACCCGCTGGCGCGGTTCTGGCAGGCCTGGCTGCCGCCCCGGATGCCGGTCCGCGCCCGTTCGGCGTTCCTGGACGTGGCGGTCCCGGCACCGCCCGACGATCCGACGCCCGCGCAGGTCCTGGCCTTCGCCCGGCTCAACGCCCTCGTGACCGGGCCGTGCCTCGCCGACGAACTCTGCCAGCCCGCGGCACACACCTCCTCACCGGACTTCCGCCCGGAGGTGCTGTACGCGGGCCTGGCCGAGGCGTACGAGCTGGCGGGCGCGCAGCTGCGCCGGGGGCGCCTCCCCCGCGCGGGGGAGGCGCTGGACTGCTTCGTCGCGGCCTACGCGGCCTCCCAGCTCACCCGCGACACCCCCGGCTTCCGGAGCGCCCTGGGTCCCTGGCTCGCGGCGGACCCGCGGCTCGACCGGTACTGGGAGCTGGTGGCCGAGGTGACCGGCCCCCCGGACGGCCGACCGGCACCCACCCCCGGCGTGGCACACGACTGGCTGCTCGCGGCGCTGTCCGCGCAGACGGCCGAGGCGGCGGCCTGAGCCGCGCGGGCATCAGCGAGAGGCGGGGCAAGGAAGGCACGGACGAGCGGACGCAGGCGTGGTGGTCCGAGGACGACCGATCGGCGGCGGGCCACCCCGCCGCCTGGATCTCCGTCCCCGTGCGGAGGTACCGTCCTCCCAAGGGGACGGTCACAGCCAGAAGTTGGCCGTCGCCTCGGCAGGAGGTACTCATGAGCAGTCGTCAGGACTCGGACGGTCAGGTCGGCGGACCGCACAGCTCACCGGGTGACCCGGGAAACCCCGCTCCGGAGCCCGAGCCCACCCCGCCGCCGGAGGACGACTAGGCGGATACGCCGGCATGACGAGCCGGGTCGACCCGCAGGAGCTGCGCGCGCGCTGCGCCGCCGAACTCGACGGGAAGGAATTCGGCCACTTCCATGGACGGCCCTGGTTGCGTGCCGCGTTCCTGGCGGTGCCGCGCGAGCACTTCGTACCCGATCAGGTGTGGTGGCCCTACCCCCGCGAGGACGGGCTGCACCCGGTCATCGACCGCACCCGGCAGCCCCGTTCGTGGCTGCGGGCCGTCTACTCGGCGCAGGCATCCCTCATCACGCAGGTCGCCGACGGGCGGGTACGGCCGCAGGACGGCCCGACCCGGGAGGCGTTCACCTCGGCCGCCTCGTGCCCGGCCGTCGTGGTCGACATGCTGCACCACCTCGACCCCGGCCCCGACGACACGGCCCTGGAGATCGGTACCGGCACCGGCTACAGCACCGCCGTGCTGGCCCAACGCGTGCCGCCCGCCCGGCTCGTCACGGTGGAGATAGACCGGCGGCTCGCCGATCTGGCCCGGGACAGGCTCGCCCGACTGGGACTGCGGCCGACCGTCATCTGCGCGGACGGCGAGCAGGGGCACCCTCAGAGACGCCCCTACACGAGAATCATCTCGACCGCCGCGGTGCGCCGCGTTCCGCAGGCCTGGCTCGACCAGGCCGCCCCGGGCGCCGTCGTCATCACCCCGCTCAATGGCCCGTTCGGCCACGACGCCCTGCTGCGCCTGGTCGCCGACGGCGAAGGCGGTGCCCAGGGCCGGCTCGTGACGGGCGTGGCGTTCATGAAGATGCGCGGGCAACGCGACGAGCTCCCCTACAGCGAACTCGGCTGGCCAACGGTGCGGGGGCCGTGGCCCGCCTACACCGAGGTCGAATACCGCGTCACCGTGCGCGACGGACACCAGCGGATCTCCCTGGTGGAGTGAGGACTCGGGTCCGGACCCCGACAAGCACCCCGTCCCTGATTCATCGGCAGGTCATGTCCACGGTATCGGCGGTGAGGGGGGATCGGGTGAGCGCGGATTGCCCGTTCACGCCCGTCGCCGCAGGAAAGAGGAAGACAAAAGTGCCGCTTCCCCGAATTGCGCGGGGAATAAGGAAATCGCCCGCCCAAAGTTTGCGCGGCACGCGTCCGAGTTTGGCTGGATCCCGCCCCGTGCCCGCGAGTTGGCACATTCTTTAACTCGTTCGTGTAATAGCGAACTCACCTTCCTTGCGGTCAGGCTGTCCCTGACTGCTCTCCGTTCCAAGGAAGGACCTTCATGTCGGTTGACGCAAGTCCGCAGGAGTCGGTGGACCGGGAACGCGAACAACAGAGTCTCGGTACCGCAGCCGCGCGGAATCTGGCGACCACCACCAAGTCCGCTCCCCAGATGCAGGAGATCAGCTCCCGGTGGCTGCTGCGCATGCTGCCGTGGGTGCAGGTCAAGGGTGGTACGTACCGGGTCAACCGGCGGCTGAGCCACGCGGTGGGTGATGGGCAGGTCACCTTTGTGCAGACCGGTGAGCGGGTCGAGGTCATTCCCGCCGAGCTCGGAGAGCTGCCCGCGCTGCGCGGCTTCACGGACGAGGCGGTGCTGGGGGAGCTGGCGAACCGCTGCGAGCAGCGCGAGTTCGCCGCCGGAGAGGTCATCGCCACCGCCGGGGACGTCGTGGACACGGTGTATCTGCTGGCCCACGGCCGGGTTGAGCGCGTCGGCCCGGGCCCCTACGGAGGCGAGGCGGTGCTGGACGTCCTGGCCGACGGGGCGTACCTCGGTGAGCAGGCGCTGGTCTCGGGCGATGCCACCTGGGACGCCTCGGCCCGGGCGGCGACGGCCTGTACTGTTCTGGCGCTGAGCCGTGCGGACGTGCTCAACCTCGCCGAGCGCGCGACCCCGCTGAGCGATCATCTGACCGCCTATGCCGCGATCCCGGAGCAGCGCACCAACAAGCACGGCGAAGCCGCCATCGACCTGTCGGCCGGCCATGTCGGCGAAGCCGTGATCCCGCACACGTACGTGGACTACGAGAGCGCGCCCCGCGAGTACGAACTCTCCGTCGCCCAGACCGTGCTGAAGGTCCACAGCCGGGTCGCCGACCTCTACAACCAGCCGATGAACCAGACCGAGCAGCAGTTGCGGCTCACCGTCGAGGCGCTGCGCGAGCGCCAGGAGGACGAACTCATCAACAACCGCGAGTTCGGACTGCTCGCCAACTGCGACTACGACCAGCGCCTCCAGCCCCACGACGGCGTCCCCAGCCCCGACGACATGGACGAACTGCTCGCGCGTCGCCGCGGCAACAAGTTCTTCCTCGCCCACCCCAAGGCCATCGCCGCATTCGGCCGCGAGTGCAGCAAACGCGGCCTGGTTCCGGAGTCGGTGGACTTCAACGGCCACCGGATTCCGGCGTGGCGCGGTGTGCCCCTCTTCCCGTGCGGCAAGATCCCCGTCACCCCCCAACGCACCACCTCGATCCTGTGCATGCGTACGGGTGAGGACGAGCAGGGGGTGATCGGTCTGCGCCAGGAGGGGATCCCGGACGAGATCGAGCCGGGTCTGTCGGTCCGGTTCATGGGCATCGACGAGCAGGCGATCATCTCGTACCTCGTCACCGCCTACTACTCGGCCGCGATCCTGGTCCCCGACGCCCTCGGTGTCCTGGAGAACGTGGAAGTCAGCCGCTGGAGCTGATGCCGCTCCCTGTCCGGACGCGTCGTCCGTCCCGGCCCGTCATGTCTGGGCCCGGGACCGCTTCCGGACCGCCGGCCCGCGTGCGGCGCCGCGTCGGGCGCCGTGTCCGGAGCGGTTGCCGCCCGCCCCGGACGGGGACCTCGGGCGGCTAGTGAGCCGAACGGGGGGCGGGCCCGGCGGCCTGCAGGGCGTTCACCGTCTTGACGAGCTCCGCCAGTGTGGCCGGGGGGACCACCTGGTTCGTCGTGGCCTGCTCGTTGAGCGCGCTCGGCGCCGCGGGAGGCTTGGCCGACGACAGACCACCGGTGAGGCTGGACAGCACGTTCTGGAGGGTCTTCACCAGGTTCGTCACGATCGACACCAGTCCGCCGGCGCCTCCGTCGTCGGCGGGCGCCGCAGGCGCGATCTGCGGTGCCAGCGGCGTCTGCGTCTTCCCCTGGGGGACCAGGTCGGCCGCCGGTCCCGCCGGGACGGCCGACCCGGTCGGAACCATGGGCAGGGCCGACGCCGTGATCGGCTGCGGGGTGTCGGCACCGGGACGCGGGGCGGCGGCGGCCGAGGCGACCGGGGTGAGGGTGAGCGCTGCCGTCAGGGCGGCAGCGGTCCATGTGGCACGCATCAGAGACGGTTCTCCGTTCGAGAGGGCGGTGGATCAGGGAGACAGGCATGACGCCGCACTTCCTCAACCACACCGTGCGCCACGACCGCCACCTCAGCCACCGCTCCTACGCCGAATGCGCAGCGTGACCCGACGAGACCACCGTTCGGGTGTACGCCGGGCGAGCGGCCGCCCCACGCCGGCCCGGGTGTACGGGCCCGGCCCGTGACCCGGGAGGCGCCCCCCGAGAGAGTGGCCAGCGTTCCGCCCGGGTCGAGGGCGGCGGCCCCGGCGCCGTAGCGGCCCAGCGCTGTCCCGGACGCCAGGGACTCCAGGCAGCCCACCGTTCCGCAGCCGCACCGCTCCGGCCCGTACGGATCGACGATCTGTGGCCGATCTCCGTACCGATACCGGAGCTCCCGCGAAACAGCCGGTCGCCCAGAACGACGACGCCGCCGACGCCGGTGCCGACGGTGAGGAACGCCATGTACGGGGCGCGGTGGCCGAGGCGGTACTCGGCCCAGCAGGCGGTGTTGGCATCGTTGTCGACGACCGTGGCGCCACGGCCTCCTCCCAGCAGCCCGGCATGTACGCGGGTGCCGCGGTGGACGGCAATGCGGCCACGGCCTGGGTCCCGGACGGCGCGAGCGGCCGGCTGACGACGGACCTCGCCGGGCCCGTCCGCGTCAAGAACGTCACCCCTGCCTGGACCGCGGCCAAGCCCATCGCCTACAGCGTCGAGCTGTCCCTCGACGGCCGGCACTGGACGAGTGCGGTGCGGGACGGCGTACGACTGGCGCGGTACGTACGGGTCACGGTGCACGGTGCCCCGAACGCCAAGGAGTACCCGGGCATCGCGGAGCTGACGGTGAACCGGGCGGGGGCGCAGGAGGAGAGGTGACCGCTGTGGACCTCTCTTCGCGTCGGCAGAGGTGACTCCACCCCGGTCCCGTGAAGAGAGGTCCGGCTACGGATCCGCCGCCGGGCCGGTCAGGCGCGGCAGCGCAGCATCTCCAGCGGCGGGTTCGCGAGGAGGTCCGCCCAGAAGTCCGCTCCGTACTCGCGCACGCCGGCCTCGGAGATCTCCAGCGGCACCCACTCCACCTCGCTGAACCCGGCAGCCCGCAGACACTGCTCATAGACCTCGCGGCGCGGGGCCGCGGCGAGGATGCTGACCGGCTCCGGGTCGAGAAGAGCGGTGACCCGCACCCGCGGCCCCGTCTCGCTCTCCTCGCCGGTGGGCTCGCAGCGGAATCCGTACTTGTCCAGCGGCGGGTTGCCGAACCGGTAGTCGGGCTTCTGGCAGAACAGGTAGAACGATCCTCCCGGTACCAGGTTGCGGTGGATGCCGCGGCACATCCGCTCCATCTCCGCGATGTCCTTGGCGTAGTTGAGGCACTGCACGCCCAGGGCCAGATCGAAAGGCCGGTCGAGCGCCGGGAGTTCGGCCACGTCACCGACCTCGTAGCGCACACCCAGCGGTTCGCCCTGCTCGATCCTGCGCGCGACGGCGATCATCTCGCCGGAGATGTCGACACCGAAGACGTCCGCGGCGCCGCGGCGCCTGAGCTCCCTGCTGTAGAAACCGGTGCCGCACGCCAGGTCCAGAACCGACTTGCCCCGAACGTCGCCGACCAGGCCCAGGACGCTCGGCACCTCCCCGTAACGGATCAGTGGCAGGGACTTGAACCCCTCGAACGCCTCACCGATCTCGTCGTACTGCTGCTGCACGCTCACGTGCTGCCCCCTTGTGTGGATCGACTTGTACGCGGCCACGCCGGACCTCCGGAACCGGAGGATCACCGGCCTCGCGGTCGTGCCAGAAGTCTGCTCCTGGCTGGTCCGAGGGCCGTACTGGCAGATGACACAGAGAAGTTGGGTGGGTGGACCTCGTATCAACCAACACCTCCGGGGCACCCGGCCGCGTCGTGGTGTCGACCCGCCGCCGCACCGAGATGCGAGGCGGGTCCGGGCGGCGCACGATGGGAAAGGACGTCTGCGTACGGGCGCGGGCGTGCGGCCCACTCGGCAGCACGGCAGGCCGACGCCGCGAGGGCGGGCGGCGACGCCCGTGAGTACGTCCGTCTTCCCTCCCACGCCTGCATGCCTGTGGCGCGAGGTCCCGGTGCGCCCGGCGGTCGGCCCCGCGCCCCGGTGCCGCAGGCACCCCGGTGCGAGGAAATGGGGAAAACCATGAGGAAAACCCTGGTGGCCGCGCTCGCCGCGGTCACTTCCGCCACGGCCGTCCTGCTGGCCGGCCCGGTGTCACCCGCGAGCGCCACCTCGTCGTACTGCGACCAGACGAGGCCGAGCAGCTCGATCCTCTTCTACAACGCCGACAGCGGCTCGGCCGCGACCGGCACCCTCTCCGCCGGCCACTGGCGGCAGAAGGCGGAGTTCCACCTGCCGACCGGGTACACGCACGGCGCGGCGAGCCGCGACACGCTGGTGCTGTACAACAAGGACACCGGTGCCGGGGAGGTCGGCACCCTCCAGGGCGGGCGCTACCACCGCACCCACTCCTACGACAACTTCTCCACGGACTGGACCTTTGTGAAGGCCTCCGGCGACTCCGTGATCTTCTACAACGGAGACACCGGCCACGGCGTCACCGGCACCCTCAAGCACGGCGTGTTCCGGCAGGTGCGTGTGTACGACAACTTCAGCACGGGCTGGGGGACCATGGCCGCCTCCTGCGACACGCTGATCTCCGCGGCCAGGCACGGCTCGGGCGATGCGCCCTGGAGCAACGTGGGATACGGCACCCTCTCCGGCGGTGTCTACCACGACAAGGGCGGCATCCCGAAAGACGACTTCCTCGGGGAGCTGACCGCGACCAGGGATTCCGTGCTGTCCCTGGCGAGGGCCGATGACGAACTCGAGTTCCGGGTGTCGAGGGCGGCCAACGGCTCGAACATCGACTTCAACAAGATCGGCAGCTCCGGTATCTGGGAGAAGACGGGCCGAACCTCGGACAGCCTCTTCTTCTACAAGGACGACGGCACGGCGTGGACATCGACGCTGTCCCACGGCCGCTATGCGAACGTCGGCTCGCTCCCCGAGGTGTCGTCGGGCTGGACGCTCATCGAGGGCGGTGTCTGACCACCCTCGCCCCCCCCGAAGCGGCGAGGTCGACGCCCGCCCCCTCCCGGGCAGGACTACGTCCCGAGCACCTGGCGGTACCACCGGCGGTGCACCGCGGGTTCGACGCACAGCATCGCGGCCGCGACCGCACCGACCAGCAGCGCGGGCGCGCCGCCGCCGTTGATCGGCGCGCCGAGGCAGGCGGCGGCGACGGCGAGCGGGCGCAGCCGACGTCGACCAGGCGGAACCGGTCCGGCCGCCCGTGTGTTTGCCAACACCGGCGGGCGCCCCTGAAGGGGAGAGAGTTCACGGGCGCCTCGTCAGCAATCCCGCCACATGGCCGGCGAACTCGGTGATCCAGTCAAGCAGCGGTCCGCCTCGGGCGACACGGAACCCGTGGCGGCGGCCCCAGAACGCGGCCTGTACGGCGTGGAGCTGCGCCCACCGCCGCACACGTTCCCGGTCGAGCTCCGCGGCCTCGGCGAAGACGTCCAGGACGCGGTCGACCGCCTTGCCCGGATCGTCCGCCCCGAGAAGCGTCAGCGCGCGCGACTTGAGCAGCGTGCCGCCGTCGTAGGCCGGATCGCCCGCGTACCCCTTGGGGTCGACCGCCAGCCACGGCTCGCGGTCGGCGCGCAGGATGTTCCGGGCGTGGAGGTCCCCGTGGACGAGGGTGTCGGGCTGGACGGGGCCCAGTTCGCGTAACGTCGCCACGGCCGCGTCCAGTACGTCGCGCGGCAGCGCGTGAGGCATCTCCTCGGCGTCCCTGCGGAGCTGTTCCTCCCAGGCGCCCGTCCGCTCACGCAGCCGCGGCAGGCAGGGCGGCGCGGGGACGGCCAGACGGCGGTTGAGGCGCCCGGCCACCCGCACCACCTCGTCGTCGTCCTGGACCTCTTCCAGCGTCGACGGCCGGACCCGCTCCAGCAGCATCGCGAACCGCTCGTCGTCGCGCTCGTGCAGAGTTACGGCACCGCGCCCGCCCCACGCCACGAACGCGTCCGGCTCGTGGACGTTGCCGGGATGCGGGAACGACACCTTCAGCACGGCAGGCAGCTCAGCTCCCTGCCGTACGGGGACGATCACGCCGACGCCGCCGTGCATGACCGGCCCGTCCGGTACACACTCCCAACGCCCCAGCAGGTCCTCCACGAGCCCCGGCAGCGCGGCGAGCCATGCCGCCCCCGGCTCTCCCTCGCGCTCGACGGTGGTCCGTACGAACTCTTCCGGCATCGCCATCATCCCGGCACCATACGCGGCCCCGGGCGTGAGGCGGTCCGCCGTCGTCCGTCGTCCGGGTCCTGCCCGCCGGGACGGTCGGCGTGTGTGAGGGTCAGCGCGTGTGGCGGGCCACCGCGCGTCCCATGCGGGTGACCGCCTCGGTCAGGACGGACCGGGAGGTCGCGAAGTTCAGGCGGACGTGCCCGGCTCCTCCTGTGCCGAAGATGTGGCCGGAGGAGAGGGCCACCCCGGCGTAATCCAGGAACAGCCGGGCCGGGCCCGCCAGGTCGGTGACGACGGCGAGGTCCGCGGGGCCCGTAGGGCGATCGGGCCCCGCTTCCGGGGCCGGCCCGAGCGAACGGCAGTCCAGCCAGGCCAGATAGGTGCCCTCCGGCCGGGCGTACCCGATCCCGGGCAGGTGTTCCGCGACGAGCCGGCCCAGCAGGCTCCGGTTCGCGTCGAGTCCCCTCAGCAGGGTGTCGAGCCACGGCTCCCCGTGGCGGTAGGCCGCCGTGTGGGCGATGACCCCCAGGAAGCTCGCACCGTGGTGGACCTCCTCGGGGACGCGGCGCAGATCGGCCGCCGCCCCGGGTCCGGCGACGGCGAGCGCCGCCTTGATTCCGGCGAGGTTCCAGCCCTTGCTGGCCGACATGAGGGAGAAGGCGTCCTCGGCCCCGGGCAGGCTCAGATAGGGCGTGAACCCGGCGCCCGGCAGGACGAGTGGCGCGTGGATCTCGTCGGCGACGACACGGACTCCGTAGCGGCGGGCCAGCCGCGCCACCGCGGCGAGCTCCTCGGCGGTGTGGACCGTTCCGGTGGGGTTGTGCGGATTGCTGAGGAGATAGCCGATCTTCCCCCGGCCGCTCCGCTCCCGGGCACGCCGGAACGCCTCCTCCAACGTCTCCATGCTGATCCGCAGATCCTGCCCGAGCGGCGCCTCCACGATCCTGCGGTCGTCGTGGGCGATGAAGGCGTAGAAGGGCGCGTACACCGGGGGGTTGACGACGACCGGGTCGCCGGGATCGGTGATCAGCCGCAGCACCTGCACCGCGCCCGTCATCACGTCGGGGACCATCGTGGTGCGGTCGACGGCCACGCCGTCCCACTTCCAGCGGCGCCGGGCGAAACCGGCCAGCGCCTCGGCGAACGCGGTTCCGGCGGGATATCCGGTGTCCCCGGTGTCGATGGCCTCGCGCAGCGCGTCGGCGACGGGCGGCGCGAGCGGCACGTCCATCTCCGCCACCCACAGGGGCAGGACGTCGGCCGGGTAGGTGCGCCACTTCATGCTCGCGCGCCGACGGAGCTGATCGAGCGAGAGCTCCTCAAGGGGGTTCGCCCCCTCTTCGGCCCCGGCGTCCGGGAGGCCGTGCCCACCGACAGCAGTCATCTTCAGCATTGGACCCCCATGGCGATCCCGGCGCAAGTGCCGGGACGACGCGAGGACGGCGGCCGCCGAGGTCGCGGCGGCCGCCTGGCGCGCACACCGGCCGTGGACGGCCTCAGCAGTGCGGCACGACCTCCCAGGAGCCGGGCGAGCGCAGGTGCAGGCTGCTGAGGGCGGTGGAGGTGTACGGGCCCATGTACTGGCCGGTACCGACGGCGTAGCTCCTGCCACCGATGAAGTACGACCGGCCCGCCAGGTTGTGCGCGACGTTGTCGGTGGTCCAGCAGTTCGGCAGCGGAGTGGTCGACGGGGTGGTCGTCGCCGTCACCGGGGCCGAACGCGCCCCCACCGCACCGGAACCGTCGACGGCGGCGACGGTGTAGGTGTGGGTGGTGCCGGACGCCAGACCGCTGTCGGTGAAGGTCGTGCCGTCGAGCGGGACGGTGTTGGCCGTGCCGCCGTCGCGGTGGACGATGTACGAGGCCGCGCCCGTGACCGGGTTCCAGGCCAGGGAGATCGTGGTCGTGGTGGCGCCGGTGGCGGTGAGGCCGGTCGGGGCGGGGAGGGCCGGTGTCGTGGGCGCCTGGGCGATCGCGTTCACCATGTTCGTGATCGCGGTGATCTGCCGGCCGCCCTTCTCGGCGTAGTGGGTGTCGCCGCCGTACGCCCACCAGTTCCAGCAGCCGCGCGGGTTGTCGCTCGCCGTGGTGGCCTGGGGGTACAGGACGACCATGTCGTTCGT
This sequence comes from Streptomyces sp. NPDC026377, assembly GCF_055567715.1. Taxonomy (NCBI): domain Bacteria; kingdom Bacillati; phylum Actinomycetota; class Actinomycetes; order Kitasatosporales; family Streptomycetaceae; genus Streptomyces; species Streptomyces sp. NPDC026377. The sequence goes on from NZ_JBVHPV010000003.1 coordinate 120,050, forward strand.
GTCGGCGTACTCGTTCAGGTTGGCCTCGGCCATGAACGTGTCGCCGATGAGTCCGTAGTACTGGTAGCAGCCGTGCAGGGCCACCATCAACCGGCAGGACGCACCCGTCGCGCAGGAGTGCGGGATGTAGGCGAATCCCTCGTTGCCCATGCTGATCGCGGACGCGCTGCCGCCGGGGGCGTGGGCGTTCTGGTCGAACCGGACGAGCCGGCCGGTCAGCGCGGAGGTGGTGGCGGGTCGTACGGAGCCGAAGAGGTGGGTGAGCATGTCCTTCTCGGGATCACCGCCGCAGCTGTTCATGTACGGCGCGGCCGTCGAGGCGCAGGACACCTCGCCGAGCGGGCTGACCCAGCCGTGTCCGGCCCTGGAGGTGGTGTCGTAGGTGACGTTCGCCCCGAAGTCGCGGTAGTAGGTCGCGAGGTCGTCGTTCACCGCGCGGTCCACGGTCTGGTCGGCGCTCCCGTGGGAGAGCCAGACGGGGGCGCCGGACAGGTGCGTGACCGCGTCGACACCGCCGGACGCGGCCCGGGCACGGGTCTCCTGCTCCAGTTGTGCGGGGCTCTTGCGCGCGAGGAGCGTGTCCATGCAGCCGTACAGCGCGGTGGAGAGGTTGCCCTGGGAGCAGTCGTACGGTCCCGCTGCGAAGATCCCGACACCCTTGAAGATCTCGGAGTGCGCGACGTGCAGCTGGTTGGCGAGGAACCCTCCGGACGAAACGCCGGACACATAGGCGGAGTTGATGGTGAGGGGCGGCAGGGATCCCGGGGTGGGGGAGGGGACGGTGGCGACGGCGTCGGGGACCGGGCTCACGGCCAGGGCGAGTGCCGCCGAGACGGCCACGAGCAGGCTTTTGACGCGGAGGCGTTTGAGGTCGCGCATAGCAGGGCTCCACATGCGGGTGGGGGCAGGTGCCGCAAGTGTGGGAGCGGCCATCGGCCGTTTCGACGTGGGGCCACGACACATTGCGCGGTCCTCGGATGGCGCACGTCTCCATTGCGGGCGGCGGCGCGTTTCCGGAGGCGTCCGGTCAGGGGGTACGGGCGCCGGCTGGGGCAGCGGGGCCCCGTTCCGGACGACCTGGGCGGGCACCGACCGACCCCTGTCGTTACTGTGCGTAACGACAGGGGGAGCCGCCGGGTCTGCGTCGTACGTCGAGGAGCCGGAGAATGGCGGAGGTGGGCGGTGGCTCCCGAGGCGGGTACGGGCGTGACCACGGGGTAGCCGCCCCCGGAGGCCGGGCAAGCCGCTCCACGCGACCGGCCCCGCAACGACGTCCGCCGTCAGGAGGTGGCCATGACATCCACGGACGCATCGAGGGACGGCACATCCAAGGACGACGCATCGAGGGGCACGTCGGGGGACGCGCCGGCGGACGATGCGTCCACGGACGCGCTGGCGGAGTACCACCGTCGGCGTGACTTCTCCAAGACCGCCGAGCCCAAGGGCACCGGTGACGGGGCACAGGCGCGGCGGCCCGTGTTCGTGGTGCAGATCCATGAGGCGACCGCCATGCACTTCGACTTCCGTCTGGAGGTCGGCGGTGTCCTGAAGTCGTGGGCCGTACCGAAGGGGCCGTCCACCGACCCCCACGACAAGCGGCTGGCGATGCCGACCGAGGACCATCCGCTGGAGTACCGGGAGTTCGAGGGCGTGATCGCGGCGGGCGAGTACGGGGGCGGCACGGTGATCGTCTGGGACGAGGGAACCTACCGGAACCTCTCGAAGGACCGCCGTGGCGCGGAGATCGACTTCGGCACCGCGCTGGAGCGCGGGCACGCCTCGTTCTGGCTGGAGGGCCGCAAGCTGCACGGCGGTTACTCGCTCACCCGCATCCGGGGTGAACGCGAGGCGTGGCTGCTGGTGAAGCGCTCCGACGAACGGGCCTCCGGCGCGGGCACCCCCGACCCCCACCGCGCGCGTTCGGTGCGCACCGGCCACACCCTCCGGCAGGTCGCGGCCGAAGCGGCCGAAGCGGCCGGGGCCAACGGTGACGGCGTATGAGCACCGCGTCCGTACACGCACACCGTTCACCGACGAAGATCCGCGAACAACCCGGCGGGAGTACGCGATGACCACGAGCAGGAGCGTCCGCCTCGGCGGACACACGGTGGAGATCAGCCGGCCCGACAAGGTGCTGTTCCCCGGGGACGGCATCACCAAGGCCGACCTGGTCGAGTACTACCGCACGGTGTCCCGGCGCATGCTGCCGCATCTGCGTGGCCGCCCGCTCATGCTCGAACGCCACCCGGACGGCATCGACGGACCGGCCTTCATGCAGAAGGAGGTGTCGGACCACTTCCCCGACTGGATCCACCGGGCGGAGCTGCCCAAGGAGGACGGCACCGTCACGTACACGGTCTGCGACGACACCGCGACCCTGGTCTACCTGGCCAACCAGGCGTGCGTGACACCCCACCGTTTCCTCTCCCGGGCCGATCGCCCCGACCACCCCGACCGGCTCGTCTTCGACCTGGACCCGCACGGTGACGATTTCGCTTCCGTGCGGGAGGCGGCCCGGTGGACCCGCGAGCTGCTGGACGAGCTGGAGCTGCCCGCCACCGTGATGACCACCGGCTCGCGGGGTCTGCACGTCACGGTGCCCCTGGACCGGCGCGCGTCCTTCGACGAGGTGCGCGCGTTCGCCCGGGACGCGGCCGAACTCCTCGCCGCCCGCCACCCCGGCCACCTGACCACCCAGGCCCGCAAGCAGGCCCGGGGAGACCGTCTCTACCTCGACATCCAGCGCAACGGCTACGCCCAGACCGCGGTCGCCCCCTATGCCGTACGAGCCCTCCCCGGCGCCCCGGTCGCCGCCCCGCTGGCCTGGGAGGACCTGGACGACCCGGACCTCACCGCGCGCCGCTGGACGGTCTCGGACGTCGACCGGCTCCTCAAGGACGACCCGTGGCACAACGCCCCGCGCGGCCGTTCCCTGCACGCGGCCCGCAAGCGCCTCGCGGCGCTGGGCGACGGGAAGTGAGGGGCCGCGAGCCGTCAGTCGCTGCCGAGGTGCCCGGCGCGGGGACCCGCGCCGTCGGCATACCCGTGCGGGCCGCCGTTCCGTACGGCTGAGGGCAGGGGAGGCCCGGGGGCGAGCATCTGTCCGGCGGCGAGTTCGCGGTAGGCGGGGCTGGTCGTCAGCAGGTCCTCGTGCCGCCCGCACCCGATGGCCCGGCCGCCCTCCAGGACCACGATCCGGTCCGCGTGGCGGACGGTGGACATGCGGTGCGCGATGACCAGCAGTGCGCACTCCTGGGCGGCCTCCCGCATGACCGTGGTGAGCGCGGCCTCGTTGATGGCGTCGAGGTGCGAGGTCGGTTCGTCGAGCAGGAGCAGGGAGGGCCGGGCGAGCAGGGCGCGGGCGAGGGCGACGCGCTGGCGTTCCCCGGCGGAGAGCGTGGCGCCGCGCTCGCCGAGCATCCCCGACAGACCGCCGGGCAGGCGCCGGACGACCCCGTCGAGCTGGGCGAGTTCGATGACGCGGCGGATCTCGGCGTCGCCCGCGTGCGGTACGGCGTAGGTGATGTTGTCGCGCAGGGTGCCGTGGACGACGTGGGTGTTCTGATCGACGACGGCGATGCTCGCCCGGCACCGGTCGCGGCTCAGCTCGGCCGTGGGCCGGCCGTCGAACAGGAGGGTTCCCGCGTCGGGTTCGTAGAACCGTGCGACCAGCGCGAAGAGTGTGCTCTTGCCCGCTCCCGACCGTCCGACCAGCGCGACCTGCTGACGGTGGGGGACGGTGAAGGTGACCCCGCGCAGCACGGGCCGGTCCGGCTGGTAGCCGAAGTGGACGTCCTGGAGGGCGAGGGCTGCCGACGGCCGCCGGGTGGTGTGCGCGGCAGGGGGTGCGGGGCGCGCGTGCACGCGGGCGGGGGCGGGCGGTTGGGCGTATGCGGAACCGGGTGCGGGTGCGGGTGCGGGTGTGGGTTCGAGCTCGGGTTGGGGTTCGGGTTCGGGTTCGGGTTCGGTGGGGAGGCTGTGGGCCTCCGCGACGCGTTGATAGGCGCCCATGCCGCGCTGGATGAGGCCGACGGCCCGGAAGACCGAGGACAGGGGCAGGACCAGGTACGAGGCGTACAGCAGGAAGGCGACCAGGTCGCCGAGCGAGCCGGTGTGGCCGTTCACCCGCAGGCCGCCGATGACCAGGACGAGCAGGAAGGAGCCCTGGACGGCCAGTTCGACAGCGGGACTCATCACCGAGGCGAGCTGTGCGGTGCGTACCCCCGCGCGGTAGGCGTCGTCGACCCGCTCACCGATCCGCGCCGCCTCGCGGTCCTCCGCCCGGTGCACACGGACCATCGGCAACGCGCCCAGGGCGCGCTCCAGTTCGGCGGCGATGGCGCCGACCGCGTTCTGCATGTGCTCGGACGCGGCCCTGATGCCCTTGAGCAGGGACGCGACGATCACCGCGGCGCCGGCCACCGTGAGGGTGACCAGCAGGAGCAGGAGCGGGTCCAGCCACATCATCAGGGCGATCGCGCCCGCCGCGGCGACGGCGCCCGTCCCGAGGTCCACCAGCGCCTGGGCCACCACCTCCCGCAGCAGGGTGGTGTCGGAGGTGACCCGGGAGATGAGGTCGCCGCTGCGGTGGCGGTCGTACTCCTTCATCTCCAGCCGGAGCAGATGCCGGACCAGGCCGTGCCGCAGGCGGCACACGATGCCCTCGCCCATGCGCTCCAGCAGGTACCGGCCCACCGCCCCGGTGACCGCCTCCAGGGCGAACAGCGCGCCCAGGAGCGCAAGCGTCGACCAGAAGGCCGCGTCCGCGCCGCTCGCGTCCACGATGTGTTTGGCGACGAGCGGCTGGGCCAGCCCCAGGGCCGAGCCCGCCAGTGTCAGGGCCGTGGCGACGGCCATGGCGCCGCGGTGCCCGGCGGTGAGACGGAACATGGTGGCGATCGCGCCCCGTGTCGTACGGTCGGGGCCCTGTCCATGGGGGCGGGTCATCGAGCGCGCTGGCTCACTGGGGTGACCGCCATCAGCCGGGTGAAGTAGTCGTCGGGCACTCCTTCGTCGATGGGATGCCCGTCGGCCTCGATCCAGGCGTGGGCGGTGAAGGGCGGTACGACACGTGCCCCCGTGCACCAGGTCGGCCAGGTGCCGCCCAGTCGGCACAGCAGCGCGGCGCCCAGGGAGCGCGGCAGGCATCCGCGGGGTCCGGCGCAGCGCAGGCTCACGGCGCACACCGCGTCGCGCGCGTTCTTCGCCTGGATGGCCGTCGCGGGCGGGGCGCCGCGGCGCAGCACGTTCAGGACGCGGCGGATGCGGCGGGGCGGCAGCAGGGAGAGCACGACGGCGGGCACCAGGACCAGCCGCGCGCCCAGCTTCCGTGCGAAGGGCACATCGGTGGGGCGTTCGAGCGCGCTGGGCGTGGTCATGCGGCGAGTCCCGAGGCGCGCAGTTCGCCGACCAGCTGGGTGACGTCCCGCCGCGCCCGCTCGCGGTCGATGTCGAACTCGGCGACGACCGCGTCGGCCGCCGCCGTCTCGTCCTTGCCCGCGAGGAGCGTCTCGATGATCAGTGTGGCGGTGGGATTCAACTCCCAGTACTGGCCGCTGCGTTCGTCGAGGAGGACGGTGCCGTAGTCGGTCTGGGCGGTGGAGATGTCGGCGGCGAGCCGCAGTGCCATGGTGTGTCTACCTTTCGCTCAGGGTTCAGATGGAGGTGATGGCCCCGGCCTTCGCGGCGTGCGGCAGACCGCGCAGCCACACCTCGGCGGCGATCGTGGAGTAGAGGATGGCCTGCCGCAGTCCGGGCGTGGCGGGACGCTGGGCGAGATCGCGCAGCGCGTCACCGTTCACCAGGCCGAGGCGTTCCAGCCGGGAGTCCTCCCACAGGGCGAGCAGATCGGCCCGGTGCTCGCGCAGCCCGTTGGAGGCGTCCATGGAGGCCGCTGCCTTGTTGCTGCGCCGCAGACACACCTGCGGGACGACGTCCCGCATCGCGGCGGCCAGCAGGGGTTTGTACTGCCAGGGCGACACGCGCTCACTGGGCCGGACCGAGAGGAACGCCTCGATGACGCGGTCGTCCAGGAACGGTGATGCCATCGGGACCCCCGCCCTGGCGGCCATGGCGTCCCACTGCCGGATGATGCGGGTGCAGGAGCGGATCTGTTCCAGATCGGCGTGCAGCCCGCGGTCGCGGTGCAGGGGCCGCGCGTCCTGGGCGGCGTCGCGCAGCGCCCGTGCGGCCAGTCGCTCGCCCTCGGGTGTCACCCAGTCGAACAGGCGTGGCTCCCCGCCCCAGCCGAGGGCGCCGCTGACGGTGGTGGGAAGGGGGCCGCGCAGCTGTCCGACGGAGTCGGCCAGCCACCTCCCGTACGGCCGGGAGTCGCTCAGGACGCGTGCCATCCCGCCGAGCGGCCACTGCCACAGGGCACGGAAGCCCCGGAGCTGGCGCACGGCGAACAGCGGGCGGGTGCGCAGCAGGCGGTGGTAGTACGCCTCTGAGCACCAGGCCACATGGTCGCCGCCGATGCCCGTCAGATGCAGACGGCTGCCCCGCTCGGCCATCGCGGGCAGATGGTGCAGCACCCGCGAGCGGTCCATGACGCCGATGGTCGGCTCGTCGAGCAGGTCGTCGATGGTGAGCAGATCGGTGTAGACGAGCGGTGAGGCCTCTGCGTCCCAGACGACGTGTTCGACGTCGGGCAGGAACTGGGCGGCCTGCCGGGCCCAGTGGAGATCCGTGTCGGCGGGATCGCGTCCCGGCCAGGTGCTGGCCACCACGTGGGCGGGCGAGCGGTCGGCGAGGAAGCAGATGGACGTGGAGTCCAGCCCTCCCGACAGGTCGCAGCTGACCGTGCCGCCCTGATGGGTACGGGCCTGGACGGCGTCGGCGAGTGCGTCGCGCGCCAGGGCCGCGCCGGCGGTGAGCGTGCGTACCGGCTCGGGCGGTGTCCACCAGCGCGAGTGGCGGGTGGACCGGCCGTCCGCCGCGACGATCACGGCGTCCTGCGGCGACACCGCGGTGACGTCCCTCCACAGGGGTGTCTCCTGCAACGGATGGGGGACCGGCCACAGCAGCCTGACCGCCACCTGCTCCACATCCGGTTCCCGGCCGAGGGCGGTGGCGAGGATGTCGGCCCGGGTCGCGGCGACGCGTACGCCGCCGATCTCCGCGTGGAAGACGAGCCGCAGTCCGGAGGCGGTGCCCTGGACGCGGAGGCGGCCGTCGAGCGCGGCCACCAGATGGAAGCTGCCGGAGGTGGAGCGGGCGAGGGCGTCGAGCTGGGTGAGGTCGCGCAACCGGGCGGCGTGGCGGCGCAGTCGGGGGACGTCGAGGGGGCAGCAGCCGACGGCGGCGAGGGCTGTCGAGCCCGCCTGTGCGGTCACGATCTCGTCGTCGTGCCACCGGCCGATCAGCCAGGGACGTCCCGAGGCGTGGGGCAGGGTACGGGTTCCGGGGCGGGTGAAGAGGCGGGCCGCGGCGGCCGCGTCCTCGCGGTCCGGAAGGACCACGAAGTGCGCGTCGCCGCGGCCCGGACTCGCACCTGCGTGCGTGTCAGTCATGACGTCGAAGGGACGTACCGTCGACCGTCAGTTCTTGCTGAGAATGAGGCGGTCGTTCCCGCGGAACTGCAGAAGTCCCGTCTCCTTCCGGAAAGAACCCAGTCGGACGAGCGTCGGAGCTTCGTACGTCTTCTTCATGACGACTCCTTCTCTTTTTTCTCTGACTGAACGTCACCACCGCCCGGAGATCCGGGAGGCGGCCAGGTCCAACGGTATCCGCAGGTCAGTGAGGGAAGGCAAGGTCGCCGAACTTTATATGATTATCCGACCGTCGGGCTATGAGGCGAATGCGGGGTCATTTCCGGTCCGGACCACGACCAGGGCAGAACAGGAACACGTTCCCTTTCGCTCGATGAGCGGAACGATTCCATCAGCACGCTTGGTGGACTCTCGCCCAAAGACGGAATGGGGCGCACTACCGCGGCGCTTTCCGGAGAAGGGGCGCCCGTGATGCCGTCTCACGCCTTTGCCGCACTGCGCCCGGCCATCGTGCGCCCCCGCTTGTGACATGCCGGCGGCTCCTGGGGGCTCCCGGGTCGCGAGCGCACGAGCGTGGCCGGAGGGAATTTCGGCCGATATGTGCTGTACCGGATCCGTCGCGGCTCACCCACGGCCCGGCGCGCTCCGCCCGGCCGCGACGGACGAGCGGTGCGGTGGCGGTCAGGCGTTGCGCAGGCGGCGCCGGTCCTTCGCGTCCCACTTCCTGGTGTCACGCGGCTGCGCGTACGGCTCCTCGTCCGGCGGCATGCCCCCGGCGATCGCCCGCTGGCGCACGGTCTCCGCGTCGACTTCCAGCCCCAGCAGGATCGCCAGGTTGGTGATCCACAGCCACACCAGAAAGACGATCACGCCCGCCATCGCGCCGTAGGTCTTGTTGTACGAAGCGAAGTGGGCGACGTAGAACGCGAACACGGCCGAAGCGACCATCCAGATCAGCAGGGCCAGGAAGCTGCCGGGGGTGACCCACTTGAGGCCCTTGGCCTTGGTGTTCGGAGCCGCCCAGTACAGGAGCGTGATCATGAGGGTGACCAGGGCCGCCAGCACGGGCCACTTGGCGATCGACCACACCGCCAGACCGGCGTCGCCGACCCCGAGGGCTGCGCCCACATGGCGGGCCACGCTGCCGGTGAACACCACGATCAGCGCGCTGATGACCGCAAGCACCATCAGGACCACGGTCAGCCCGATCCGTACGGGAAGGATCTTCCACACGGGCCGGCCCTCGGGCATCTCGTAGACCGCGTTCGCCGCGCGGATGAAGGCCGCCACATAGCCCGACGCCGCCCACACCGCGAGGACGAGGCCGACGACGGCCATCACCGAGCCCAGGCCCGCGCTGTCCTGCAGTGTGCGCACCGCGTCGGTGAGGAGGTCCCGGGTGGAGCCGGGCGCGAACCGCTGGACGTTGTGCAGGACCTTGTCGGTGGTCGACCTGCCCGTGACGCCGAGCAGCGAGACCAGGACCAGCAGCGCGGGGAAGAAGCACAGCACGCTGTAGTACGTGAGCGCCGCGGCGCGGTCGCTGAGCTCGTCGTCCTGGAACTCCCGCAGGCTGCCTTTGAGCACGGCGATCCACGCGCGCCCGGGCAGCTTCGCCGGGGTGTCCGGCGCCGCCTCCTCCACCTCCGGCCCCGGGCCGGTCTCCTGCGGTGCCGCGTCGTCGCCGTCGTCCTGTCGCCCGTGAAGCTGCCAGCTCGCCATGCGGGGCGGATACCCCGGGCAGGGCGCGACTCACGGTACGACACCCTCCTGACCGGCACGGTCGTACTGCGGCCGACCCCGGGGCGGGCGGCGTTGAGGTCCTCAGGTGTCGGGCAGGGCCAGTTCGCCGCGCAGGCGTCGGGCCCTGAGGACCAGTTCCAGCTCGAAGCGCACGTCGGGGTCGGTGACGTCTTCGCCCCACAGCTCCCTGATCTGGCGCAGCCGGTACCGCACCGTCTGCGGGTGCACGCCGAGCGCGGTCGCGATCTCGGTGGCGCCGCCCCGGGTCTCGAGCCAGCTCAGCAGCGTCAGGGCGAGGTGGCGGGCGTGGGCCGCGCCGCAGCGGTCCAAGGGGGCCAGCCGGCGCCGGTCGAGGTCACCCAGGAGTTCCGCCGCCGGGAGCAGGAGCAGGGCCTCGGCGTGGTCCGTGCACCGCACCAGCTCACCGCCCGGCAGTAGTCCCGCCTCGATGAGCTGGACGGCCACGGTCGCCCAGCGCAGCGACCTCGCCGCGTGGGCCGGCGGCACGGCGGGACCGAGCGCGCCGGACCAGCCGGCGGTGGCACGGCGCAGCAGGCCGGCGCGCCCGGCCGCGTCCGGCTCGGGGACGACCATGCGAGGCTGCTCGTGCTCCATGTCGATCAGGACGTCGTGGCCGGCGGCCGGGGCCACGGCCTCGCGCGCCGGACGCAGCAGTACGGCGACGGCCACCCGGCGGGGGAGGGGCCAGCCGATCCGGGCGGCGCGTTCGGCGAGCAGCCCGGACCGGTCCGTGGCCGCCCGCTCCGTGAGCAGCAGGTCCAGCAACCGGCGTTGCAGCCGCAGGCGGTCACTGGCCTGGCACGCCGCGGCTTCGGCGTAGCCGCGCACGGTCTCCGCGACAAGGCCGTCGAGGTACTCGAAGCCGGACCCCGCCAGCTCGTACATGGCGGGAGCGGGAATGCCCAGCTCGTCGCCGATCTCGGCCAGGCGCCGCCAGGCGAGCCGTACGCCGAGCCGGTACATGGCCTGGAGCGGATCGAGGCCGCGGCCGCTGAGCACCTGTCCACGGCCGAACTCCCGAAAGACGTAGGGAAGTTCGAACGGGCGGTCGTCGCCGTCCGTCATCCCGGCGATGAACTGTTCCAGCGCCGACCGGACACCGACGAGTGCCAGCGGCTCGCCGGATGCGCCGAGGCTCATCGGCAGCGCCGGGTACGCGCGGCGGATCCGGCGCAGGATCACCTCGGCGAGACCGGGCACCTCGCCCCGCGCCGCCTTCGCGAACTCGGCCACCTGCGACCTGGGCACCTTCCGCCAGGCGGACTCGGGCACGCTCGCCACTAGGGAGCCGGCGCGGGCGTGGCGGGTCCCGAGGGGAAGGTGGCCAAGGGGTCGTGAGGCTGCTTCGGTGTGACATCGAGCAGGGCGACGATGCCGACGGCCACCGCGACCGCGAGCACGGCGGCGAGGGCGACGACCAGGGCGGCGAAGAGCATTCTGGGCATGGCGCGGGGCCCCTTCCAACTGGCGGCGCACCATCCCGGTTCGACAACTGCCAAGCATGAGCCCGCCATTGACACCGCGTCAAGAACGGCTCTACGTTTCCCCGCCCCGAGGTCGCCGTCCTCGGCAACCCCTCGGTGAACGCGCACCGCACACCGGCGATCCCCCTCACGCCCCCCGGAGGCACACCCATGCGCCGACTCCCCTCACGTCCGGCACTCGCGCTCCTCGCGGCAGGTGTCTTCCTGCTGACCCTGGCGCCCCTGCTCGCCTGGTACGTCACACCCCATGCCAAACGCACCCCCATCGACGTGCACACCACCACCGTCTCCACCGGCAGGGGAAGCTACTTCGACGCCGGTTCGCTCGCCGTCCGTCACGGCCAGACGATCACCATCACCCGGCATGTCCTGGGAAACGTCGCCGAGAGCGAGCGCAGCGGCCGTGCGGTCTGGGACATCTCGACGACGGTCGACACCCCGCGCACGCTGCCCCTGGCGGACCCGCGCAAGTCGCTCCAGTGGAGCACCGAGCGCTGGGTCACCGACCGCCGCACCAACACCCCCGTGCACTGCTGCGCCGAGTCACGGCCGCACCACGAGGGCGACGCCTACCTGAAGTTCCCCTTCGACCTGCGCAAAGGCACCTACCGTTGGTGGGACGCCACCCTGGCCGCCGCCATACCCCTGCACTATGCCGGCACCCGCCAGATCCTCGGCCACGAGGGCTACCGCTACACCGGTACCGTGGCCCCCACCCGGGTCGGAACGCGGCCGGTGCCGGCCATGGTGGTAGGACGCCCGGGCCCCCGGCCGGTCCAGGCCGAGCAGTGGTACGCCAACCCGGACATCGACCTGGTCGTCGACCGGCGCACCGGCCGTGTACTGGACGCCTCGACCTCGCCCAGGGTGACGCTGCGCCGCCCCGGGGAGACCTCCGACGCGATGACCCTCCTGCGGGGCGACGGGCTGGAATTCACCCGGGCCACCCAGCGGCAGCAGGTGGACCTGGCGCGGAAGGACGGCCGCAAGCTGCTCCTCCTCGGCACCGTCCTGCCGCTGACCGCCGGTGGCGCGGGCGCCGTCCTCGCCGTGGCGGGCGCGGGCCTGACGGCACTGCGGTGGCGCAATCCGCGCCGGTTGGCGGAAGGTGCTGACCCCTCGGCCGCACACGGGCCTGATGTGTCATCCCGGTGAGTAGCCGGCCGGCGGACGACCGCTGACACTGGCACTCCGTACCTCACCCAGCACGCACACCCCGGCCCGGCACCCCCCTGCATCCCCGACCCCGTACCTCCCACATCCCCGACCCCCGTCTCCCTTCGACGACGTACCCGTCCAGAACACCGGCGCCGACCACTCTCCCGGTCAGCGCCGGTGTTCAGCTCCCTGGTCAGCGCCACGCATTGGACTTTCCGCCATGGACCTTCAACCTCCATGGTCGGGAAGACACCTTGCGTACGGCCGGGTTGGCGCTTTGGATGGCCAGGTCAGGACCGCGGGTCCGCTCCCCGCGACCCGCACCGCTTCCTGTCCAGGAACCGACGCGGAAGGAGGCGCATGGCAACCATGCTCGACGGGTGCACGCCCTGGCCCGAGGAGTTCGTCGACCGCTACTGGCGGGCCGGCCACTGGCGCGGTGACACGCTCGACACGCTGCTGCGCGGTAGCGCCCTGGAATACGGGCAGCGCACCGCGCTCGTCCATGGCGCCACCCGCTTCACGTACGCGCAGCTGAACCGGCGGGTGGACCGGATGGCCGCCGGATTCCGGCTGCGGGGACTGCGGCCCGGACAGCGGGTCGTCGTCCAACTGCCGAACGTGCCCGAGTGCGTCAGCACGGTGTTCGCCCTGGTGCGGGCGGGCGCCGTTCCGGTGCTCTGCCCTGTCGCGCACCGAGCACCCGAGGTGTCCCACGTCGCCCGGGCCACCCAGGCGGTCGGGTACGTGGGCCCCTCGACTTACCGGGGCTTCGACCACACGGCGATGGCCGCGGACATCGCTGCCCAAGGTCCTTTCCTGCGGCGAGTTTTCACCTTCGAGGCACCGGGCACCTCGTCCCCGTACGGCGGTATGAGGACAGATCCGTCGGGCTGCCACTACTGGCCGCTGGCCTCCGTCGACGCACCGCCCGAGCCCGTGCTCGCGCAGAGCGCCGACCAGGTGGCGTTCCTCCTCGTCTCCCCGGACACCACCACGGCCCCGGAGATCATTCCGCGGACCCACAACGACTACGTCTACCAGGCGCGGGCCACCGCGGAGCTGGTGTCGCTCACCCAGGACGACGTGTATCTCGCCGTGCTGCCCGCCGCATCCACCTTGACGCTCGGCTGCCCCGGCATCATCGGCACCCTTCGCGTCGGTGGCACCGCGGTCCTGGCCGAGGACCAGGGGCCCGCCGCCTGCTTGCCGCTCATCGCTCAAGAACGGGTGACCCTCACCTCGGTGGACCCTGCCACCGCCCACCTGTGGCTCGACGCCCTTCCCAGCGCCGACGCGGACCTGAGCAGTCTGCGGCTCGTACAGATCGGCGACGCGCCCCTGCCCAGGGCCACCGCCGCACGGATCGGCCCCGAACTGGGCTGCCGTCTCCAGCAGGTCTTCGCCATGGCGGAGGGCCCGCTCACCCTCACCCGGCCCGCGGATGCTCAGGAGACCGTACTCACCACACAGGGCCGTCCGCTCTCACCCGACGACGAGATCCGTCTCGTCGGCGCCGACGGCGGGGAGGTACCGGACGGGGAGCCGGGCGAACTCCTCGCACGCGGCCCGTCCACCCTCCGGGGCTACTACCGTGCACCCGGCCACAATGCCCGCTTCTTCACCCCCGACGGCTACTTCCGCACCGGCGTCCTCGCACGGCGCACCCCGGACGGCGACCTGGTGATGACGAGGTGAACGTGCGCTACTCGAACCGCTGACCCCGCCCGTCGCCTCCGCTGCGCTACACCTTGTGCGCGAGGAGCTGGACCTCCTGGAACTGCCGCTTGTCAGTGGGCTTGGGTTCCATCACCAGACGGGCCGACTCGACCAGCCCCTGGTCGCCCAGGAGCCCGGCGAGGCGGTCGGGGGACCAACGGTAGGCCGTGGCCACGGTGTGGTCGTACGCCTGCGTCTGCTGCTGCGGGCCCTCCGTGGCGGGGAACGCGATCAGCACGTGCCCGCCGGGCGCCAGGACCCGGGCGATCTCGGCGAAGACGGCGGGCAGCTCCCGCGGCGGGGTGTGGATGATGGACCACCGCGCGAGCACACCGTCGAGCGCGCCGTCCCCGACGTCCAGTGCGGCCATCGAGCCGATCTCGAACCGCAGCCCGGGATGGGCCGCGCGAGCGAGCTCGACCATCACCGGGGAGGCGTCGACACCGAAGGCGCTGAGCCCCAGCTCGTGCAGATGAGCCGTGACATGGCCGGGCCCGCACCCGAGGTCCGCGACCCGGCCCTCCCCGTCCGTCCGCGCCAGCTCCGCGAAGGCACTGAGGAGAGCGCGCTCCAGGGGGCGGTCGCGCAGGGAGTCGTGGAACAGTTCCGCGTAGGTGGGGGCGATGGCGTCGTAGGCCTCGCGGGTGGCGTGCAAGGTGTCGGGTCCGGTCACCCGACGACGGTAACGGGCGGAGCGCCGAGCCTTCTACGCGGCCTGCGCCGGCGGACGGTCACGCGCACGGATCCGGCCGATTCCCGACGCGTACGGAACTCCTCCCCGCCCTACGGGAAGAGGCAGCCGCCGTCCGGCAGGCTGGCCGGACACATGCGGTCGTCGGTGACAGGCGATGCCGACCGCCGCACACTGAGCGGGAAGAAAGGGGCTGCCGTGCCGCGATCGAGGCTCCGACAGGTGCTGTGGGTGGCGTGTACGGCCCTCGGGTTGGCCGCAAGCATGCTGCCCCTGGGCGCGGACGCGGCGGGAGCGGTTCCGGCGTCGGCCGCCATCGCCTCCGGCAGGACGGGTCCGGCGCACACCGATGTCCTGTTCGTCGGAGCCCACCCGGATGACGAGTCCTCGCTGCTGGCCACTTTCGGACAATGGCGGGAGCGGCGCGGGCTCAGCACGGGAGTGGTCACCATCACCCGGGGCGAGGGCGGGGGGAACGCCGTCGGCACCGAGGAGGGGGCCGCCCTCGGCATGATCCGTGAGGACGAGGAGCGCAGGGCGGTACGCAAAGCCGGTATCCGCAACGTCTTCTATCTCGACAAGCCCGACTTCTGGTACACGCTGTCCGCCCCGCTGACCGCCACCGTCTGGAACCCGTCGCCGCGACCGCCCACGGACACCCTCGCGCGGCTCGTCCGGCTGATCCGGGCCACCACTCCGCGGGAGGTGGTGGTCATGGACCCGCGTCCGTTCCGCCAGCACGGTGGCCACCAGGAGGCGGCGCGTCTCGCCGTCGAGGCGTTCCGTATCGCCGGTGACCCGAAGGCCTTCCCCGAGCAGATCCGCCGGGAGAAGTACCGGGCCTGGAAGCCGTCCCGCCTGCTCGCCCAGAACAGCGGCTACCAGGGGCCGGTGGGGGAGCGGTGTGCCCGGCACCCGGTGCGCGACCCGCACACCGGTCTTCCCGTCATCGGCGTGTGGACAGGGACCACCTCTCGTCGGCACCCCGGCAGGACGTGGGCCCAGATCGAGCGGGACGCCGCCCGCGAGTACGTCACCCAGGGGTTCGCCTCCCTGCCGCCGACGGTCGAGACCCCCCGGCGCGAACTGCCCTGCGAGTGGCTGACCGTCCTGGCCGACAGCCGCGCACCGCAGAGCCCCGTCACCCGTGACCAGCCCGGTCTGCGCCCGCTGTATGCCGACTTCCGCGCCTGGGCGCGGCGGATGCGGATGCCGTGGCTCGCCAACGACGCCCAGCCCGCCTACCCGGCCACCCCGTCCACCAGCGCGCCCGTACCGGCCCGGGCTCCCGTGGTGGACGGCAGGTCGGGCCCGGGCGAGTACCCCGGCCCGGCGTCGGGGCTCACCCAGTGGGAGGGCGAGCGGTGCGCCGACGAGCGGGACTGCGCGGCAGACGTCCGCTTCTCGCGGTGGTCCGACGACCTGTACGTGCTGATCCGCGTCACGGACGACGTGAAGGGCTACGCCCTGGACGCCGTGAACGACTGCAAACGCCACTGGCGCACCGACGCCGTCGAGATCGCCCTCGACCCGCGGGGCAACGCCGACGACACCTCGGCCACCTTCAAGACCGGCATCCTGCCTTTCACCCGGGGCGGCAGGGGCCCCTGCGCGGAGCGCGACGCGGACAACCACCAGGGACCCGCGCGCAGCACCGCCCCCGGCATGGCCGTCGCCTCCTCGGTGACCGGCCCGTACCGGGGCTACACGGTCGAGGTCAGGATTCCGCTCGCCGGCCTGCCCGCCCCCGTCGATCCCGAGCACCTCGCCGTCAACGTCCTCCTCTACGACTCCGACAGCGGGGACCGGACCGGCCAGACGCGCCTTGCCCGGTCCCCCTTCGGCAGCGCCCAGGCCGACCCCTATGTCTGGGGCACCCTGCGCCTGCCCGGCTACGTCCCGCCGCCGGACCACCCGGCACAGCCCGCCCGGATCCCCCAGGAGGCGGCCCGCAGTGTGGACTCCCGGGCATCCGTGGAACAGGCCCGACGCACCGGCGTCCCCCTCGCCGCAGGCCCCCGCCACCCGGGCCGAGCCGGCTGAGGAGCGACGCGGCGGGAGCCGGACCAAGATCGATTGTCAGTGGTGGGTGGGAGGATCGACGTATCGAATCCGAGAAAGAGGGGGGACTCGTCATGTCCGGAAACCAGAACTACATCAACCACGTCGCTCTCGTGCTGGATGCCAGCTCGTCCATGTCGCACCTGAGCGGCAAGGTCGTCGAGGTCGCCGACCAGCAGATCGCTTATCTGGCGCGCCGGTCGAGGGAGTTGGAGCAGGAGACCCGCGTCACGGTGTACGTGTTCGCGGACACGGTCGAGTGTGTCATCTACGACAAGGACGTGCTGCGGATGCCGTCCCTGAAGCAGTTGTACCGGGTGGGCGGGATGACGGCCCTGCTGGCGGCCGCTCTGAAGTCGCAGCGGGAGCTCGCGCAGACAGCGCAACTGTACGGCGACCACAGCTTCCTGACGTTCGTCCTGACCGACGGACAGGAGAACGCGAGCCATCGCGGCCCCGACGCCCCCAGCCAGGACCCGCGCGCCCTGGTGAAGGCCGTCGCCGAGATGATGCGGACGCAGCTGGACAACTGGACACTGGCCGTTCTGGTGCCGGACCAGATGGGCAAGCGCGAGGCCATGCAGTGCGGCTTCCCCAAGGACAACATCGCCATCTGGGACGCCACCAGCACCCGGGGCCTGGAGGAGGCCGGGCAGGTCATCCAGCAGGCCACCGAGAACTTCATGGTGGGCCGGGCCCAGGGCATCCGGGGTTCGCGGGCGGTGTTCTCCACGGGCGCCGACGCGGTCAACAAGGACACCATCGAGGCGGCAGGTCTCGCACCGGTGGACCCGTCCACGTACCAGCTGATCCCGGTGGCGCGCGAGGCGGCGATACGTGACTGGGTCGTCGAGTGCGGACACACCTACCGTACGGGTGGCGCGTTCTACCAGCTGAGCAAGTCGGAGAAGATCCAGGCGCGCAAGCAGATAGCGGTGCTGGAGAAGAAGACGGACCGGGTGTACACGGGGCCCCAGGCCCGCGCCCTGCTCGGTCTTCCGGACGCGGAGGCCCGCGTGAAGCCCGACCACAACGACGACTTCACCATCTTCGTCCAGAGCACCAGTGTGAACCGCAAGCTCGTGCCCAACACGCGGCTGCTGCTGATGATCTGACGCCCGGAAGGCTCCCGCACCCGCGCCCCCCGCCTGATTGCCGGACTGCCCGAGCTCCACCGGAGTGCGGGCAGTCGCGGTCAGCCGCCGGAGCCCCATAGCTGCGGGAAGCCGTCGCGGGTGACGGGTCGGCCCGTGGCGCGGCCGTGCAGCAGCAGGGCGCGCACGATGCCGCTCAGGGCGCCGAGGCACAGAAGGGTCCGGAAGATGTTGGCCGTCTCCCAGGTGCCCTTGAAGTCCTCGATGACGGCGTAGTCGGTGGAGGGCCCGGGGCGGCCCAGGCCGGCCAGCCGGTTGTTGAGAGGGATGTTGACCCCGACGGTCAGGGCGAGCACGGCCAGATAGCAGAGCGTCGCCGCCAGGAGCCACCACCCCATCGCCCGTTGCCCCTTGCGGAAGGCGCGGAACGCCGCCCACGCGGTGACGACCAGTGCGCCGAGGAAGACCAGGACGAACGGAGCGCTGCCGTCGATGACGGCGTTGATGTTCCCCATGGCCGTGGCGTACGTACGGTCGTCGCCTCGCGCCAGGCCCGGCATCACGGAGACATCGAAGGCGAAGAAGAGCCCCGCCATCAGGCCCATCGCGACGGCGGCCGCGCCCAGAAGCAGCCCCGTCAGCCGATCCCGGCCGCCCCGGGAGGGGTGTGCGGGGTTCTCGGGGGAGCGGGGCCGGGTGGACGGCTGACCGGCCGGTCCCCGTACGGACCCACCGCCGGACGCACCAGTGCCGGCAGACATCTCCGGATGACTCATCAAACCCTCCGCGTGCATTCACGTGACGCTCCGACCGTGTGACCCGTAGGACCGGGTGACGTGGTCATCTCATCGCGCAGGACCCGTACGCGACCATGGTCCGGACGCTCGGCCGCATACGCGAGTCTCGCAACACGAAACGGCCCGGACGGGGCGTTGGGGGCATCCCGTCCGGGCCGTTGATCAGGGCCGGTGCCGTATGGCGTGCCGGATCAGCCGGTGGTGACCGAGGTGTCGTCGATCAGGAAGCTGGTGGCCGCCGAGGAGTCCTCGACGCCCGTGAACTTGATGGTGACCGTCTTGCCCTTGAAGGCGGACAGGTCGAGGGTGCGCTGGACGTAGCCGCTCGGCGTGGTGTTGGAGTACGTCGCCAGGGTGGTCGTCGTGGTGCCGGAGACGACCTGCGCCTTGAGGGTGTCGTACGCGGTGCTGCCGGTCTCCTTGGTGTCGATCGCGAGCCAGAAGGAGAGCTTCGGGGCCGCGGCCGTCGCCGGGATGGTCACCGACTGGGACAGCGTGTCGGTGTGGGCGGAGCCGTAGCCGTCGAGCCAGGCGTAGTACGAGCCGGCGTGGGCGGTGGCGCCGGTGTCGTTGGTGATGGCACCGGAGGTGGCGGACCACTTCGTCGCGCCCGACTCGAAGCCGGGGTTGAGCAGCAGGTTGGAGCCGCTCGGCGGCTGCGTGGTTCCCCCGCCGCAGGTGGTGCCCGTGGGGGCGACGGCGACGCCGCTCCAGGCCTTCTCCACGGTGGTGCACTGAGTGCTGCTGGCGCCGTACAGGTCGGTCGCGGCCTTGATGGTCGCGGTACGGGCGTCCGCGTACGTGGAGGCGGCCGTCAGGTACGTGGTGAGCGCGCGGTACCAGATCTTGCCGGCGGCGTCGTTGCCGAGCCCGGTGACCGTACCGCCGTCGCAGGTCGGGCTGTTGCCGTAGCTGGAGGAGCCGGAACCGACCGCCATCAGGTAGAACCAGTGGTTGCCGACGCCCGAGGAGTAGTGCGGGTCCAGGTTCTTGGTGTTGGTGGTCCAGCAGCTCTGGGAGACGCCGTCCTTCTTCGGGTCGTCCATGTACCGCAGCGGCGTGGAGCTGATCTTCTCGCCGATGAGGTAGTCGGGCGTGTCCGCGGGGCTCTTGGCGTTGAACTCGACCAGCGTGCCGAAGATGTCCGAGGTGGACTCGTTCATGCCGCCCGCGTCACCGAAGTAGTTCAGGCCCGCGGTGGCGGCGGTGACGCCGTGGCTCATCTCGTGGCCGGCCACGTCCAGCTCGGTGAACGGCTTCTGGCCGGAGGCACCGTCGCCGTAGATCATGCTGAAGCTGTCGTCGTCCCAGCCCGCGTTGGCGTAGTTGACGCCGTAGTGGACGAAGGAGCGGGCGCCGACACCGTCGTTCTTGATGCCGTTGCGGCCGTGGACGTTCTTGTAGTAGTCCCAGGTGGCCTGGATGCCGTAGTGGGCGTCCACGGCGACCGTGGCGCGGTCGCTGAGGGCGCCGTTGCCCCACACGTTGTCCGTGTCGGTGAAGGCGACGCCCCAGCCGGCCGGCGGCGAGTCGTTGGTGACGGTCTTGTTCTGGGCGTCCCGCGTCTCCCCGTTGCCGCGGGTCGGGTCCTTGAGCTCGTAGCCGCCGGAGACACTGCTCGTGCCGAGCGTCACGTCGCCGACCTGGTAGCCGTGGCCGGTGCCCGAGGCGGCGGCGCCGGCGAGGGCGGAGCTCTGCGGCGCGGTGGCGGTCTGGCCCGGGACCACGGTGCTGTGGAAGGTGTTCCAGGACTTCCCCGCCTTGCCGGTCGTCGCGTCGACCAGCGTGTGGACGTGGCTGGGCGAGCCGTCGGGGGCGGTGCCGTCGACGACGACCTGCCAGGCGAGCGTCGGCGTGGCCGCCGTCGCGTCGACGACGAGGTCGGCCCTGCTGCCCTTCCTGGTGCCCTTGAACTTCGCGACGGCCACGGCCACCGCGCGCTGCTTGTTGATCTTCGGCGTCACCGAGAGCGACAGCGGGGCCTTGAGGGTGAGCGAGGTCGAGCGCAGCTCACCGTTGGGCGCCGAGTGCACGATGACGTCGCCGCCCAGGACCGGGAGGCCCTGGTAGCGCCGGTCCAGGTGGACGTGGCGGGTGCCGTCCTTGTCGACGGTCACGTCGTGCGACAGGAAGGTGTCGTGGGCTCCGGCCCGGGCCACGTGGGGGCTGGCGGCGACCTCGGCGGTGGCATCCCGCAGGGCCTGCGCCTTGCTCACCTTCGGCGAGACGGCTCGGGGGCCCTTGGCGGCGGAGGCGGGGGTGCCCGCACCGGCTATCAGAAGGCCGCTGACCGCGAGGGACAGCGTGCCGACGAACACAGATCGTTTCATGAGGCCGGAGAATGGCGGGATTTGGGTCTCCAGGGCAATGAGATGCCAATACTGTTTAATAAGCATCCCTGTGAAACGGCCATGACAAGTAACGGGCGTGTGTCCCCGCTGTTTCCTGCGCTGATGGGCGGCCGTACGCAAGCCTGACCGAACGGTCGGTGCCCGCCTTCGCGCAACCGGCGCCTTGGTCAAGACTGTTCAGATCGTGACGTGCGTCACCCGGTGTTTGGCTGGAAGTCGCTAGCATGTGATAACCCCGCACGGCATGCAGGACGGATCACCTGTGCCCACTCAAGCCCCCCTGCCCGAACTGGCCGACGCACTGCGCCACGGCCCGTTCGAGACCGCGCTCGACTGTGCGGTGCGCGCCAGCGGCCTCAGTCTGGAACGCATCCAGCACCGGCTCGCGGCCCGGGGGGTCGCCGTCAGCGTGACTACGCTCAGCTACTGGCGGCGCGGCCGGAGCCGCCCGGAACGCCCCCAGTCCCGCCAGGCCGTGCGCCTCCTCGAAGAACTGCTCGGCCTGCCCACCGACTCCCTGGTCTCCCTGCTCGGACCGCAGCGTCCGCGCGGACGCTGGGTCAACCGCGCGCCCCAGACCCTGGACACCGAGCATCTGTGGCAGCAGTACAAGAGCCTGCCCGGCCTGCTCGACGCGATGGGCTCCACCGACGACGGTCTGACCCGGCTCGCCGTGCACGACCGGTACGAGATCGACGAGAACGGCGCCGAGCGACGGCTGACCGTCACCATGGTGCTGCGCGCCGAACGCGAGCGGGTGGACCGGCTGGTGCTGATCAGCCGGGGCGACGACCCGCAGCGCGACCTTCCCGAGATCGTCGGTATCCGTAATGCCCGTAAAGGGCGGGTGCGTTCGGATACTTCCGTCCCGCTGTCCGTCGCGGAGCTGCTCCTCGATCGAGTGCTCACCAAAGGCGAGACCGACGTGATCGAGTACACCTACGCCTTCTCGACCACCGGTGCCCGCACCAGCGAGGTCGGCACCGGCTTCCGCGCGCCCGCCCGGCTCTACACCCTCGAAGTCCAGTTCCACCCCGACGCCGTCCCGGTCCGCTGCCACCGCTACTCGGGCACCACCGCCGGGGGCCCGATGCACCCCGCCGAGCAGGTCTGGATCAGCGCGTCGGGCCGTGCCGCGTTCACGGTCGAGGACCCGGGGCCGGGGTTTCAGGCGATGCGCTGGGAGTGGGAGTAGTCGATGTGCCTCGGCCGGGGGACTGATACGGCTGGTCCGGGGCCTGGTGCCCTCGGCCGGGGCAGCTGATACGGGCTGTTCCGGGGCCCGGTGCGCTTCGGCCGGGGCGCGGCCAGTAGGCCAGGTCCGCCAGCGGTGCTCCATCGCCACCGTTCATCCGTTCGGCTCGGTTGGCGGTTCGGGAGTCGGGTACAGAACGCCCCGTCCGACCCCACCGAACCTCCCCCGGAGGCACCCGTGCCCGACAAAACCGGCCCCTACAAACCCGGCACCCCTTGTTGGGTCGACCTGATGGTCCCCGACCAGCAGGCCACCCTCGACTTCTACTGCGACCTCTTCGGCTGGCAGGGCGAGATCGGCCCACCGGAGACCGGCGGCTACTCGGTGTGCCACCTCAAGGGCAAGCCCGTCGCCGGGATCATGAAGGCGATGAACCCGGACGGCACCGTGCCCGACCCGCTGCCGCCGACCGCGTGGACGACGTATCTGGCCACCGACTCCGTCGACGCCGCACTCAAAGCGGTCACCGACGCCGGCGGCACGGTCGTGATGGGCCCGCAGGACGTCATGGACCTCGGCCGGATGGCCCTCATCACCGACCCGACCGGTGCCGTCGTCGGCCTGTGGCAGGCCGACACGTTCGACGGCGCGGGCATCGTCAACGAGCACGGCGCCCTCATCTGGAACGAACTGAACACCGGCGACACCCGCGCCGCCGCCGACTTCTACAGCGCCGTCCTGCCGCTCGAGGCCGCGCCCACGCAGATGCCCGGCGCCGAGGGGTACGTGGAGTTCAAGGCCGGCGGGCGCGCGATCGGCGGAATGATGGACCTCGCGGCTCTCCCGCCAGGTGTGCGGCCGCACTGGATGCCGTACTTCGGCGTGGACGACGTCGACAGCATCCAGGCTGCCACCGTGCGCGCGGGCGGATCGGTGCTCGCCCCGGCCTTCGACATGGCCGCGGGCCGGATGGCGGTGCTTACGGACCCGCAGGGCGGGGGGTTCGCCGTGATCAAGGCGAGCGCGCCGGAACCACCCGAATAGTCCCGCGGGCTAGCTCGACGAGGGAATCGGGCCAGGATGCGTCACCGGTTTGACCGGTGACGCATCCTGTGTCACAGTCGAGCTTGCCCCGGGGCGCGAACCCCGCGGCTCCGAAGAGTGCCGCCGGATCCGCCGTCTCCACCGCCCTGCAACCGAACGGAGTCCAGTCATGGAGAGCGCACCCGCCACGGACAGCGCCGGGGTGATACGCCGAGCGCGGTTCGGCAGTCTGCCCGATCGGATCCGCCCGGAGGACATGGTCGAGGAGAAGGCGGCCACGCCGAACGACCCGGCACGGTATGCCTTCAACTCCGAGGCTTCCTGGAGGTCCTTCTCCTGCCTCGCCGTCGACCTGGGTCTGTGAGCGTCCGCGGCCCGGCGGTCGGTGAGAGTTGCGGAGGCAGAACGTCACCTGTCAAACTGGTGATGTGAACCTCGATCACGTCTTCGTCTGCGGAAATCCGGCGCTCGACTTCGTCGCCACACTCCGAGCGCGCCGTTCGCTGCGCTTCGAGATGTTCGCCGCCCCCGACAGGCTGAGTGCGTGGTACGTGGAATCCGGCATCGTCGACGCGGTATCCCCCTGCGGAGAGGCCGACGTCGAGGAGGCGATCACCGTACGGGAGGCCATGTATCAGCTGGTCACCGCCCGTAGGCTCGCGGAAGACTACGACGGTGCGGCGCTGACCGTACTCAACAACGCGGCGCGCAAACCGTCGGCCGTGCCCCAGCTGACCCCCGCCGGGCGATGGACGCAGGCAACACCGGAAGAAGCCCTTTCCCTGGTGGCCCGCCATGCCATCGGGCTCCTGAACGGACCGGACGTTCCCCTGCTCAAGGAGTGCGGCAACCCGGAGTGCACCCGTACCTACATCGACCGCTCGCGGGGCATGCGTCGGCAGTGGTGCGGGATGGAGTCCTGCGGCAACAAGATCAAGGCAGCGGCCTACCGAGCCCGCAAGAAGACCACCCCTGCCCCGCCCCACTGACCCGGCGCTCGAAACGGGTCCTGCGGTAGCGGTTCCCCCAGCCCGGCCCTGCCGCTGCCGCACCCTTCCGCAACCAAAAACCCAGCTGCGCCCCCACGACGTGCCCCCCCGTCCCCGGGCGCCACGGGTGCCCCATGGGCGTCCCGGGTATTCCCAACTGCCGCGAATTGCGGGCGCTTTACTCGCGCTCCCTTCCCAAGCCATGTGACATGTGCAATTTTTCTGGCTGCGACCACCGCAAGTCGCGTTCAGGCCAACGGAACAGCACGGCCCGTGGGTCATCCGCGCCTGCGCCGAGACGCCCGTACGTACCGGGCGGCCCGGAGGAGGCCCCCCGGCGGCCCGCGGTACCCCCCCACCGCCGCGCGCGGCAGCGCGGCTTTCACTCCGCTGGGAGGCGGCACGTGAAGACCCCGACATTCAGATCAGGACGAAGTCTCGGCGCCCTGTTCATACTCGCGCTCGCACTGTGTCTGTCGATGGCCGTGCTCACCCCGGCCGGTCACGCCACCGCGCTTCAGCAGCACGGGCCGGCCCCGCGGCCCGCGGCCGGCGCGCGCACCGCTCCGCCGCCGGTCGGGTCGAAGGCGGCCGTGTCCGACCGCGCCGACGAACGCCGTATCCCGCTCAACGCCACGCATCGGCCGCCGCAGAACCCGGTCCCGTCCCGCACCACTCCGTCCACGCCGAGCGGCAAGGAGGGCCTGACCGCAGCCTCCTGCACCCCGGGCGACTTCGGCAGCCGCACCGGATCGGCCCTGGTCACGTTCGTCCAGGCGTCCACCACGGACTGCGTGAACACTCTGTTCGCCCTCACCGGCACCGACGCCCGCAACGCGTTCCGCGAAGCGCAGATGGTCACCATCGCCAACGCGTTCCAGAGCACGGCACGGACCTACCCGGGCGACAACTCCACCCACGTGTGGCAGCTCGTGCTGTTCCTGCGCGCCGGGTATTACGTTCGGTTCAACCACCCCGCGGACGTCGGACCTTACGGCAGCGCCCTCTCCTCGGCGACCGAGGCCGCGCTGGACACCTTCTTCGCGTCCCCGCACTTCATGGACGTCAGCTCCGCCCACGGCGACGTCATGGGTGAGGTCATCATCCTGACGGACAGCGCCGACGCCCAGGCCCGCTATCTGAAGACGTACCAGCGGGTGCTCAACGGCTACAACAGCTCCTACGACGCGTACTGGAGCATGGACACCGCCGTCAACAACGTGTTCACCCCGATCTTCCGCGGCCACTGGAACCCCGCCTTCCTCAGGGCCGTGACCGCCGACCCGAGCCTCATCGACACGCTCGGCGCGTTCGCGCACAACCACCGCGACAAGCTGAACGACACCTGGTTCTACCTCGACTCCAACGCCGGCACCGAAACCGCGCGCTTCCTCGACACCCCGGCGCTCCAGGCCAAGGTGAGGCCGCTGGCCAAAGGGCTCCTCGATGACGCGGCCATCACCGGTGCGACGGCGCCCCTGTGGGTCGGCGTCGCCGCCATGACCGACACCTACGACCGGGCCCAGTGCTCGTACTACGGGACCTGCGACTTCGTCGGCCGGCTCACCGCCGCCGCACTGCCCATCACCTACCGGTGCGACGCCGCCCACACCTTCCGCGCCCAGTCCCTGACCGCCGCGGCCCTCGCCGCGGCCTGCACCAGCCTCCAGGGTCAGGACGCCTACTTCCACAGCATCGTCAAGGACAGCGGGCCCGTCGCCGACGACCACAACACCAACATCGAGATCGTCACGTTCGCCAGCCCCAAGGACTACCGGACCTACTCCGGCTGGATCTTCGGCAACAGCACCGACAACGGCGGAGAGTACCTGGAGGGCAACCCCTCCGACCCGGCCAACCAGGCCCGCTTCCTCTCGTACGTCAAGAGCGTGAACGACGGCTTCCCCGGCGACATCTGGAACCTCAACCACGAGTACACCCACTACCTCGACGGGCGCTACGACATGGCCGGAGACTTCGAGGCGGGAGAGGCCGTGCCGGACATCTGGTGGGTCGAGGGCTTCGCCGAGTACGTCTCGTACAGCTACCGCGGCCTGCCCGACACCGAGGCCATCGCCGACGCCGCCCGGCACACCTACGCGCTGAGCACCCTGTGGGAGAGCACCTACGACAACGCGGACCTGTCCCGCACCTATCCGTGGGGCTATCTGGCCACCCGCTACATGATCGAGAAGCACCCCGCCGATGTGCGGAACATGCTGGCCAGGTTCCGTGCCGGTGACTACACCGGGGGCTACGCGGTTTACCACAGTGGCATCGGCACCCGCTACGACGCCGACTTCACCACCTGGCTCGACGCCTGTGCCGCCGGAGCCTGCGGCAGTACGGGCAACGGCCCCACCGCCGCCTTCGACGCGGCCGTCTCCGGCCTGACCGTGAACCTCACGGACCGCTCCACCGACACCGGCAGCACCATCACCACCCGCTCGTGGAGCTTCGGCGACGGCACCACGTCCACCGCGGCCAACCCGTCGAAGACCTACACCGCCCCCGGCACGTACACGATCGCCCTGACCGTGACCGACGCCAAGGGCCTGACCTCCACCAGCACCAGGCCCGTGACGCTCAGCGGCGCCCTGCCCACCTGCGCCGACGCCGACACCCGCGTCCTCGGCCGCAACTGCTCCCGCTCCGGACGCTCCGCGCAGGCGGGTGACCTGGACTACCTGTACCTGTACATGCCGGCCGGCACCGTCACCCTGCGCATCACCACCGCCGGGGGCACGGGCAACGCCGACCTGTACTACAACCCCACCACCTGGGCGGGACCGTCGGCGTACACCGTCCGCTCGACGAACACGGACACCACCGAAAGCGTCACCGTCACCAACACCACGGCCGGATACCGCTACGTCAGCCTGTACGCGCAGACGGCGTTCAGCGGCGTCACGGTCACCACGGCCTACTGATCCGCCCCAGGAGGCCCCAGGAGGCAGCGACTCGTCCATCAGGGAGTGCCGCGTGTACACACCCTGATGGACGAGTGGGGGGCGCGCGGTGGAGTGGTCGGCGGGGGACGGCGGCGGCCCGGGGGCCAAGGGACGGCTGCCGTCCGGCTGTGACACGCGCAGGATTACACATTCAGGATGAAAAGCATCTCATCAGGTAAGAAGCGAGCGAACAAACCCAACTCGCTGAAGTGTGAGATCTGGGGCTTTTCGACTGAGAGGGATCTCCATGGCCATCACCAAGCCGCACTCCCTGGGCATCGCTGCCGTGGGCGTCGCCAGCGCGGCGTCCATCGTTCTCGCGGGAACCGTCGCCTCTGCCACCACCTCGGCCTCGGCCGGTGCCCCCGCCGCGCGGGCTACGGCCGCGAAGGCCGGTGTCATCACCACCCAGTCCTCGGTGACCTCGGTGAGGGCCTGGCATCTGTTCCGGGTCACCGGCACCGCGACCGGTGTGAAGCCGGGCAGCAAGATGGTCCTCCAGCAGAAGCAGGGCAAGAAGTGGGTCAGCCTGCCCGCCATGACCCCGCTCAAGTCCAAGGGCACCTACTCGCTGGGCGTCATGCTGGGGCTGAAGGGCAAGAACAGCCTGCGCATCGTGAACGGGAACACTGTCTCGCCGGTGTTCACCGTGGGCGTTCGCTGACCTTCTTCCGCCTCGTGCGGTCGTGCCGACGGTCAGTGGAACGCGAACGACGGAAGTGCCCCCGGTCGGCAGCGGTGCCGACCCGGGGGCCCCTCGCCTTCTGGGCTGCCGTGCGGGCTGCCCGTACGGCTACGGCCGCGCCTCCCGTCGCGCGTGTTCACGCAGTGCCATCCGGGCCGCGGGCGACGGCCCCTCCGGCCCCCAGTGCGGGTGGGCGGCGATGAGGACGGAGAGCCGCTGGAGCCTGCGCCGGGCGACCGCCGTCCCGCCCGGGATATCGGTCAGCCGCCGGTACGCGTCGTACCACGCCACCTGGGCCATCACGAGGTCACGGGGGAAGGGGGAGGTTGCCATGCGGGTATTAGACCGCGTGTTCGAATTAGTAGGCAAAAACGCAGGTGGAGGCGTGCGGAGGAAGCGCAGGTGGGTGGGGGAGGCAGGCAGGCCCGCTTCCCCGGCGGCGACGATCTCCGGCTCGGGCCGTGCTGCGCCCCGCACCCTGGAAGACTCGGCCCCGTGAGCACCACGCGCCGCCCCCTGGGCACCGGTCCCCGTACAGCCGACGACGAGCACTCCCGTACCGATGAGCAGTCCCCTACCGACGAGCGCGGCACGGCCGTCGAGCGCGGTGCCGCCGGTGTCCCGCTCCCGCCGTCGAAGCCGAGCCCCTCGCGCGGTGGCCGCCGCCGCTCGCTGGGAAGTGGCCCCGGTACCCCTGTCGACGGTCCGTTCCCGGACCCTGGCTGACCGGGCGCGCCGTGCTGGCGAGCCCTGGCCGGTCGGGCTCGCGGGCGGCGCGGAAATCCGGATGCGGGGGCCGCGCGGCCACCCCTAGGCTGCGGCTCGCGGCGCGGGTGAGGCCGTATCGACCGTCAAGGATCGGAGATGCACGGGGTATGACCAGCCATCTGTCCGCGATCTGCTTCAACGCGACCCGGCCGTCGGACCTCGCGCGGTTCTGGGCCGGGGTCCTGGGCTGGAAGCCGACGGACGAGCCGGGCGAGGGTGTCGCCATCCAGTCTCCCGGCCCGGCCGGGTTCCGCATCCGCTTCCTGCCGGGCCAGGAGCCGAAGATCGGGCAGAACCGGGCGCACTTCGACCTGACGAGCACCTCCCCGGAGGATCAGCGGCAGACGGTTGCCAGGGCGTTGGAGCTGGGCGGAAAGCACATCGATGTGGGTCAACTCCCGGACCACGGCCATGTGGTGCTCGCCGATCCGGACGGCAACGAGTTCTGTGTGATCGAGCCGGGCAACGCGTTCCTCGCAGGCACCGGCGCCATCGGAGCGCTGGCCTGTGACGGGACCCAGGAGGTCGGCTACTTCTGGAGCCGGGCGCTGCGGTGGCCGCTGGTCTGGGACCAGGACGAGGAGACCGCCATCCAGTCGCCGGACGGCGGCACGAAGATCA
The DNA here is from genome assembly GCF_055567715.1 of Streptomyces sp. NPDC026377. Classification (NCBI taxonomy): domain Bacteria; kingdom Bacillati; phylum Actinomycetota; class Actinomycetes; order Kitasatosporales; family Streptomycetaceae; genus Streptomyces; species Streptomyces sp. NPDC026377. Next base: position 148,912 of record NZ_JBVHPV010000003.1, read on the forward strand.
CCTGGGGTGGTCCTCCGGTGGCACCGAAGAAGGGTGCGAACCGGGTGTACTTGGAGCTGACGCTTCCCGTGGACGCCGACTGGCAGGCGGAGGTGGACCGTTTGGCCGCGCTCGGCGCGACCTGCCCCGACGGTGCGGCCGACGCCGCTGCCGGCGGGCCGGACGGTGGCCGGACGCTGATGCTCGACCCCGACGGCAACGAGTTCGCCTTGCTGAGGGCCCGGTAGGGGGTCGGGCATCAGGAGTGGCGAGGCATACGCCGGAACGGAGACCCGCGGCGTGTTCGTCGTGCCGACCGAGAACACGGACGCCGTCTGGTCGCTGGGCAACGGCGAGGCTCAGTACCTCGTCTGAGACCCGGCCCTCCCGACGGCTGCGCCACGTCCCCCCATGGATCGCGTCAGACAGCGGCCGGGTCGTCCACCGGGATGCCCAGGTCCTCGGCGACGGCGGTGAGGGCCGCTCCCAGGGGGAGGGCGACCCGGGTGACCGCGTGCTGGTCCCCGCGCGTCGGGTCCCGGTTGATGATCACGACGGGGGTCCCGGCCTGCGCGGCCTGGCGTACGAAACGCAGCCCGGACATCACGGTCAGCGATGAGCCGAGGACGAGCAGGGAGGTCGCCCCGGCCACCAGCGCGCGGCAGCGCGCGACCCGCTCGGGAGGGACGGTTTCGCCGAAGAACACCACGTCCGGTTTGAGGATGCCGCCGCAGACGGTGCAGGGCACCACGTGAAAGCCCGCGACCTGCTCGTCGGTGAGGTCGGCGTCGCCGTCGGGGTTGATTCCGGCGGCCACCGGCGCGAAGCCCGCGTTGGCCTCCTCCAGCCGCCGCGCGAGCTCGCGGCGTGGGCTGACGTCGCCGCAGGAAAGGCAGACGACACGGTCGAGGCCGCCGTGGAGCTCGACCACGCCCTCGCTGCCCGCGGCCTGGTGCAGCCCGTCGACGTTCTGGGTGATCACACCGCTGAGCAGGCCGTGGCGCCCGAACGCGGCCACGGCGCGGTGCCCGGCGTTGGGCCGCGCGCGGCCGAAGGTGCGCCAGCCGAGGTGGCTGCGTGCCCAGTAGCGGCGCCGGGCCCGGGCGCCGCCGGTGAAATCCTGGTACGTCATCGGCGTGTGCCGGCTGAGGCTTCCGCCCTCGCCCCGGTAGTCGGGGATGCCCGACTCCGTGGAGAGGCCGGCCCCGCTGAGCACCAGTACGCCGCCGGTGCGCAGCGCGTCGGCGACCGGCCCCGGATCGGTGGTGCCGGGCGGGAGGCTGGCGTCGGGGGTCCAGCTCAGCGTGGGTCGCATGCGCATGCCGCCAGCGTACGAAACGGGCGGGGCATCGGCACGCAGCCGTTCTGTCCGGGGGTTGTCCCCGCTGCCCGGGCGCGGAGTGGCCGCCGCGGACGCTGCCCGGGCACCGGTGGCCGCCGCGGACGCGGGCGCTCAGCAGCCCCGGCCGCCCCGCACCCCCGCTCGGTATGCTGCGCCCGTGATGATCGACGGGGTGGCGATGCGTGAGGTCTCACCGGGGGACGCGGCGGGCCTGGCGGAGATGCTGCGGCGCAACCGGGCGGCGATGCGGCCCTTCGAGCCGTACCGGCCGGAGGAGTTCTACACCGAGCACGGTCAGCGCGACAGGATCACCGGACTGCTCGCGGAGCGCGAGGCCGGGCGGCTGCGGCCGTACGTACTGATCGAGACGGCCACCGGTATACCCGTGGGGTCCATCAACCTCGGCAGTATCGCCCTCGGCCCGTTCCGCAGCGGCGGACTGGGTTACTGGGTGGACCAGGCCTGGGCGGGCCGGGGACTGGCGACGGCCGCGGTACGGGAGGTCTGCCGCATCGCCCGCGAGGAACTGGGTCTGCACCGGGTGGAGGCCGCCACCCTGGTCGACAACATCGCCTCGCGGCGCGTACTCGCCAAGGCCGGTTTCGAGGGGTTCGGCACCGCGCCCAAGTACCTGCACATCAACGGCGCTTGGCGCGACCACCACCTCTTCCAGCGGTTGCTGCACGACGACCCGCCCCCTCCCTGACCGCGGTGGAGCGGGGGCGCCCGTTCACTGCGCGCCGGCCGCCCGGGGCGCGCCCCCGTCCACCGGAGCGGCGCGGCCCAGGGTGCGGATCGCCGGGATGGCGAACAGCGCCACGCAACCCGCCAGGCAGGCGCCCGCAGACACCAGCAGCAGCCGCTCCGGAGCGACCAGGGCGGTGGCAGGCCCCGCCAGTATCTGGCCGAGCGCCATACCGGACACCGACCCCGCCTGCTCGTACGCCGTGACGCGGTTGAGCACCACGGGCGGGGTGTGGGTCTGGACACTGGTCGCCCACATCACCGACCAGAACGCCCAGGCGCCGCCGCCCAGGACATGTCCCGCGAGCAGTACGGGCAGGCCGGCGCCGAGCGCCACGCAGAGCGGCAGCGCCGTGTACAGCACCATCGCCGCCGCCCCGGCGGCCAGTGGCCGGGCGGGGCGCAGCCGCAGGGCCAGCAGACCGCCCACGACCGTTCCGGCGCCCAGGGAGGACACCGCCAGGCCGTACGCGTCGGAGCCGTGCCGGGCACTGATCAGTGTCGAGCCGAGTGGTACGAGGGGGCCGAAGAGCAGGACGCCGTAGCCCACCCAGATCAGGATCACCGCCCACATCCAGGTGCGGGCGCGGAACTCCTGCCACCCCTGGTGCAGTTCGCGTCGGAGTGAACGGCCGGTGCGGGCGGGGGAGTCGGGGGCGGCCGGGGTTTTCGCGGGGGCGCCGGACGGGGACAGCGGGACGAGGCCCAGGCACACGGCGCTGAGCAGGAAGGTTCCGGCGTCGATGGTGTACACGGTCCCGGCGCCCGTCAGCGTGATCAGCACACCGGCCAGCGTCGGTCCGAGCAGGTGGGCGAGTGCGTCGGCGACCTTGAGCGTGCCGTTGGCCCGCTGGGGGTCCCGGGCGACGAGCGGAACCATCCCGTTCACCCCGGGCAGGAACATCGCCACGGCCGCACCGGCGAGGGCGGCCATGGACAGCAGCAGCCAGAAGGGCGGCGTCCCGGTGAAGAACGCCGCCGCCAGTGTCCCTTGGGTGAGCACTCTCGCCAGATCCGCGCCGACCATCATCCGGCGCGCGCCGAACCGGTCGGCGAAGACCCCGCCGAACAGGACCAGGAGAACGAACGTCCCGGTCCAGGTGCCCAGGACGTAGCCGACGCCGGACACCCCGTACACCGCGCCGACCGCGAGTGCCGTGGCGACCGGCATCATCGCGTCGCCGACCAGGGAGACGGAGCGGGCGGTGAAGTAGAGCGTGAAGCGCCGGTCCCACAACGCGGGGCGCTCGGTTGCCGGTTCGGCCCGGGTGGTCTGGTTCTGCGTCTGTGCGGTGGTCACCGTCCCTATATTGGACTGGACCAATGGCCTGAATCCAGTGTTCCGAGCGAAGACCTGTTGGGTGAGCCCGTCGATCGCCGTACGTCTCAAGTCCTGCCTCTTGCCCCGCCGTTCGACTTCGGTGAAACTGGCATGCGCTTGACAATCTCTCCACCGAACCTTCCCTTTTTGTGCACAGAAAGGATCGTCATGAGCCCTGTGGCACTGGAGATTCGCGACGCCGGCCCGCTCGACGTGGCCGTGGAGGAAGAAGAGATCGCCTTCGAGGAGCAGACAGACCCCGGCCGCGGCCTCCAGGCGTGTCTGGCGGATCCCTGGGTGACGGCGACGACCCGTTTCGCCTGCGACTAGGCGAGGAGCGCGGGTGGCGGACGGACCGGTGCGGGCCGGTGAGGACGGGTCCGGTACGGCCGCCACCGGCGTGCACGGCACGGGCCCCCGGAGGGCTCGGCGCGGGCAGGCGGCCCCGCTGCCCGACTCGGCTGGATCCGGCCCCGAACAGGGCCTCGACGAGCAGCTCGAAAACCTGTTGGCCGGCCGCGACCGGCGACTCGTCGCCGACGATCAGTGGCTCTATCTGTTCGCGCCCCGCTCGCAGGTGGCCGAACTCCCGGCGCACGGCTGGAAGCTCCACATTTCCGCCCGCGCGGAGGACCTTTCCCAGGTCGCGAAGCTGATCGTCCCGGTGCTGCTGCGCTGTGTCTGCGACGCGAAATTCGCCCGCGACGCGGCGACACTGGGGCTGATGAACAGCGGAGCGCTCGATGCCGCGCTCGTCGGGAAGGCGGTCACGGTCTATCCGCGCCCCCGGGACGCGGCGGCGCTCGGCCATGCGCTGGCGGACCTCCTGGCCGGTCGAACGGGGCCGCGGGTGCTCAGCGACCGGCAGATCCGCTCCGACGCCCCCGTCTACTACCGTTACGGACCGTTCCGGGCCACGGGCGCCGACGACGCCTCCCTCGTCATGACCGGCCCCGGCGGGGAACGCTTCCGGGGGCGCGCGGGCACCCGATACCGCCAACCGCCTTGGGCCGCCGACCCGTTCAGGACCGCCACACCGCCTCCGGCGCGCCCCGCACCCTTGATCGGCGGCCGGTACCGGCTCACCTCGGGCATCGCCCGTTCCCCTCACGGAGACGTCTACCGCGCCGTGGACGACGCCTGTGGCGAGCGCGTGATCGTCAAACAGGCCAGGGCGTACGTCGGCGAGGGCCCGGACGGTGTCGACGCCCGTGGCCGCCTGCGCCACGAACACACCGTGCTGGAGGCGCTGGCGGATGCCGACGGTGTGCCCCTGGTGCGCGACCACCTCCGGCACGGCGACGACGAGTACCTGGTCATCACCGACTGCGGGCCCCGCGACCTCCGCCGCGACGTGCTCGGCCACGGGCCGTACGCCTCCACGACCGCCCCGGCCGACCGGCAAGCCTTCGGCACTCCCGCGGCCGGCCGTGGGATCGGCGCGCTCGCGCGTCGTCTGCTGGCCGTGCTCGAAGCGGTGCACGCCCGGGGTGTCGTGGTGGGCGACCTCAAACCGTCCAACGTGGTGCTTGCCGAGGACGGCACCGCGTACCTCGTGGACTTCGGTGTGAGCGCCCTGCGCGGGGACCGGCCCGCCGGTGCGACACCGGGCTACTCGATGCCGGTGTACCGCCCGGGTGAGCCGCCAGGCCCCGCCGACGATCTGTACGCGCTCGGCGCGACGCTGTACTTCGCGCTGACCGGCATGGACCCGGTGATCGTCGACCGCGACGACGAGGTGAACCGGAACAGGACCCTCGCCTGCCTGGCCGCCATGCTGCCGGGCACGCCGCACCGCCCGGCACGCGAACTCGTCGCCGGACTCCTGGACCCCGACCCGGTACGGCGTGCGGCCCACGCGAAGGGCTGGTCCGGGCAGCGGCCCTCCGCGGCCACCCGTCAGCTGCTCCCCGCACCCCCGAGGATCACCCACGGCCTGCTGGACGACCTGATCGCGCACACGGTCGCGGTCTGCGTGACGGCCACCGCCGAACTGCCCGCGGGGCGGCAACCCCGATCCGGACAACTGCACTTCGGGCTGACTCTGTACGACGGTGCGGCAGGCGTGGGCCTGGAGCTGCTGCACCACCTGGAGCGGGCGGGCGTCACCGAGGCCGTGGCGGACCTCGCCCGGCGCACCGCCCGCCACGCGGCGCTGTCCACGCTGACGGCGTCGCTGTACACCGGCCGAACCGGCGTCGACCTGTTCCTGGACGCGGCTTCTGAACTGGCGGGCAAAGCAGGGGCGTTGAGCGGGCGGCCCGCCTCCCGCCCCTACGACGATTCCGGCGACCAGATCGGTGGCGCGGCGGGCGCCGGGACGGGGCTGCTGGTGCTGGCGCGGCGTGCGTACGCGGCCGGGCGCAGCGAAGAGGGCGACGCCCGCCTGGCGGCCGCGGGGGAGTGCGCCCGCGCCCTGCTCGCCGCGGAGGGCGAACGGGAGCGCCCGCGACCGCAGCGATCGGCGGCGGCGTCCGAGGCGGCCTTCCCCTTCGGCTTCGCCCACGGCCGGGCGGGTGTCCTCCACTTCCTGCACGCCTACCACCGCTTCACCGGCGACCCGGACACCGGCACGGCCGCCCGCGCGGGACTGGCCGAGCTCGCCGGTCACACAACACACTTGCTGGAACGGGCAGCACGTCCCGAGGCCCACCGGCGCTACGGTTCCTGGTGCCGTGGACTCGCCGGGATAGGAACGCTGCTGATCGAGACGGGCGGCCATGAGCGTGACCCGCGCCTGACCGACCTGGGGGTGCGGTGCGCCCGGGCCTGCCGCGACCTCGCTCCCCGTATGAGCCCCGTCTCGCAGTGCTGCGGACTGGCGGGCGTCGGCGAACTGCTCATCGACGCCGCGGCCGCCACCGGCGACGGCACACTCCACCGCGCCGCCGAGGACGTGCTGGCCCTGATCCTGTGCCGCAGCGGCGGCACCCCACGCCGGCCGCTGTTCCCCGACAACACCCTGGCCGCGTCGGGGCCCGGGTGGGCCACCGGCAGCGCGGGCGTCCTGTCCTTCCTGCGCCGCCTGCGCGACCACGGAGGCCCGCGCCTGTGGAGCGACGGCACACCCGTGACCGGGGAGGCCGGGACGCTGTTGTCATCCTGACGAGCGGGCGGCGGACTCAGAGCGCGGGCAGGGAGCGCCGCAACTCCTCGACGGCCCGCTCCACCGCGTCCACCGCCTCGCGGGCGAGCAGGCCCTCGATGGACAGCATGTCCTGGAGCGGCTCGATCACCGACGTCAGGACCGTTCGGCGCTCCTCGGACGGGATCAGGGCGATGGCCTTGCGCAGCTCGGCCAGTCCTTCCGGGCCCCGCCCGGTCAGCAGCATGGTGTCGGCCAGGTCGAACAGCGTCCACGCGTCCGCCCACCCCGTACTGCGGGCTTCGAACAGGGCCAGCAGCTCCAGGTCGCGGAACTGCTGGATCGCGGGCGCGGTGTCGGTGCCGCGCAGTCCGGCGAGCAGCAGGTTGATCCTTGCCACGTTCATCAGCGGATACGGTTTGTTGCCGCTGAGCAGACCGGCCCGCTGGTAGCAACTGAGGGACCGCTCCAGCTGGAGGAGGTCGAAGGAACCGGGGGGCCGTCCATGGCGGGCGAGCCTGCGGTGGAGACCGCCGAGGGTGGCCCAGGTCTCGGAGTCCTGGTCGTCGAGGGAGACGGCACGGTCGAACGCCTCGATGGCCGCTTCGTCGGAGGCTCCCCTCTTGCTGAGGGTGATCCCCAGCTCGCGCCAGGCGGGAGCGAAACCGTCCCTGAGGCGGACGGACGTCCTCAGGAGCTGCTCGGCCTCGCCGTACTGCCCCTCCTTGCGCAGGACCACGCCCAGCTCGAAGTGGGCCGGTGCGCTGGCCGGGTTGCGGGTCACGGCCTCCCGGAGCAGGGCGATGCGGCCCGTCTGCGAGGTCTCGGCGCGGGCCGCGTTGATCAGGTCCTCGGCCTGCTGCTCACGCAGCCTGCGCGTCTCCTCCCGGAGGAAGTCGTACTCCTGCCGGGAAATGAGCATGAAGGCGGCGCCGTCGCGGACCGGACTGTCCACCCGCCAGGGACTCCGCAGACCGGTGACGGCCGCCTCGGTGATCTGGCGGATCGAGCGCTCCAGCTCGTCCGGCATCGGCCCGTACGGGATGACCCGGCTCGACGAGGCGTTGTACCGCACCTCGCTGACGTTCTGGCAGATCGGGATGGTGACGCCGTCCCGCAGGGCCCAGCGCACACCGAGCTCCAAGTAGACGTTCGGGTTCGCGCTGCTGAGGTCCGCGATGTACACGTCGGCGGCGAAGGCCTCGGAGAACATGGACCGGTGGATCGCGCCGGTCGCGGTCTTCTCCTTCTCGATGGCGAGTTCGGTGTGGCATCCCATCTTCTGCGCGATGCGCTCGGCGACGGGTTCGAGGAGGTTCCGTTTGATCTCGGGGATGCTGCTCCAGACCGCCTGGTCCCCCATGGTGGAGCCCGGCATGGCCACGAAGATCCGTACGATCCGGCGTCCGTCCGGACCGGTCGCCGGAAACGGCTCCTCCAGCGTCCCGATGTCGTACGGCTCCTCCTCACCCGTGGCACCCGTGGCCGCCTCGCGCGACGGGTCCGGGGCCGTGTCCGCCGGTGCCTGGCTGTCGGCCGTGGTCCGGGCGCGGCGCCCGTCGCTCTTGAGGAGCTGCAGTTCGCGCCAGCGCACCCGCCACGGATCGAGGCGCGGGTCGCCCAGGGAGACGGGCCGGCGGCGGGGGTCGTCGTGGGCGAGGAGGGTCTGGACCAGGGCGATGAGAAAGTCGCGGCCGGGCAGCCGCTTGCCGTTCAGCACCTCACTGACCGCGGAGACCGACAGGGGCCGCGCCACGGGCGCGTTCTTCTCTATCTCCCGCAGCGAGGGCTTCCCGTGGTCGATGCGCAGCGCCTCCAAGTCCTTGGCGAAGGCGGCCAGGGCGCTTTGGAACCCCTCGTCCGACCGACCCGCTCCGCTGCCGTCCGTGCTGGTCACTTCCGCCCCCTAGCGCCTTGGGACTCCAGGCTAGGGGCCGTGTCGGCGGACGGCGACGGGATTGCCCGAACACCCCCGGACGTGTCCGGCGCCGTCCGGCCGATTCCCTCGCGGTGCGGCCTTGTTCCGCGTCGTACGACTTGCGCCGACAGCGTTCGTCCCGTGGGGGGAGGCGGGAGGTTCCGCAGTGCACTGGCCCCATGGAGAACGAGATGAGCGACACGGTGAGCGACGGGTTCGGTAACGAGCCGGGGGTCCGGGCGCAGGGGAAGCGGCCGACCGGGGCAGCCGGGGTGCGTCCGGTCCCCGGGACCGGCGAGGGCACGGTGGGCGAGGGGCGCGGCGGTGTGAGCCGACCCCTGCGGGAGCGGATGGCCGATCTGCTGGGCCTCCTCTGCCTGCTGGGTGTGGCGACGCTGGTGTACGTGACCACGGGCCCGGAGGCCTTCGCCGCCGTGACCGCCGTGGGCGCGGGCCTGTTCGCCACCTGGCGGGGACGTGGTGAGCGTGAATGACGGGCCGCCGCCGGGGCGGGCGTCCGGCGGCTGTCGAGAGCAAGTGCCGACCGTACGGCCTGGTCTCGTCCCGCCGTACGGTCAACCCCCGCCCGCCTCGGCTTCTAGTGCACGCGGTATATCCGCCCCGTCTGCGCCCCCTCGATGGAGCGGACGTACGCCGTCGCGGCGCGCGCCGCGGGGACGGCCTCCATGCCCGCGAAGAACGGGCCGTAGGAGGGCAGGGACTCCTCGACCACCGTCGGGCTGACCGCGTTGATCCGCTGCGGCGCGAGCTCGATGGCGGCGGCGCGGACGAACGCCTCGACCGCGCCGTTGGCGGTCGACGCGGCCGCTCCCGCCACGATCGGCTCTTCCGTGAGGATCCCGCTGATCAGCGAGAACGAGCCGGTCGGCGCCACGTGCCGGACGCCCTGACGCACGAGCTCGACCTGGCTGAGCGTCTTGCCGCGCAGGGTGGCCGCGAAGTCGTCGACGGTCAGATCGGCGAGCGGCTTGAACACGGCGTCGCCCGCCGCGACGGCCACCGCGTCCAGCGGTCCGGCCTGCTCGTACAGGCGGGTCACGGCCTGCGGGTCGGTGACGTCGGCGACCAGGTCCCCGCTCGTGCGGCCCACACCGATCACCTCGTGGCCACGCTCCGCGAGCGCCTTGTGTACCGCGGAGCCCAGCGTGCCGGCGGCGCCGACCAGAAGAATCCTCACAACTCACCGTCCATGCCTGAAGAACGAACGCCCGACGAGTACCGGGCGGCCCCGGGGAGGTCCCCGGGAGGTCATCCGGGCGATCACCCGGCGCCCCCGACGCTACGGGGCGCGCTCACCGTCCGGAAATGCCATTTGGGCAGGGACTATGCTCTACAGGCATGGATGTGGAACTGCGGCACCTCAGGGCTCTGGCCGCCATCGCCGAGGCCGGTACGGTCACCGCCGCGGCCGCCCGGCTGCACATGACGCAGCCCGCCCTCTCCCGCACGCTCGCCCAGCTGGAGGCGCGGGTGGGCGTCAGCCTGGTCGACCGCTCCTCCCGGCACCTGGACCTCACGGAGGCGGGCGCGACCCTCCTGGGGCACGGGCGCGCCATTCTCGCCCATGTCGACGCGGCGCTGGCCGACACCCGGGCGGTGGACCGGCCGCTGCGCCTGGGCTACACCTGCGCGGTTCTGGGGCAGCAGACCGTACCGCTGCTGCGTACCTGGCGCCAGGGCCATCCGCACGCACCCCTCGAAGTGGTCCGCCAGGACAACATCACCGCGGGTCTGGCCACCGGTGACACGGATGTGGCGGTGCTGCGGACCGTGCCCGCCGACCCGCGTATCCGCACCGAAGCCCTCTACACCGAGGACCGGGTCGCCGCCCTGCCCGACGACCACCCGCTCGCGGGCCGCGACCGGGTGCGGCTGGCGGAGCTCACCTCCGGCCCGCCCCTTCCGCTCGCCCTGTGGCCGGACGCCGGCACCGGCTCGGTGGACCTGTGGCCCCCGGCGCAGCGCCCGCACCGCACGGTGGAGGTGCACAACGTCGACGAGTGGCTGAACCTCATCGCCACCGGCGGCGCGTTCGGCGTGGGGGCCCTGAGCACGGCCGAGAGCTACGGCCATCCCGGGGTGCGTTTCGTCGGGCTCGCGGACGCACCGCCGACCACGGTCTACCTCGCCCGCCCGGCCCATCCGACGCACCCGCGGACGGAGGAGTTCCTCGCGGCGGTGCGGGAGGTCGTCAGCGCCTGAGCGGAACCGTGGATGTGGCGTGCGCGGGTGTGGCCCGGAACGCGCTGGGAGAAGTGACCTTCGCCACCGTTTCCCCGCCGTGCCGGAACCGAGGACCGCCGGGTTGCCCGGAGAGGATCACTGGATGTGCCCGTCGTCGCTGATGTGCACACGTTTTCCCGGCACTTGGAGGTTGGAGCATGCAGTACTCACGCGCACGACGTGCGGCCCTGGGCGGGTTCGCCCTGCTCGCCACCCTTCCCCTGCTGGCCTGCGCCCAGGCCGGCGGCAAGACCTCGTCCACCACCGCTGTTTCGGCGCGTCCCACAGCGGCGACACACCAGCGGACGCATACGAAACCGCCCGTGGCCGCGTTCAGGGAGCTGGAGCGCAAGTACGGCGCCCGGCTCGGCGTGTACGCGGTGAACACCGGCGACGGACGCGAGGTCACGTACCGCGACGGCGAACGGTTCGCCTACGCCTCCACGTTCAAGGCGCTCGCCGCCGGAGCCGTCCTGCGGAAGTACTCCCTGGACGGTATGGGCAAGGTGATCAGGTACTCCAACGACGACCTGGTGGCCAACTCACCCGTCACCGAGAAACACGTCGACACCGGGATGACCCTCGGTGAACTGTGCGACGCCGCCGTCCGCTACAGCGACAACACGGCCGGGAACCTGCTGTTGGACGCGCTCGGCGGACCCAAGGGCCTGGAGCGTGCGCTGCGGGAGGCGGGCGACACGGTGACCCGGGTCGAGCGGCGCGAGCCGGACCTGAACCAGTGGATCCCCGGTTCGGTACGGGACACGACGACGCCCCGCGCGCTGGCCCAGGACCTGCGTGCCTTCGCGCTGGGCGACCGCCTCCGTACGGGCGAGCGCGCGCAGTTGACGCGGTGGCTGCGCACCAACACCACCGGGGACGAGCTCATCCGTGCCGGAGTCCCCAAGGGCTGGGCCGTCGGTGACAAGACCGGTGCGGGCGGCGTCTACGGCATCCGCAACGACATCGCGGTGGTGTGGCCCCCCGACACCGCGCCCATCGTCATGGCGATCGTATCGAACCGCGCAGCCAAGGACGCCGACTACGACAACAAACTGATCGCGGAGGCGGCGGAGGTGGTTTCCCGGGCGGTGTCGTAGACAGCGGGGGCCGGGCGCGCAGGCCCGTCGGCCGCGAGCCCACGCACCCGCGTGGATAACCGTCGTCGCCCGCGTGCCCCACCCCGCGCCCCCTCCGCGCGTCACCGCCGGAACATCAGCAGGACCCTCTCGCTCGGCAGCTCCCGGGCGGACCAGGCGTAGGCGCTCACGCGGTCCCACAAGCCCCCGGGATCCGCTTCGCCGGAGCGGGCCCGGATACCCGGCCGTCGGCGCTACCGTGGTGCGTGAACCAGGCCCGTTCCGCGCCTCTGGAGCCCTTGATGAGCGAACAGCCGGCCCCCGGTACCGCCGCACGGCAGCAGTTGGAGCCCGCGGCCGCCGACGCGGTGCGCGCGTACGCGGCCAAGGCCCGCGCCACCGCCGATCAGCTCGCCGCCGTCCTGGAGGACATCGCGGAGAACGGGCTGCCGCCGGTCGAGGGCTGCACCCCCTGGGAGGAGCTGCGCGAGGCGCTCCTGACCCGCCTCGCCGCACAGCGTCCGGGCCCGGCCTGATGGCGCCGCGACACGGGCCGCGCCGCGCCCGGACAGCCTTCTCCGACGCCGCCGCCAAGCAGGTGGAGAACGTCACCAGCGAGGCCGAGGTGCATGCCCTCGACCGTGCCCTGGTCGTCATCTCCGTCGACCCCGACCTCGGTGAACCGCTCCCGGGCGGCAGCGCCGGGCCCCGGCTGCGGCAGTACATCGACGAGGTCGAAGCCGTGCGCGTCCTGTACTACGTGACCGCCCTCAAGACCGTCGTGGTCGTCGCGTACGTCGAGATCTAGGAGCGAGGAGCCCGGGCGCGGTCCGGCGGCAGACGGCCGCCCCCGTCACCACCTCCGGCAGTCCTTCGACCGCCCCCCCACCTCCGGCGGCCCTTCGCCTGTCCTACCTCCGGCAGCGCCTTCATCGCGGCTCCGGCGGCGGTGGTGCTCTGTTTGGCGTGGTCCCCGTCGGTGTCGAGCCGCTGGTGGAGCTTGAACGCCTCGTCCCCGACGGCGGCCAGATCGCGCCGGCTCACCACGAGGTCACCTTCGGTCGCACCAGTGCCCCGGCCCTCGTCGTCGGGGACGTGGTTCAGCCGCGTCCGCGCGGCGTCCTGCCTCTGCGCAGCGGTGGTCTTCAGCTGCGTCCACTCCTGTTCGAACGACACGCTTTCCCCCGTCTGAGTGTCCGAGTGTCCGTCGATCCGGAAGATCTGGCCGCATCCTACGGACGCGGGCCGGAAGTCTCCGTAAAAACTTGGTACGGGCTCAACGCTCCTGCCGTACCCGCCCTTTGAGCGCAGCTGGCCGCCCGAACCACTCAGCAGGGATGCGATATGCGGGGAAACTGTGCCCTGTGATCCAGATTTTGCACACGAGGATTTGAACAGATCACAACTTGGTCACTAGGGTCAGGTCTCGAACCTTCGCGCGGTCGTTCACTCCATCGGGGTGCCGGCGAAGCGGCCGCCATGTCTGCGCAGTTCGGCGGCTCTGAGGAAGAAGGAGCTGCCTACCGTGGGGTCCCACCGCCGTCCCAGGAATCCGAGCCGCGCCCGCGTCAGCGTGTTCACCGCGACGGCCGCCGCAGCCGTGGCGCTCAGCTCCCAGGCCGCCAACGCCGCGCCCGCCAAGCCGGGCAAGGACGAGGTGAAGTCGAAGGTCGACGAGCTCTACCACCAGGCGGAGAAGGCCACCGAGGAGTACAACGGGGCCAACGAGAAGCAGACCGCCCTCCAGAAGGAGGTGACGGCCCTCCAGGACCAGGTGGCCCGCGGCCAGGCCGAACTCAACGTCCTGCGCAACGGCATCGGCTCGCTCGCCAGCGCCCAGTACCGCTCCGGCGGCCTCGACCCCTCCGTCGCCCTCTTCCTCTCCGCCGACCCGGACAGCTACCTCGACAAGGCCTCCGCGATCGACCAGTTGGGCGGGAGGCAGGCCGAGGCCCTCCAGACCATCCAGTCCAAGCAGCGCGCCCTGGCACAGAAGCGCGCCGAGGCCGCGCGCAAGCTCGCCGCCCTCGCGGACGTCCGCAAGACGGCCGGTGAGAAGAAGAAGGCCTTCCAGGGCAAGCTCGCCGAGGCGCAGAAGCTCCTCAACACCCTCACCACCGCCGAGCGCGCCAGGATCCAGCAGGACGACAACCGCGCCAGCCGCGACGCGGGCGCGCGGGTGAACCTGGGCCAGGAGAAGCCGGGTTCCGGGCGCGGTTACGCCGCGCTGCAGGCCGCCGCGACCCAGATCGGCAAGCCGTACCAGTCCGGCCACGAGGGCCCCGACTCCTACGACTGCTCCGGCCTGACCCAGTGGGCCTTCGCCCAGGTGAACGTCCACATATCGCGGGTCACCTATACGCAGATCAACGACGGCAGCCCGGTCGGCTTCAGCCAGCTCGCCCCCGGCGACCTGGTCTTCTTCAACAACCTCCAGCACGTCGGCATCTACGCGGGCAACGGCATGGTGCTGCACGCCCCCAAGCCCGGAGCCTTCGTCCGTTACGAGAAGATGAGCTACCTCGGCAGCTTCGACGGCGCCCGCAGGATCTGACCGCTCACGCCTGCCCGACCGCCGCGAGCGGCCGGCCCCTCACAGGCTGATGTGCAGGGCGCAGATGTCGTCGCGGCGGCCCTCGGGAGTGACGAGGGCGTCCAGGATGCCGTCCAGGACACGGGGGCTCCGGGCGCCCCCCGCCGCGGCGCGCACCAGGCGCGCCAGACCTTCGGTGAGGTCCTCGCCCGGCCTCTCGACCAGGCCGTCGGTGTACAGCAGCAGCTGGTCGCCGGGGAACAGGCGCAGCGTGGCGGCTTCGTAACGGGGCGTGGCCGTGGCACCCAGGAGGATGCCGCGGGGGGCGGGCAGATGGCTGGCCTCGCCCTCACGCAGCAGCAGGGGCGGCAGATGGCCGGCCTGCACCCAGGTCAGCTGCGACAGGGCGGGATCGAAGTGGGCCATGATCATGGTGGCCGTGCCGAAGTTCCGCTCGGAGGTGTGCAGCAGCAGGGTGTTGAGCCGGGTCAGGATCGCCGCCAGGGGCATACCGGTGATCGCCATGCCCTTGGCGGTGAAGCGCAGCTGGGCCATGGTGGCGACCGCGTCCAGCCCATGGCCGGCGACGTCACCGATGACCAGCAGGGCGCTGCCGTTGGGCAGCTCGATGGCGCTGTACCAGTCGCCGCCCACGTTGAGGCCTTCCTGGAGGGGCTGGTAGGCCACCTCCACGGTGAGCCCCGCCAGGCGCAGCGACTGTTGCGGCAGGGGCAGCAGGGCGTGCTGGAGGCGGCCTGCGAGGTCGCGCTCGGCGGTCAGGAGGCTCTGCTGGGCCAAGGCGGCCTGCTGATGCTCCAGGAGCTGCTGCTGGGTCCGCTTCTCCGGGGTGAGGTCCTGGAAGAACCCGTGGACCTCGACGGGGTTCTCCTCCACGTCCAGCTCGGCTTCCGCGACGATCCGTACGTGCCGGACCTCCCCGCCGGGCGTGGTGATCCGGAAGGTGTGGTCGGCGGGCCTGCCCTCGCGCAGCAGCCGCCGCACGGCCCGGGCCAGGGCCGCACGGTCCTCGGTGACGACCTGGGCGGCCAGATCCTCCAGCGTCATTGGCTCCGTGGACCGGCCCCTGCCGAACATGGCGTAGACCTCGTCCGACCAGGTGATCACCGACTGGCCCAGGTCCCAGTCGGCCCATCCCATCCGGCCCAGCCGCTGCATCACGGTCAGCCGGCGCTGCTCGCGCTCCCCGCTGTCCAGGCGGACCCACGAGACGAGCAGGCCGCCCTGGCAGGCGGCCGCCCGGACGGAGAAGCGGGACAGGCGCGGTATGCCGGCGAGGACCTCTTCGTACTCGAACGGGTCGCCCTCGTAGCGGACGCCGCTCTCCAGGACCTGGAGGTACCCCAGCCACAGCTCGGTTCCGGCCACGCTCGGGTAGGTCTCCAGGACGCTCAGCCCGACCAGTTCCTTGCCCCGGCGGGCCCCGATGTCGACCGATTCGGGCGCCGCCGCCATGATCCGGAAGTCCGCGACCCGGCCGTCGTCCCCGTACTCGGGCATCAGGAAGATCGCCGAACCGGGCAGGCCGTCGAGGATCTGCTGCACGACGGAGAGCCGCGCGGCGGGTGCCGGGTCGTCCCCGGCAGCCGGTGCGCCGGGGACCGTGTACCGGCTCAGCGCGAAGACGGGGTCGCCGCCCGCCGCGCCGAAGCCGCTCGTCCTCGCCACCACCAGCTCCTCGTGGTCCTTCATGCAACGAGCATGGCACGCCTCAGAACCTGCTCCCGCCACCATGAATCGGCTGCCGGGCGTCCCGGACGCGGGCTGCCCAGGGACCGTGCGGGCCACCCCGGGCCCTCGCTCCCGGGATGCGAGGAGATTACGTGGTTTCCGCGACGAAGCGAAGCCCGAGAGCGTGGTCGAAGAGGGTGCGGAGGGGGTCGGCCGACTGTGGCCAATGCCTCTTCGAGCGCCGGTCCTCCGGTTTGCGCGACCGGCCGGTGGCTGGCGGGCCGCGAGCATGCGGACAAATAGGACAATAGCGGTTAAGTCGTGCACTCCTGGCCGCCGTTCGCGAGGAGTTGTCCGCGATCCATCCCGGAAATGTCCGTGATCCGTAACGGGCGCATCCCTTAACCTCGGTTTCTCGTCCTGCCAGTTGGTCGCAGGGCGACCGGGGTAGGGCGAGGCACTGCGCAAAGGGGCGGACATGGCACGGCACGGCGGCGGGCGGGCTTGGTACGGCAAGATGATCGGGGCGGCGATCGGGGTGACGGTGCTCGCCACCGGTGCTTCCGTCTGGACCGCCCAGGCCGGCCCCGCGGACGAACCGTCCCCCAAGGTGTCCGCCTCCGCCACACGGACGAGTGAGGCCAAGCGGGTCGCTACGACCATCGCGCACTCCTCCGAGGCGGGGGCGCACGGCGTCAACATCACCATCGACGACGGCCCCGACCCCCGCTGGACCCCGCAAGTCCTCGACGTGCTGCGGGAGTACGGGGTTAAGGCCACCTTCTGCATGGTGGGCACGCAGGCGCAGGCCCACCCCGACCTCGTGAAGAAGGTCGTCGCGGCCGGACACCGCCTCTGCGACCACTCGGTGTCGCACAACACCGCCATGGACAAGAAGTCCCAGGCCTATCAGTCGCAACAGATCCTCGACGCCGAACGCATGATCACCAAGGCGTCCGGGGGCGTACGGCCGATGTACTACCGGGCGCCCGGCGGGGCCTTCACCCCCTACAGCCGCGAGCTCGCCGCCTCCCGGGGCATGCGGCCGCTGGGCTGGAACGTGGACAGCAAGGACTTCGAGCGCCCCGGCACCAACGCCATCGTCGCCACCGTCGAACGGGAACTGCACAACGGCCCGACGCTCCTCTTCCACGACGCCGGAGGAGACCGTACCCAGACGGTCCAAGCCCTGCGCCGCATTCTTCCCCGGCTCAAGGAACAGGGATACTCCTTCGGCTTCCCGGTGCACTGACGGCACCCGGTCCGGCCCTCGAACCTGTTGTACGAAACGGTATTTCATGCCCTCGCAGGGGGGCCGGTACGGTCGGATTCATGGAGTGGACCTATGCGACGGCCGAGCAACTCACGGCCTCCCTGCGTGCCGGTGACGTGACCTCGGCGGAACTGACCGACGACGCGATCGCCCGTATCGAGCGGGACGACAAGACCATCAACGCGATCTGCGTGCCGGACTTCGACCGTGCCCGGGCCGCCGCGCGCGCCGCCGACCAGGCGCGCGCCCGCGGCGAGGACCGCCCGCTGCTCGGTGTCCCGGTGACGGTCAAGGAGTCCTACAACATCGCCGGACTGCCCACGACCTGGGGCATGACGCCCCACCGGGACTTCATACCGGACGAGGACGCGGTCCAAGTGGCGCGGCTCAAGGCGGCGGGCGCGGTGGTCCTCGGCAAGACCAACGTGCCCGTGGCGCTCCAGGACGTGCAGTCCTTCAACGAGATCTACGGCACGACCAACAACCCCTGGGACCACGCCCGCACGGCGGGTGGCTCCTCCGGCGGATCGGCGGCGGCCCTGGCCGCCGGGTTCGGTCCGCTGTCCATCGGCTCCGACATCGCCGGTTCGCTGCGCACGCCCGCGCACTTCTGCGGTGTCTACGCGCACAAGCCGTCGCTCGGACTGGTGGCCGACCGCGGTATGACCCCGCCGCCCGCTCCGGCCCTGCCGGTCACCCACGACCTCGCCGTCGTCGGCCCCATGGCGCGCACCGCCCGCGACCTCGCGCTCCTGCTGGACGTCATGGCCGGTGCGGACCCACTGACGCTCGGCACGGCCTACGACGTGGCACTGCCGCCCGCGCGCCACGAGCGGCTCGGCGACTTCCGGGTCCTGGTGCTGGAGGAGCACCCGCTCATCCCCACCGGGTCCGCCGTACGGGCGGGGGTCAAGCGGGTGGCCGACGCCCTGACCGGGGCTGGCGCCCGCGTCGAGCGGCACAGTCCGCTGCTGCCCGACCTGGCGGAAGGCGCGAGGGTGTACACGCAGTTGCTGTTCTCCAGCGTCGTCGCGCGTTTCCCCGACGAGGAGTACGAGCGGCTGCGCGCCGACACCGCCCGGCTGGACGCGGAGGACCGAAGCCTCGGCGCGGAGCGGCTGCGCGCGATGGTGTTCAGCCACCGCGACTGGATGGAGGCGAACGGCCGCCGCGAACTCCACCGCCACGCCTGGCGGCGGCTCTTCGCGGAGTACGACGCCGTGGTGTGTCCCGTCACGCCCACTCCCGCGTTCCCGCACGACCACCACCCCGACTCACTGGAGCGCCGGCTCGACATCGACGGCGTCGACCACCCGTACTTGGACCAGCTCGTCTGGGCCGGTGTGGCCACCATGCCCGGTCTGCCGGCCACTGCCGTGCCCGCGGGCCGGTCCCCCGAGGGGCTGCCCGTGGGAGTGCAGCTCATCGGCCCGATGTTCGAGGACCGCACCCCGCTTCGCCTGGCCGAACTGCTCGAACGCGAGATCGGGGGTTTCCAGGCACCGCCGCGGTAGAGAGCCGACGGGAGTGAGGGCGGTGTCACCCCGTGGAGGGGACAATCTTCTGGCCGAACACGGCAACCTTTTGAACTCCGGCGGCGACCACACACCGATCCTCCCTCTTCAAGGAACGGAAGCCGCATATGAGTTCGACCCGCCGCACGTCCCGGCACCGCAGACCGCACAAGGCCCTGGCCATCGGCGTGCCGCTGGCACTGGCCGCTTCCGGCGTTCTGGCGTACGGGTCCGTGTTCGGACTGGGACTGGGTGACGAGGAGAAGGCCGCGGCGGCGGACGCCCCGACGTGGGCGACCGCCGCCGCCGACGGGTTCGCCTCCGTCAACGCTCTCGGGCAGAACGGCACCTACGGCGGTCGCGACGGCAAGACCGTCACCGTCAGGACGCTCGCCGACCTGGAGAAGTACGCCACCGCCCCGGAGCCGTACGTCATCGTCGTCGCCGGCACGATCAACATGGCGCCCGTCGGCAAGGAGATCAAGGTCGCCTCGCACAAGACGATCATCGGCTCCGGGACGCTGGGGCACATCGTCGGCGGTGGCTTCTTCCTCGGTCAGGGCGTGCACAACGTCATCATCCGCAACCTGACGATCCGGGACTCCTACCAGGGCGTCTGGAACGACAAGGAGCACGACTTCGACGCCGTCCAGATGGACGGCGCCCACCATGTGTGGATCGACCACAACGACCTGCGGCACACCGCGGACGGCCTGATCGACGTCCGCAAGGACAGCACCTGTGTGACGGTGTCCTGGAACAGGCTCGGCAACGCCAACAAGGCCTTCGGTATCGGATGGACGCCGAACGTCGTCACCGACATCACGGTCCACCACAACTGGATCCGCGAGACCGAGCAGCGCAACCCCTCGACGGACAACGCCGCCCACGCACACCTCTACAACAACTTCCTGGAAGACGTCCCCGGCACGACCATCAAGTCCGCCTACGGCAACTACGCACGCGGCAGGACGCGGATGGTGCTGGAGAACTCCTACTTCCAGGGCATGAACAACCCGGTGATCAGGGACTCCGGCGCAGCCCTCGTCCAGCGCGGCAACCTCTTCTCGGGCACGAGCGGGCGCAACGAGAGCGGCGGCGGTACGGCCTTCGACCCGAAGAAGTACTACCGCTACACCGCCGACGCGGCCGGCGACGTGCCCGCGCTCGTGAAGTCCGGCGCCGGCCCGCGCGGATCCTGGGGCAAGGCGGCCGTCACCAACGCCGCCGCCGTCAAGACGCTCACCGTCGCCAAGGACAACACCGGCCAGTACAGGACGGTCCAGGCCGCGGTGGACGCCGTGCCCGTCGGCAACACCTCTCGCGTCGTCATCTCCGTCAAGCCCGGTACGTACCGCGAGACGGTCGACGTTCCGGCGAACAAGCCGCACGTCACCATCCAGGGCTCGGGCAAGAGCCGCAAGGACACGGTGATCGTGTACGGCAACGCGGCCGGTATGCGCAAGCCGGACGGCTCGGGCACGTACGGCACGCCGGGCAGTGCCACGGTCGCCATCCGCTCGGACGACTCCCAGATGCGCAACCTGACCGTCTCCAACGACTTCGACGAGGCCGCGCACCAGTCCCTCAAGGACCACCAGGCCGTCGCCCTGCTCACGACCGGGGACAGGATCGTACTGAACGGTCTCATCGTCACCGGCGACCAGGACACCCTGGAGATGGAGACCGCGGCGAAGGACAAGCCCGGCCGTGTGTACGTCACCCACTCCTACATCGTCGGCAACGTCGACTTCATCTTCGGCCGTGCCACCGCCGTGGTCGACCAGTCGGTCATCACGCTCAAGAAGCGCTGGAACGGCAGCTCGGCCGGATACATCACCGCCCCGAGCACCCCGGCGGGCCGCCACGGCATCCTCATCAACCGCTCCACGGTCAACGGCGATGTGACCGCCTCCTCCTTCTCCCTCGGCCGGAACTGGCATCCCGGCGGGGACACGACCGTCGACCCCCAGGCCACCGTCCGCGACTCCACCCTGAGCGCCGCGATCAAGCGCACTCCCTGGAGCGACATGGGCGGCTTCTCCTGGAAGCAGGACCGCTTCGCCGAGTACATGAACACCGGCCCCGGCGCCGGTCCCAAGAGCGCCGACCGCCCCCATCTGACCGACGCTCAGGCCGCCAACCAGCAGGTCTCGGACTGGCTGGGCGACTGGACTCCGTAAACCGTCGGGAAGACAAGGAGGGAGCCGGGCAGCCGTGTCCTCGTACGACTGCCGGGCTCCCCGGTCTCTTGCCGGCGCGGCGGGCGCGCCGTGGTCGGGCCTGCCTCAGCGCGCCGCGCCGAACCGGCCCGTGACGGTGTGCCGCTGCCCCTGCGCCGTCGTGGCCGAGGCGGTGTAGACATCGCCGGTCGCCGTTCGCGGGCCGGGCGCGTGGTTGTACTGCACGGCGAAGACGTGCCGCCCCGGCGGTACGGTCCGGCCCGGCTTGAGGGTCCACCGGTAGGTGAGGGCGCCGCCCTTGTCGACGGTGGTGAGCGTGAAGTCGTTCGCGGGCAGGGTCCGCCACGCGCCGGTGGAGGCCACGCCGCCCGTCTGCGCGATGCGGACCTCCACCGTGAGTGCCGTCAGGGGCACGCCGGTGTGGAAGGTGAGGTTGCTCTGCGCCCAGTAGGCGTTGGCGTGCGGGTCGACCGCGCCCTCGGACCGCAGCGGGCCGTCCTGAGGGCGGGGCGATGCGTCCTGGGCGGACGGGTCGTGGGTAGCGCCCTTCGTCGCCGGGGGTGAGGCCGGCCCGGAAGGGGTGCGGCCGCTGTCCGTCGCGCGCGGGGGTGAGGGCGGGGCGGAAGGAGTGCGGGGGCCGTCCGTCGTGGACGGCGGTGAGGGTGCCGCCGGGACGGAGGCGACCTCGCGCCCCGGGCCCCCGGTGGGGACGGTCGTGGCGATCGCATAGCCACCCGCCACCAGCGCGGTCGCCGAGGCGAGGGTGGCGAGGGTGACGCGGGACCAGGACAGCGGCCCGCCGGCACGGCGGCTGGGGGCGCGGTCGCGGGACATGCCGTGCCGCACACGCGCCAGCATGGCGTCCCGGTCGGGCTCGTGGGCCGCCGCGGCCTCCCGGAGGCGGCGCTTCAGGTCCTCCATCAGTTCCTCGTTCCGCTCAGTTCCTCGGCGGCCTGCGCCCCGAGGAGGCGCTGCAGCTCGGCCATGCCCTTGGAGGTCTGGCTCTTCACCGTACCGACCGAGGTCCCGAGGGCGAGGGCGGTGTCCTTCTCCGACAGGTCCAGGGCGTGGCGCAGCACGACACACGCGCGCTTGCGGAACGGCAGCCGCGCCAGCGCGCGGCGCACGTCCACGACCGCCTCCACGTCGGGGTGGTGCGCGCGGCCGGGCAGGGACGCCCAGAAGAGGTGGATGCGGCGCCGTTCACGGGTGAGGGCGCGGATGCGGCCACGCGCCATGTTGGCGACCACGCCGCGGGCGTACGCCACCGGGTGGTCGGCGCTCCGGACCCGGTCCCAGCGGTGCCAGAGCGCGACGAAGGCGTCGGCGGCCAGGTCGTCGGCGGTGTCCGCCTCGCCGGTCAACAAGTAGGCGAGGCGGGCGAGTTCCGCGTGGTGGCGCTCGAAGAAGTCGTGGAACTCCGCGGACGCGTCGTCAAGGGCCATACGGGAGTCTCCGTGGGGTGTGCTCGTGCTCGGCCCGAGCCAGCGCCGGTGTTCTTGCCCGCCGTTGGGGGCGGGGCCGGTGAGCATACCAAGCATTCGGTCAGCTCTCTCCATGGGGTGCGGGGGCCGCTTCGTCCTGGGATCTGCCCCGCCGCCCGGGCGGGACGGGCACGCCCGAGCGGGCATCGGGGCGGGGGGTCAGTGCAGGACACCCGGACCCGCGCGCCGGGCCAGGGAGGCGGGCAGGCCCGCGGCGGACGACTCCGGCCCCTTGGACAGGACCGGCTTCCGCTTCACGTCGGGCGGGGAGGAGGCGGCGGAGGGAGGAAGGGGTCATCGGTCGGGGGTCCCTGTGCGGAGGTGGAGTGCGGAGTACCGCTCTGTCGCCCCCTCAGTTGCCGCCGCAGGTCGCGGGGTTGCCGGTGAAAGAGGGAAAGCCCTGCGATCTGGGTCACACCTCGTCGACCCCGGTCCAGGAGCCCCGGCCCTGGGGGGATCCAGGGCCGGGTAGTGCGTGCACCACAGGTTCCTCCGGCTCACGTGCGCCTCCGAGGGCCGACGGACGGAGCCCTGACAGCCCTCCGTCGGGCCCGACTTGGAGAACGGTGGCGAGCAGCGCGCGTGGCCGGTGCCCGCGGGGCGCTCACTTGTCGGCGAAGACCTTCCTGGCCTGGCGCCGGCGCAGCTCCTCCAGATTGCTCAGCTGACGGGTCGCCCGGTCGGCCAGGACGTCGAGGCGCTGGGCTTCGAGACGCTCCTCGGTGTCGGTCAGCTCTCGCAAGGTCTGCCAGCAGGCGGCTTTGCCCTCCACTCCCAGGCGGAGGAACTCCAGCTCCACCATGGTGCTCAGGGGGGACCGGCGCACCAGGCTGCCGTTGCTCTTCAGCCGTCCCACCCGTTCGGCCAGCCGTCCCGTGTAGACCTTGTAGCGGCGGATGGGGATGTCGAGTCGCCGCATGATGTCCACCAGGCTCTTGCGGTCCTCCGCGATCTCCTTCGCGATGGGCGCCAGGCTCTTGGTGACCTCCGGGTCCGTGCACTGCTCGGCGAGGTAGCGGGCGCGTTCGACGCCCACGGTGGCACCGAGCAGGTGATCGTTGAGGTAGATGGCGAGCAGGTCGGAGCCTGTGCCGTGTGCCTGACGCGAGCGCGTTGCACGGGTGCTCATCAGGGTGTCCCTTCAATGCGGTGCGAGCCGGAGCGAGCGGTTGGTGGTCCCGCGGCGCGCGGTGACAGCCGTACCGCTCCACTCCGACGGTTTCGGGGGTGTCCGAGCGCGTCACGAGTACCCGGGGGAGTGCCGCTCGACACCCCCCCGGCCGCCCCCGGCCGTCACCGGGGGCGACGCTCGCGGCCAGGGGCGGGCGGCCCGGAAGCCCGTCCTGCGTGACGGTGGACAGCGGGGCGCCTGGGGTACGTCGTCGCCGGAGAGGAGGCCGGGCGGGTGGTGGTCCCGGTTCATGACATCAACCCGGTCAGGCGTACGCCCTGGGTGACGTACGCGCTGGTGGCGGCGAACCTCGTGGTGTTCCTGCGAACGCCCGGAATGGCCGGGTCACCGGCCGGGACGACAGCCTGTCCCAGCTGTGCCACCTGCAGGCGTTCCTGGATCGCTGGGCGGCCGTACCGCAGGAGCTGATCCACGGTCGTGTGCCCGCGCTGGTGGCCACCGGACAGACCGGAGGGGGCGCGGCGGGCCCCGGATGCGTGGTCGGCCCAGCGGACTGCACCAAGGAACCGGCGCTGTCCGTGCTGACGGTGATGTTCCCGCAGGGAAGCTGGCTGCATCTGCTTGGCAACACGCTGTTCCTGTGGATCTTCGGGAACAACATCGAGGACCGGCTGGGTCACGTCCGGTACGCGCTGTTCTACCTGTGTGCGGGTACACGGCCGCCTACGGCTTCGCGCTGGTCAACCCCTCCTCGTCCGCCCCGCTGATCGGGGCGTCGGGAGCGATCGCGGGGGTGCTGGGCGCCCATCTGGTCCTCTGTCCCACGGCCAGGGTCTGGGTGCTCGTCCCGTTTCTGGTCTTCCTGCCGCTGCGGCTGCCCGCCTGGGCGGTCCTGGGGTTCTGGTTCGCGCTCCAGGCCCTCTACTCGTACGGCGGCGGTGTCTCCGACGCGGGAACCGTGGCCTACCTCGCGCACGTGGTGGGATTCGTGACCGGCGTGGTCCTCGCCCTGCCGCTGAGGCGGGGGACGATCCCGCCACCCGAGCCCGAGGGGATCCCGGCGGGCAGGCGTCAAGAACGGCCTGTCGGCGTCCGGCTATCGTGGCGCCGCATGAGTCACACCACCACGGACGTCACCGCGGAGCTGGTCCGCGATCTGCTGCGTGACCACCACCCCGACCTGGCCGACCGCCCTGTGCGGCTTGGCGCGCGCGGCTGGGACAACCAGCTGTGGCGCGTCGGCGACGACCTCGCCGTCCGTCTGCCCTGGGCGACGGAGTCGGCGGACGAGCTGCTGCGCAAGGAGCACACCTGGTTGCCCGTGCTGGCCCCGCGTCTTCCTCTGCCGGTGCCCGTCCCACAGCACCTCGGCGAGCCGACCGACCGGTTTCCGCGGCCGTGGATCGTCACCACATGGGTGCCGGGAACACCCGCCGACCGCGCCCCTGCCACGCGCGCCGGGGCGGTGGACGTCCTGGCCGGGTTTCTGACGGCTCTTCACCATCCGGCCCCGGACGGGGCTCCGGCAGGCCGCGGCCGTGGCGGCCCGCTGATCGACCAGGCCGAGGGGTTCGACCGGGCGCTGGCCTCGGCGACCGGGTTCGGGCTGGTTCCCGACCCCGACGCCGTCCGAGCCGTCTGGGCGGACGCCCTCGCGGCGCCCGACTGGACCGGGCCGGCACTCTGGCTCCACGGCGATCTGCACCCCGCCAACGTCCTCACCGACGCCAGCACGTTCTGCGGTGTCATCGACTTCGGTGACCTCTTCGCGGGCGATCCGGCCTGCGACCTGGCCGGCGCGTGGCTCCTGCTGCCGGACGGCGCCGTCGACCGCTTCCACGACGCCTATCAGCCGGCCGCGGACGCGGCGACGCGGCGCCGCGCGCGGGGCTGGGCGGTTCTGAAGGCCCTCAGCTGCGCTCTCATCGGAGAGGCGGGCGTGCGGGGCCACCCCGGGGGCAAGCCCACCTGGGGGCCGCCCGCCCGCGCCGCGCTGAGACGCCTCATCGCGACGGCCCGCCCCTGACGGGAGGACCGCTTCTCGCGCGTCGCGTCGGGAGAGGGGAAGCCGCCCGCACGGCATGGGGATTCCCACAGTGTTTCCCGCAACCAAAACCCCAGCTCAGGCGTCACGCCACACATGCGACGCGAATGGTTCATCGCCCTCATCCCGCTGACGCTCGGCGTGAGTTTCCTCAGCATCGGCGTATACGGGCTCCGCCGCGCCAAGGCGCTGCGGCTGAACGGTGTCACTGCCCGGGGCAGGATCGTCCGCCACCAGCTCGCGCGCAGCGACGAGGGCGGCAAGTTCTACCACCCGGTCGCGGCCTGGACGACCGGGGACGGGCGCGCCTGCGAGCACTCGTCCCGCTTCGGCCGGGCGCGCGTCGAGAACCGTTTCCACGTGGGGGCGAACGTCACGGTTCTCTACGACCCGCGGGCGCCGCACCGGTTCGAGATCGTGGGCTGGGACTCGACGGTCGTCGACCGGCTGTTTGCCGTACTGGGGGCCGTGTTCACCGGGGGGACCGTGACAACCGTCCTGCTCGGGTGGCTCTGCACCCTCTGACACACCCTCCGGGTCGGCGCCTGGGACTCCGCGCCCGGAGGTCCGGGCGTATCAGGTCGCGGATCCGGCCGCCGCGCCCGTCTTGAGGTCGGGGCCCCAGCGCCTGAGCGACGCGTCGAGGTCGAGTGCGCCGAGGCGGGCCTTCTCGGCCGGGGCCGGCCAGTCCTCACGCGGTACGCGCCACATGATCTCGAATTCGTTGCCGTCGGGGTCCTTGGCGTAGAGGGACTTCGACACGAGGTGGTCGGTGGAGCCGACCAGGGCAGCTCGCCCGGTGAGCTTCTCGGCGATCTCCACGAGTTCGCCGAGTGTGCCCACCTCCCAGGCCAGGTGGTAGAGGCCGACCCGGCCCTGCTCGGGCCCGGGCGCGTCCGGGCCGACGGAGAACAGGCCGAGGTCGTGGTCGTTGAGGGTGCCCTCGGCGCTGAGGAACGCGGCGCGGCCGGGGATGTCGACGTCGAGGTGGAAGCCGAAGACGTCCGTGTAGAACTCGACGGCTCGCGCGACGTCGCGTACGTACAGCACCGCGTGGTTGAGGCGGCGTACCGGCATGGGGCTCTCCCTGAGGGGCGGCGAGGCGCGGGGTGACGGCCTCGGGTGCGACGATAAAACAATGTGAGACTTCAAGTAAACACCTCGGATGCCGTGGGTGCGCGTACGGCCGGATCCTGCCCGTCGGATCAGGCCGGGTCGTCCTGATGCGGCACGGGGGCGGCTGCGGCCACGGCCGCGCGGCGGATCTTTCCCAGGGACGTCCTGGGCAGGGACGCCACGAATTCGATCTTCGCGGGCACCTGGTGGGCCAGGAGCCGCTCCCGGCAGTGCGCGGCGATCGCGGCGGCGCTGAGGGGGGAGCGCGGCACGACGGCGGCCCGTACGCGTTCGCTGGTCCGCCCCTCCACCGGCTCCCCCCAGACCACGGCCTCCGCGATGCCCGGGTGGGCCAGCAGGACCGCTTCGACCTCCAGGGGATTGACCTTCTTGCCACCGACGTTGACGAAGGACTCCTTGCGGCCCACCAGGTGCAGCCGGCCCTCGCGGTCGAGGCGCGCCAGGTCGCCGGTGACGTACCAGCCGTCGCGGAAGGCCCGTTCGGAAGGCCCCGGGTGACCCAGGTAGCGGCTGAACATGGCAGGGGTGCGCACCAGCAGGGCGCCCGTGCCGCCGAAGGGGACGGGCCTGCCCTCCTCGTCCACGAGCCGGATCCGCACCCCCCGCACTGGCTTTCCCACGCCGGCGTCGGCCGCGCCGTCCGGCCGGGGGAGCTGTGCGGCGATGACACCCGCCTCGGTGCTTCCGTAGATCTGCTGGACGGCCGGGCCGCAGTGCTGGGCGAAACGGCCGGCCACCTCCGCGGGCAGGGGCGCCCCGGAGGACAGACACAGCCGTACGGTCTCGCCGGGGCGGGACGTCTCGCGCCACGAGGCCGCGGAGCGGGCCGCCAGGTCGTACGCGAGCGGGGTTCCCACCACGATGGTGCAGGCGCGTCCCCGCATGGTCCGCAGCATGTCGGCCGGGGTGAACCGGCCGAGCAGGACGAGCTCGGCGCGGGCGTACAGCGCGGTGGTGAGCGCGGCGACCATGCCGAAGGAGTGCAGCAGGGGCACCGCGGCCAGAACGCGGTCGGCCGGGGTGACGGCATAGGTGTGCGCGTAGATCCCGCCGCCGAGCACCAGGTCGCGCTGGGAGTGCACGGCGGCCCTCGGCTCGCCGGTGGAGCCGGAGGTGTACTGGTGGAGCGCGGGGGCATCGGGAACCGCCACGGGCAGCGGCGCCGGGTTTCCGGCCGTGCCCGGCGGGGCGGTCAGCTCGTCCACGTCGATGAGGACACCGCCCTGCCACCGGTCGGCCGAGGCGGCGTCGGCACGGGCCAGGGGGCGCAGTCCGGCCTGTTGGCCGACGAGGTGGAGGGGGCCGAGGTCCCGGTGGACGCGTAGCAGGGCGGACTCCGCGCTGTCGGGTTCGAGCGGCGTGAGGGGGACGCCCGCGCGCAGCGTGCCCAGGAAGGCCACCGTGCCTTCGAGCGTGTTGTCGAAGAGCAGCCCGACGGTTCCCTCGCCGTCGGCCGGAAGCCGGGTGCGCAGGCGGTGCGCAGCGGTCCGCACGCGCTCGGCGAGTTCGCGGAAGGTGAGCGTCCGGGCCCCCTGACGTACGGCGGTGGCGTCGGGGGAGAGGTGGGCGGCGCACTCGATGAGCTCCCACGGCGTGGCGGGGGATTCAGTGGTCGACGGCATCGCTGGCCTCCGCTGGGTGCGCCCCCGCGCCGGCCGGTGCCCGTTCGCTGCCGAAGGGCTCGTCGGCGGGGTCGTGGTCGGGGTGCTGGTGGTGGAAGTACTGCCGGTAGAGGCGGCTGTAGGCGCCGTCGCGCCGCATGAGCGTGGCGTGGTCGCCCTGCTCGACCAGCCGTCCGCCGTCGACGACGACGATGCGGTCGGCCTTGCGGACGGTGGGGAGCCGGTGCGCCACGACGATCGTGGTGCGTCCCGCCGCGAGCGCGTCGAGCCCCTCCTGGATCTGGGCCTCGGTGAGCGGGTCGATACTGGCGGTGGCCTCGTCGAGGATGAAGACCGGGGCGTCCTGGAGGAAGACGCGGGCCAGTGCCACGATCTGCCGCTGGCCGGTCGACAGGTTGCGTCCGCCTTCGTCGGTGGGTGTGTCCAGGCCGTCGGGCAGCTGCCGCAGCCAGGCGCCGGAGGCCACCGCGTGGGCCGCCGCCTCGATCGCCGCGCGGTCGGCGCCCGGCCGGCCCAGCGCGATGTTCTCCGCGACGGTGCCCGAGAAGAGGAAGGGTGTCTGGGTGACCACCCCGAGGCACCGCCGGTACCGCGCCAGGTCGAAGGTGCGCACATCCTGGCCGTCGACGAGCAGGCTGCCCTCCTGGAAGTCGTACGAGCGGGTCAGCAGACGCACCAGGGTGGACTTGCCCGCCCCGGTGTGACCGACCAGCGCGACGGTCTCCCCGGCGGCCACCGTCAGGTCGATGCCGCGCAGCACGGGGCGCTCGGGGGTGTAGTGGAAGCTGACACCGCGCAGCTCCAGTGCGCCGCGCAGCCGGGGCGGGGGCAGCTGGGCGCTCTGGTGGACGGCCGGTTCCCGGTCGATCAGCGCGAAGATGCGCTCGCCGGCCGACAATCCCTGCTGGAGCTGCTGCCAGAAGGAGGCGATGGCGGCGACCGGGGACCAGAAGAGGGCCAGGGCCTCGAGGAAGAGGACCCATTCACCGGCCGAGAGGTCGCCGGAGGCGACCTTGTGGCCACCGACCAGCACGACGGCCGCCGTGCCCAGTCCGGTCAGGGAGATGAGCAGCGGGAAGATGCCGCTGAAGAGGCGGTTGAGGCGCACACTGGCCTGGTACCAGCGGTCGTTGACCGTCCGCAGCCCCGCCTCGGCCGCCGCCTCGCCGCGGTGGTTGCGGGCCACGGTGATCCCGCGCAGGGTCTCCTGGACGAATCCGCTGACCTCGGCGAGGGCTTGCTGCTGGCGGGTGGAGGCGGTCCGCGCGCGTTTCCTGAAGGCGAGGCTGACCGCGACGATCAGGGCGGCGACCGCGGTGGTGAGCAGCGCCAGCGGCACGTTGATCACGAACAGGGCCGTCAGGATCAGCAGGACGACGAGGACCTGGCCGATGAGGGAGAGCACCAGGGAGAGCAGTGCCCCGAACGTCTGGGTGTCGTTGGTGACGCGGCTGACCACCAGACCGGTGGGGTGGGTGTCGTAGAACGCCAGGTCCTGGCGCATGGCCGCGGCGAAGGCGTCTTCGCGCAGTCTCAGCACCACGTCGCCGACCAGTGTGCCGGTGAGGCGCTGCTGGAGGACGGTGAACAGCCAGGCTGCGGCGCCGGCCAGGAGCACGGCCGAGGCCAGCAGCGCCATCGCGGAGCGGGTGTCGTCGTCCAGGGCGGAGTCGACGGTGCGGGCCAGCAGGACCGGTACGGCACTGCCCGCGGCGGCGGCCACGACCACTGCGGCGGTGACGAAGGCGACCGCTCCGCCGCGGCCCTGGAAGTAGGGGGTGATGCGGCGCAGCAGCTGCCGGTCGCCGTAGTGGCGGTCATACGTGTCCTCGGCACCCGCCTCGATGCCTTCCAGGAGTGCCATCAGCCGGTTCCTTCCTCTGCTCCGGCCTGGACCGGCGCGGTGGTGATTCCCTTCGCGGCGGTGGCGGTTCCTTTCACGGCGGTGGCCGTGTACGGCGCGAAGACGGTGCGGTAGAGCGCGCAGGTGTGCAGAAGGTGCTCGTGGGTGCCCTGGCCGACGATCCGGCCGGCGTCGAGGACGACGATGTGGTCGGCGGCGCGGATCCGGGAGAGCCGGGGGGTGACGAGGAAGGTGGTGCGGCCCGTGGCGGCGCGCCGCATCGCGAGCTGCAGTTCGTGCTCGGTCACGCTGTCGACGGCGCTGGTCGCGTCGTCCACGGCGAGGATGCGCGGGTCGGTCACCAACGCGCGGGCGATGGCCAGGCGTTGGCGCTGGCCACCGGAGAGGGTGATACCGCGCTCGCCCAGGACCGTGTCGTAACCGTGCTCGCTCGCCATGACGAAGTCGTGTGCCTGGGCGGTGCGGGCCGCCTCCTCCAGCTGGGCCCGGCCGGTTCCCGGCGCGGCGCCGAAGGCGAGGTTCTCGGCGATGGTGCGGGAGAACAGGACCACGTCCTGCTCGACGACCGCGACCTGGCCGCGCAGGGACCGCGGGTCCCAGGCGGTGGTGGCCACACCGTCGACGAGGACGCGTCCCTCGCTGGGCACATAGGTGCGGTTGAGCAGGTGCAGCAGGGTGGACTTGCCGCTGCCGGTGGCGCCCACGACCGCGACGGTGGTGCCGGGGGCGGCTCGGAAGGAGATGTCGTGCAGGACGGGTTTGCCGTCGCCGTAGGCGAAGGTGACGTTGTCGAAGACGACTTCGCCGGTGATGGCCGCCGTGTGCCGGCCGCCTTCCTCGTCCTCCCCCGCCCGGTCGTTGATGATCTCCAGAATGCGCTGGGCTCCGGAGAAGCCGAAGAAGATGAGCCCGATGCTGAAGGAGGCGAGCTGGGTGGGGGCCCGCAGGCTGCTCATCAGGCCCAGGACGGCGACCAGTTGGCCGACGCTCAGTGAGCCGTCGCGCAGCAGGAAGGCGGCATGGAGGAGCGTGCCCGCGGTGGCCACGGCCAGCAGCAGCGGGGGGAAGGACAGGGCCTGGACGTGTGCCTGGCGCACGGCGGCGTCCCGGTAGGCGGTGGCGGCCTCGCGGAAGCGGTCCTGCTCGCGTTCGGCTCCGTCGGTCGCCTCGACCGCCTCGATCCCGGTGATGCTCTCGGTGGCCTGCGCGGACATCGCGCCGAACTCCTCGCGGGTGAGGTCGGAGACCGGTTCGAGGCGGCGCCCGTGATCCATGAGGGCGACGACGAACAGGACGACGAAGATGCCGGGGAAGAGCAGGAGCCGCCAGTCGACGGCCGCGATGAAGACCAGGGGAATGAGGGTGTTGAGCGCCATGTCCAGGGTCATGTCGAACCCCGGCGACACCATCAGTCCGAGGGCTTCGGCGTCGCCGGTGGCGCGGGTGGACAGGTCGCCGGTGCGGTGCCGGTTGAAGAAACCCTGTTTCTTGCGGAGCATGCTGGCGAAGACACCGGCCCGCGCGTCGCGTTCCAGGCCGCTGGCGAAGGCCTCCAGGGCGTAGGTGGAGGCGATGCCGCAGACGCCCCGGACGAGGACCAGGCCGAGGAGCACGGCGCACACCACGTGCAGGGCCCCGAGGTCCGGATCCCGCCCGTTCGTCTTCAGGACGGCGTCGAAGGCGAGCCCGATGACCAGGGGGAGGGCCGCGGTGAGGGTCTGCCAGAGCAGACTGCCCGCCAGATGGACGGCGATGTGCCGGCGGAAGTGACGCATGTGCAGGCGGAGCCAGGGGCCCACGCTCATCTCGGGTCCGGTGGCCGGCGCCGGTGCGGACGCGGGGCGGGTCTGCGCGGCGGTGTCGGTCGTCATCGGTCTCTCCCGTGCGGTGTCACGGAGCCGGCGGGGTGGGCGGTCAACGGTTCGGTGCTCCCTTTGTTCCCGGGGGTTGTTTCGGTCTGTTGCTCGGCCTGTTCCCGTGGGCTGCCGCGAGGGGCGGTGAATTGCCCACGGGAATACGACGCCGCGACGGGAGCCGCCCCGGCTTTTTCCGGGCGGGCTTCCGGTTTTTTCCGGCTCCGGTGGCATGCCCTTTCGGGCAGGCGGGAGCCTGGGCGGGCAACTGGTGCGTCAAGAGGGGAAGTTAGCTGTTTTTTCGGAAAAACGAAACCGGCGATCGGGTGGCCGGGTGGCTGGGAAAGTTCGAGATCTCGACCCGGACGGTCATGTCCACGCCATGTCCTGAATGTTACGCTTCGCTCGCTTTATTAACTTTGTTGGTCTGTAAAATTTAATGATGGCTCGTTGGTGGGGCAATTGGCCGGATGGTACTGGTTCTCCTGAGTCCCTGTTGTTATAGTCAAGGCAAATTCGCGACACGAGTCGACGGTAGCGAATTAGTCCGGACGCATACGGTCGCCGCGTCCGGGGAATGCCCACTTACAGCCTTGATCCGGAGGAGTACGGTGAGCGATTTAGCATGCAAACCCCCCACCCCGTCGCGACGGCTGGTCGTCGCGACTCTTGTCCACGACCGCGTGGCGCGCCAAGAGCTGCGGGCCGCCCTGTCCCAGTCCGCCCTGGTGCGCGAGGCCCGGCACTGCGCCGACCGGCGCGAGGCGCGCCAGGTGCTGGGCTCCGGCCGGATCGACGTGTTCGTCGTCGCCAAGACCGACTACGACGCCCACGCCGATCTGCTTGACGACTTCCGTTACCCTCCGCCGAGCACGCTCGTCCTGCTGAGCCAGGCCGATCCGGACGAGGCGATGCTGACCGGACCACCGGCGGCCGACGGGTTCCTGATGCGGGGAGGTCTGAGCGCGGAGGCCGTGGACAGCACCCTGCGCCGCATGGCAGCAGGTGAAGTGCCCATGCCTGCCCCGCTCGCCCGCGCCCTGATGGATCGCGCCGGTGCCACCCGGCTTCCGCGGGAAAGACGTGACATCGCTGTCACCGCCCGCGAGACCGAGGCGCTGCTGCTGCTCGCCGAAGGACTGAGCAACAAACAGATGGCCCGGCGCCTGGACATCACCAGCCACGGCGTCAAACGGCTGGTGGCCAGTCTGTTGCTCAAACTCGGCGCGCCGAACCGGACGGCCGCGGTTGTCCTGGCCATCCACGCCGGCCTGATCCGTACGGCCCTCCCGGACCGGACCACCGCGGACCGCCGCGTCGTACGGGTGCAGCTCGCCGGCAGCGGAGCCGATGTCCGCCTCCCGGTCCCCGCCGGGCGCATCGCGGGTGAGGAGGCGGAGCCGGGAGCGCACTTCCTGGCCGACGAACAGCACTGCTGACGAAGGGCACTGCCGACGACCGGCACTCCCGACGGGCGCCGGCGCGGCCGCGTCGCGGGCGGCCTACCTGCCCCCGTGGACCGGCGGCCTGCCCGTCCGGCCATGCCCAAAAGGGCAGGTCTTCCTCACCGGATTCCCCGGCTAGCGTGAAAGCGCGAAAGTCCGAGGGCGCTGACCGGAGGAAATCCTGCCGTGAAAAAATTCGAGACACGTGACGTCCCCTTTTTTGGTCGCCGGTCGGTCACGGCGCCGGCCACCTGTGCTCAGCGGCACATGTGGGACCTGATCCGCCGTGAAATGCCCGACGGTTCCTTCTACGATTTCTGCCAAGAGGTTTTTCTTCCCGGCGAAGGAACCGTGGAAGACGCTCTCGCCGTGTGCGGAGAACTCGTCAGCCGACACGAGTCCCTGCGCACGGCCTTTTTCTGCGGCCCGGACGGGACCCTCGTCCAGAGCGTCGCACGGTCCGGTTCCTTTGAGGCGCAGATATGCTCCACCGGGCCCGGGGAGAACGCGCAATTCGTCTACGACGCCTGGCGACGGCGGATGAGGGACAGGACGTTCGACCTGCGGAACGGGCCGCCGCTGCGGGCGCTGATCGTCGTCACCGACCACGTGCCCGTGCTGGCGGCCTTCTGCGTCTCGCACCTCGCCGCGGACCTCATGTCCATGCGTACCCTCGCCGCGGAAGCCCTGACCCTGCTGGCCGCGCGGACCGCCCGCACCGCGGCCCCGCCGCCCGCCGTGACCCGCCAGCCGGTCGAACAGGCCGCCTTCGAGCGCTCCCCGCAGGGCCGTGCCCTGCTGGCCCGGGCCCATACGCACTGGCGGCGTCAACTGGCGAGCGCCCCCCTGACGATGTTCCCCGGCCGTCCCGCCCCGCGGGGACCCGGCCGCCCGGACCGCTACAGCGCGGCCATGGACTCCTCGGCCGCCTTCCTGGCCGTCCGCGCCCTGGCCGGACACTGGCGCGTGAGCACCTCCGCGGTGCTCCTGACGGCGGTCGCGCTCCTGCTCGGCGCCCGCTCCGGGCAACCGGTCTGCGCCCTGCGGCTGCTGGCCGCCAACCGCACGCACCCCGCCCTCCAGCGGACCGTGGCCAACTTGCACCAAGAGATCCTCACCACCCTCGACCTGCGGGCGGACGACGTACGGACCGTCGCACGCCGCGCCTTCGCCGCGGGCACCCTCGCGTACGCCAACGGCCTGTTCGACCCCGACGGGGCGAATGAGCTGATCCGGGCCGAAGGCGACAGGAGGGGCGAGCCGCTCCACCTGTCCTGCTGCTTCAACGACATCCGCACCGACCACGATCTGCGGACCCTGGGCGCGACGGCGCCCGCGGAGGAGATACGTGCCGCTCTGGCCCGTACCGTCGTCGCCCCTGCCGACTTCGAGGAGGCGGAGACCTTCTTCCTGGTCGTCGTCGACACCGACCCCGGATGGCTGAGATTCGTTCTCTGCGCCGAGAGCGCCGCCCTGCCGCCGGAAGAGGTGCACACCTTCCTGCGGCGGCTCGAAAGGTTCCTCGTGGACTGCGCCGAGCAGCCCGAACGCCCCTGGCCCCGGCTCGACCAGGGGCAGTGGCCGCATACCGCCCGGCCCCCGCGACCGACCGCCCGGAGGTGACCGGATCTTGGCCGTAGCCGAACGGGCATGCCCCAAAGCGGAGGATGCCTCGGGCACTTGCACGTGGTGAGACTGGGACCTGTCCGATCAAGGGTGCGGGGATGCCGCGGCACCGGGTGACGGGGGAGTCGACTGTGTTCACACAAGCACGGGCCAGCGGGACCGCGATGGGCGTGGAGAACCCCGCGCACGGCACGGTGTTCGCTCACGCCCCCCGCTGCACCGCCGACGAACTCGACGCGGTGGTGGCCGACGCGGCCCGGGCCTTCCCCGGGTGGGCGGCGCTGCCGTGGGAGAGCCGCCGCCGGCATCTGCTGGCCTGCCGGGACGCGCTGCGGGACACGGAGGACGCCATGGCGGACCTGCTGACCCGGGAACAGGGCAAGCCGCTGCGGCACGCCCGAGCCGAAGTGCGTCTGGCCGCCGACTGGTTCGCCCACACCGCCGGTCTCACCCTGCACCCGGACCGCATCGTGGACGAACCCGCGGCCCGCGTCACCCTGGAGCGCGTGCCGCACGGCGTCGTCGCGGCCATCGCCCCGTCCAACTACCCCGTCCTGCTGGCCGTGTGCAAGATCGCCCCCGCACTCCTGGCGGGCAACACGGTCGTCCTGAAACCCTCGCCCGCCACCCCGCTCTCCAGCCTGCTCATGGCCGAGGCGCTGGGCCGGGTCCTGCCGCCCGACGTCCTGCGGGTGGTCAGCGGCGACGCCGAGCTGGGCGCCCGGCTCACCGCGCACCCCGCGGTCCGGCTGATCTCCTTCACCGGCTCGATCGCCGCCGGCCGCGCCATCGCCCGCTCCGCCGCCGCGGACTTCAAGAGGACCGTCCTCGAACTCGGCGGCAACGACCCGGCCGTCGTGCTCCCCGGTACCGACGTACAGGACCTGGCACGGTCCCTGTTCGACCGGGCGATGGTCAACAGCGGGCAGTTCTGCGCCGCGGTCAAACGCGTCTACGTGCCGCGCGAGCAGCACGCCCCGCTCACCGCGGCACTGGCCGCACTCGCCGAGGCCGCCGTCGTCGGTGACGGCCTGGACGCCGCGACAGAGCTCGGCCCGCTGGTCAGCCGTGACCAACTCGGCCACGTGGAGACCCTGGTGGCCGACGCGGTGCGCCGCGGCGCACGGCTCGTCACCGGCGGCCGGGCCCTGGAACGGGCCGGACACTTCTATCCGCCCACCGTCGTCACGGACTTGCCGGAGGGAACGCGCCTGGAGGACGAGGAGCAGTTCGGCCCCGTGATCCCCGTGATCCCCTACGACGACCTCGACACCGTGACGGCCCGGGTCAACGCCTCGCCCTACGGCCTGGGCGCCTCCCTGTGGGGCGATCCGGAACAGGGCGCCGCGGTGGCCCGGCGCCTGCACTGCGGAACGGTGTGGATCAACACCCACGGCGACCTCCGGCACGACGTGCCGTTCGGCGGCCACCGCCACTCGGGCACGGGCGTCGAGTACGGCCCGTGGGGCCTTGTGGAATACACCCAGATCACCATCCACCACCTCGCGCTCCGCGGGAAAGATGAGGGGAAGGCATGAGCGATACCGTTTCCGGCGGCGACCCCGGCACCGGCCTGGTCGATCTGTCGGGGCTGCGTGTGTTCGTCGGCGGTCCCATCCAGTACGCGCTGGGACACAACAGCTTCCACCGGCCGTTGCGCGAGACGCTCCAGACCATCGTCACCGCGGTCGCACAGGCCGGGGCGACCGTCTTCTCCGCCCATGTCGTGGAGAAGTTCGGCCAGGAGACACCGCTCTACTCACCGGAGGACGTCAGCGCACGGGACCTGGAGTGGATGCGCCGCTGCGACGTGTTCGTCCCCGTCCTGCCGACGGACGCCGACGGCAGACCGATGCGCACCGACGGCACCCACATCGAACTGGGCTGGGCCTCGGCCCTGGGCCGCCCCATCATCATGGTGACCACCCTGCCGGTCCCGGACGCGGCCAGCCATCTGCTGCGCGGACTGCCGTCCGTGGCCGACGTCGGCCATGTCGACCTGGCCGAGCTGCGCCGCGGCGGCCCGGGCGAACTGCTGCTGCGGCTGGGCAAGCTCGGCCGCGACGCGGTGGTGACGCCATGACGACCGTCGAGCACACCGCGTCGGCCACCGAGATCCTCGGGCTGCGGCTCCTCAGCCCCCTCGTCGTCGGCTCGGGCCTGCTCACCGACCAGGAGCGCAACATACGCCGCCTGCTCTCCGGCGGCGCCGGCGCCGTGGTCACCAAGACCATCCATCCGGGACCGCTCCCCGGCGGCGACGAGCGCCTGCTGCACCTGCCCATCGGGATGATCAACAGCACCACGTACTCCCGGCGCGGACTGGACGCCTGGTGCGCCATGCTGGGCCGGTTCGCCGAGGACGACCTGCCGGTCATCGCCTCCCTGCACGCCGACTCCCCGGCCGCGCTGGCGGACCTGGCCGCACGGGTCACCGACACCGGCTGCCGCGCACTGGAGCTCGGCATCTCGTGTCTGAACGAGGACGGCGGACTGGCCGACAGCGCCCGGCGGGTCGCCGACTACACCAGTGCGGTACGCCGGGCCACCGCCCTGCCGTTCAGCGTGAAACTGGCGGTGGGGGAGCAGGTGGGCGAGCGCGTCGCCGCCGCGGTGGAGGCGGGCGCGGACGCGATCACCCTCAGCGACACCATCGCCGGGCTCGCGGTCTCCGCCGACACCGGGGAAGTGCTCCTGGGCCGCCCCTTCGGCTACTCGGGGCCCGGGATCAAACCGCTGGTGCTCGCCGCGATCTACGAACTGCGGCGCGGCGGCCTCTCCGTTCCGGTGATGGGCAGCGGCGGGGTGCGCAGCGGCACCGACGTGGCGGAGTACCTCACCGTGGGCGCCGACGCCGTACAGGTCTACACCGCGCTGCACACACACATGCACCAGACCCTGGCGGAGATCCGCCAAGGCTTCGACACCTGGCTCGGCGCACGCGGCGGATCCGTCGCCGACGTGGTGGGGCGGGCCCTCGACGGCGGAAGGGGTGAGGCGCGTGCGGCAGCGGACCACGAACGTCACGGCGTACGGTGATCTGACCAGCCCCGAGGCACCGGCGGCGCTCAGCGGCGCCACCCTGGTGTGGCCGGTGGGCGGACTGGAGCAGCACGGCCCCCACCTGCCGCTGTCGGTGGACTACGACATCCCCGACGCGCTCGCCCGGCAACTGGTGGCCGACGTCGACGGGGTGCTCTTCCCCGGGCAGCCGCTGTCCGCCAGATCGCTGCCGCACAGCGGTGGCGGACTGCGCTTCCCCGGCACCGTCCACATCGACGGGGGGACCTTCATCGACTACGTCGCCCAGTGTCTGCGGGGACTGGCCCGGCTCGCCCCCGCCCGTCTGGTGGTGGTCAACGGGCACTACGAGAACGAGGCCCTGCTGTTCGAGGCGATCGACGGACTCGACCCGGCGCGCACCTTCCCCGCCACCGAGATCGTCGCCTTCAGCTGGTGGAGCCTGGTGGAGGAGGAGTGGCTGCGCAAACGGCTCCCCCTGTTCCCGGGCTGGCACGCCGAACACGCCGGGGTGACCGAGACCAGTCTGATGATGTACCTGCGTCCCGAGGTGGTGCGCCCGATACGGGTGGACCATCCCACCCCGCCCGCCGCGGGGGTGTACCGCCACCCCGTCGACGCGGACCGCATGTCCACCCAGGGGGTGCTCACCACGACCTCGGGCGCCAGCGGCGAACTGGGCGAAGAGCTGTTCTGGCATGTGATGGACGGAGTGGCGCGGACCCTCGCGGACGGCCCGTCCCCGCGCCCCGAGCGGCGCGCAAGCGAGTGACGAATTCCAGCGGAAGGGGATCCATGCGCCTGCCGACGACCGAACGCGACGCCTTCGAAGCCCGCCTGCAAAGCCTCTTCGGCGACAAACTCCGGCCCGTGGAGGAGTGTTTCGAGGCCATCCAGAACTTCAAGGACGGGTCCTTCGCGGTGGGGCAGCTCGGGCTGATGCTCTACACCAACGGATACAACCTGCGGGGCACCAGCACCCGCCACCCCAACGGCATGGTCTTCCACGACGGGCAGAACCTCTTCGGCGTGGGGTACTTCAGCAAGGAGCACGACGAGCGCAAACACCTGCACATCGTCGCGCCCAAGGGGGAGGGCCGCATCACCGCGGTCAAGTCCTTCATCTCCGCGACGCGCGAGGCGGGCCTGGCCCGGAGCTCCGTATACGTCCGCCACCTCTCGCCGCGCGACCACGCGCTGTTCCTGGCCGCCGGCTTCGCCCCGGTGACGGCCGACCCGTGGCACCCCGAGGCCCCGGAGGAGGACGAGACGTATCCCAACCGGGTCTACCGCCTGGACGACCTGCTGGCGGTGGACGACGGGGGCGGCCTGGTGGTGAAGAACCTGGAGGGCGAGGGCAACCGGCGGCACCGGAACAAGAACCGGCTCGCCTACCGGCGCTTCGAGAACTTCCTCGCCCGCAACGACCATCTGGAGCTGCGCATCCGCCCCTACGGGTACGGCCCGGACGAGGTGAAGATGGCCAGGTCCGTCGTCGAGGGCTACTTCGAGGCCCGCCGCGAACAGGGCGAGGTCGTCGGCTCCACGCCCGAGGACTACACCGCGATCGTCACCCAGCGGCCGGGAGGCCGCAACGAGCACGACTACTTCGCCTACCTCGGTGTCCTGGCGCACAGCGGCGGCGAGGAGGTGCCGGTGATGTTCTTCGCGGGTGAGCGCACCGCCCCGGAGCGGGCCTCGCTCTACTGCACGATGTCGATGCGTTTCGCGGACCGCCTCAGCGGGCTGTTCAAGGACGCCACCGGTTTCACCGCCATACCGCAGTACATCTGGCTGACGGTGTTCAAGAAGCTCATGGACCACGGCATCCGCGAGGTCGACGCGGGCGGATCCGAGGTCAAGGGCCTCGACGACCAGAAACGGCAGTTGGGCGGACGGCCCGAAAAGACCTACTGGGTCGTGGGCTGAACCGCCCCGACCCGGACCTTCCCAAGTCGCGCCCAGGGGGTACGTACATGCAATCGCCCACCGATCACGAGGACTTCACCCGGTTCGACGTCTGCGTCGTGGGGATGGGATACGTCGGCGTCACCCTCGCCGCCGCCCTCCTGTCCACCGGCAAGCGGGTGCTCGGCTACGAGAAGGACCCGGCGGTCGCGGGCGCCCTGGCACAAGGGCGCCTGCAACTGGCGGAGCCCGGCGTCGCCGAGCTGATCGAACGCGGAGCCGGCGACGGCACGCTCGCGGTCACGGCCGACATCGCCGGGCACCGGCTGCCACCCGTCGTCGTCATCTGCGTCGGCACCCCCATCACGCCCGGGGGCACGACACCCGAGCTCGGCCACCTGTCGGCCGCCGCCGAGGCCGTCGCGGCGGGGGTGGACGACAACACCCTGGTCATCGTGCGCAGCACCGTCCCCGTCGGCACCACCCGGGAACTGGTCCTGCCCGCCCTGGCCCGCCACACCCCCGAGCCGCTGCTCGCCTTCTGCCCCGAACGCACCATCCAGGGCCAGGCGCTCGCGGAGCTGCTGTCCCTGCCGCAGATCGTCGGCGGGCTGAACGAGGAGGCGACGAAGCTGGCGGCCGGGTTCTTCACCACCATCAGTGGGCGCGTGGTCCCCGTCTCCTCGCTGGAGGCCGCCGAACTGGTCAAAC
The DNA here is from genome assembly GCF_055567715.1 of Streptomyces sp. NPDC026377. Taxonomy (NCBI): domain Bacteria; kingdom Bacillati; phylum Actinomycetota; class Actinomycetes; order Kitasatosporales; family Streptomycetaceae; genus Streptomyces; species Streptomyces sp. NPDC026377. The sequence goes on from NZ_JBVHPV010000003.1 coordinate 189,663, forward strand.
TCGTCAACAACTGCCACACCGACCTCATCTACGGCTTCGGCAACGAGATCGCCCTCATGGCCGAGAAGCTGGGCCTGGACGCCATGGAGGTCATCAACTCCGCCAACGCGGACTATCCGCGCCCCGATCTGAGCAGGCCCGGCTTCGTCGGCGGCAGCTGCCTCACCAAGGACCCCTACCTGCTGAGCCACTCCCTGGCCCGGTACCACCACACCCCGCGGATGGTCATGGCGGCCCGCACCCTCAACGAGTCCCTGCCGGAAAGGGTCGGCGAGCGCGTGCTCGACGCGCTGCGCCGGGCCGGCCAGGACCCGCGGGACTCCACCGTCCTGGTGTCCGGGTTCGCCTACAAGGGGCGGCCCGAGACGGACGACATGCGCGGCGCCCCCTGTGTGCCGCTCCTCGACTTCCTGCGCGGCAAGGTCGCCCGGGTGGTCGGACACGACTTCGTGATCGCGCCCGAACGCATCGAGGCGCTGGGGGTGCCCTCCGTCACCCTCACCGACGGCTTCACCGGCGCCCACGCCGCCATCCTCCTCAACGACCACGCCCAATACGGCGACCTGCCCGCCGACGAGCTCATCGCCCGGATGAGCCCGCCCGCGCTGGTGTACGACGCCTGGCGGGTGCTCCCGCGGACGACGAAGACAATGAGGCTCGGCAGTGCCTGAGAAGATCCTGATCACCGGGGGAGCGGGGTTCATCGGGCTGCACCTGGCCGCGGAACTCGCCTCCCGCCACGACGTCACCCTCCTCGACGACTTCAGCAGGGGCCGGCGCGACGCGCTCCTCGACTCCCTGCTCGACCGTGTCACCCTCGTCGAGCACGACCTGACCACCCCCATCCCCGACACCCTCCTGCCCGACGACTTCGACACCGTCCACCATCTGGCCGCCGTCGTCGGCGTCGTCCACTCCAACGAGGAACCCCAGCGGGTGCTCAGGACCAACCTCCTGTCCACCGTGCACGTGCTGGACTGGTTCGCCGGGCGGCCCGGCATGTCGGGCGCCACCTTCTGCTTCGCCTCCTCCAGCGAGGCGTACGCGGGAAGCGTCGCCGCCGGACTCGCCGCCCTGCCCACCGGCGAGGACGTCCCCCTGCTGGTCCCCGACCCCGAGGTGCCCCGCTCCTCGTACGGCTTCAGCAAGATCACCGGAGAGCTGCTGTGCCGCACCTACGCGCGCGTCCACGGCTTCGCCCTGCGCATGGTGCGCTTCCACAACGTCTACGGGCCGCGCATGGGCTACGACCACGTCATCCCGCAGTTCATCGAACGGGTCCTGGGCGGCGCCGACCCCTTCGCCGTCTACGGCGGTGAACAGACCCGGGCCTTCTGCCACGTCGACGACGCGGTGGCCGCCCTGATCGCGCTGGCCGGTCTGCCCACCAAGGAGACGCTGCTCGTCAACATCGGCAACGACAGCGAGGAGGTCCGCATGGACGACCTCGCCCGGATGGTCTTCGAGACGGCCGGGCGGACGCCCCGCATCGCCGCCCACCCGGCGCCGCCCCTCTCCCCGGCGCGCCGCCTGCCCGACCTGACCCGGCTGCGCGAGCTGACCGGCTACCGCCCCGCGGTCGACCTGCGCGAAGGTCTGCGCCGCACCTACGCCTGGTACGCCCAGGACCTCGCCACCCGAGGGGCCGAGCGGTGACCGCCATACGGGTGCGGTACGTGCACCAGGGGTACTTCCCCGCCCGCGCGGGCGCCGAGCTGATGACCCGCTCCCTCGCCGTGGCCATGAGCCGCCGGGGACTGCGGGTGGGGATGTACGGCGGCGAGGGCGACCCCGAGGACGCGCGGCTGATGAAGGCCGCCGGAATCGGCGTCGAGCCGCTGCCGACGGGCGACGGCCGGGCGCGCGCGGCGGACCTGGTGCACGCCGTCGACGCCTTCCAGCCGGAGAACATCCGCACCGGCCTGCGTCTGGCCCGGGCCTGGGGCGTGCCCTTCGCCGTGACACCGGCCTCGGCCCCGGACGTGTGGCCCGACCGGGCGGCCGTGGTGGAGGGCTGCCGCCGGGCGGACGCCGTGTTCGTCCTGACCGACGCCGAGCGCGAGATGCTGCGCGCCGACGGCGTGGCGGACTCCGTCCTGCACCGGATCGGCCAGGGAGCCCACCTGCCCGGCACCGCCGACCCGGAGGGTTTCCGTGCCGCGCACGGCATCACCGGGCCGATGGTGCTCTTCCTGGGCCGCAAGATGCGCTCCAAGGGGTACGGGGTGCTGCTGGAGGCGACCCGGCACGTGTGGGCGCGCCACCCCGAGGCGCACTTCGTCTTCCTCGGCCCGCGCTGGGACGAGGACAGCGGGCAGCGGTTCGCCGCCCACGCCGATCCCCGCGTCACCGAGCTGGACCGGGTGGACGAGGACACCAAACTCAGCGCCCTCATGGCCAGTGACCTGGTCTGTCTGCCGTCGACGGTCGATGTCTTCCCGCTGGTGTTCGTGGAGGCGTGGATGTGCGGCAAGCCGGTGATCGGATCCGCGTTCATGGGCAGCGCGGAGGTGATCGCCGACGGCCGGGACGGGCTGATCGTCCCGGCCGCCGCCCGCCCGGTGGCGGACGCGGTGAGCCGCCTGCTCGCCGACCCGGCCGAACGGGAGCGGATGGGGCGCGCGGGCCACGCCAGGGCACGCCGCGAACTCACCTGGGACGCCGTCGCCGCACAGGTGCACCGCGTCTACACCGAACTGGTCCCGGCCCGGAGTTGAGCGGAGGAAGTCCCGTGAAAGCAGTGATACTGGCCGGCGGCGAGGGGCGGCGCCTGCGGCCCGCCACCTTCACCGTCCCCAAACCCCTCATCGAGGTCGACGGCACCCCGATCCTGCACATCATCCTCCGACAGCTCCAGAGCGCCGGATTCACCCAGGTCACGCTCTCCCTCGGCTACCGCGCCCAAATGATCGAGGCCAGCTTCGACGGACCCCGCTGGGCGGGGCTCGACCTGCGCTTCTCCCTGGAGCACGAGCCGCTGGGGACCGCGGGACCGCTGGGCCTGCTCGAACCCCTGGAGGACTCCACCCTGGTGATGAACGCGGACCTGCTCACTGACATCGACTTCGCCGACCTGTGGAGGCGGCACAAGAAGTCCGAGGCGGCGGCGACGATCGCCCTGGTGCCGCGCCATGTCGACCTCGCGCACGGGGTGGTGGAGGTCGACGGCGAGAACCGGGTGGCCCGCTTCCGGGAGAAACCGCGCATGAGCTTCCTGGCCAGCACCGGCATCTACGTCCTGGAGCCCGCCGTCCCGCGCCTGCTGCCCCCGCGTACCCGCTACGACATGCCCGCCCTGCTCACGGACGCCGCCAACCGGGGCGCCCGCGTCGAGGGCCATGTCTTCGACGCCGCCTGGCACGACATCGGCACCCCCGCGCAGCTCGCCGCCGCCGACGCCGCGCTGCGCGCCGACCGGGCGCGCTATCTGGGCACCCTCGAACAACGCGGCCCCGGCGCCGACTCCACGCAGGAGGCGGTGCGCGGATGACCGACTGGAAGATCCCCCTGTACGCCCCGCACACCGGGGAGGCCGAGGCCCGCGCGGTCGCCGAGGTGTTGCGCGCCAACTGGCTGTCCGTGGGCCGGGTGACCGAGGACTTCGAGGAGCGCTACGCGAGCGCGCTGGAGGTCGAGGACGCGGTCGCCGTCAGCAGTGGGACCGCGGCGCTGCACCTGGCCGTCCTCGCCCTGGGGATCGGGCCCGGCGACGAGGTGGTCCTGCCGTCGCTGAGCTTCGTCTCGGCCGCCGCCGTGGTCGCCCTGTGCGGGGCCACGCCGGTCTTCGCCGAGGTCAACGGCGCCCACGACCTCGGTGTGGACCCGGCGGACGTGGCCGCCCGGATCACTTCGCGCACCCGCGCCCTGGTGGCCGTGCACTACGGCGGCCACGCGGCCGATCTGCCGGCCCTGACCGCGCTGGCCCGGCGGCACGGCCTGGCCCTCATCGAGGACGCCGCCCACGCCCCGGCCACCAGGACCGCGTACGGCGTCCTGGGCACCGTCGGCGACATCGGCTGCTACAGCTTCTTCGCGACCAAGAATCTCGCCATGGGGGAGGGCGGCGCCGTCGTCGCCCGCGATCCCGAGGTGCGCGCCCGCATCAGACGGCTGCGCTCGCACGCGCTGACCGTGGGTGCCGAGCAGCGCCACCGCGGCGGGCCCTCGGCGTACGACGTGGACGGGTTCGGCCTCAACTACCGCCCCACAGAGATCGCCTGCGCGCTCGGGCGCGTGCAGTTGGAGGCGCTTGCGGAGCGACGCGTCGTGCGCCAGGAGGCGGTGCGGGCCTATCGCGAGCTGCTGTCGGGGCTGCCGGGTCTGCGAGTGCCGTACGCGGACCGGCCGGTGGAGGAGGGCGCGCACCACCTGTTCCCGATCGTGCTGCCCGACGGGCTCGGCCGGGAGGACCTTCAGACGGGGCTGCGGGCGGCCGGTGTCCAGAGCGGGGTCCACTATCCGCCCACCCATCTCTTCACCGCCTACCGCGAGCGCTACGGCACCCGCCCCGGCGACCTCCCGGTCACCGAGAGCGTCGCCGCCCGCCAGTTGTCGCTGCCCCTGCACGGCGCGATCGAGGTCCAGGACGTCCATCAGGTGGCCGAGGCGGTGAGCCGGACATGGGCACCGACGCGGTGAACCCGGCCGGTGGCGGCACCCGTCTCGTCGAGGGGATGCCGCACCGCGACGGACGCCCGCTGTTCTGCCTGGGCGTCAACTACTTCCCCTCGCGGGCGGGTTGCGACCTCTGGCGTGACTGGGACCCCGAGGTCATCGACGCCGACTTCGCGCGTATGGCCGCGCTCGGCTTCAACACCGTGCGGATCTTCGTCTTCTGGGCCGACTTCGAACCGTCCGAGGGGGTCTACGACCCCAGGATGACCGAGCGGCTGCGCGAACTCGCGGCCCTCGCGCAGCGGCACCATCTGCTGTGTCTGCCCTCCCTGCTGACCATCTGGATGAACGGCCAGCTCTTCGATCCGCCGTGGCGGGGCGGCCGGGACCTGTGGCGCGATCCGGCGATGGCCGTGCGCCAGCGCGCCTTCGTCGGCCACATCGCGGGCGCGCTGCGCCACGCGCCCAACGTCCTCGCCTACGACATCGGCGACGAGATCCCGCACGTCGATCCGGCCGCGTCCGGTTCGCTGGACGCGCACGAGGTACGGGCGTGGTGGGCCGGTCTCGCCGGGGCGATCCGGGCAGCCGACCCCGGGGCCCTGGTCCTTCAGGCCAACGAGGGCTCGGCCGTCTTCGGCGACCACGCCTTCCGGCCCGAGCACGCCCGGCCGCTGGACCTGGTCGCGCTGCACGGCTTCCCGCTGTGGACCCCCTTCCACATCGAGTCGGCCGCCGCCGTGAAGGCCACCGCCTACCTGCCCTACCTGGTGCGGCGCGGGCGGGCCCACGCACCGGTGCTCGTCGACGAGATGGGCAGCTACGGGTGCGACGAGGCCACCGCCGCCCGCTACCTGCGGGCCGCGGCCCACAGCGCCTTCGCCGCCGGGGCCGTCGGCATCGTCGTGTGGTGCTGGCAGGACTTCACCTCCGAGAGCAAGCCGTACGCGCTGCGGCCCGGCGAACGCTTCGTGGGACTGCTGGACATGGACGGCCGCGAGAAACCCGCCATGGACGCCTTCCGGGGCTTCGCCCGCCGCGTGAGCGGGGAACTCGCCGGCTTCCGTCCCGTGCCGGCCCCGGTGGGCGTGTTCCTGCCGGAGCGGGCCCCGGACCACGACGGCGGATACCTGGCGTCGGATGCGGACACGGAGGCCGCCGCCTTCTACACGCACTGCCTGCTCCAACAGGCCCATCTGCCCTACGAGTTCACCGGGACCGAGGACCTGGAGCGGTACGCGATGGTGATCTGCCCCTCCGCACGGCCGCTGCCGCTGGCCGCCCAACGCCGACTGGGCGAGTACACGGTCGCGGGCGGGGTCCTGCTGTACTCCACGGGCGATGTGCTGGGGTCGGCGGGCCTGGAGGAGCTCTTCGGCGTACACCTGCGGGACTTCACCCTGGACCGGGCCGAACAGGACCGCTTCACCTGGGCCGACACCTCCTTCCCGGTGCACTGGCCCGCCGGGCGGATCCCGGTGGTCGACAGCACGATCGCCGAGACCCTCGCCCGCTATCCCAACGGCGCGCCCGCGCTGACCCGGCAGCAGCGCGGCGGAGGCGTCGCGTATTTCCTCAACGCCCCGCTGGAGGCGCTGCTCAACGCCCCCTACCGGCTCGCGGAGACGCCCTGGTACCGGCTGTACGCGGCGATCGCCGAGAAGGAGGGGGTACGGCCCGAGGTGTTCGCCGACGAGCCGCTGGTGGAGACCACCGTCCTGGCGCGCGGCGACGAACGCTGCGCGGTGGTCGTCAACCACTCCACCGAGCCGGTGACGACGACCGTGTACGGCACGACTCCCTCCGGCGCCCCGCGGGCCGTACGCCACCTGAGCCTGGAGCCCAAGGGCGTCGCGCTCGTACACCGGCCCGGCGAACCGTCCCCGCACGCCGACGCCGGAGAGGACGGACAGCCGTGATCATCGACGCCCATGTCCACGCCGGCGAGTACTACCGCCACTTCACCGCCCGCTTCGCGGACGAGATGATGGCCACCACCGGACTGCCCCCCGAGGCGCTGTCCGCCCCGGAGGACAAGCTCCTCGCCGAGATGGACGCCGCCGGGGTCGACCACGCCTTCCTGCTCGCCTTCGACGTACGGCGCGTCGAGGGGTTCTCGGTGCCGAACACCTTCGTCGCCGAGCTGTGCGCCCGCCACCCCCAGCGGTTCACCGGCTTCGCCTCCGTCGACGCCGGCCTGCCGGACGCCGCCGAGGACCTGCGGCACGCCGTGACCGAACTGGGCCTGCGCGGACTGAAGACCGCCCCCTGCTACCTGCGGATGTCGCCGGCGGACCCCCGCTGGTTCGACGTGTACGAGGTGGCTCAGGACCTGGACATCCCGGTCCTCGTCCACACCGGCTACACCCCCGCCAAGAACGCCGACCCCCGCTTCTTCTCCCCCCTGCTGCTGGAACCGGTCGCACGGCGCTTCCCCCGGCTGCGCCTGATCCTGGCGCACCTGGGCACCCCGTGGACGACCCCCTGCATCGACCTGCTGGCCCGGCACCCCAACCTGTACGCGGACCTGTCGATCTTCGGCTCCTACCAGTCGCCCGCCACGGTGGCCGCGGCGCTCGCCCACGCCCGCGCACGGGGCGTGCTGGACCGCCTGCTGTGGGGCACCGACTTCCCCTTCGCCACCATGTCCGCCGCCGTGGCCCGGATGGCCCGGCTCACCACCGACGCCGCGCCGTGGCCGTCGGACAGCGCCCCGCTGACACCAGACGAACACCGGGCGGTCATGGGCGGCACCGCCGCACGACTGACCCAGAAATGAGGAGACGGTGGCCTTCATCCAGGGATACGAATTCGACGCCATGTCGCGCCGCCCCCTGTACGGGGACGTGACCCAGCGACTCGTCGACCTGTGCGCGTGCGCCCCCGGCGCCGTCGTCGCGGACGTCGGCTGCGGCTCCGGCCGGGCCACCGAGCTGCTGCTCGAACGCTTCCCGCAGCTCGGCTCCGTCGTGGGCATCGACCCCTCCGCCCATGAACTGGCCCTGGCCGAGGAACGGCTGCGCGACAACCCCCGCGCCCGCTTCGTCACCGGCCGCGCCCAGGACGTGGGCGCCGTCGTGGGGCCGGTGGACGCGGTGGTGCTCAGCAACGTCATGCACCAGATCCCCCGGTCCGAGCGCCCCTCGGTGCTGCGCGGCTGCCACGATCTGCTCAAGCCCGGCGGCCGGCTCGCCCTGAACACGCTGTTCTACGAAGGGGCCGTGCTGCCCGAGAGCCGCCGCTTCTACGCCGCGTGGCTGCACGCCACCCGCACCTGGCTGCGCCGCCACGGCGGCGACCTGGTCCTGGAGCGCGAGGCGCCCGTCGCACTGGAGACGCTGACCCCGGCCGACCACGAAGCCCTCATGACCGAGGCGGGATTCGTCTCCGTCACCTCCGAGGAGGACGTCTACCCATGGACCCTGGAGGACTGGCAGGCCCTGTGCGGGTACTCGGTCTTCGTCGAGGGTGCCACCGGCCTGACGGACGTCGAACTCGGCTCGCGGGCGCTGACCGCCGCCCTGCACACCGTCTTCGACGAGCTGGGGCTGAGCCAGGTGCCACGGCGCTGGCTGTTCGTCCACGGCACGAGGCAGCGGTGATCGCGGCCACCCGGCGCACGGTGGCCGCCGCCACCGGGCCACTGTCCCAAGCCCAGCTGGGCATGTGGTTCCTGGAACGACGCGCGGGAAGCACGCTGTACGCCGAACCGATGACCTTCCGCCTGACCGGCGAGGTGGACGTGCCCGCCCTGCACGCCGCCGTCGAGGACGTGGTGCGCCGCCACGACGCGCTGCGCACCCGCTTCGCCGTGGTGGACGGGGCACCCCGCCAGTACGTGGTCCCCGACGCGCGGGTGCCGCTGGCCAGGATCGACCTGGCGTACCTGCCCCCCGACCGGCGTCACCGGCGCGCCGAGCGGCTCCTGCGCGCCGAACTCGGCCGTCCCATCGACCTCGCATCGGGACCGCTGGTGCGTGCCACACTGATCCGGCTCGCCCCGCACGACCACGTCTTCCGCCTCACCCTGCACCACCTCGTCTGCGACGCCTGGTCGTGGTGGATGGTCGTCCTGCGCGAACTGGAACAGCTCTACGCCCGGCGGGTGAGCGGCGGACGGACACCCCTGGAGCCTGTCCGCACCCATTACGCGGACTTCGTCGACTGGCAGGAGCGCTGGCTGCGGAGCCCCGCGCACACCCGGCAGACAGCCCACTGGCGCCGGGCCCTCGCCGGTGCCACCCCCCTGCCCGAGCTCACCCTGGCCCGCACCACCGCGCCGGTGCCGCACACCTCCTGCGCGACCGAGTGGACGGCCTTCCCGCAGCCGCTGTACGACCGGCTGCGCGCCCTCGGCCGCCGTGAACACGCCACCCTGTACATGCTGCTCCTGACCGCCTTCACCCGGGTGCTGCGCCGCCATGTGCCGGGGGACGACATCCTGGTCGGCACCCGGGGCGGCTTCCGCAGCAGACCCGAGTTCGAGAAGACCGTCGGCCTCTTCGTCAACATGCTGCCCATCCGCGCGCGTGTCACCAAGGACACCGGCTTCGGCGAACTGCTGCCCCAGGTGCGCGACACCCTCCTGGGCACCTACCTAAACCGGGACCTGCCCTTCGAACGCCTGGTGGCCGAGCTGGGCCTGCGCCGCGGCGGGCCCCACCCGGTGATCAACGTGTGCGTCTCCTTCCAGACCACTCCCGAGGTCATGCCGCGACTGCCGGGCCTGGAGGTCACGTTGGTCAACCACGACCCCTACTCGCCCTTCGACCTCGATCTCGGCTTCTACACCGAGGACGGCGGGCTGCGCGCGCTGATGATCTACAACCCGGCCCGGTACAGCCCCGAAGCGGTCCGCCACCTGCTGGACGCGCTGCGCCGGGAGCTGGAGGACGCCACCCGCCCGGCGGACACCCACCGCACGGCCGGGCCCCCGCGCCCCGACGACGCGAAGGAGACCCCCGTATGAGGGCTTTGCAGTGGCACGGCGCCCACCGGGTGGCCCTGGCCGACGACGTGCCGCCCCCGCGCGTCGAGGCCCCGGACGACGCGGTCGTACGGGTCGTCACAAGCGCGATCTGCGGCACCGACCTGCACCCTTACCGGGGCGAGATCGCCTCCTTCACCCCGGGCACCGTCACCGGCCACGAGTTCACCGGAGTCGTCGAGGCCGTCGGTCCCGAGGTGCGCGGGCTGCGGGTGGGGCAGCGGGTCCTCGCCTCGGACATCATCGCCTGCGGCCGCTGCTGGTGGTGCCGGCAGGGCGGGCACTACCAGTGCGAGCAGGTGGGGCTGTTCGGCTACGACACGGTCGTGGGCGCACGCCCGTTCGCGGGCGGCCACGCCGAGTCCGTCCGCGTCCCCTTCGCCGACACGGTCCTCTTCCCGATCCCCGACGACGTCGGCGACGAACGGGCCCTGCTCATCGGGGACGCCCTGGCCACCGGGTACGCCTGCGCCCTCGGCGCTCAGGTCCGCCCCGGCGACACCGTCGCGGTGATCGGGTGCGGCGCGGTGGGCCTGCTGGCCGCCGAGGCCGCCCGGCTGCTGGGGGCCGCCCGCGTCCTCGCCGTGGACCCCGTCGCCGCCCGCCGCGAAGCGGCCGCCGAACGCGGCGCCCACGCCTTGGCCCCCGGCGACGGCCTCACGCGGCAGGTCCGCGAGCTGACACGGGGACGCGGGGCCGACGCCGTGCTGGAGGCGGTCGGCACGGACGCCGCCCTGCTCAGCGCCCTGGAGATCGTGCGGCCGCGCGGGGTGGTGTGCGCGGTCGGCGCCCACGCGTCCACGGCGATGCCTCTGCCGACGCTCACCGCCTTCGCCAAGGAAGTGACCCTGCGGTTCGCCGTCGGCGACCCCATAGCCACCCGTGAGCCGCTGATGGAACTCGTCCGCCAGGGCCGCCTCGACCCCTCCTTCGTGATCACCCACCGTCTGCCGCTCGCCGAAGCCCCCGAGGCCTTCCGGCTGTTCGACGCCGGCGAAGCCCTCAAGGTGGTGCTCGTCCCATGACCACCCGCCCCCTCGCCCACCCGGCCCCTCCGCCCGCCACGGATCCGCTCGCCGGTGCCGTCCACCTACTCGTCGAGGAGCGGGCCGCGCGCACACCGCACGCCGACGCCGTGCTCTGCGGCACCGAACGCCTCAGCTACGCGCTGCTGGACCGGCGTGCCGAGCAGCTCGCCCGCCGTCTGCGCCACCACGGAGTGGGCCCCGAGGTCCCGGTGGGCGTGCATCTGCCGCGCTCGCCCGAACTCGCGGTGGCCTGTCTGGCGGTGCTCAAGGCGGGCGGGGCCTGCGTCCCGCTGGACCCCGCCCATCCACCCGGCCGGCTGGCCCAGGCCGTCGGTGACGCCGGCGCCCCGCTGGTCCTGAGCCGCCGCGCACTGGCGCCGGGCCTGGGCCCGCACGCGGCAACCGTCCTGTACGTGGACGCGGAAGGCGACGACTCCGCAGCACGGAAGCAGGGAGCCGACGGCAGCCCGGCGGCCTCCCCGGAGCCGGGCATCCATCCGCCACGGGACACCGCGGCACGGCTGCCCGCGGACGCCGGGACGCCCCCGCACCCGCCGCTCGCCCGCCGCCTCGCGTGGGTCGCGTACACCTCCGGGTCCACCGGCCGGCCCAAGCCCGTCGGACTCGAACACGGGCCGCTCGCCAACCTCGCCGTGCAGATCGGCCGCCGGCTCGACCTGGGGCCCGAGGACCGCGTCCTGCAATTCGCCTCCCCCGGATTCTCCGTCGCCGCCGAGGAGATGTTCTCCACCTGGGCCGCCGGAGCCTGCCTCGTCATCGACCCCGACGACACCCTCGCCGACAGCGCGGGACTGCGTACCGTCGTGGACACCCACGCCGTCACCGTCCTCCAGCTCACCCCCACCCTCTGGTACGAGTGGCTGCGCGAGCTGAGCCGGGACGGCGCCCTGCGCCCGCCCGCCTCGCTGCGGCTGCTCGTGGTGGGCAGTGAGCAGGCCGCCCCCGACCGGGCGGCGGACTGGCTGGCCACCGGGGTGCGCCTGGTGCACGAGTACGGCGCCACCGAGGGCACGGTCTCCCAGCTCCTGTACGAACCCGACGTCTCCCCGGACGAGCTGCGGACCTGGCCGCGCCTGCCCATCGGGACGCCGCTGCCCGGCGTACGCGTCCACATCCTCGACGCCCGGGGCCGGCCGGTCACTCCGGGCGAGCCCGGCGAACTCCACCTCGCCGGTGACACGCTGGCGCGCGGCTACATGGGGCAGGAGGCGCTCACCGCCGAGCGCTTCCCGCCCGACCCGTTCACCGACCGGCCGGACGCGCGCATGTACCGCACGGGCGACCTCGCCCGGCAGCGCGCCGACGGCAACATCGAGTTCCTGGGACGCGTCGACCACCAGATCACCCTGCGGGGTGTACGCATCGAGCCGGGCGAGGTGGAGGCGGCGATCGGCCGCTATCCGGGCGTCACCGAGAGCGCCGTACTCGCCCGCGCCACCGCACGGGGGGACGAGCAGCTCTGCGCGTGCGTGGTGTGGCACAGCGAGCGCGACGAGACGGGGCTGCGCGCCCATCTGCGCACCACACTCCCGCCCGCGCTCGTCCCCGCCCGTCTGACGGCCCTGCCCGAACTGCCGCGCACGCCCCACGGCAAGGTGGACCGGCGGGCGCTGCGGGAGATGCGCTGGGACGGCGACCCGGCCGGGCCGCCGGGCGACACACCGCGCACCGCGCTGGAGGCCGCCCTCGCCGCGCTCTGGGCATGGGTCCTCGACGTACCGTCGGTGGGCGTCGAGGACAGCCTCTTCGACCGGGGCGGCGACTCCCTCACCGCCACCCGGCTGGCGGCCCGGCTGCGGGAGGTCCTGGGAGCGGACGTACGGCAGCGGACCGTCTTCGACGCGCCGACCGTACGGGCCATGGCCGACGTGATCTCACGCCTGCGCCGGAGCCCGCGCGCGGACGACGCGGTGAAGGCGGTGGACACGGTCGCGCAGACGCCGTTGTCGTCGGCGCAGTGGCGCATGTGGCTGCACCACCGCAGGGACCCGGCGAGCGCCGCGTACCACGAGCCGGTGGCGCTGCGGCTGCGGGGCCCGCTCGACGCCGGGCACCTTCAGCGGGCCCTGCGACGGACGGTGGCCCGGCACGCCGCCCTGCGCACCACCATCACCACGTCGGCGGGCCGACCGGTCCAGCGGGTGGCGACGCCCGACACGGCCGAGGCGTTCCCCCTGGCCCGTCGGGATCTGAGCGGCCGCGGCGATGACGAACTGGAGGGTGTGCTCCAAAAGTTGGCCGTCGCACCCTTCGACCTGCGGCGTGGCCCCCTGATCCGTGCGCATCTGCTGCGGCTCGCAGCCGACGACCACGTCCTGGTGCTGGTCCTGCACCACATCGTCTTCGACGGCTGGTCGATGGACGTGCTCTTCCGGGACCTGGCCGCTTTCCACGACGAGGCCGCGACCGGAGCCGCCGCGGTGCTGCCGCCCCTGCCCTCCCTGTCGTCCCTGCCCTTCCCGCCGCACGGCCGACCGCACCCGCCCGCCGACGATCCGGACGCCGAGCGCCGGATGCGCGAGCAGCGTGCTTACTGGGAACGGCAGTTGGAGGGGGCGCCGCCCGTCACCCGGCTGCCGGTGGGACGGCCCACGGGCCGACAGGGCACGGTGCGCTGCCCGTTCGCGGTCCCGGCCGCCTCGGCGGCGCGGCTGCGGGAGCTGGCCGTGGAGGAGGGCGCCACCCCGTTCATGGTGCTGCTCGCCGTCTTCACGGCGCTCGTCCACCGCGGCACCGGTACCCGGGACGTCGTGCTGGGCACGCTGCTGGCGGGCCGGGACAGCCCGGAGACCGCCGACCTGATCGGCCTGTTCACCCACACCGTCCCGCTGCGCACGAGAGTGCCCGAGGGCACGACCTTCCGCCAACTCGTACGGCGGGTGCGCGAGACGGTCCTGGGCGCGGTGGCGGGCCAGGACGTGCCGTTCGAGGACATCGTGGCGCACCTGGGCCCGCCACGCGATCCCCGGCACAACCCGGTGTTCCAGATGGTGTTCTGCCACGGCGCCGCGTCCGCCCCGGCCCCGCGGCTGCGCGGCCTGAGCGTGACGCCCGTGGAGGTCGCCGTGCCCTTCGCCAAGTTCGACGTGACCGTCATGGTCGAGGAGGACCGGCACGGCGGGTACACCATCGACCTCGCCTACGACCTCGCCCTGTACGACGAGACGACCGCCCACCGCCACACCGCTGCGTTCCGGGCCCTGCTGGAACGCGCCGCGGACCGACCGGAAGCGGTGGTGTGAATGAGACCCGTGGCGTGCAGGCCCGCGGTGAGGAGGCGCACGGCGAAGGGGCCCGCGTCGAGGGCGCGCGCTCCGTAGCGCGTGAGCACGTGGAGATCCCTCCGCGCGTACGCGTGGTCGTACGAGTTCCCTTCGACGGCCGCCCGCCCGGCGCGCCCCTCGCACCACACCGCCGCCCCGACACGGCGGCGGCCCCGACCCGCACAGACCCATCCGATCCCCTGGGGGAGACGTGTCCACAGAATCGACCGCCCGCACCACTGAATCCCCGGCCGCCGCGACCACGCCGAACGGCGACGCGCCCCAGACATCCGAGGCCGCGTCGGTCCGGGTGGCCGAATCGGTTCGCCGGATCTGGGCCGAACTCCTGCAGATCGACGCCGAAACCATCGACGTGCGCCGCAGCGACTTCTTCGAGCTCGGCGGCTACTCCCTGCTCGCCCTCCAGGCCATCGGCAGGCTGCTGGAGGAGCGGGGCCTCGACGAGTTCGAGGCGGCGGAGCTGGAGGGCGCGCTGCTCAACCGTCTCTTCGAGGATCCGACGGCCCTGGCCCAGGCGGAGTGCCTGGTGTCCGCGCCGGCCGACGGCTCGGCGCGCGCCTGACAGCCACCCCCGCCCGCGACCAGGAGCATGGGCGACGCCGGGCGAGGGGTCACCGCCCCCGCCGGGCGGCGAGCGGTACGTCACCCCGGAAGCGATGAGTTCGTACCGCGGACCGGGTCTACCCGGTATGACACGCATCATCGCCGACATCTCGCTCTCCCTCGACGGCTTCGTCACCGGCCCCGACCCCGGCCCGGACAACGGTCTGGGCACCGGAGGCGAGGCCCTTCACCTCTGGGCGTTCTCCGAGGACCCCGAGGACCGCGGGCTCCTGAGCGAGGCGACCGCCCGCTCGGGCGCCGTCGTCCTGGGCCGTCGGCTCTTCGATGTGGTCGACGGTCCGAACGGCTGGGACGACACCACCGGCTACGGCGCCGGAGAGGTGGGCAAGCCCGCGTTCGTCGTCGTGACGAGCACGCGGCCCCGGTCGGTGCGGACCAGCAACCTCGACTGGACGTTCGTCACCACCGGGCTGCCCGACGCCGTCGCCGCCGCGCGCGAGCGTGCCGAGGCCGCGTCGGCGCAGAGCGGCAGGGACCTCGACGTCGTCGTCATGGGCGGCGGCGCCACGGTCGCCTCGGCGCTGGAAGCCGGACTGGTCGATGTGCTGTCGCTTCATCTCGCGCCTGTCATGCTGGGGGCCGGGACGCCCCTGTTCACCGGGGGAGCGCCGCGCTCGCTGGTGCGGCGGAGCGTGATCGCGACATCGACCGCGACCCACCTGACCTACGACGTCCTCTGACGGGACGGGACGGGACCGGACCGGGTGGGACCGGGCCGGGCCCACCGCGCCCGGCCCGGTCCGGTCCTGATCCGGCGCGCGTTCCCGGCGAAGTGCCCCGGCGGCCAGGCTGTTTGCCCTAAGGTCGGACCTGCATCGGCGGCCCTCCGCCCGCGGGGAGCGGGGCGCGGGCCTCAGGGGCGGCAGGCCGGGGGCGGTGGCGGGAGCCCCGCCCGGCCGCCGGAGCGAGGGGATCGGGCGTGAGCGCAGGCGAAGTGGGCCCCCGGGGCACGGACACGGGGCGCCGCTACCTCCTGGCCATCGGCGTCTCCCAGTACCGGTCGCCCGTCCTGGCGGACCTTCCCCGTGCCGGGGCGGACGCGGACCGCGTGGCCGAAGTGCTCGCGGGCTTCGGGTACGAGCGCGTCCTCGCCGAACTGGGAACCTCGCCCACCACCGAGCAACTGTGGTCCGGCGTGACTCGCTGGACACGACAGGCCCGGCTCGGCCTGGACGACGTGCTGGTCGTGTACTTCAACGGCCACGGTGCCGGTGACGGGCAGCGTCTGCGTCTGCTCGCCTCGGACAGTGAACCGCGGCGCGTCTTCGCGTCGCCGGCCGCCGACGACCTCACCGCCCTGGTCGCCGAGAGCGGTGCGGGAAGCGCCCTGACCGTTCTCGACGTGTGCACGGCCCGGGCCGACGTCCCCGGCGAGGCCGGTTGGCCCATGCCGCACCTACCGGCGCAACACCCGTACCGCGCCTACCACTTGATCACGCACCACCGGCACCCCCACGACGGCACCGGGTCCCTGGCGGACGCCTGGACGTACGCGCTCACCCATCCCAGCGCCGGGACGAGGCAGCGCTACCTCCTCGTCACCGACGTGCTCCAGGACATGCGCCACCACCTCTCGTCCGACGGGGGGACGGACGAGGGGCCGCTCTATGCCGGGCACCGGACGGGGGAGACGGAACCCTTCTTCCCCAACCCCCGATACGTACCGAATCTTCCGCCAGACACCCTCGACCCCGAGGGCTTGGCCCGGCTGCGGCACAAGTACCGCGACCATTTCGAGCCGCGCGGCCGTGGCGTCGCGCACGCCGCCGAACCGGGCGACTTCTTCGTGGGGCGGACCGAAGCCCTGGCGCGGATCGCCTCGTGGGTGCGGACGGCCCCCGGCACCGCGGTGCCCCCGCTCGTGGTCGTGGGCGAGCCCGGCGCCGGCAAGTCCGCCCTGCTCGGCCGCTTCCTGGCGCTGACCGACCCCGACAGCCCCGCCAGGATGAACACCGCGCCCGAGACGCTGCCGCCGCCGGGGCTGGCCGTCATTCCGGTCAGCGGCCACGGTGTCAGCGGTCTGCGGTCCCTCTGCGACGACCTGGCCGCCGCCCTGGGCCGACGCCCCGGCGCGGCCCCGTGGGACGTGTTGGGGGCGCTGAGCGCGCGGACCGACCCCGTCGTCGTCGTCCTCGACGGCCTCGACGAGATCGCGCCTTCCTCCTACGACGAGCCGCTCGCCGGCTTCGTGCGCGGGCTCGGCCGTGTCCCGGCGGTGCGGCTCCTCGTCGCGACCCGCGCGGAGCGCCTGGGGTCGCTGGGCGCGGAAGTCGAGGTCCTCGACCTCGACTCGCCCGAGTACCGCGACGAGGACGCCCTGCACCAGGTGGCCCACCGCCTGGCCCGGGACCCCCGCCAGGTGCCGGACGCCCTCGCGGAGCTCAGGCGCGACGCCACCCGCGACAGGGAGCACTCCTTCCTGATGCTGCACCTGCTGGCGGCGGGTGCGCTGACGGCCGACGGCATACCGCAGGACGCCGGGGACCTCCCGGCGCTGTTCCGGGGTCTGCTCCGGCGTCTCGGCCCGGACGAGGCCCGCTCGCTGCGCCTGCTGTCGCCGCTCGCCTACGCGCAGGGAACGGGCCTTCCGTACGGGCTGTGGGCGCCGTTGGCGGAAGCCCTCACCGGCGAGGTGTGCGCGCCCGGGGAGCTCGAGGGATTCCGCGACCGGGCGGACGACCTCGTGGTCGACAGCACTCGCCCCGACGGCACCCCGGTCCACCGGCTCTTCCACGTCGCGCTCATGGAGTTCCTGCGGGCATCCGACGACGAGCGGGAACAACAGCGGCGCATGGCACGGGGACTGACCCGTCTGGTGCCGCGCACGACCGACGGACGGCGCGACTGGGCCGCGGCGGACCCGTACATCCTCGAACACCTCGCCACCCATGCCGCGGCAGGACGGATCCTCGGCGAACTGGTGCGGGACAGCGCCTACCTGGGCCATGCGGTGCCGGGACCGCTGCTGCGGGCGCTCGCGGACAGCGGCGCCGACGACCCGGCGGCCGCGGCACCCGCGGAGCAGGGCCTGGCCGTCACCGCCCGGCCCGCGCCGACCGCGGACGAGGACCTGGGTGTCGAGGACGCCGCCGACGAGGACATGAGCACGGACGAGGACGTGGGCACCGACGCCTACGGGACCGACGTCTACGGGACCGAGGACGAGGGCTTCGACAGCGACGTCTCTTACCGCGACGTCCACGACCTCGAGGACGACTTCGGCTCGGTGGCCGCCGCCGAACTGGCCGCCGCCCAGGTGCTCTCGGAGCGGCCCCGCGTCCTGGTCGTCGCCACCGAATGGTCCTCGGGCCGCGGGGGGCTGAGCACCTTCAACCGGCACCTGTGCGTGGCGATGGCGACGGCCGGCGCCCAGGTCTTCTGCATCGTGCTGGACGCGGACGCCTCGGAGGTGACCGACGCCAAGGAGAAGGGCGTCACCCTGCTCACCCACCCGGGAGCGCCGGGGGCCCCGGACTACGGCCGGCTCACCCGTCGGCCCACGCTCCCGCACGGCGTCCAGCCCGATCTGGTCATCGGACACGCCCGTATCACCGGACCGGCCGCCGCCCACCTCACGGAGGACTTCTTCCCGCGCGCCCGTCGGCTGCACTTCGTCCACATGGCCCCGGACGAGATCGAATGGCACAAGCTGGGTGAGGGCGTCGACCGCGCCCGGCAGGCGGAGGAGCGCACCGACATCGAGCGGGAGCTGGGGGCGACGGCCCACCGGGTCGTCACGGTCGGCCCCGCTCTGCAACGCCGCTTCAGCAACGAGCTCTGGGACGCGGGAGTGCCCGAACCGCTGCGCCTGGACCCGGGCTTCGATTCGCCCCTGTCCACCGGACAGCCCGGCGCGGCGGGCCCTTCGACCGCTTTCGCCCGCCGCAGGCCCCCGCCGGCCGGGCTGCACAAGGTGCTGTTCGTCGGCCGCACCGAGGACGTCCGGCTCAAGGGCGTCGACCTCGCCGCCCGGGCCTGCGGCATGGTGCACGAACTGCGGGCCAGAACAGCGGGGGAGCCCGTCGAGCTGTTCGTGCGCGGTGCTCCACCGGAGAAGGCCGACGAACAGCAGCAGCTCATCCGCGACTGGTCGGGCTGTCCCGGCCTGCGCGTTGTCGTACGGCCCTACTCCGCCGACCCGCGCAAGCTGGAGTCCGACATGCTGCGCGCCGGACTGGTGGTGATGCCGTCCCGCTCCGAGGGCTTCGGCCTGGTCGGGCAGGAGGCCATCCTGCGGGGCGTACCGGTGCTCGTGAGCGACCAGAGCGGACTCGCGCAGCTCCTGCGCGAGCAACTGCGCGCCGACGCCGACCACCTGATCGTTCCCGTCACGGGCGACTTCGAGGACGACAGCCGGGAGTGGGCAGCGCGGATCGAGAAGTGCCTGACCGGCCGGGACGAGGCGTTCGAGCGGATGCACTTCGTACGCGGCCGTCTCGCCGCCGCGGTCACCTGGGACGCCGCCGCCCGTCAGGTCCTGTCCGAAGTCCCGCCCCGGACCGGCGAGGTCCCGTCCTGGACCGGGTGACGGGATGCCCTGCCCGCAGGCCGGCTGCCCGGGGCGCCCCCCGGCAGTCCCGGGTAGCGCCTACGCCCCGTAGTAGGCGGGGCCTCCGAAGCGCCGTACGGCCCGGTGCATCAGCCGCGCGGTGCCGGCGCAGTTCGCGAGGGCGTCCGGGTGGTCGGCGCAGATCCGGAGCATTTCCTCCAGGAACCGGTCGTCGACGTGCCTGCGCCGGGCTTCGGTGGGATCCAGTCGCAGCCGCTGCCCGCCGTAGTTGTGGTAGCCGAAGTCGTGGATGACGCAGGCGCGGTGGAAGAACTGCGCCCACAGGCGGGGAGTGGGGGGCGAACAACCGTCGGTGCTCCAGTCGAAGGGCTTCTCGTGCCGTCGTGCGTAGGCGGGGAACTCGCGGTAGTTCCTCGCCTGAAGGAAGTCGGCTCGCCTGCGCACCTGTTCGGTGTACGTGGTCTGTGGCTCCCGGGATGCCGTCCCGGGAGGGGTGTCCACCGCCCCGTACGCGGCATTCGGCACGGCGCCGAGCAGGAACGATCCGCAGAGGGCGAGCCCGGCGAGCATGCGGGCCGCGGCGCGGCGGGGGGTGTGCGGTCTCATGCGGGTCCTGTCCGGGGAGCGGGCGCGGGGGTGACAGGCGGCTACCTGGCGTGGACGATGGTAGCTGTGGGTGACCCCCGTGGGCGGTTGCCCGGCCGCGTCTGTCGTCAGCCGTCGCCCGCCCCTATCCCGACCGGTGGCGCAGCGCCGTACGGACCTGGCGCAGCGAGGAGACGCCCGTCCAGATGACCGGCAGCACCACCCCTGCCTTCAGCCAGAACCACACCGAGCCGGGCTCCGGGTGGGCGAGCAGGTCGTACACCCACCCGACTCCGATCGCGCACACGGCCACGGTCGGGACCAGCCGGGTGCGCGCCGCGCGGCCCGTGCGCCCCGGGGTGTCCGCCAGCCGCAGCGCGTACACCTCGACCGGACCGAACTCGTCGGCCGCGCCACCGCCGGACGCCCGCAGATGGTCCCGGGCCTCCTCCCGGCAGCGGGCCGCGGCGGCGCGCGGGAAGCCGTGCCGCCCTCGCAACAGCGTTTCGAGGCGCGCCAGCCAGGCGTCGTCACCGACCGGCTCCCGCGCCGCACGCCGCCCGAGGAACCAGCGCCCGGCCCGCTCCTCGGAGAGCCGGAAGCCCGCGACCACCAGTAGCGTCCCGACGCCGAACAACGCGGGCGCGGGCACCTCGGCCAGCGGCTCGGAGGGGACGGAGGTGAACAGGACGGCGGCCGTCACGACGAGCAGGAACACGGCTGTCAGCGCGATGCGCCAGGCCCGCGGCCGCGCGGCCGCCCGCAGTTCGGGCAGCACCCCGGACACCGTCACGGACAGCACCACCAGCAGCGCCCCGCCCGTCAGTTCGGGCCACCCCGCCGTGAGCCAGAACCCGTCGCCCACCCAGAGCACGATGCCGAACAGCGCGGCGTGGAAACCCGCCATGATCAACCCGGCCGTGAACCGGCCGCCGGCCGCCATCCCGTCCAGCCCGTCGGCGCTGCGCAGCTTCTCGCTGATGCGCTCCGCCGCGACCGCGTCGGCGTAGGCGTCCGGTTCGCCGACCGCCTCCCGTACGGGCACGCCCGCCTCCGCCGCGATCTCCCGCACCTCGGCGAGTACCTCGTCCGCCAGTGTGCGCGGCGGGTTGTGGCGGCGGACCAGCGCCAGTTGAAACTCCGCCGCCCACCGTTCGTCGTCCTGGTGCGTCCACACCGGCCGCTGCCCGGTACCGCGCCTCATCGGCCCTCACCCTTCTGGTCCGCGGGTGTCCTCGGTGCGGGGGAGCGGTCCCCGGCCAGCGCGCTCACCACGTCGTCCAGGGCGCGCCAGGACCGGTACTCCTGGGCGAGCCGGGTGTGTCCGGCGGCGGTGAGGTGGTAGTACTTCCGCCCCGGTCCGCCGTCGCCCGCGCTCCACCGCACCTCGACCGCACCCTCTTCCTCCAGCCTGCCCAGAGCCGGGTAGAGGGTGGCCGCCTTGAGGCCCCCGAGCCCGGCCTCACCGAGGCGCTGGATCAGGGCGTAGCCGTAGCTCTCGCCCTCGGTGGCCAGCACGCCGAGCAGGCACAACGGCAACGACGCGCGCAGCCACGCGGCTTGGACGTCCGGCACGATCCCTCCCCAGCACCCGACTAGTTGAGTACTGAGAATAGTCGAAGAATCGGAAGAGCTGTCCAGGGGCGGGGGAGAGAGCACACTCCGCCACCGCGCCGCGCGGCCGGCGGTTCACAGAAGCTGCGCGCGGTGGAGCAGGGTGCGCAGGGCCTCGGGCCGCAGCGCTGCCCGCGCCGCGTTGGCGCCCGGCGCTCCGTGCACCCCGCCGCCGGGATGGGCGGCCGCGGAGGCGAGATACAGCCGCTTGACGGGGGTCTCCGGGCGGCCGGTTCCGGGTACGGGCCGGAAGATCGCCTGCTGGTGCAGGGCGGTGGTGCCGTTGTTGATGGCCCCGTTGTGCAGGTTCTCGTTCATGGCCTGGAGCGTGGTGGGGGCCAGGATCCGGCGGGCGCGGACGAGGGCGCGGAAGCCGGGGGCGAAGCGCTCCACCTGGGCCTCGACCCGGTCGGCCATGGCCTCCTGCTCGTGGGCGTCCCAGCGGCCGGTGATGCCGTCCGGCCCGGCGTCGCCGGTGATGCGCTGCGGGAGGTGCGTATAGGCCCATGCCGACTCCGTGCCCGCGGGGGAGCGGCTGGGGTCCGCCGTGGTCATCTGGCCGAAGAGGGCGAAGGGTTCGTCCGGCACCTGTCCGACCGCGAGCTGGCAGGCGTACCGGGTCAGGGCGTCCACGCCGTCGCTGAGGTGGACCGTCCCGGCCCCGGCCGCCTGCGGCGCCGTCCAGGGCACGGGCCCGGACAGCGCCCAGTCGACCTTGAAGGTCGCGAAGTCCCACTGGAAGCGCTCCAGGTCCCGCAGCAGCCGGGACGGCAGGTGCTCCTCACCCACCAGATCCCGGTACAGGGCCGGTGCCGAGACATCGGCCAGCACCGCCCGGCGCGCGCCGATCTTCTCCCCGGCGACGGTCCTGACGCCCACCGCCGTTCCGCCGCGCACGACGACCGTCGCAACGCGCTCCCCGCAGCGCAGCACACCGCCGTGGCGCCGCAGACGGCGGACGAGCGCGCCGGTGAGCGCCCCGGCCCCTCCGACGGGCACGGGAAAACCGTGGCTCTGCGCCAGCATCGACATCAGCCAGCCGAACCCGCCGCTTCCCGCGGCCTCCGGCCCCAGGTCCGCGTGCAGGGCGTTCCCGGCCAGCAGCAGCCGGCCCCCCTCGCCCTGGAACTGCTCCTCTCCCAGCCGGCGTACGGGAAGAGCGAGGTTACGGGCGAGCCGCAAGCCACTGGGCCCCCGCAGCCGCGCGGCCAGCCGCAGCCCGGAGCGGACCGGCGGGAAGGGCGTGAACAGGGTCCGTACGAGATCCGGCCCCACCCGGCGCCACATCGTGTACATGTCCCGCCAGGCGTCCGCGTCCCCCGCGGCGAACTCCGCCAGGCCGGCGCAGGTGTCCTGCGCGCGGCGCTCCAGCACGGCACACCGGCCGTCGCTCAGAGGGTGGGCCAGCACGCGCGGGGCGTGGCTCCAGCGCAGGCCCTCGGCGGCGAGATCGAGCCGGGCGAGTACCGGAGAGGCGGCGGCCAGGGGGTAGAAGGCGCTGAAGAGGTCCGAGACGTAGTCGGGATGGACGCCCCGGTCGCTGCGGACCGCGCCGCCCGGCTCGCTCTGCGTCTCCAGGACCTCCACGCTCCACCCGGCGTCGACCAGCAGGTTGGCCGCCACCAGCCCGTTGGGGCCGGCGCCGATCACCACGGCGTCAGGCATGGCGTGCTTCGGCGTGGTTCTTCTCCACGAGCGTGGCCAGGCGGCCCAGCATGCCCCGGTGCCGGAGCTGGAGCACTGCCTCGACCGCGGGGTTGTGGAAGGTGCCGCCGAGGCCGTGCAGGGGGTGTTCGTCGCAGACGAGCAGCGTCTCCTCGCCCCAGGGCCGCAGCTGGAGCAGGATCCTCGCCGTGCCCAGGTTCTTGACCACCGCCTCCATCTCCAGCTCTTTCACCGGTTCCTGGTGGCGGACGACCGTGACGCCCTTCAGGGACCACGGACCCAGCTTCAGGGTGAAGCCCAGCCGCGACCCCACCTCGGGCCACGTGTGGTCGAGCGGTGTGGAGTGGGAGGGCCCCACCACCCACTCGCCATAGCGCCTCGGATCGCACAGCACGGCCCACACCGCCTGCGGGGGACGTCGGACCAACCGGTGACGGACGGCCATGAGGGAGTCCTTTCACGAGGGGATCTCCGGCCAGTGAAGCACCCGGGGAGGTGGTGTGATCAGCGGTCCGACGGGGTCCGACCGGGCGGGAGAAGGGGAGCCGAGGCCCGGTCACCAGGTCCGGTTGCCGTGATCCGGGCTTGGATGCACTGTGTGGAGGAGGTCGAGCAGTTGGTGCAAACGGGTGTCGGCTGCCGCACGATTACCCCGTGCGTTCCGGGGCACATGCGTGACATCGAACATACCTCCGTACACGTTCCGTGGCTCAGGTAAGGAGAAGCCCCATGCTGATGGCGCACCCCGCGGTACTGAAGGACCTGGTCGAGCGGTACGAGACGCTGCGGACGCTGTACGCGCAGGAGGGCTCGGCCGAGGTGGGGCGGCGCATCGAGGACGTCACCTACACCCTGTGCGTGTCCACGGGCACCCGCGACATCGAGGCCGCCCTGGCCGCGGCCCACCGCCGGCTGAGCAGCGCCCGCGCCGAGGGCGACTTCGCGCTCGTCGGCTGAACCGTCCCCGCTCGCTCGTCATGGACGTCGTCCCGCTGCCGACCCTCACCGGCCTGGATGCCGTCACCTCGCTGGTGGCCGGTCGCCGGGACCTCTATGTGCGCTGGTCGTGCGGGCCCCAGTGGGACCTCACCAGCGTCTCCAGCACGGATGACCTGACCGGCATCCAGCTGCCGGGTCTGTCCGCCAGCGCGCTGGGTGTCGAGGAGTGGTGGGGCGACCGTCCCGCTCGCGTGTGGGTCGCCCGGCGTCTGTACGACTACTGCCACCTGCCCGCCGTGAAGGACCCGGCCACCCGGCCCTGGATCCTGCGCGGCAGGGAGGTGGGCCGGGGCCCGGACAACGAGCCCCTGGTCATCGACGTGGAACCGCTCGCCTGGATCACCGACGACGTGATCGTCGAAGCGGTGGACATCATCAGGAGCCTGCCCGGCCGATGGGGTCCCCTCGACCGGGACATCGCGAACCAGGCGCAGTAGACGGACGGCAGCCCGGTAACGGTCACCCTTCCGTTGCCGCCCTTCCGTCTGCTGGACCCCGTCCTCACTCCTCCGTCTGCTGGACCAGGGCCGCGTGCGCGAACTGCAAGGCGTCCGCCACGGCCAGAGCGGTCAGGCCCCCGGTCACCGTCCGCGTGGCCCGGGGCCACACCCCCTTGGCACCGGTGAGGGTGGTCACGATCCACACGCTCAGGCAGAACGGGCAGCTGATCAGCTCGCCGATGGTCTGCCTGCCGGGTTCGTCGCTCGGGGTCTCGTTGAGCTCGCTGGGCGCGCCGGCGCCGTCCACTTCGGTGAACGGGGCGCGCAGCGGCCGGGTGACCGTCGCCTTGCCGATCAGACGACTGAGGCGGAACGTCGCCGCCGCGGTGAGCAGGACGTCCCAGGGTTCGGGGGCGGCCGGCAGCGGTCGCCCCCGGCGCCGCAGCAGCACGGCCCAGCCGGCCGTGTATCCGCCCCACGCGGCCAGAGCACCCAGATGCCCGCCATGGGACCGCAGGTCCTGGAGTTTTCCCATCGAACCCCGCCTCGTTCTGCCCGGTGGGCCAGTCGATCGTCTGCGCGGCCCTGTGACACGCGCAGACCTCGTGTACCCGGTCCGGTTCCCCGCACGCGCCTTCTCCGTGGCGTCACATCGTTTGACGCGGGGTGAGAGCCAACTGAGTTATCCGCGGCGCGAAGCCTTCGTTTCGCGTCAGTTTCCGTAGTACATCTGTAGGCCGCGCGTAGGACCCGCTGTGGTGGGTACTGACGCCTCCGCCCAGGCACCCAGGCGGCAGATCCGACCAAAGGAAGCGTCAATGGGGACTACAACCGAGCCCGTCGCGCCGATCCCGGTAAGGGGCCGTACGCGCGGCCAGGTGCTGGTTTCGTGGCTGACCACCACCGACCACAAGAAGATCGGTCATCTGTATCTGATCGCGTCGTTCGGGTTCTTCCTCATCGGCGGAGTCATGGCGCTGGTGCTGCGCGCCGAGCTGGCCCGCCCCGGCCTGCAGATCGTTTCCAGCGAGCAGTACAACCAGGTGTTCACCCTGCACGGCACGATCATGCTGCTCTTCTTCGCGACCCCGACCTTCGCGGGCTTCGCCAACGCGATCATGCCTTTGCAGATCGGCGCACCCGATGTGGCGTTTCCCCGGCTGAACATGCTTGCTTTCTGGCTGTTCCTGTTCGGCGGGCTGATCGTGGTGGGCAGTCTGCTCACGTCGGAGGGAGCCGCCGACTTCGGCTGGACCGCCTATACGCCCCTCAGCGGCGGTGAGCGTACGCCGTTCGTGGGCGGCGATCTGTGGATCATGGGTCTCGCGCTGTCCGGGTTCGGGACGATCCTCGGTTCGGTCAACTTCGTGACCACCATCATCTGTATGCGCATGCCCGGTATGACCATGTTTCGGATGCCCATCTTCACCTGGAACGTCCTGCTCACCTCGGTGCTGGTGCTGTTCGCCTTCCCCGTGCTCGCGGCGGCGCTCCTGGTGCTGGAGGCCGACCGGCGTTTCGGGGCCCAGGTGTTCAACGCGGAGAACGGCGGCGCCGTCCTGTGGCAGCACCTGTTCTGGTTCTTCGGGCACCCGGAGGTCTACATCATCGCGCTGCCGTTCTTCGGCATCATCACCGAAATCATCCCGGTGTTCTCCCGCAAACCCATCTTCGGATACATCGGGCTGGTCGGTGCCACCGTCTCGATCGCCGGTCTCTCCGTGACCGTGTGGGCCCACCACATGTTCGCCACCCAGGCCGTCCTTCTGCCGTTCTTCTCCTTCATGACATTCCTGATCGCCGTGCCCACGGGGGTGAAGTTCTTCAACTGGATCGGCACGATGTGGAACGGATCGCTGTCGTTCGAGACACCCATGCTGTGGTCGATCGGATTCCTCGTCACCTTCCTCTTCGGCGGTCTCACCGGCATCATCCTGGCCTCCCCGCCCATGGACTTCCACGTCACCGACTCGTACTTCGTGGTGGCCCATTTCCACTACGTGGTCTTCGGGACGGTCGTCTTCGCCACATTCGCCGGTTTCTACTTCTGGTGGCCGAAGTTCACCGGCACCATGCTCGACGAACGCCTGGGGAAGATTCATTTCTGGACGCTTTTCGTCGGATTCCACACCACGTTCCTCGTCCAGCACTGGCTGGGCGCCGAAGGAATGCCGCGACGGTATGCCGACTATCTGGCCGCCGACGGGTTCACGGCCCTGAACACCCTTTCGTCCATCGGCGCCTTCCTGCTCGGCGCCTCCACGCTGCCGTTCTTCTACAACGTGTGGAAGACGGCGAAGTACGCGCCCCGCGTCACGGTCGACGACCCATGGGGATTCGGCCGTTCCCTGGAGTGGGCCACCTCCTGCCCGCCGCCACGGCACAACTTCTCCACCCTGCCCAGGGTCCGCTCCGAGTCCCCGGCCTTCGACCTCCACCACCCGGAGATCACCGCCCTGGACCCGGCGCGCCACAGCGGGCGGGACATCATCGACGAGGACGACGCCGTCCGGCCCGCGTCCGGCCCGGACCACGGCAAGTGAGGGGTGAAAACGCGCCGTTGACGTGAGTGCGCGCCCGGACACGTCCAGGACGGACATGGAGCGTGACCGCGGGGGTACTTCGCCCACTCACCCCCGATGAGGAGGACCGGAGTGACCTTCAACCCGCTCGAACAGCGCGGCATCCCGCTGGACCGCCAGTTGCGCAACTGGCGTGAGCTCGACGTCAAGCCCATCGACCCCGACCACTGCCACCCGTACACCCGCTGCCGCATCATCACCATGAACGGCATCGAGGTCGAAGCGATCATGTTCAGCCACCAACTGGCGCGCCACACCAAGGATCCCGAGGTGAAGCGGCAGCTGGCCCGGACCCGCTACATCGAGGCGCAGCAGCAGAAGGTCGTGAACTGGCTGCTGCCGGGGGTGTCGTCGGTGCTGGAGACGACCATCGCGTACGAGCAGGTGGCGGTGGATCTGACGGCGTGGATCGCGCGGATGGAGCCGGATCCGTATCTGCGCCAGGCGTACCAGTTCGGTGTGCTGGAGGACTTCGACCATCTGTACCGGTACGCGAACCTGTACGAGATGATCGAGCACCGCAAGGCGGAGTCGATCGTGGACGGGCTGACCGAGGTCATGCCCGGCCGGCCCACCCGCTTCCACCACCGCGACCCCGTCGACAACGTCCGCGACCCCTACGCCAAGGACGAGACGAATCCGCTGTCGAAGCTGCACGCGTTGACGGTCATGTCGGCGGAGCAGCAGACGATGAACTTCTACATGAACACCGGCCCCACCTACATGGAGCCGATCGCGCGCCGGCTCTACCAGGAGATCGGGCTGATCGAGGAGGAGCACGTCACCCACTACGAGTCGCTGGTCGATCCGGGGGAGACGTGGTGGGAGCAGTTGGTCAACCACGAGTACAACGAGTGCTACCTCTACTACTCGTTCATGGAGCAGGAGAGCGACCCCCGGGTCAAGGCGGTCTGGGAGCTGCATCTGAACATGGAGCTGGAGCATCTGCACATCGCCTGCGACCTGATGCGCCGTCACGACGGCCGTGACCCGGAGTCGGTGCTGGCGCCCGAGCTGCCGAACGTGCTGACCTTCGAGCCCAACAAGGGCTATCTGCGCGAGCTGCTGGACACCCAGATGGATCTGACGACGCTGGGCGCGGGATATGTCCGCGAGGCACACGAGCGGTTCGAGCGGATGCAGGAGCGGATCCACGGCGGTGAGGCGCCCCCGAGCGATCGCGTCATGGTGGAACACGAGGCGATGTTCGGCCGTGAGTACCGCCTCCAGACCGAGGGCGAGCACCCCGATCCCTCCCAGCGCGAGAAGTGAGGCACGGCGGATGAGTGAGCTCACCACCCCGCACGCCGGAGACGACCGGGCTTCCGACACCGACGTGGTGTCATTGCTGATGCGTCAGCACGGTGACATTCGCAATCTGTTCGACGAGGTCGAGGCCGGTACCGGAGAGGAGCGGCGCGAGGCGTTCCGCCGCCTGGTGCGGCTGCTCGCGGTGCACGAGACGGCCGAGGAGGAGGTCGTGCACCCCTTCCTCCTTGGGGGAATCGTCGGCGGCAGGCAGATCATGGAAGACCGGCTCGCCGAGGAGAGGGCGGCCAAGGAGACGCTCTCGGAACTGGACGACTACGACACCGACGACCCGAAGTTCCTGCCGCAACTACTGAAGCTGCGCCAGGACGTCCAGAAACACGCACGCGCGGAGGAGCGCTACGAGTTCACCCACCTCCGCCGCAGCACCGACGTCACCCAGCTGGTGGCGATGGCCAAAGCCGTCAAGGCCGCCGAGGCCGTGGCGCCCACCCGCCCTCACCCGGGGGTGGAGTCACGCGCGGCCAACCTGGCCCTGGGGCCCGTCGCGGCCTTGGTGGACCGCACCAGGGACGCCGTGCGCAAGGCCATGGACGGCTGAACCGGCCCGTGTCACCGGGAGTGGGTCCCGTCCGCCTCGGTCCTCTCCGCCCGGTCTCCTGACGGCGACAGTGACGGCGACGGCGACAGTGACGGCGACGGCACGGTTGACGGTCCGGGCCGGGGCGCCCGCCACCGGTCCGGACCGTCAACCGCCGTACGTCACGGCCTGGCGAGCAGCTCCAGCGTGTCGATGACCCGGTTGGAGAAGCCCCACTCGTTGTCGTACCAGGCGACCACCTTGATGTGGCGGCCGTCCACCCGCGTCAGGGCGGAGTCGAAGATCGAGGAGGCCGGGTTGCCGGTGATGTCCGAGGACACCAGCGGGTCCTGCGAGTACTCCAGCACGCCCGCGAGCGGCCCCTCGGCCGCCGCGCGGTAGGCGGCCAGCACGTCCTCGCGCGTCACATCACGGGCGACGGTCGTGTTCAGCTCGACGATAGAGCCCACCGGCACCGGCACCCGGATCGAGTCGCCCGACAGCTTGCCGTCGAGGTTGGGCAGGACATGGCCGATCGCCTTGGCCGCACCCGTGGTGGTCGGCACGATGTTGACCCCGGCGGCGCGGGCGCGGCGGGGGTCGCGGTGCGGGCCGTCCTGGAGGTTCTGCTCCTGGGTGTACGCGTGCACGGTCGTCATGAACCCGTGCTCGATGCCCGCGAGTTCGTCGAGCACCGAGGCCAGCGGGGCGAGGGCGTTCGTGGTGCAGGAGGCGTTCGAGACGATCGTGTGCGTCCCGGGGTCGTACGCGTCGGTGTTGACCCCGAACGCCAGGGTGACGTCCGCCCCCTCGGACGGCGCGCTGACCAGGACCTTCCGCGCGCCCGCGTCCAGGTGGGCGCGGGCGGCCTTGGCCGAGGTGAAACGGCCCGTCGCCTCCAGTACGAGGTCCACGTTCAGCTCGGCCCACGGCAGGGACGCGGGCTCGCGCTCGGCCAGCACCTTGATGCGGTGGCCGTCGACGACGAGCGTGTCCCCGTCCACGGTCACCGGGCGGCCGAGCCGGCCGGAGGTGGAGTCGAAGGCGAGCAGGCGCGCGAGGGCGGCGGGCTCGGTGAGGTCGTTGACGGCGACGACCTCCAGATCACTGTCGCGTTCGAGCAGCGCGCGCAGCACGTTGCGTCCGATACGGCCGAATCCGTTGATGGCGATGCGAGTCATGAGTGATGTCCGTCCCTTCGGTTCGCCACCAGCCTCGCGCGGCAGGAACGACGATGGCAGTGGCGTGAGCGCCACGGTTCGCAAGGATCTCGCCAATGGGGCGTCAGTGGTCCCGGAAGCGCGGACTCCACTGGTGCCGGGCCCCTTACTGCCCACGCGTGAAGGTCCGCCGGTACTCGGTGGGCGTGGTCCCGAGCACGCGCTGGAAGTGCAGCCGCAGATTCGCGCCCGTCCCCAGTCCCACGTCCGTCGCGATCTGCTCGACGCCGCGCTCCGAACGCTCCAGCAGCTCACGTGCCCGGTCGATGCGGGCGCGCATGACCCACTGCATCGGGGTGTACCCGGTGTCCTCGGCGAACCGCCGTGAGAACGTCCGCGCCGACACCGCCGCGTGCCGGGCCAGCGCCTCCAGGGTGAGGGGCTCGTCCAGGCGGTGCAGCGCCCACTCCCGGGTGGCGGCGAACCGCTCGCCCAGCGGCTCGGGCACACTGCGCGGCACGTACTGCGCCTGCCCGCCACTGCGGTACGGTGCCGCGACCAGGCGCCGGGCCGCGTGGTTGGACGCGGCCACACCGAGGTCCCCGCGCAGGATGTGCAGGCACAGGTCGATGCCCGAGGCGGCACCCGCCGAGGTGAGCACCCTGCCCTCGTCCACGAACAGGACGTTCTCGTCCACCCGTACCCGGGGGTGCTTCTCGGCCAGCGCCCGGGTGTAATGCCAGTGCGTGGTGGCGCGCCTGCCGTCGAGGAGCCCCGTGGCGGCGAGCGCGAAGGCGCCCGTGGAGATCGCGGCGAGCCGGGCGCCCCGGGCGTGGGCGGCGACCAGCGCGTCCAGGACGTCCCGGGGCGGATCCTCACGGCCCGGGAACCGGTAGCCGGGGACGAAGACGAGATCGGCCCAGGCGAGCGCGGAGAGGCCGTGGGCGACGGAGTAGGACAGTCCGTCGCCCCCGGTCACGAGCCC
Organism: Streptomyces sp. NPDC026377; assembly: GCF_055567715.1. Classification (NCBI taxonomy): domain Bacteria; kingdom Bacillati; phylum Actinomycetota; class Actinomycetes; order Kitasatosporales; family Streptomycetaceae; genus Streptomyces; species Streptomyces sp. NPDC026377. The sequence goes on from NZ_JBVHPV010000003.1 coordinate 220,610, forward strand.
GGGGGCCGCCCCGCACACCCGTACTTCGTACGGCATGCTGGCGCGGGTCGTGAACACCTGCGCGGGAATGCCGACATCGAGCGGCTTGGCGCCTTCGAGCACGAGGACGGCGACGCGCCGCAGCGGGGAGGAGGGTGGCACGGGACAAGCGTACGAGGGCGGTTGGCGCCGGACGGCTACGGCGTCCCTCGGCGCGCGGCCCGCGCGCGGATGGCGGAAAGGGCTTGCGGGGGTGCGTGGAGGTGCGGGAGGGGCTGGCTTCGTATCGGGAGGCGTGCGGGCGGTGCCGTGCGCTCCGTGCGTCCGGCGCGCGCGGGGTCGTGCCGCCCCGGCTCTCAGGGGCGGCGCCAGTCGTCGCTGGTGAGGTGGGATCCGGCCATCGGGCCCATCCGGAGCATGCCGCCGTCCACGCTGTAGGACGCGCCGGTGACGTAGGAGGCGTCGGGCCCCGCGAGGAAGGCGATGACGGCGGCGACCTCCCGGGCGTCCCCGGGGCGGCCGAGCGGAACGCCGGGACGGTGCGTGGAGTGGACGTCCGCGTCCTCCTGGCCGGTCATCGGGGTGGCGATCTCGCCCGGGGCGACCGCGTTCACCGTGATGCCGTGCTCGGCGAGTTCCAGGGCCATGGTCTGGGTGAGCAGTCCCAGGCCGCCCTTGGCCGCGCAGTAGGGGGCCGCTCCCACCCGGGGCTGGTGTTCGTGCACCGAGGTCACGTTGATGATCCGGCCTCCGTCACCCTGCTCGATCATCCTGCGGGCCGCCTTCTGCCCGCACAGGAACGGACCCACCAGGTCCACGTCCAGGACCCGGCGCAGATCGTGCTCGCTGAGGTCGAGGAACGGCGTGGCGGTGCCCGTACCGGCGTTGTTCACGAGGACGTCCAGACGGCCGAGTTGGGAACACAGGTCGTCCATCGTGTCGAGGGCGTCCGGCAGCCGGGTGAGGTCCATGCGGCCCACCACCGCCCGGCGGCCCGTGGCACGGACCTCCTCGGCGGTCTCCTGGGCGCCCTTCTCGTCACTGTGCCAGGTGATGGCGACATCCAGACCCGCCTCGGCCAGGCGGACGGCCGTGGCGCGGCCGATCCCGGAGTCGGATCCGGTCACCAGGGCGGTCTTGGAAGCGGTCGGGGTGGGGGCGGACATCCGGATCTCCTCGTGGTCGTGCTTCGGCCTCACTTCTCACGTGATGCATCGCTGTACCCGGCAGGCATACGGGGCAAACGCGGCACGGTGTCGAAGGGCGGGGCCGGGCCGTCGCACGTCGGCACGGCGCCCCGGCGGGCGTGCAGCGCCTACCGGGGCGAAGCGCTTTCTCGAGACGTCACACGGTCAGATGCGCGATGTCCCGTGGATCGAGCCCGGTGAGCTGAGCGACGCGCGCGGCCGGCACGCCCGCGGTCAGGGCCCGGTGGACGAGTGCCTCCCAGTCCTCGGTCGTCTCACGGAACTCCAGCAGTTCGCTCTCCAGCTCCGTGACGGACTGGGGCGCGCACTCCTGCTGCACCCGTACGGTCTCCTCCTCGCTCAGTGGCACCGGCAGGCGTTCGGCTTCCTCCGGGATGAACCCCTCAGCCCCGGCGGGCAGGATCCGGACGTGTTCGGACGAGGCGGAGACCCCGTGCGCCTGGAGCCAGCCGTGGACGGCCGGCGTCTGTGAGCATTCGAGCTCTCCGACGGAGGCCAGGGCGGCCCCCAGCCGGGGGTGCCGCTCGGGAAGGAGGAAGAGGTAGGCGTCGTCGGCCATCGGGGGCAATCGCTTTCTCTAACGGACACAACCTCGCACGATGCTACGCCCCGTGGTGTCCGCCTCTTTGCCGCCATGGTCCTCACCGTGTGGGCGCGGGGCAGTGGGGGAGAGAGGGGCGGTCCTTCGTACGGACGGCGGGCAGCCACGCGGTGACGGGCCGCGCCGCTGCGGTCCCGGTGCTCGGCAGGCGGACGCGGAACCAGAGGGTGGAGCTCAGGTCCTCCTCGTCGATGACGGGCAGGCCCCGCGGCAACTGGCATTCCGCGGCGAGGACATCACCGTGCCACACCCGGGTGGGCACGACGTTGCCGGCGGTGTAGGGCCGCAGCGGGTCGATCGCCAGGCCCAGGCTGCACTGGCGTTCGCGGTCCGAACGCTCCTGGCAGCCCCGCTCGGCGTTGAACACCCGTACGTGGGCGGTCCCTTGGCCGGATCCGTTGCCGCCCGCCGCGTACGCCCAGAGCGCGGCGCCCGCCGCCGCGCATCCGGCGACGGCGAGCAGGACGGTTCGGCGCAGACGGCGCCTGGCGCTGGACCGGCGGGGGAGTGCGGTGCGGGAGGGCCCGGTGCCGCCGTCGGCGGTATGCGCCCGGATGCGTTCGAGGAGGCTTTCGGCGGTGTGCGGGGCGCGCTCCGCGTGGGTGGGGGCGAGGCAGTCGGCGGCGAGGTCCCGCCAGAAGCCGGGCAGGGCACCGTCCATCCGTAACGCCGCGCGGCCCTCGGCGTACTCCTGAACGGCCGCGCCGCGCGCCGTCGGTGTGGCGCCGGGGAAGGGATAGGAACCCTGGGCGAACACCTCGTGGACGACGATGCCGAGCGCCCAGATGTCGGCGCTGGGACGCATCTGGATGCCGCGCTCCGCGAGCGGCTCGTGCCACCGCTCGGGCGGAAGGTAGTCCAGGGTGCCCATCGGGGCCGTCCAGCCGTGGGTGCCGGTGAGCTCGATGGCGAAGCCGAAGTCGGACAGGCGCACTTCGCCGTCCCGGCCGATGAGGATGTTCTCGGGCTTGAGATCGGCGTGCACCCAGCCGCTGCGGTGCATGTGCTGAAGACCCTCGCAGATGCCCGTGACGAGCCGGGCGCCCTCGGCCTCGGTGACCGGGGCCGCGAGCAGTTCGCGCAGGCTGCACCGGGCCCGTTCCATGACGAGGACGATCGCCCCGTCCAGGGACGGCCGGTCCGGCGCGCTGAGGACCAGGGAGTCGAGGAGCCGGACGAGTCGGGGGTGGCCCGCCCCGCGGCCCAGTTCGAGTTCGCGGCGGGCGGCCTCGGCCACGCTGCGCGCCTGGCGGGGCGCCAGTCCGGCGGTCGGCATGACCTTCAGGGCGACCTCGCGGTCCTCCGGCTCGTCCGCGTCCGGCCGCACGTCGTTCCCGGGGCCCTCGTCGGTGCCGTCCGCGGCACGCCCGGCGTAGACGGTGGCCCAGCCGCCCGCGCCGATGGGTTCGCCGACGATCCAGGAGCCGATGCGGTGGCCCGCCGGCAGGAGTTCCGGCTCGCCGCTGTCCGCCGAAAGCCCCCTGCTCCGCACCATCACCGCGTCCTACCGTCCGCGCTCGGCCGGCTCGGTGCGCGCGGGTAACAGGGCGAGGTGCTCCTCCCGCACGATCCCGAACTTCAGGGCGAGGGCGACGACGGCCTCGCGCTTGCCGTTGCGGCGGGCCGCGCGATCGGCACCGTCCGGTTCGGTGACCGCGGCGATGCGCAGCTTCTCGTCGGCGAGGTAGTCGATGTGCGAACTGACCGCGCGGGCCGTCAGACCCGCCCCGGAGCCATGGCCGGCGAGCCGCTCGACGATCTGCGGGGTGGTCGGCACGGCCACCGGTGACCGGTCGCGCAACCAGGGCTCGCAGAGCGCGACGAGCACCAGGAAGTACGTGGAGCTCTCGTCCAGGGAGTACGCGGTGAGGGTACGGCTCTCCCAGGATCCGCCGCCGAGCGCGTGCGGGTCCAGATAGACGTGGTCGGGCGCGAACACCTGGAAGGAGAGCGGGGTTTCGCGACGGGAGGGCAGCACCACCCGGGCGAACTCGAAGGGGATGGGCGCGCCGACGCGGCGCGGCGGCACGCGCAGGTACTCTCCCGCACCCTCCGGGTTCTCCACGAGATAGCCGTGGGTGGCGCTGAGGTTGCTCAGCTGCCAGTGGTCGTCCGTCGCCCGGATCTCCCCGGCGAGGCGGGACACCGACTCGTCGTCGAGGCGGAGTTCGACGGGTGTACGGGCCGAACCGCGGCCGAAGCGGACGCGCTCTCCCGGGCCCAGCCGCAGGGTCACCGCGTCGTCGCCGTCCTGCTCCGGCCGATGGATGACTATCCCGCTCACCGCTCCCCCGTCCCGCGCGCCGACCGTCCCCGTTGTCCGACACAGCGAACGTTACCGCCTGTCCACGGCGTTTCACCGCGTGGCTTGCGCCACTTCGGCGCGCGTCCGTCACGGGCCGGGACAATGAGGGGGGTGGTAGGGGAAGGGCGGCGCGGACGGGGTCAGGGGGCGATGGGGCGGGTGCCGAAGGCGGTCCAGGGACGCCAGCCCCCGCTGGGTCTGTCCTGGACGCGGGTGCGTATCCGGCCGTCCTCGGTGACGGCGAACAGGTGCAGCCGGCCGGTCGCGTCGGCCGCCGCCGCCGGCGGGGTGGCGGCGAGTCCGAGTGCGGCCTCGGTGATGTCCTCGGCGGCGGCCCAGGCGCCGCCGGGGGAGAGTTGCCAGCGGTGGGTGAGCCGCTCGCCGCCGGGAGCGAGGGCGAAGCATTCCAGGCGGCCGTCGGCGCCGGGGACGAGCACCGGGGCCGCGGCCGACCAGCCGGACAGCGCCTGCCAGTCGTCCCAGCCGCCGCTGGGTACCGACTGGCGCCGCTGGAAGGCCGCCACACCGGACGGACCGATCGCGGTGACGGTCAGCCGCCCGCTCCCGTCGCGGCTCACCCGCGGGGCCGCGCCGGCCGCCGTACCGAAGCGGTCCCACGGGGACCAGGCGCCGCCCGGTGTCTGCTGCCAGCGGTGCAGGATGGCCGTGCCGCCGCGCGTGAGGGCGAAGACCTCCAGGCGCCCGTCGGCGTTGACGCCGACGACCGGCGGAGCTCCGAGGGGGCCGCCGAATCCCGCGTCCCACGGTTCCCAGGTGCGGGCGCCGGGCGACGTCTGGCGGCGGCGGGCGATCAGGGCGCCGCCCGGGCTGAGGGCGAACACCTCCAGCCTGCCCTCGGCGTCGCGGGCGACGGCGGGCGCGGCTCCGGCCGGGCCGCCGAACTCCTCCCACTCCTCCCAGCCGCCGTCCGGGCGCTGCGCCCTGTGGTGCAGCTGGGCGCCCGCCGGGGCGAGCGAGAACACCTCCAGGCGGCCGTCGGTGGCGCGGCCGAGCGTGGGCACCGCCCCGGCAGGACCGCCGAACGGCTCCCAGTCCGACCAGGTGTCGCTGTCCGCGTCGAGCTGGACGCGTCGCAGCATCGAACGGTCGGCGGCGTCGAGGGCGAACACGGTCAGACGGCCGCGGACGTCCAGGGCGGCCACCGGATTGTCCGGACTCGGCCACACCGCAGGCGCGTCCTGCCAGGTCATCGGTGCGACGCGCAGTCCGTGGCGGAACCACCCCGCGGCACTGGCGTACCAGTCGCGCCCGTCGGTGACCGGTTCGACGGCGTGGCCGGGGACGTGGCCCGCGTATCCGTCGAGGGTGAAGCGGAAGGGGTCGCGGGAGGCCAGCACATCGGTGCCCTCGTAGCCGCCGCGCGGTCCGATGAACAGGTAGAACCAGCCGTCGCGTTCGACGACGTACGGCGATTCGGTGACCGACACCCCCTGGGCGGCGGTGCTGTCGTCGGTGAACGCGGTGCCGGGCGCGCTCCAGTGCAGCAGGTCGGGGGAGCGGCGCCAGCACACGAGGTGGTGGCCGTCGGCGGAGAGTTCGGTGTAGTACATGACCCAGTCGGCGCCGATCCGCACCACCATGGGGTCGCGGGCCGCCCGGCCCCGGAACAGCGGCCCTGACGGCACGCGGGTCCAGCTGAACAGGTCGGTGGAGGTGGCCAGGTTGATGGCGGCTCCGGCGCTGCCGCCCGCGGCGTAGAACATCCAGTGGGTGCCCGCGGCCTCGATGACGTGCGGTGCCCACAGGTGCTGCTCGCCGTAGTAGGCGGGGTCGACGGTCAGGGCGTCGGGGTGGCTGGTCCACGGGCCGTGGAGCTCGGGCGCGGAAGCGTGGGCGAAGGCGGTCTCGATGCCGCTGTCCGGGGCCTCGCCCGGCGCGGCGCTGTCGCCGACGATCGCGAAGAGGTGCCAGTGGCCGTCCCTTCGCAGAAGGCTGTGGTCGTTGAGGTAGCGGCGTCGGCCGGGTGTGGACGGGTCGTGGACGGGGGCGAAGGGGCCGGCGTCGATCCACTGGTGGGCAGGGACGTCGGCGGGGGCGGCTGAGGCGGTGGCGAAGGTACGGGCCGCGAGCGGGAGCACGAGTGCTCCCGCTCCGGCCGTACGCAGCAGGCGCCGCCTGCTGATCGGATGCATGGCTCTTCTCCGACGGGACCGTTGGGACGGTCAGTTGACGGCGGGACCGGGACCGGTGTTGAGCCAGGCCCATTCGGACCAGGTCGACACACCGGTCTGCCACTTGTGGTGGACGCCGGCGCGGCTGGTGCCGAAGACCTCGATGCGGCCGTCGGCGTTGGTGGCCGCGGTGACTTCCGTACCGCCGCCTCCGAACGTGTCCCATTGGCCGTACGGGGCGTTCACGCCGGTCTGCCACAGGTGCTGGGCAACGCTTCCGTTGATGGCGAAGACCTCCACCCGGCCGTCGGGCGAGCGTTCGCTGCTGATCTGGGAGTCGGCGGGTCCGCCGGTCGGCTCCCATCCCGACCAGCTGGTGGGGTTGGTCTGGTACCGGTGGAAGACCCCGGCCGGTCCGGAGGCGAAGACCTCCAGGCGTCCGTCCTGGTTGTGGTCGACCGTCACATCGCGGCCACCGCCACCGAAGTCCTCCCAGCTCGACCAGCCGCCGTTGACGGCCGTCTGGTACTGGTGCTGGAAGATGTCACCGTTGATCGCGAAGACTTCCAGGCGTCCGTCGGAGGACTTCTCCATCTCGATGCGGCTGTTGGCGGGGCCGCCACCCGCGGGCTCCCAGCCCGACCAGCCGCTGTTCGGTGCGTTCTGGTAGCGGTGGAAGACCCCGGCCGGGCCGGAGGCGAAGACCTCCAGTCGGCCGTCGCCGTTGGCGCCGACGGCGATGTCCTTGCCCCCGCCGCCGAAGTCCTCCCACCCCGACCAGGCGCCCGAGGGTGCGAGCTGGTAGCGGTGCTGGAAGACGTTGCCGTTGATGGCGAACATCTCCAGACGTCCGTCCGCGTTCGGGCCGATGGCCAGTTCCGCGCCGCCCGGTCCGCCCAGGGGCTCCCAGTCGGACCAGCCGCCGTTGACCCCGAGCTGCCAGGCGTGGTGGACGCCGTCGGCTCCGGCCGCGAAGACCTCCAGACGGCCGTCCGCCGAACGGGCCGACACCACCCGCCCCGACTCCGCCGGGTACACCAGCGGGCTCGGCCCGGGCTCGTGATGGCCCAGCCGGTCCACCGCTGCCCGTGCCTCGTCCATGTGCCGCAGGTGGGCGCCCGCGTTGTAGGTGGACCACTGCCGCCAGTCGGTGCCCTCGGAGGAGATACGGAAGGCCGCGTTCGCGTTGCACTGGGGGTCGAACGCGCAGTTGTCGTCCACCTCCCGGTGCCAGTGGTCGTTGATCTGCCACAGGCCCCGGTCGGTGGAGGGGGGCTCGTTGTTCTGGACGTTGGTCGCCGTCGGGTTGCAGCTGGATTCGGCGAGGGCGACCGCGATCGCCGTCACCAGGCTCTCGCCGCGGAACCCGGCGTTGTAGCCGACCTGGGCGCACAGATCGCTCGGCGCGGCGTGCGCGGGGGAGGCGCCGACCAGGACGCCCGCCCCGAGCAGCAACGAGGTCAGGGTGGCCAGGACGGCTCGACGGGGCGCGCGGTGAGCGCGCTGGACAGTTCTCACGTGCGGTCTCCTCAATTGACGGCAGGGCCGGGGGTGTTGTTCAGCCACGCCCACTCGGACCAGGTCGCGAAGCCCGTCTGCCACTTGTGGTGGACGCCGGCGCGGCTGGTGCCGAAGACCTCGATGCGGCCGTCGTCGTTGGCCACCGCGGTGACCTCCGTACCGCCGCCCCCGAAGGAGTCCCATTGGCCGTACGGGGCGTTCACGCCGGTCTGCCACAGATGCTGGGCGACGCTGCCGTTCATCGCGAACACCTCCACCCGGCCGTCCGCCGTGCGCTGGCTGCTCAGTTGCGAGTCGGCGGGTCCGCCGGTGGGTTCCCAACCCGACCAGCTGGTGGGGTTGGTCTGGTACCGGTGGAACACCCCGGTCGGCCCGGAGGCGAAGACCTCCAGGCGTCCGTCCTGGTTGTGGTCGACCGTCACATCGCGGCCACCGCCGCCGAAGTCCTCCCAGCCCGACCAGCCGCCGTTGACAGCAGTCTGGTACTGGTGCTGGAACACATCGCCGTTGATCGCGAATGCTTCGAGGCGCCCGTCGGGCGATTTCTCCATCTCGATGCGGCTGTTGGCGGGGCCGCCGCCCGTGGGCTCCCAGCCCGACCAGCCGCTGTTCGGTGCGTTCTGGTAGCGGTGGAAGACCCCGGCCGGGCCGGAGGCGAAGACCTCCAGTCGGCCGTCGCCGTTGGCGCCGACGGCGATGTCCTTGCCCCCGCCGCCGAAGTCCTCCCACCCCGACCAGGCGCCGGACGGCGAGAGCTGGTAGCGGTGCTGGAAGACGTTGCCGTTGATGGCGAACATCTCCAGGCGTCCGTCGGCGTTGGGCCCGATCGCCAGCTCTGCCCCGCCGGGGCCGCCCAGGGGCTCCCAGTCGGACCAGCCACTGTTGACGCCCAACTGCCAGGCGTGGTGGACGCCGTCGGCTCCGGCCGCGAAGACCTCCAGACGGCCGTCCGCCGAACGGGCCGACACCACCCGCCCCGACTCCGCCGGATACTCCAGCGGCCTGGGATGCGGGCCGGTACCGGGCGTACAGGGCATGTCGATGCCGCGTTCCGCCAGATACGGGATGGGGTCGGTCCCCACGCTCGCGCTCGGGTCCGTCCAGACCCGCAGATGCAGGTGCGGGCCGGTGGCCTCGCCCTCGCTGCCCATCAGGGCGATCTGCTGGCCGGCCACCACGTGGTCACCCACCTGGACGTCCCGCCGGTACATGTGGCCGTACTCGGTGATGGTGCCGTCGGGGTGCTGGACGCGGATCCACTGGCCGTAGCCCGGCTCGTACCCGGAGATCGTCACATCGCCGTCGCCGACGGCGTAGATCGGGGTGCCGCGTTCGTTGGCGACATCGATGCCGTTGTGGCTGGAGCTGTAGTACTGGGAGATGAAACCGGTCGTGGGGCAGGCGCCGGTGAATCCGGCGGCCCGGGCGGTCGGCTGCGCACCGGGCTCGGCGGCTCCCGCGGCGGGAGCGGAGGCCAGCAGGCCGAGCAGCAGGGCCGCGACCGTCGCGAGGCCGAGGCGCGGCGCGCGCCGCGGCGACGTGGTGTGCGACACGGGACGTCCTCCTGTCACGCCTTGCGCAGGCGGTCGATGATGCCGTCGATGTCGCGCTGCATCAGGTCGTGGCGGATGAAGTGGCCGCCGGGCACCTCATAGGACTCGTGCCGGATCCCCGCCCGGTCGAGCAGGCCCCGGAACTCCCGCTGCCCGGCGAGCACCTGGGTCTCGTTGACGGTGTCGAACCAGTTGACCGGGTCGGGGCTGGTGCCGGCGACGAGGAACACCCGCTTGTTGCGGTAGCTCTCGATCCGCTGGACCGGGTTGTCGGCGCTCACCCGGGCCTCGTCCCACAGCGGTGCGCCGTAGATGGTGCCGCCCGCCAGATCGAGGACCGCGGCGGAGGCGTTGGCCCAGTGCACGACGAGGCCGTTGTCACGGCGCAGGCTGGCCGGGCCGGAGTGGGCGCTGACGGACGCGAAGTGGCCGTAGTACTTGGCGGCGTACTTCAGCGCGCCGAAGCCGCCCATGGAGAACCCGGCCACGGCCCGCCCCTCGTACTCGGCGAACGTACGGAAGTTGGCCTCGACCCAGGGAAGCAGCTGGTCGATGTGGAAGTGCTCCCAGTTGCGGGGGCCGACGTTGGAGCTGACGGGGTTGGAGTACCAGCCGGCGTGGCCACCGTCGGGCATGACGACGATGATCGGCTTTCCGGCCGTCCACTGGCGGATGCCCTCGCGGTCGAAGGTGATGAAGTCCTGGTCCGTTCCGCCGCCGTGGAAGAGGTAGAGGACCGGGTAGGTGCGGCCGCTCTGGTGGTAGTCGTCGGGCAGCAGCACGTTGACGGCGGGGTTCCAGCCGATCGCCTCGGTCTGGAACCGGTAGTACCACATCCTCGGGTCGCTCTCGTTGCGGTCCACGATGTGCAGCCCGAAGCCGTCGTCGGCCGCCGCGGCCGTCGTCGCCGCCGCGAGCACGCCTCCGGCGCCGAGGGCCATGGCGGCGGTGACACCGCCGGCGGACTTGAGGATGCTCCTGCGGGTGGGGTGGTGCGCGGTCAACGGGACCTCCTGGGGGAAGCGCGGCGGCGGTGGGGACCGACCGCTGTGTGACAGGCGCTTCGGAGGGTAGTGACGCGCACTCCGCCCGGAGAATCCGGAACGTTACGGACTGACAGGGGCCGCCCGGGTGGGATAGGGCGACGGATCCGCGTCCGCACGGGGTGTCAGCGGCGGGTCAGAGGTCCTCTCCCGAGAGCAGCGGCTCGAAGGACCGGTAGGCGGCGTAGTTCCTGAAGTGCCGGGTGTACACCTCGGACCCGTCGCCGAGGTCGGTCTCATCGACCTCGGCGACGTCCACCACGTGGAGCAGTTTCCAGGAGACGGTGTCGCCGAGCCCGTTGGCGTAACTCGTCTCCAGGCGCCTGCCGTGGGCCAGCGCCTTGCCGCGGGCCTCGTCCTCGTCCCGCGCCCGCAGCAGGACGAAGTTCTCCTGGTAGAGCGGAGCCCGGCCTTCGGCCGTCGTCGACGCCTCGCACAGCAGGACGGCGACGTAAAGGCCCCTCTCCCCGGTCATCTTCGGCCTACTTCTTGAACCGGTTGTCGTTCAGCAGCTTCCAGGCCGTCTTGCAGGAGCTCTCTCCGCAGTCCTTGATGCGCCCGAGGGGGTCCCCGTAGTGCTGCCCGGGGAACACCTGGCGGATGGAGGCCTTGCGGCAGCGGGAGATGAAGTTGGTGGCGATCTCCCCGAGGTTGTCGTTGGCGGCGCACACGTCCGCCGCGGCGACCGGCGCGCTCGTCACGGCGGTCGCCGCGGAGGGCATGCCGCCCAGCACGGTGACCGCGACGACGGCAGCCGCGGCGATCGCCCGGGCGATCCCCCGTCGCACCCGTACGTGCCCGTCGGCCGATGTCAGCATCCGGCCATCTTCCCGTACGCGATCCACACTTCACCCTTGTTGTTGAGGCTGACATCGCCGGTCTTGTGGAGGTAGGTGTACTTGCCCCGGTATTTCCTCAGTTCGCCGAACTGTGACTCCAGGGTCAGGTACGGAGAGTCGGGCTTCCAGTCCCCGGAGAACTTCGCGTACACACCGTCCGTCCCGTCCGTACCGCTCGCCCAGCACACCCGGGATCCCGAGTACAGGACCAGATTGCCGTCGTACTGCATCTCCAGCCGGTGGCTCCCGTTGCGCAGGCACTGCCCCGGGAGCATCCGGTCGGTGAACGCCGTGCCGATGCCCCGGCATTCGGCGGCCCGGGCCGCAGCGGGGGCGGGGGCGGCGGACACGGGCCATGCGGACGAGGTGACGGTCGCCAGGAGACCCGCGAAGGCGAGGACGCACGTACGGGAGAGTTTCCGCATGCGGTACCGGTGCTGCATGGGGTGCCTTTCTGTTCTCTGCGCGCTCGGGCTCCGCGATCGGACGCGCACACGAGGAGTGACGGCCAAGCTACTTCACGTGACCACGCGGCACCAGACCCGCCCGTGTACTCCCTTTGGCTGATCCTGGGAAGGCATGGCAGGATGCCCCGGTCGGCCGGGACCTCGACGGGGTGCCGGCGCCCGTGAACGAGGGGAGCGGACATGGCCGGGAGTAGGCCCGAGCCCTTGTCGGAGGCGGCGATCCAAGCCGCCCTGCGGCATGTGCCCGGCTGGCGCCGGACGGGCGAGGAGATCACCCGGACCTTCGCGATCCGCCATCACGCGGGAGTCGCGCTGATCGTCCATGTCGCGGACGTGGAGCGGCTGATCGGGCATCACGCGGACATCGATCTGCGCTGGGACACGGTGCGGTTCGCCATCACCACGCGCGACGCGGGCCACCGGCTCACTGCGGCCGACTTCAATCTCGCCGCCCGCATCGACTCCATCGCCGCCGCGCACGAGGCCGAGCCCCTCGACGACTGAGGGCGCTGACAACCGCTGCGGGAACTCAAGGGCCCGCGCTGCGCGGTGTCGGTTCCGGGCGGCACCCCTGGCAGGCCGTCACCGCTCCGTGCGCTGCTCACCGTCGAGCGCCGCCAGCCGCTCGCGGCATCCATCGGCCGCGATGTCCGCGCCGAGCTCCTCGTAGAGGGCGAGCGCCTGGGCGTACGCCGCTCGCGCCTCGGCCGGGTCGGACAGGACGCCGCCCAGGGCGCACAGGATGTCGGCGAGGCCCCGGCGGGAGCCGACGCGCTCGAAGGCGGCGCGGGCCTCGTCATAGGCGGCGCGCGCCCGCTCGGGCCGGCCGTCGGCGCGTTCGGTGTCGCCGAGCGCGCGCAGGGTGAAGCCGAGGCCGCCCGCGTTGCCCAGCTCGCGGTGGACGGCGGCGGAGCGGGACAGCGTCTCACGGGCCTGCGCGTAGTGGCCGCGCAGACGCTGGACGTCGCCGAGCCCGCGCAGCATGTCGGCCTCCCCGCGCCGGTCGCCGATGCGGCGGGACAGGTCGCGGGCCCGCACGAAGAGGTCGGCGGCCTCGTCGTGGCGGCCGTCGAGGCGGGCCACATGGCCCAGGCCGCGCAGCGCCTGTGCCTGCCCGCGTACGTCACCGATCTCCTCGTACGTGGCCAGGGCGGCCCGGTAGCCCTCGTGGGCCTCGACGCCCCGGCCCCGGTTGCGCGCGATGTCGGCCAGGCCCCGCAGCGCCTGCGCCTCGCCCCGGCGGTCGGTGAGCCCGGAGTACAGCTCGCGGGCCTGACGGAACGCGGCGGTGGCCGTCTCGTAACGGCCTTGCGAGACGCTGACGTTGGCCAGGCCCCAGAGGGCGTCGGCGCGGCCCGCCCGGTCGTCCAGCTCTTCATAGACGTCCAGCGCGCCCGTGAAGAACTCACGGGCATCGTCGTAGCGGCTGCGGGCGCGTTCGGTCTCGGCGAGCCCCCACAGGGCGTCCGCCTGGCCCCTGCGGTCGCCGAGAGCCTCGTACAGCTCGTGCGCGGCACGGTAGTTGTCCCGCGCGGCCCTCAGATCGCCGCGGGTGCGTTCCGTGTCGGCCAGGCCCCGCAGGGCGTCGGCCAGGCTGGGCCGGTCGTGGTCAGCCATGGCGGCGTCCCTCAGGGTGTTCCAGATCCTGGCGAGTTCGGTGGTGGCGCCGAGTCCGCCCAGGACGGAGTGCGCCAGCGCGGCGAGGCGTCGGGCGTGCGGGGAGCGGCGTTCGACGGCCGCCACCGTCACGGCGATCAGATTGCCGCGCTCCGCCTCCAGCCAGGCCCGTGCGGCGCCCGGCTCGCCCGTTCCGGTGGCCAGCGCCTCCCGTGCCGCCCCGCCCCGGTTCAGCTGGTGGGTGAAGAGCCGGTCGAGGACCTCGTCCCAGCGCTCCTGCGGCTCCTGCGCCACCGCCAGGCTCCTGGCGTACGCGAGGAACAGGTCGTGGAAGCCGAAGCGTCCCCGGCCGTGGTGCTGCAACAGGTGTCTTCCGGCCAGGTCGGCCATGCGACGGCGGCACTCGCGCACCGCCATCCCGGTCATCGCCGCGCACGCCTCCACCTCCAGTTCGGAACCCGGATGCATGGCCAGTACCCGCAACAGGCCCGCCTGCACCGGGCCCCCCGCCTCCAGTGCCTGCCAGGACACCGCGAAGGCCGCGCCCACCCGCCGGTCGGCGTCCGGTATCTCCAGCAGCGGCGAGTCCGTCTCCCGCATGGCGAGGAGCAGTTCCTCCGGTTCCTCGAAGCGCAGCCGTGCGGCGACAGCCTGCACGGCCAGCGGCAGGAACCCGCACGCCCGGCAGATCTCCTCCAGGGCGGGGTCGGCCGCCTCCTCCGCGTCCAGTCCGGCGCCCGCCACCAGGAGCCGCACCGCCTCGTCGGCGGGCAGCACGTCGAGCGCGGTGAGCGTGATGCGGTCGGGGTCGTGCAGCGCGATACGGCTGGTGATCAGAACGAGGCTGCTGTCGTCGCCGGGAAGCAGACAGGACACCTGGTCGAGCGAGGCCGCGTTGTCGAGCAGCAGCAGACCGCGTCTGCCGTGCAGCCAGTTCCGCCACAGCGCGGCCTTGGCGTCCAGCGTCGGCGCGTCGTCACCGCGGATGCCCGCCCAGGTCAGCAGCGCCTCCATCGCGGCCTGTGCGTCCAGTGGCGCCCGGTCGGGGGTGTGGCCGTACAGGTCGAGTTCGAACTGCGCGTCGGGGAAGTCGGCGGCGAACTGGTGGGCGAGGTGCCGGGCCAGGGCGGACTTGCCGACGCCCGGCATCCCGACGATGGCATGCACCAGTTCCGGCCGCCCCGTCACGCTCCCGGCGACCAGCTCGGGCAGTCTGCGGCGCTCCGCGACCCGGTCCACGATCTGGCGGGGCGGCGCCTTGAGGGTGGTGCGGACCGCCCCGGCCGGGCCCCGGGCGGAGGAGAGCCGGGCCGAGTCGGCCGGGCGTTCGGGATCGAGCGCGCGCAACAGCGGTTCATGGCCGGTCAGTTTCCGCAGTGCGTCACGGAAACCGGCATCCGCGAGCAGCACTCGGACCGGAACGGCCGTCAGCCTCCGTCCTTCGTAGGGCCGGTCGCTCCAGGCGACGACACCCAGCAGCGCACCGCTCTTGTGGACCACCGCGCTGCCGGACATGCCCGACCACTGGTCCCATCCGGCCGGCCAGGCGGTGGACACGTCGACGGCATAACGGTCGCTGCGCGTGTACGTGAGCGGGTCCAGCACACCGCGCACCGTCTCGGTCTCGGTGCCCTCGCCCGTACTGCGTGCCGCGGCCGCCGACATGCCGGTCACGGCGACGGTGACCGGTTCGGTCCCCGCCACCTCGGCCCAGCGCGGCTCGGGCACACCGAGCGGTTCGCTGAAGCCGTGGGCGCCGAGGCGCAGCAGCGCCGCGTCGAGCCCGGCTGCCCCCTGCCACAGGACGGTGCACGGCACGGGGTCGGTGAGACGCACCGCCCCGCGCCCTCCGACGACGGCCCTCACGGTGATGTCGGGCCGGTGCCGGCCATCGGGGAACGTCACCCCGTGGCGGGAGGTGAGCACCAGTGCGGGCGCCAGCAGCCGCCCGGAGGAGAACTCACGCCGCCCCTCGGCGTCCGCCGGGCCCGCGGTGACCGCCACGAGCCCCGGGTGCAACGGCGCCTCGCCGCGGGTGTCCTCGGTCCGCGAAGCCGTCATCGCCGGTCGGAGACCTCGGCAGGCTCACCGGTCAGGGTGTCGCGTACGTCGAGCTTGAGGCGCAGCCGGTGGGTCGTTCCCTGCGACACCTTCGCGTCGGCGCCGAGCTTGACCACACCCAGGCGCACTCCGCCCGATCCGCCGGCGTCCTTGCGCACCTCGACGAGGAACTCCATCTCCACCTCGGTGATACGGAATTGGAGCCGCGCGTCCTTTCCGTACTCCTGCGCCTGAGCCAGCTGTGTACGCAGCTGCTCGATCGCCTCGGTGATCTCATTGCCGTCCGTCGTCATCCCGCGCCCCCGTCGCTCACGATCACTGCGGACGCATCCTGCCGTACCGGCCGGCGGACCCGCCAGCCCGGGGCGGACCTCCGACGAAGCAGTCGTGCCGGCCTGGGGATCTGAGCGTGTGTCCGGGAGGGTGGTCGGCGGGCTGTGCGCGGCGGGGGGATTCCGGAAACTTGAGGGCCGAGCGCAGAGCCGCCTTGGGGCACTTCGGGCCCGGGAGGGCGCCCGCCTTCGGCTCATGCGTCGGCTGCCGCCGGAAGGGGCCTGTCCGCTCGCCGCGGACAGGCCCCTTCGGTACGTCACATCATCTGGCGGCCGGCCGGATCTCCCCCGGGGTCGTCGGCCAGGACGACGGCCGTCCTGACGCGCTTGCCGACCGGCTCCCGGTGCACCTCGAAGCTGCGGCACACCGCCATGACGATCTCCAGTCCGTGCTGGCCCACCCGGGTCGGGTCCGGCGGCAGGATCAGGGGCAGCGTCGTGCTGCTGTCCCATACAGTCACTTCCACGGCTCCCTGGCTGATCTCCAGCGTCAGCAGACAGGGCCCCGGCGCGTACTTGCGCGCGTTGGTCACGAGCTCGCTGACCACCAGCTGGACCATGCCCATGGCCCGCTTCGACACCGGCAGGCCGTGCACGGTCTGCACCTCCACCAGGAAGTCCCTGGCCAGGGCGCGGGCCGCGGCGATGTCCTCGCTGCTTTCGAACGCGGCCGACACCGATATCGAACGTTCCGTCAAGGGCTGCCAGCTCGTGCCCTGTCCTGCTAGGTCCATCCGGTCAGCCTCGCGTCCTGAAGTCGATCCCAGTACCGAGGCCGTTACCCCCGAAACACCACCCCAATCCGGCTACTTTTCGCTCCCTGTTCGATACTGAGCGTAATCGCGCGGAGCCCTGAGGTCGCAGGGCCGCCGGGGCGTCGGACGCCCTGTCCCGGGTAAGGGCGCACCACGGCAGAGCAAGGGTGAAGGAGGACGTGGTGGGAGCACTGGTTGCTGGGGGTTGGGGCCTTCTCGCCGGGAGCGCGCTGCTGATCGGCGCCGCGGCGGGTTCCCTGTTCCGGGTGCCCGCCCGGTGGGTCGCTCTGGTGATGGCCTTCGGCAGCGGCGTACTGATCTCCGCGGTCTCCTACGACCTCATCGCCGAGGCGGACGAGCAGGGGGGTCTCGCGCCGACGGCCCTCGGCGCGCTGGTCGGCGCGGGTGTGTACTCACTGGCGAACGTGGCGCTCGCCGCGCGGGGCGCCCGCCACCGCAAGAGGTCGGGCTCCCAGCAGCCCTCCGAAGGCGACCAGCCCGGCTCGGGCGGCGCCATCGCTCTGGGCGCGCTCCTGGACGGCGTACCCGAGTCGGTGGTCATCGGCACCAGCCTGCTGGGCGGGGGGAGCGTGGGGACGGCCACGGTCGTGGCGGTCTTCCTCAGCAATCTCCCCGAGGGGATGGCGAGCGCGGCGGGGATGAAGCAGGCGGGGCGCGGTCGCGGCTACGTCTTCGGGTTGTGGACGGCGATCGCGTTGATCTCGGGCCTGGCCGCGCTGGCCGGCTACACCCTCTTGGGCGGCGCCTCCGACTCCGTGATGGCGATGATCACCGCGGTGGCCGCCGGAGCCATTCTGGCGATGATCGCGGACACGATGATCCCGGAGGCGTTCGAAGACGCCCACCTGCTCGCCGGGCTCACCACGGTCCTCGGGTTCCTCGCGGCCTTCACCCTCTCGCGGTCCTGACATCACAGGAGCCGGTGAGGGAGCACGTCGTGACCGCTGGACGGCGCCGGGCGCCGAGCGCTACAGAGAGTTGACCCGCAAGCTCTTCTTCGCCAGTTCGTAGGCCGGGAGCATCTCCTGGTGCTCGTCGGTGTCCATGCCGCCCAGGTGGAGGACCACCGCGCCGCCCGGGGTCGTGAGGGCCAGGGCGTGCTCCTGCTTGGACTCCTCCATGAGCTCGCTGTACGTCTCGTAGACCACTTCGGTGGCGGGCAGCGAGCCCGCCTTGATCTCCGTATACGTTGCCTTGCGCGCGTTCTTCTCGGCGCCGACGAAGGCCTCCAGGGCAGCGCGCGGGGAGCCGCCCCGGAGTTCGCTGGTCCAGACCCGCAGGAAGCCGATGTTCCCGGCGGGCTTGGCGTCGATCTCGCAGGCCATGGTGAACGGGCCCTGCTGGGCGAGGGCGTCGAACTCCGTGCCGCCCAGCTTGATCGGCTTCGCCTTCCAGCTGTCGGCTGCGGTGAAGGAGACGGGCAGCCGGCATGCCGATCCGGCGGCCCCGACCGTGGTGTGGCCCTCGGCCGCCGGGGCGCCGGACGGCTTCCGGGGCGCCGTCGAGGACGTTCCGGTGGAGGGAGCCGCCGGCCTGTCCGAAGACTCCTTCTCCTCGCCGCACCCCGTGAGCAGTGCTGCCGCCAGGGCGGCCACGATCGCACCGCGTATCACATGCCGCACGGCAAGTCCTTTGCTGCGTCTGTCGGAAACGGCTGATCGGCCGCGCTGGGGAGACTAGCCGACCCCGCCGGTGACCACCGCGCCGGGACGCGGTGGTCAGCCGTCCAGCATCACCTCGGCCGGGAGGAGAGCACCGGATTCCTCGGGTGCTTGTTCACGACCTCGGGTGCTTGTTCACGACAGGATCTCGACATAGCCGTCGGTTCCGTGCACGCGGATCCGCTGTCCGTCCCGGATCAGTTGCGTGGCCCGCTCCACCCCCACCACGGCGGGCAGGCCGTACTCCCGGGCGATGACCGCGCCATGGGTCATCAGACCTCCCACCTCCGTCACCAGGCCCGTGATCCCGACGAACAGAGGCGACCAGCTGGGGTCCGTGTAGGACGTCACCAGGATGTCGCCCGCTTCGAGATCGGCCCGGGCCATGTCGAGGATGACGCGGGCCCGCCCCTCGATGGTGCCGGCCGACACGGGGAGGCCGGCCAGGGCGCCGGACGGCACGTCGTCGCGCCGGTACGCCCCGTTGAGCATCTCGCCGTCCGAGGTGAGCACCCGGGGCGGGGTGAGCGCCTGGTACGACTGGAACGCCTCCCTGCGCCGCTCGATGAGCCGGGCGTCCACCCGGTGGGTGCGTACGGCGTCGTGGAACTCCTGGAACGTCAGGTAGAAGACGTCGTCCCTCTCGGAGAGCACGCCGGCCCGCACCAGGCGCTCGGCTTCCGCCAATAGGGCCTGTTTGTAAACGAAGTAGCGGCTGATGATGCCGTACTTGGGGTATTCGCGGTACCCGATGAAGGTGCGGACACGGTCGATCATCCGCTTGGTCTCCTCGGCCTTTTGGTCCCCGTCCGGCAGAGCCCGCAGACGTGCCAGCACCTCCTGTTCCTTCTTCAGCGCCTCGTGGCGGCCGTGCTCGAAGCGGCGCTCGGCCGCGCCCGGCTCACAGTTCCGCACGTTGTCCAGGATGACGGGCACGAGCGTGGTGGGGCGTTCGCGCCAGCGCGGCCGCGTGATGTCGATCTCACCGGCGCAGCGCATGCCGTACCGGTCGAGGTAGGCGTCGATGGCGTCGCGCGCCTCGGTTCCGCCCGGCAGCTTCGCCAGCTCCTCCAGGAAGTCCTCGTCCTCGACGTTCTGGAGGAACGCCACCACCTCGGGTCGCGGGCGGATCACATCCGCGACGTCCAGCAGCGCCAGTCCCATCTCGGAGGTGATGTTCCCGGGGGCGGACAGGGTGAGGGTGTCGGCCGCGTTCTTCTCGCCCAGCCACTCCAGCAGCTTGTCGTTGAGCCACCAGGTGGCCTCCATCCCCGCCATGATCACCTGCATGCTCAGCCGGTCACCGAGGACCCGCTTGTGCTCCTCGAAGGCCTCCAGCAGGAAGTCGAACAGCGCCGGACCCGTCTTCGTCTCGACAGCGCGTCGCAGGGCGTCGACGGATGCCTCGCTGCGCTCGATCAACTCGGTGACGACGGCCGGATCGGTCTCGATCGGGGCGGGCGCGCCTGCGGCCTGCGGCCCGCCGGGAGCCGGGTCAGGGAGCGGAGGGACGAAGCCGTCGCGGTCCAGTACGGTCTCCAGCGCGTCCCGGACCAGCGGATCGCCCCTGCCCATGAGGTCCAGGAGAGCGGTCCGGCTCGCGGGCGAGGCCAGCCGCCGGGTGACGTCGACGAACAGCCTCCCGCCGGCCTCCTGCATCGTGGCCATGGCCGTCAGCCGCCACATCGAGAGCCCCAGTGGCTTCATGGGGTCGGTCATCATCTGCTGGTGCCCGACCGAGACGTAGAGGTGATTGTCCTGGTCGTCGGCCTCGGGAATGGGAAACAGGGTCGTGATCGGGCGGCTCTGAACGATCTGGAATTCGTCGTCGGCCAGGCACCACTCGATGTCCTGCGGGCAGCCGAAGTGCGCTTCGATCCGCCGCCCCAGCTCCACGAGCCGCAGGGCCTGAGCATCCGTCAGCGCCGGTTGCTCCTGTCGGGGGGCGTCGATGGCGACTTCCCGCGTACCGCCGCCGGGCAGGGCGTACAGGGCACGCTGCTTCGCGGCGATCGTCCGGTCGATGACCTCCCCGTCCCGCACCCTGAAGACGTCCGGGTTCACCAGGCCGGAGACCAGGGCCTCGCCGAGTCCGAAGCCGGCGTCGACGGTGGCGATCTTCCGGTTGCCCGTGACGGGGTCGGCCGTGAACAGGATGCCCGCCGCGTCCGGGAACACCATCCGCTGCACGACGACGGCCATCTGGACCGTCCGGTGGTCGATGCCGTTGCGTCGGCGGTAGGTGACCGCACGCTCGGTGAACAGGGAGGCCCAGCAGCGGCTGATGTGCTGGAGGACCGCCGCCTGTCCCACGACGTTCAGGTAGGTGTCCTGCTGGCCGGCGAAGGAGGCCGTCGGCAGGTCCTCCGCCGTGGCGCTGGAGCGGACGGCATAGGCGGCCTGCTCGCCGAACCGGGAGAGCGCGCGGCTGATCTCGGCCGCGAGATCGCCGGGGACGGTGACCGTCTCGATGGTCCGGCGGAGCTCCGCGCTGAGCGTACGGGTCGCCTCCCGGTCGTCCGGGTCCACGTGTGACAGCAGTTCAAGTCGCTCGGTGATCGACGGCGCCTCCTCCATGATCCGGCGAAAGGCGTCCGTCGTCACGCAGAAGCCTTCCGGCACACGGATGCCGTCGATCCGCGAGAGCCCGCCCAGATGCGCTCCCTTGCCCCCGACGAGAGCGCCCCGCGTCTCGTCGGCCGCTTGTAGATCCCACACGTACTGCTCGTTCATCGTCATACCTTCCAGGCAGCCGTGCCGCTTCGCCCCGCACGGGCCGATCCAACCACCGGCGTTCGCGGTTCTGTCGTATTCCTTGCGAGGCACGCCCTCGTTTCGGGCTGACCCTCCCCCGCGCCGGCAATTGCGCAGGTAGTGGCCTCGGCCGACGATTGTGCGGTACGCCCGGGGCCTTGCGGCAAGCCCCCCGAGGCGCTATATCTTGATAGTGGCAGGGAGACACGGAGCTCCTTGCCTTTGCTGTTTTCCGGTCGTGGAGCCGACGATCCCGGTGCTGAGCGCGGCCCATGCCGAGGCCCCCGGCCGCAAGATCCGGTCGGGGGCCCGCTCACTGGCGGCTTGCGTGGTGCCGCGGCTCTGCGGACGGCCGCTGGAATCAGTCGAGTTGCAGGACACTCATCGTGCGCTCGGCCATGCGCCGCTCTCCCAGTGCGTTGGGGTGGACGGGCACGAGGTTCTGTCCGAACAGAAGCGGCTCGATCCAGCGGGTTCCGGCTGCCTTGCAGGCGTCGTGCCCCTCGGAGACCTGGGAGAAGTCCACATAGGTGGCCCCGGTCTCCTGGGCCGCGCGTCGTACGGCGTCGTTGAGGTGCTGCTGTATGTCGCGCAGGTAGGGCACGTCCCCGGCGGCGATCGGGAGCTTCACGAAGCAGGACGGGTCGGCGTCGGCGGGCATGATCCAGGGGTAGCCCAGCGCCGCCACGCGGGCCTGGGGCGACTTGGCGCGGATGTTCTGCAACGCCTTCTTGAGCGCGGGATAGGTGTTCGCGTCGATCTGGTCCTGGAAGGACGTGCCGTTCTTGTCCTTGCAGGGGCTGCCCTTGCCCCCGCTGAGGATGCCGGCCGCTCCACAGGCCGTCACCGCGTTGATGAAGGTGTTGTTGTCGTTGCCGCCCATCGTGAAGGTCACCAGGTCGGTGTCGGCGCTCAGGGCGTCCAACTGGGGTGCCACGCCCGGGTATTGGGACGCGGTGAAGTCCTTGGTCTGGGCCGCGCCGCAGGTCACGTCCTTGAGGTGGGCGCCGGTCCGGGAGGCGAGGACGTGGGGGTAGTTCGCGGTGGAGCGCAGGCACAGGAGGTTGCTCGCGTCGACGGGCAGGACGCCCGAACCGGCGCTGTAGCTGTCGCCGAGGGCGACGTAGTCGAGGGGGGAGGCGGCATGGGCGGTGGCACCGGTGAATCCGGCGGCCAGCGCGCCTGCCATGACTGACGCGGTCATGACAGAAAGGAGCTCGGTCATGTGCTCTCTCTTCTCGGGAGTGGTGCGGGTGGGGGAGGCCGCGTGGAACGCGGCCGGGCCGCACGAGAAACGGGCTGCGTGAGAAAGAAGCGGCTCGAGCAAGCGGAGCGGATGGTGGCTGCGCGCGCGGACGCCTTCCGGGCCGTGGTGCGTACGCCGTCGGCCAGGGAAGTAGGGGAGTGGGGGAGGTGGGATTACCGCCGGTTACTACTGATAGGTAATGTGGGCCATCGTCGGCTCGGGGTCAACCATGCTGACAGCGGTTTCTGTCGTCGTCCCGGCGCGCGTTCCCCCGCGACCGGGGTGACCGGGCGGGGCCCGGCCTCTCGGGCGTCAGCCCGAACGGGGCGTACCGACGATTCGATCGCGAGCCCCCGGGCACCCTCAATTCCATGACCAACAGGGTCGGTTGGCCCCGACTCGGCGGCGGCACCATCGCCTTCGTCGCCCTGCCGCGAAGCCTCCACCGCCTCACCGATGCCGACCGGCCGGGGCGGAACATGACACCCCGTCATCCTGGATCAGGAGAGCGGAATGGGACACCTGGAAAGGTTCGAGGAGCTTACGAGGAGCCACCCGGTCGCCAACCTCGTATGGGGGTTCCTTGTGGCCTACGTACTCATCGGCACCGTCGCGTCGGTCACCGGGGCTTCTGCCGCCGCGGCGTGGCTGGCGCCGCTTCCTGGACTGCTCGCGGCGGGAAGCGGGATGGCGTGCGTGCGGCTGTGGCGCAGCCGCCGGAGTTGAACGGCGCACGCGTCAGGGCCCCGTGAGCCGGGGCCCTGTTTCAACGACTTGTACCGTGCGTGGACTTGGTACGAGCGGACTTGGTACCCCGAGGGAGCAGCGTGACGTGTCCGGCCACGGGGGCAGGCGTGGCCGGACGGGCAGCCGGTTCGTGCCGCTTCAGGCAGCGGTCGGGGCGTGGGGGCAGGGTGTGAGGGAGGTGGTGGCGGGGATGCGCATGCGGAGCAGGAGCTCGCGCGTGATGCCGGACTCCGATGTGCTGTGCCAGGCGACATCGGGGTTGCGCGCCCGCAGATGCGAGAGCGCCCGGGTGTCCAGCCCTGTGTTGTCGAACGGCTCGTTGATGGTGACGGCCGTGATGACTCCCTGCGCGCAGGGGGAGCAGATCCGGTAGCGGACCTGTCCGACGACCTGACGGACGTGGACCAGGAGCAGGCACTCTTCGTCGGAGTCCGCCGTGCCGGGGATGTGCGTGGACAGGAAGTCGATCGCGCTGTAGGCGAGGATCCGGCGTTGCAGCCGGGCGGTGAGTCGGCTCGGGCGCGCGTGCTTGGCGCCGACCGAACCGGACGGCGATGAGCGGGCCGTTCCGGCCGAACCGAACAGAGTGCTCGTGGGACGCGCGTGTCGCTGCATGGAGTTCGTGTGCCCAGACCTCGCGGTCGTACCCCCCCGGCCCTGGCCGGATGTCGTTCCCCAGGATTTCCGCCCGTCACGGTGCTCGCCGTCGAGGTGGAGGTAGAGGGACCTGAGCTTGTCCCAGCACTGTCCGAGATGGGCGTCGGCTTCTCGCCAGACGGGTTCCTCGATGAGGGCGCATGGCCGGATCATGCCGTTGTCGGCAGGGTTCCTCTACGTCTCCGAATACCGAGCACCGGACAGTCGGCCGACCAAAACCAGCCGATCGCACCGACCGATCAGACGGACCGACCAAAACGGCCGATCAAAACCGGCCCCACTAAAACAGCCAGCGGCGCAGGATCACCCGCAGGGAGCGGCGGGTCGCCCAGGCGCTGGCGAGACCGACGGCGGCGCCCGCGACCACGTCACTGGGGTAGTGGGCGCCGCTCTGCACCCGCTCGACCGCCACCAGGGCGGCGGGCACCGCGCACGCCGCGCCGACGGCCGGCCACCGGGGCGCCACGGCGGCGGTGAACGCCACCGCGGCGGCGGTGTGGCCGGAGGGGAAGGACGAGGAGTCGGGGCGGTCGTCCACCTCGTCGTGGGGGAACCAGTCCCTGGGCGGCCGGGGCCGGCCCGCCACCTGTTTGCAGATGCCGTTCGAGACCAGCTGTGCCAGCGCCATGGCGGTCAGACCGGCAGCCGCCGCCCTGCGGCCGCGCCATCCGCCCAGCGCCGCCATCGCCACGGCGGCGCCGCACCACAGCTTCGTACTCTCGGCGGTCTCCTCCACCGCGGAGAGCATCCTGCCGACGCGGGGAGGAATGCCGGTGGCCGTCTTCTTGGTCAGCGATCGCTCTGCGTCGCGCAAGCCCACGAGATACCTCATGAACGACAAGTATCCCGAGGTCGTCGACGTACACCCAAGATCATCGGTCGGTGGGTCACACCTCGCCCAGACGACGGCGGTCCTCCTCGTCCCACGTGCTGGTGTCGCGGGGCTCGGTGTACGGCTCCGCCTCGGGCGGCAGGCCACCGGCGATGGCCCGCTGGCGCGCGGTCTCGGCGTCGAACTCCAGCCCCAGCAGGATGGCCAGGTTGGTGATCCACAGCCAGAGGAGGAAGACGATGACACCGGCCATGGTGCCGTAGGTCTTGTTGTAGCTGGCGAAGTTGGCGACGTAGAACGCGAAACCGGCAGAGGCGATCATCCAGATGACCAGGGCGAGGAAGCTGCCCGGGGTGATCCACTTGAGCCCCCTCACCTTCGCGTTCGGGGTGGCCCAGTACAGGATCGCGATCATGATGGTGACCAGCAGGACGAGCACGGGCCACTTGGCGATGGCCCACGCCGTCAGCGCGGTGTCCCCGAAGCCCAGTGCGGCACCCGCCTGGTGGGCCAGGCCACCGGTGAACACGACGATCAGCGCACTGGCGACGGCCAGCACCATCAGCACGACCGTCACCCCGACCCGGATCGGAAGGATCTTCCACACCGGGCGGCCCTCGGGCATGTCGTAGACGGCGTTCGCGGCGCGGATGAAGGCCGCCACATAGCCCGAGGCCGACCACACCGCCAGCACCAGGCCGACGATCGCCATGAAGGAGCCGACTCCGGCGTTGCCCTGCAACTGCACCACGGCCTGGGTGATGATGTCCCGCGCCGAGCCGGGCGCGAACTTCTTGATGTTCTCCAGCACCGAGTCGGTCGCCGACTTGCCGGTGATGCCCAGCAGTGACACGAGGACCAGCAGCGCCGGGAACAGCGACAGTACGCCGTAGTACGTCAGGGCCGCCGCGCGGTCGGTCAGCTCATCGTCCTTGAACTCCCGCAGCGCGCCCTTGAGTACGGCACCCCAGGCCCGCCTGGGCAGCTTCGTCGGCGTGTCCGGTGCGCGCCGCTCCACCTCCGGTCCGGGCCCGGCCTCCTCGGGCGTGGGGTTGTCGTGTTCTTTCGCCGCGTCGCCGTCGCGCGCTTTCCGCCCTGGGAGATGGAGCTTCGTCATGGGCCCCGGGTACCCCTCCGGGCCCCGCTCATGTCATCGGCGCCCCTGCGCGCGACGTCAGGCGTCGACGGCCTCGCGGACGGTGGGGTAACAGTCGATGATCGTGTCGAGTCCGACGAGTTGCAGCGTGCGCAGGACGGATCCGGTGGCGCCTGCCAGACGCAGCCAGCCGTCGGCGGCGCAGATGGCGGTGCGCGCGGAGATGAGGATGTTGATGCCGCTGGAGTCCATGAACGTCACTCCGCCGAGATCCACCACCACGCGCGGGGCGTCCGTGCTCGCGGGGAAGCGGAGCGCCTGGCGGAGGGGTTCGCCGGTGTGGTGGTCGATTTCCCCGCCGACGGTGATGACGTCGACGTCGTCGACGGTCGCGGAGGTGATCGTCAGTCTGTCCGGCTCCACGGTGTCCTTCTTGTCGGTCACGCTTGTCTCCACAGCGCTCGGTGACTTCGGTCGGTGACTTCGGTCGGTCGGCGGCTGCCTGTCGGCCTGGTCTGGATCCTACGGGGGCCGTCCTCGCCAGGGACGCTGGGCCGTCGAGGGGTTGCAGGTGTACAAAGCGGGATCGCGGGTACGCGCGGGTGCATGGACGGGGGACAGAAGTGGTGGGGGTGGAAGCGGTCCCTCTCGACGGGGTGGGCCCCCTAGTGCGGCATCCGGAGCCCTGGCGGGTGTCGGCGGCGCTGGACGGCGACGGCACCTGTATCGCCGAGGCCCGCCACCTCGCGGCGGAGTTCCTCACCCGGCTCCGGAGCGAGCAGGGGATACCCGTCTCGGCGCGCGCGATGGACCTCACCCAGTTGGTGGTCAGTGAACTGGTCACCAACGCCCGCAAATACGCCCCCGGTCCGGTCCTCCTCGATCTGCACGCCACCGGCACGGTGGTGGACGTCGTGGTCTGGGACAGCGACCCGGAGCTGCCGGTGGCCCGGGACGCCGACGCCGGCCGCGTGGGCCAGCACGGCCTGGAGATCGTCATGGCGGTGGCCCAGGGCTTCGAAGCGCGGCGGGAGCCCGTCGGCAAGCGCGTCACCGCCAGCGTGGCGCTCCTTGACGACGATCCGGACACCAGTGCGGCCGGGTCTCGCCCGGTCTGACTCCGCGGACGCGGCCGTCCCGTACGAAGGTCCGGTGACGGCCCGGCGCGGATCGGCTCGCGGCAGCGGCTTTCGCATCCCGGGAAAGCATGGAATGCGGCAGCCGAAGCATGCGAGAGGGCATGGAATGCGTGATCTATCAGGAGCGGACGGGCGAGTGCGAACAGATGGACTGCCGACAGGCGGACACAGGGTGTGAGGCCGTCCTCGACCGGCTGGCCGCGCTGAAGCCGGAGGAGTTCGCCTGGATACGGATGGATGAACCGCGCCCGGAGGAGCTTGAGCAGTTGGGCCGACATCTGAATCTGCATCCTCTGGCCGTCGAGGACGCGGTCCAGGCCCACCAGCGTCCCAAGCAGGAACGCTACGGTGATGTGCTGGCGGTCGCGGTGAAGACGCTGTGGTTTGTCGAGCGCACTTCGGACGTGGAGACCGGCGAAGTCATGATCTTCATCGGACCGTCCTTCGCGCTCACCGTACGGCACGGGGCGAGCGACCCCACCGCGGAGGCGGCGCGCCGGCTCGCGAAGCAGCCGTCCATGCGGGAGTTCGGACCGGTCAGTGTCCTGCACGCGGTGACCGATGTGATCGTCGACGCCTACGCCGAGGCGGCCGCCCAGGTGCGGACGGATCTGACCGAGCTGGAGCGGTGCGTGTTCTCGCCCGCCCGCGACGATCTGACGGAGCGGATCTACTCGCTCAAGCGCGAGGTGGTGGAGTTCCGCGACGCGATCCAGCCGCTGGTCCCGGTGGTGCGGCCCTTCACGACCGTACGGGAGGACTGGCCGCGGCAGGTCGTGCCGTACTTCCGTGACGTGGTCGACCATCTCACCCGCACCGACACGGAAGTACGCGCCCTGGACGACCTGCTCGGTTCCGTCCTGGACGCCCACCTGGCGAAGGTGGGCACCTGGCAGAACGACGACATGCGCCGCATCAGCGCGTGGGCGGCCATCCTCGCCATCCCCACCATGGTCGCCGGTATCTACGGTATGAACTTCGCCCACATGCCCGAACTGGACTGGCGCTACGGCTACCCGTCCGCGCTCGCCCTGATGGCCGTGGGCGCGGGGTTGTTGTACCGGGCCTTCCGCCGCAACGGCTGGCTCTGACAACTGGGGGGCGGCCGGGGGGCGTACGCGACGGAGGCATCGGTCAGCGGACCAGCAGGTCGATGACGCCCGTCAGGTCCTCCTCGCCGCCGCCCTCCTCCAGACGTCGGCGCATCAACGCGAAGTAGGGGCTGAGGAGTTCCGGGCTGACGCCTTGCTGCTCGGCCGTGGTCAGGAAGGTCGGTGTCCCGGCTACCTGCATGGCGAGGCTGGAGACGACCCCCTTGGTGTAGTCGCCGCTGCGCAGCTGGCCGGCGGTCTGGTGTACGTGCGGGGCCATCGCGACGAGCCACTCGGCGAGCAGCGGCGCGAGGGAGGCGGGGTCGATGCCCTCCTTGCGGATCAGGGCGAAGGCGTGCGCGGTGCCCGCGAACATCCCGTACATGGCACTGAGCAGGGCCACGTCGTGCAGGGCCGCGTGTCCTGGGTCCTCGCCGACGTAGGTGGTCCCGGCCACACTCCGCAATGTCCCCCGGTGCTGCTCGTACAGCTCGCGTGAGCCGCTGTAGAGCACATAGCCGCCTGCCTCGGGGACGCCGATCATCGGCGGGACGGCCATGATCCCGGCGTCCAGGTAGCGGGCGCCGCGCTCGCGGGCCCATGCGGCACGGAAGCGGGCCTGGGCAGGAGTGCTGGTGGTCAGGTTGACCAGGTCCCGCCCGGCGAGGTCGGTGTCCGCCAGGACCGCGCCGACCGAGGCGTCATCCAGCAGGCACACCACGACCAGGGCACTGGCCGCGACCGCCTCGGCGGCGCTGCCCGCGATCCGGGCCCCCGCGCCGGTGAGCGCGGCGGCCCGGGCCGGAGTGCGGTTCCAGACGGTGACCGGGTGACCGGCGGCAAGCCAGGTACGAGCCAGCGCGGTGCCCATCGCACCGAGGCCCAGGAGGGTGAGAGAACTCTTTTTGGCAGGGGTCTGTGTCATGCCGATTAGGCTGGCGGTGCGCCCGGAGATGATCAAGTACGTACTTCGAAGTAGGTGGTTACCCCGGGGAGAGTCAGCAGGCAGAAGGGGTGGGACATGACGACGCTGAACCGGCCGGGCACAACGGAGGGACACACTTGCGGGATCGACACCGCGATGGAGGTGATCGGCGGTAAGTGGAAAGTGCTCATTCTGTGGGCACTCCACGAACACCCCTGCCGCCGCTTCGGCCAACTGCGCCGACTGCTCCCCGGGGTCACCGAGAAGGTGCTCGCCTCTCACCTGCGCGAGATGGAAGCCGACGGCGTCGTACGCCGCGTCTCCTACGACGAGGTGCCGCCCCGCGTCGAGTACTCCCTGACCGACGACGGCAAGCGCCTCAACGACGCGCTCCAGGCACTGGCCGCCTGGGGGCGCGAGCGGACGGCTCAGGCGCGGGCCAGTTCGGCGGCGCCGAAAGGCACGTCGTAGCGGTCGCACTAGATGGTGACACCGCGGTAGCGGTCCAGGTCGGGCTGAACACCCGAGTGGAGCCCCGCCGACGGTCCGGCGGGGCTCCACGGGGGCAGGGGGCCTCGGCCCTGATGGCCCCGGCCTCACCGGCGGCTCAGGTGCAGGCGCTTCCGTTGAGGGCGAAACCGGTGGGGGACGGGTTTGTTCCGGTGTGTGTCCCCTGAACCCCGAAGCTCGCCGTTGCGCCGGGTGCGATCGTCCGGTTCCAGTCGGCGTCGCGGGCGCTGACGGTGGTGCCGTTCTGGGTGACGGTCGCGTTCCAGGCGCTCGTGGTCCGCTGACCGCCCGGGTAGGTCCAGGTCAGCTGCCAGCCGTTCACGGGGGCCGGGCTCGTGTTCCTGACGGTGACCGTCGCGGTGAAGCCGGTGTTCCACACGCTGTCGGTCTTGTACGTCACCGCGCAGGCCGCGGTGGGCGGTTCACCGGTGGAGGCTCCCTCGGCGGCGTAGGCGGCGAGCCAGGCCAGCGGGGCGTTCCAGTTGACCGCCACCTCGTTGGTGGAGTACGAGCCGATGTCGTCGATGTAACACGCGGCGGGTGCGCAGCCCGGGAGTTTCGCCTGGGCCACCGGGTCCTGGAGCGCGCTGTCGGGACCGCCCGCGAGCGACCCGGCCGGAGGGTGCGGCAGCGAGGCGTCCAGCTGGTGCGCCCAGAAGCGGTGGTGCTGGTTCTGCGAGGACGTCTCGCCGTAGCCGGAGACGTAGGACTGGCCGAGGGCGTTGCGGCCGAGCAGGTAGTCCATCGCCTCCAGCGCGCCGGTGCGGTAACGGGCGTCGCCCGTCAGCTCCCCCGCGACGGCCAGGATGATGGCGTTGTCGGCGACCTCGCTGTTCGAGCCCCAGAAGTAACCGTCCGCCGGGACCGGCACGGCATACCCTTGGGCGCCCATCCTGGAAAGGTGGCTGTCGGCCGCCGCGGTCACCGACGAACGTATGCGCGCCAGATCCGAGGCGGGCAGTCCGTTGGGCACCGTGGCCAGGGTGAGCCGGCCGAGCGCGGCCGTGTCCGCCCAGCCGAAGCCGTAGGGGGAGAAGGCGGTGGCCGAGGAGTGCCAGGACGAGGAGGTGACCGCGTCCCGGAAGGCGCTCTCGCCGGTCGTGGCGTACAGCTCGGCTGCCGCCCAGTAGAACTCGTCGCCGACCTGCGTGTCACCGTAGGCACCACCGCCCGTGCTGTCCGAATCGGGCGCCAGCACGGCGGGGTTGGCCTGGGCGGCGGTCCAGGCGCGGCGGGCCGCCGAGAGGCAGCGGTCGGCGAAGGCGGCGTCGTAGGGCCGGAAGACCCGGGCGCACTGCGCCGCGGCCGCCGCCAGGTTCAGGGTCGCCGCCGTGGAGGGGCGGTGCAGCTCGCGCGGCTGGGCGTCCTGGTCGGGCCGGGTCGGCATACCGGTCCAGGCCGCGTCATGGATCTTGTGGAACGCCATGCCCGCGTACGGTTTGCCCGCGGGCACCTGCATCCGCATCAGGAAGTCGAGCTCCCAGCGCGCCTCGTCCAGGACGTCCGGTACGCCGTTGCCGCGCTCGGGGACGCGCAGGGTCGAGTCGCCCAGCGCCGCGTCCTTGCCGGCCCGTTTGGCGCGCTCGAAGGAGTTGACGACCAGCCAGGTGGAAATGCCGCCGTTCACCACGTACTTGCCGTGGTCGCCCGCGTCGTACCAGCCGCCCCTCACGTCCTGGGTGTAGTCGCACACGCCCGCTTGGCAGGGAACGGAGGTATCGCCCTTGTTGGGTGCCACGCCCAGGTGTCCGGCCGGGCGCGCGTAGGCGGAGCCCACCAGGGAGGTGTCGATGGTGATGCCACTGCGCTGGTGGTAGAAGAAGGCCATCGAGTCGGAGCGCAGCCCGTCGTAGAGATTTCCGCGGACGTCGAAGGGCACGCTGCTGCTGCCGTCCACCGACAGGACGTATCCCGAGCCGGTCCCCTGGTACGAGGAGAAGTCGGCCACGTGGACGGACTGCCCGGAGGGGGTGTCCGCGCCGCGTGGGGTGGTGGCACCGGAGGCCACCACGGTCCCGGAGGCGTCGCGCAACTGCCAGGTGAGTGCCTGGGTCGCGGTGGTGACGACGGTGGCGCGCTTGGGGCCGTCGGGCAAGTAGCCGACCTGGTTGACGCGTACGGCCGTCGTGGCGGCCGTGGAGGAGGCCGACGCGGCGGGTGCGGCCAGGATGCCACCGACGAGGAGACAGCCTGCCAGCAGGGTGGCGGCGAGGCTTCTGGGCCGGCCGGACGACGGGGTGGGGGGCATGAGCGGCTCCTAGGGGATCAAAGGGTGGAGTCGGTCCGGGCGCTCGGGCCCGCCGAGGCGGTGGCGGTTGGTGCGGGGCTCGGCGGCCACGGCACGGCACCGGCCGGGGAGAGCACGACGACGGCGAAGGGCTGGAGCCCGCGTGACCGGCGTCCGGGGAAGCGGGGTGGCTCCGGCACAGGCGTCCTTTCCTCCAGGAGCGCTCGTGGCGCCGCCTCCCGCCACGGGACGGCGGAGCGGGAGCGCTCCCACTCGGCGAAATGTCGAACACTGGTCGATGGACCGGAGATTCGAGGCGGACAGTAATGAGGCGCGGGGCGGTCGTCAACAGGTGAGGATGTATACGGGAGTTGAGGAGGGGGCCGCAGGGTTACGGAGGAGAGGCCCGCAGGGTTACGGAGGTGGGGCCCGCAGGGTCACGTCCGTACGGCCGCCCTCATGCCGTTGCCCGCCCCTGGAAGCTTCCGGGGGCGGGCAACGGCGGATCGGTCGGGTTATCACGTTCGGCGGCGGCCGGGCCCACCACCGCATCACGGTGGCGTCGCCCGGAGCGGACGCGGGGCTGCGCCGCCGGGTTCAGTCGGCGCACGCGCACCCGGCGGTGGCCTTCGCCTCGGCGGGCGTGCGTGCCGGGTCGATGGCCTGCTCGTCGGGGGTGCAGCAGGCGGTGGTGCCGCAGCATGCCTCCGGGGTGGCGCCGGTCTTCTCCCGGGTGTCGGAGTCGGCCTTGACGACGTAGACCTCCCACGGCTCTTCGCCGGGGCCGGTGACCCACACCTTGTCCTGCACGGCGTAGCAGCAGGAGGTGTCGTTCTCCTCGAAGGTCGCCAGGCCCGCGTCCTTGAGCCGCTCGGTGGCGGCGGCGACCTCGTCGGCCGAGGTCACCTCGACGCCGAGGTGGTCCAGACGGGTGTCCTCGCCTCTTCCGCCCTCGATGAGGACGAGCTTGAGCGGGGGCTCGGCGATGGAGAAGTTGGCGTATCCCTCGCGACGCTTGGCCGGGGCGTTCCCGAAGAGCTTGGAGTAGAAGACGATCGAGGCGTCGAGGTCGGCAACGCGCAGAGCGAGCTGAACACGGGACATGGCGGTCTCCCAACCGTGAGAACGGCTTATATCGACGGCTGTCGATATGGGTGACCTTGCCACTGGATTAGATGGCTGTCAACATAGAGGTATGTCGAAACAAGCTGGTCTTCCGGTGCTCGGACAGGACGACGAGGCGTGCTGCGCTCCGATGGTCCGTGAGCCGTTGGGAGAGGAGAGCGCGGCCGAGCTGTCGCGGATGTTCAAGGCGCTCTCGGACCCGATCCGGCTGCGGCTGCTGTCGCTGATCGCCTCCCACGAGGGCGGCGAGGCATGCGTGTGTGACCTCGTCGGCCCGTTCGACGTGTCCCAGCCGACGATCTCCCACCACCTGAAGGTGCTCCGGGAGGCCGGTCTTGTCGGCTCCGAGCGGCGGGGGACCTGGGTGTACTACTGGGTGCTGCCCGAGGCTTTGGCGAAGCTGTCCGCGCTGCTCCAGATCCCTGCCGCTTCGACGGTGGTGCCGGTGTGAGCGCGCCCGCACCGCTGGTTCGGCGCGTGGCCGCCGAGGCCATCGGCACGGCCGCGCTGGTCGCGGTGGTGGTCGGCTCCGGGATCCAGGCCACCGCGCTGACCCGTGACATCGGGGTGCAACTGCTGGCCAACTCCCTCGCCACCGTCTTCGGCCTCGGGGTGCTCATCGCCCTGCTCGGGCCGGTGTCGGGAGCGCACTTCAACCCGGCCGTCACCCTCGCCGCCTGGGTCACCGGCCGCCGTACCGGGCACGAGGCCACCCCGCTGCGCGACGTCATCGCGTACGTACCCGCCCAGATCGCCGGGGCGATCACCGGCGCGGTGCTGGCCGACGCCATGTTCGCCGAGCCGCTGACGCACCTCTCCACCCACGAGCGGTCCGCCGGACACCTCTGGCTGGGCGAGGTCGTGGCCACCGCCGGGCTGGTCTGGCTCGTCTTCGGCCTGGCCCGCGCGGGCCGCGCACACCTGGCGCCGCTGCTGGTCGCCTCCTACATCGGAGCGGCGTACTGGTTCACGTCCTCCACCAGCTTCGCCAACCCGGCCGTGACGATCGGCCGCGCGTTCACCGACACCTTCGCCGGCATCGCCCCCGCGTCCGTGCTGCCGTTCCTCGCAGCCCAGTTGGCGGGTGCCGCCGTCGGTCTGTGCCTGGTCGGGCTCTGCTTCGGCCGCCCGGCTCCCGCGAATGAGGACGAGGTCGTCGTCCCCCACGGCGGGCAGCAGCGCTCCGTCCCCGCCCCCTCCGCCGAAGAAAGTGCCCTGACCCGATGAGCACCTCAACCGTTCCCTCCGTGCTGTTCGTCTGCGTGCACAACGCCGGACGGTCCCAGATGGCCGCCGCCTTCCTCGGCCACCTGGGCGCAGACCGCGTCCAGGTCCGCTCGGCGGGTTCCGCGCCTGCCGACGCGGTGAACCCGGCCGTGCTGGAGGCCATGAAGGAGGTCGGCATCGACCTCTCCGCCCAGACCCCCAAGATCCTCACCACCGAGGCGGTGCGGTCCTCGGACGTGGTGATCACCATGGGCTGCGGCGACGCCTGCCCGTACTTCCCCGGCAAGCGGTACCTCGACTGGCGGCTCGACGACCCGGCCGGCCAGGGCGTCGCGGCGGTCCGGCCGATCCGCGACGAGATCGGGCGGCGCGTCCGCGTCCTCCTCGCCGAACTCGGCATCGAGACGACGGCGTGAGCACCGACTCCGGCCTGCGCATCGCTCCGCTGCGGCCGGAGCACGCCGAGCAGGTCCTGGCGATCTACCAGCTGGGCATCGACGAGGGCCATGCCACCTTCGAGACCACGGCGCCCAGCTGGGAGGCGTTCGACGCCGCCAAGCTGCCCGCCCACCGCCTGGTAGCCCTCGCCGGGGACCGGGTCCTGGGCTGGGCGGCCGTGGTGCCGGTCTCCGACCGCTGCGCGGACGCCGGCGTCGTCGAGCATTCCGTCTACGTCCACCCCGAAGCACGCGGTCGCGGCGTCGGCACGGCCCTGCTGACCGCGTTGCTGGCCTCCACCGACGCCGCCGGGATCTGGACGGTGCAGTCCGGCATCTTCCCGGAGAACACCGCGAGCCTTACCCTGCACCGGCAGGCCGGGTTCCGCGTCATCGGCACGCGCGAGCGCATCGGCCGACACCACGGCACATGGCGCGATGTCGTCCTCGTGGAACGCCGCAGCCCCACGGTCGTCTGACCCGTCTCGGCGCCCCGCCCACGTCCCGCGCCCCGATCGGAAGCACGGGGCTCATGGGCGCGGCGGGCTCACGAATGGGCGGAGCCTGCCTGGGGGCGGCCGAAGAGGAGGTCGTATCCGGTCGGCAGCTGGAGCAGGATCTGGTGCATGAGGTCGTCGCCTGCCGCGTCGGCGGCGGTGCTGAGGACGGCGCTGACGTCCCAGGTGGCGGTCGCCTCGGTAGCCCCTTCGATCCAGGCCGCCGTGGCCCGTACGAACCGTTCGGGCGAGAGCGGTTCGGCGCTCTGCAGCGGGTTGAGGAGGATCAGGGCGAAGGACTCCGGCAGACACGCGGCCAGCTCGGCCCGCACGCGGCCGACCAGGTGGGCGCCGAGCAGGGCGAGAACGACGCGGGCGGCCCGTTCGGCCTCCTGGACGTCCTTGTACTCGCCACGTTCCTTCACCTGGTCGAGGAATGCTTCCTTTCGCAGGGACACGTCAGCCACCGCCTCTCTGGACTGAGGGGAGCGCAGGACGGGCGGAGGGGGAGATCAGGTGCCCGTCCTGCGCCGCTGTCCGGCTCGGATCGCCGGATTCAGCTGGAGATCTCGTTGCGGGAGGGCTCTCCGCTGATGGTGATCTTGCGGGGCTTGGCGCGTTCGGCGATGGGGATGCGCAGGGTGAGCACCCCGGCCTCGTAGTCGGCCTTGATGCGCTCGGTGTCGAGCGTGTCGGCCAGCACGAGCTGACGGGAGAAGACACCCAGCGGCCGCTCCGACAATTCCATCTGCACGTTCTCGGCCTTGGCGACGGGGCGGCGCTCGGCCTTGACGGTCACCATGTTCCGCTCGACGTCGATGTCGATCGCCTCGGCGCTGACGCCCGGAAGGTCGAAGGCCACCACGTACTCGTCGCCCTCGCGGTAGGCGTCCATCGCCATCGCGGCAGGCCGTGTCCAGGTGCCGGTTCCTGTGCCGGTCAGCTGCTGGGCCAGCCGGTCGAGCTCACGGAAGGGGTCGGTGCGCATCAACATCGTGAAACACCTCCAGAAGGTTCGGGCTGTACCCGCCAATGCGCTTCAACACCACCGTTGTAGCACGTCATCCAATCGATGACAAACATGTCGTCATCGAAATGATGACGGAGTGGGAAAGAGGGGGGGTGCCGCAGGTTGACGGTCGGACCCGCTCTGTTCGAGGCCGATAGCCCTCCCGTCGAACGCAAGAAAATCTATGGTGGCCGGAGTAGACATTGGGTGCTCGTGTGGCTATGGTTTTTCTCGTAGCTCAGATCCACAGGGCCCGGCAGAGACGAACTGCCGGGCAGCAGTACCAGTAGTTCGCAGGACGGTGCGGTCGTGGAGTTCCGAAGCCAGAGCAGTCGCAGGACGGTGACGGGACTGACGACCGGACCGGGTGGCCCGCAGTGATCAGGGGCCGCCACCAGCAGTACCGCAAGTAGCAGTTCGCAGTACCAGTAGTACGCAAGAGAGCAGTACCAGCAGTTCGCAAGTGATTGATTCCAGAGGGAAGGACGGAGGAGCCGAACGCCATCAGGATCGCCCGGGTGGATGGCTGAGCCCGGGTACCGCAGGACATCGATAGTGAGGTGGTCTCCGGTCAAGCAACCGCGATCCCCGCACCTCCGGCAGCAGTCGGGTCGGAACGGCGGAAACAGAAGGCCGGCGCAGTACCAGGGCCGGCAGATGGTGTAGCAGTTCCTTCGGGGCCCTGGTGCCATATGGCACCAGGGCCCCTCAACGCGTGCCATGGAGAGGTGCAAATGACAGTAGAGGACTCCAACAGTCGTCTCGACGACGACGACTATCCCGCCTACACCATGGGGCGGGCCGCCGAGATGCTCGGCACCACCCAGGGCTTCCTTCGCGCCATCGGTGAAGCCCGGCTCATCACGCCGCTCCGCTCCGCGGGCGGCCACCGCCGCTACTCCCGCTACCAGCTGCGCGTCGCGGCCCGCGCCCGCGAACTCGTCGACCAGGGCACCCCCATCGAGGCCGCCTGCCGCATCGTCATCCTCGAGGACCAGCTCGAAGAGGCCCAGCGCATCAACGCCGAGTACCGTCGCGCCGCCGAATCCACGAACACGTAAGCCTGTCCCCGCGTGGGCCGAACGCGTCGGCCGGGTGGCGGGGCCGGTCGGCTAAGCCCCACCGGCGCCGCGAGGCCGCCCGGTGTGTATCGCGTCCGCGGCGACTTCGAAGACGAGGGTGAGTCCGTCGCGCCCGTTCCCCTGCTCACCGACGCGTGTGAAACCGAAGCCCGCGATGGTGGCGAGGGAGGCTTCGTTGCCGGAGCCGACCCTGGCGCGCACGGTCGTCACACCGGGTTCGGCGGCGGCCCGGAGGAGCAGTGCCGTCAGCATGGCGCGCGCATAGCCCTGGCGCCGGAAGCGGGGCACGACCGTGTATCCGACCTCGACCGTCCCGTCCGCGTTCGGCGGACCGTGGAACCCGGCGTCGCCCACGACGAACCCGTCCGGCACGGACACCGCGGCTCGTGTGATCCAAGGCGCGGCGGACGGATCCGTGGCGAGCTGGTCGGCGCGGTAGCCGAAGATCCAGCGGGCGCGTTCGCCGATGAAGTGCGGGTCGAGAGCGACCCCGGCCTCGGCGTCGGCGGCGGGGAGGTCCCCGTCCGCAAGAGCCCGCAGTGCTCTCGCGTTGAGCTCGACGAAGCGGACGTGTTTGGGGCGGGGGAGAGTTTCCCGGGGGAGAGTTTCGTTGTTCATCGCGGCGATGCTCGCCCGGCGCGGCAGGGCTGTCCACTGCTTTACGGCCTCGCCGGACATGGGGAGCGACTCCGGCGCCGCCCCTGGTTGACTGTCCTTGGAGGCACCTCTAAGTTGCGAGAGCTCTCTGACATCCAGCGGGAGGGGCGCGCCCATGCGGCCGGCCGGTGCGGGACTGCGTGAGCATCACAAGGCCCAGCGACGGATCCGCATTCTTGAGGCCACGCGCGAACTCCTGCGGGAGAGCCCGGAACCGGTGCTCAGTACGGAGCGGATCGCCGAGCGGGCGGAGGCCGCCCCGGCCACGGTGTACAACCTGATCGGTCCCCGAGGCAAGATCTGGGAAGCACTCGCCGCCGGGTTCATGGACGAACTGGAGTATCGGCCGGCGGTGTTGGGCACCTGCGGCCCGCAGGACGTCGTCCGGTCGCCCGTCCGCCTGTTCATGGCCGACCCCGTCGTATCGCGTCGTATGGTGCGTGAGTGGGAGGCAAACGGCCTCGTGTTCGCCCGCGGTCCGCTCGCCCGGCTCCGCCAAACCATGGCCGGCGCACGGACGCAGGGCCTTCTGCGCGCCGGCTTCGACACCGACGAGTTGGCAGCCCCGGTCGGCACCGCGTGCGTGGGCGCGCTGCACCAGTGGGTGGCAGATCTGATCGACGACGACCGGTTTCTGGCCCGCGCCCAGTTCGCGCTGGATGTCGCACTCGCCGCGGCGCCCGCGGCCCCCCACCGCGAACAGTTGCTCACGCCGCTGCGCGAACGGGCCGGGGTATGACGGCCGACGCTCTGCCACGAGCGCGCGTTTTCGCAGGCCAGGGCGGGATCCGGCTCGCGGCGGACGAATGGGGCGAGGAGGCCTCACCCCCGCTCGTCCTGCTGCACGCGGGCGGCCAGACGCGGCACGCCTGGCGCCGGACCGGCCCTCGGTTGGCCGCCCTGGGATGGCGCGTCGTCGCGCCGGACCTGCGCGGGCACGGCGCCAGCGCGTGGTCGGCCGACGGTGACTACGACCTCCGCCTGTTCGCCGACGACATCCGGGCCCTGGCCGCCCAACTCGGCGGTCGGCCAGTGCTGGTGGGGGCCTCGCTCGGCGGTCTGGGCGCCCTGCTCGCCGCCGGAGAGGCACCTGGCGCGGCGGTCCGCGCTCTGGTGCTCGTCGACGTCGCCCATCGGCCCGACCCCAGGGGGATCCTTCGGATCGTCGAGCTCATGCACCGCCATTCCGCCGGATTCGCCGACGTACAGGAAGCGGCTGCGGCGATCTCCTCGCACTCCTCGCATACACCGCCCCGCCCGCGTCGGGAGGACGACGAAGGGGTACGGAGATACCTGCGCCGCGACGGCGATCGCTGGTTCTGGCACTGGGATCCCCGGCTGCTGGACAGCTTCGCGGGCCGGATGGACCCGCCGGGCATGGCGGACCGTCTCCTCGACGCCGCACGCCGAGCCGATGTGCCGATCCTCCTCGTCCGCGGCGGGATCAGCGACCTGGTGCGCGAAGACGTCGTCCAGGAATTCTGCGCAAGGGTTCCCCGGGCGGGGTCCGTCGTGGTGCCCGGCGCCGGACACATGGTGGTCGGCGACCGGAACGAGCACTTCGTCGATGCGATCGTCCCGTTCCTGGAAGAGGTCACATGAACTCGGCCGCGTGGGGAGGAAGGAGTGCCGAGGCCGTCCGCCCCAGTCGCGTCGCGCCGTCCTGAGGACACCGGGCCCGAATAATGCTGTCTGTGCTCTTCAACTCCTTGCTGGTCATGCTCGTTGCCGCTTTCTCGGTCATGCTGACCGCCTATCTCATGTCCCGAAGGAGTGACAAAAAGGCGGCCGATCTCCCCAAGGGGGTCGAGATGGCCATCGGAGCGATCAGCGGTCTGTTCGTGTTCTCCTTCGCCTTCCTCGCCGTGAACGCCCAGTCGGAACTGACCGCCGCCCGGAAGGCCGGTCTCGCCGAGGCGAGCGCCCTGAAGGACGCCTACTTCGCCGCGCAGGGACTGTCGCCCGGGGACCGGGACAAGGTCCGCCAGGAACTCGTCGGTTACACCCGTTCGGTCATCGACGCGGAGTGGCCCGCGATGAGCGAGGGCCGGGCGGACCCGGCCACCGTGCGGGGGCTCGACACGCTCCGGTCATACGTCTATCGCAGCGCCAGTCCGGACGGTGACAGCCGGGCGGCCAAGGCGGAAGTGAGCCAGCGCCTCCGGGAGGTGTACGTGGCACGGCGTGAGCGCCTGGCGGAGAAGGACGCGCAGGTGCCTCTGCCGATTCTCTCCCTCATGATCGGCGCGGGCCTCGCCACGCTTGCCGTCATCGCGTTCTTCGGCCATCCCGTCACCAAGATTCACTACGTGTTGCTCGGGTTCGGAGCCGCAGGCTTCGGCTACATGATCTACCTGGTACTGGCCCTCAACCACCCTTACGGCGGAGGCGTCAGCGTAGGCCCGGACGCCTATCACGAAGCACTCGCGCGCTATCCGGACCTCTCGCGCTGAAGGCCTGTGCCGCCGAGCGCCGAGTCCGTACGAAAAGGTAGCTGAGTGCCTTCAGTGGATGTCGTGGTCGGGGTGGGCCCGGTCGTAGGCGTGCCGGGCTTCGGCGATGACCGGGCGATGGGCGAGCGACCAGTCGGCGAGTGCCTTCA
The DNA here is from genome assembly GCF_055567715.1 of Streptomyces sp. NPDC026377. Lineage (NCBI taxonomy): Bacteria > Bacillati > Actinomycetota > Actinomycetes > Kitasatosporales > Streptomycetaceae > Streptomyces > Streptomyces sp. NPDC026377. The sequence goes on from NZ_JBVHPV010000003.1 coordinate 260,565, forward strand.
CCAGGTGGGTCAGGCCCGCCCCGGTCTCGGTCAGGCGGTAGTCGACCTGCGCCGGGACCGTCGGGTACACCGTCCGCAGCACGAGACCGTCGCGTTCGAGCCTGCGCACCGTGAGGGTGAGCATGCGCTGGGAGATGCCGTCGATGGCGCGCTGGAGTTCACGGAAGCGCCGTGGCCCGGAGGCGAGTTCGACGATCACGAGCACCGACCACTTGTCGCCGATGCGGTCCAGGAGATCGCGAATGCCGCAGTCGGGGTGGTCTTCGCTTCCACACGGGTCGAGTTCGGCGGGCGTGGTGGTTACCCCGGTGTGCGTGAGTGACATCGAACTGCCTTCTTGTGGCCGGGTGATGTGCGTTCGAGGATCAAGCGTAGTCACTGGGGAGAACGGTGACGGACGACGACGGAAGACTGTGATTGATCATGATTTTGGTGACCGGAGCGAACGGGAACCTCGGCTCGGCCACACTCGCGGCGCTGCACACCCGTGGCGCCCTCGCGGTGGGTGGCAGCCGGGTGCCGGGCGAAGGTATGCGGCGGGTGGACTTCGACGACCGCGCCGGCCTCGACCTCACCGGTGTGTCGACTCTGGTGCTCGTCTCCGCCGGTTACGGGGAGGACGACCAGGTCGTGGCCCGGCACGCGGCGGTCCTGGACGCCGCGTGCCGTGACGGCGTCGGCCACGTCGTCTACACGAGCCTGACCACCGCGGGTGACCACCTCGGTTTCGCTCTCGCCCACCGCGCGACCGAACGCCTGGTGCGCGAGAGCGGACTGCCGTGGACGATGCTGCGCAACGGCCTGTACGCCGAGCTCTTCGGCGGTCTGCTGATGTGGGCCGGCGACGGTGTGGAGTCCGCGTTCGGGGACGGCGCCCTGGCGGCGGTGGCCCGCGAGGACCTGGCGGAGGTCGCGGCCGTGGTGGCGGCTGCCCCCGCGGCCCACCGCGGACGCGTCTACGACCTCGTCGGCACACCGATCACGGCCCGGCAGGTGGCCCACACACTCGGCGTCACGCACGGCTCCATCAGCCTCGGCGAGTACCGGCGCAGGCTCCTTGAGGACACCCCGGGGCTGCTGCCGTTCCAGCCGCCGATGCTCGCCTCGATCGCCACCGGCATCCGGCACGGCTTCCTGGACGGCACCGCACCCGACCTCGCCGACCTCCTCGGCCGTACGCCCCGCGATCCATTGGCGACGGCCGTGGCCACCGCGTCCGCCGCCAGGCCGCGGGCGAGCGTGTAGCGGCCCCGAAGGAACGCCCGCTCGGCGGCACCCCGGGCCGAGACAGGGCGGCGCGGGCAGGGCAACGTACGATCAAGCGGTTTCCGCCCCGTGAGGAGTGTCTGTCCGGTGACCGCCGTTGTTCCGCCGCCACGACCCGGAGCCGGTGCCCTTCCGGTGCGGCAGTTGTCCCGCTTCGAGGACGGTGAACGGCTGCACAGCCTGCTGTGGCAGGCCGGTGGCGGCTGGCGGATGATCAGCAGCGCGGTGCTCGGCGGCGGCATCGGGGAGCGCGCCTGGGTCCTCAACGCCCAGGTGTCCCACGGCTATCGGCGCCGCGACCCCGACCGGCACCTGGCAGAGCTGGCCCAGCGGGCAGGCGTCCGCGGGCCGGGGGTCGGGCTGATGACGGCCGCCGACGTCCGGGCGTACGGCCAGGGGGACGACGAGGGGGTGGAGGCGGTGGCCACCGCGGGCCTCGGAGTACGCGGATGGGCAGCCGCCGCGACACAGGACCCGGCCCCGACCTCGCGGCCCGGCACGGTCAACATCGTGGTCGCGCTTCCGGTGGCCATGATCGATGCCGCGCTGGTCAACGCCGTTGCCACGGCCACCGAAGCCAAGGTGCAGGCGCTGCTCGACACGGGCTACGACTGCTCCGGCACCCCCACGGACGCCGTCTGCGTCGCCGCTCGGTCGCCGGTGGACGGGGACGAGGTGCACGCCTTCGCCGGTCCGCGCTCGCTGTGGGGCGCGCGCTTGGCCCGCGCTGTCCACCAAGCCGTACGCGGAGCCGCCCGGCCCCTGCCCTGAGCGCCCTGCCCTGAGCGCGTGACCCGAGGCACTCCGGCTGCCACCGGGCGCCCGAGGGGCGGGCCGTCGAGCACGGGTGGTCCCCGGGCTGCCACCTCTGCGACCCGCAGGGGTGGCAGCCCGCGCCGAGGCTCAGCCGATGACGCGGCTCATGCGGTGTGGACCTCCAGGGCGGCGCGCACGGCGGACTCCACGGCCCCCTCGATCCAGGCCGGCTTGACGGACGTGTGGTCCCCGGCGAAGTGCAGCGGCCCTTCGCGGGTGGGGATGGAGGGCAGCAACTCCGTGTGCTGTCCGGGCAGGAGCACGGATGCCTCCCCGAAGGCGTACGGGTCGCGCGCCCAGCTCTGCGTACGGCCCGCGCCGGTGTAGAAGACCTCGATGCGCTGCCCGTAGACCTGCTGGAGGCCGCACAGGGCGTACGGGTAGCGCGCCTCGTCGTCCAGCGCGTCCCAGCGCCGCGCGTCGTCCGCCCAGCTGTAGGAGGCCAGGACCACGCCTCCCGCGCTGTGGGGGACCGGGTGGGAGGGGTGGAACATGAACCGGTTGGCGTTGTCCGACACCGAGCCGCCGCCGACGACGTCGACCGCCTCCGGCTGGTCCCGTACCACCGCACGGTGGGCGGCGTAGTGGGTGCGCTGATCGGCGCTGATGTGGCCGCCGGGCACGGAGGGGTGGGCGCCGAGCAGGCTGCCGTCCGCGCGGGCCCGGCCGGTGCGGTAGGCGTCGTACAGGCCGGGATCGACCGCGCGCAGCTCGCGCTTCCAGTCGGCCTCGTCGAACTCCCACCAGCGGCGGCTGAACTCCAGCAGAACCTTGGTCGCGCTGTCGTAGTGGAGTTCGCAGACCGCGCGGCGCTTGGCGTACGACATGGGCGGGTCGATCTGTACGTGGCGCAGTCCGGCGAACGGCACCGTGATCACGGCGGCGTCCGCGGTGAACTGCTCGCGTACGACGGGACCGCCGCGGCCCTCGGACACGGTGTCCACCCACACCTGAGGGCCCTTGCTCCGCACGTGCCCGGCGTCCGGCGAGGAGCGGTCGGGGTGGTGGTACTCGATGCGCGTGACGCGGCGGTCGAAGCGCACCTCCTCGCGCACACGCCTCAAAAGGGCGTCCGGCAGGACGGCCGTGCCGCCCTCCAGCTCGTAGAAGGGTGTGTCGGGGCTGATCAGGGAGGAGCCGATGAAACTGTGGATGAAGGACAGCGGCAGGCGTGAGGTGAGGTTCTCCACCGTGCCCAGCAGATCGATGGTCCGCTCGTCGAAGCCGGCGTGCTCGGTCAGGAAGCGGAACATCGACCAGTCGCCGAACCGCTCCACCACGCGCGCCCAGCCCCGCAACCGCTCCTGGAGAGGCTTCTCGACGCGCTTGCCGTCGCGGCCGAGGTAGCTGAACTCGTTGCGCACCGGGTCCAGCGCGGAGCGGAGGATGGCCGCGGCGGGGGTGTCCCAGTGCGCCTGGGGGACGCCGAAGGACCGGTTGATGCGCCGGGGCGCGCGGGCGTAGTCGGCGCGGCGCATGCGGATGCCGTTGACGTGGATCCAGGTGTGGTTGGCGGGACGTCCCTCGTGGTCGATGTCGACGTAGTGGAAGGGGCGCTTTGTGAGGCCGAACCGCTCGATCAGCTCCATCACCAGCGGATGGCTGCCCGGCAGGCGCATCGCGCCCGCTTCGGCGTACTGGCGGGGATCGGCGAAGGGCTGCTCGGCGTGTTCGTGGCCGCCCGTGCGGAAGGTCTTGACGCGACCGCCCACGCGGTTGCCGTTGGCCTCCAGCACCGTCACCCGGTGCCCCGCCCGCTTCAGCAGCCAGGCGGTCACCAGTCCGGCGGGACCGGCGCCGACCACCAGGACGCGCTTGGGGCGGGTCCGCCCAGGGGGCAGCCCCTCGCGGAGCACGTGCTGGTAACGCGGGACGAGGGGGTGGTCGTCGGAGTCCAGGACGAGCAGGGCGCGAGCGACGGCGAGGCACCGGTCGAAATCGGCGCCATGGCCCTGGACCGGTGCGGCCGAGGCGGGCGGGGCCGCGGCGACGGAGCCGGTGAGGGCGGTCGCGGGGGGGGGGGGGGGGGCGGGCCCGCCCCCCCCCCCGAAACTCCGCCGGGAGAGACCGCCCTCTGAGCGCGTCACCGCGTGATCTTCAGTCATGGCGCCCATTTGTAACGGTCACCGCGGCCGGGCACCCGCACATACAACGGCATTGACTCGAAGGAGCGAAGCGGCGACAGAGCCTGACGTCGCAGCAGGTCGGCCACGGGGACAGGGCCGTGGGCCGCTCCTGAGACCCGAAGGGGTGAATGCCGAGCGTTCTCCCTCTGCCGCCGCGATCCGTCCCCCACACTGCCATAGGCATATCCACATCCGTCCTCTCGGGCGAGCCTGCGCGGCGCCTTCCGGACGCGGCGCCGAGGCGGCCGCACGAGGGTGCGGGGCGACGGAGGGAAGAGTGTGGCGCAGCGGCGTACGCGGTTGGCTGAACGGGCCCGTTACTGGTTCGACAGCACGCTGACCCGCGGCGCGGTCGCTCTGGTCGGCTGGATGGCCGTGTTGTGTCTGGCCATCGTCGTCCCCGCCAGTGCGGTCATGGTCTGGACCGACCCCCACGCGCCTGCGTCCCTGACGGATCGGCTGGTCCAGGTATGGCATGTCACCGGGGAGACTCTGCGGCTGGGGGGTGCGACGGGCAGGCCGCTGCGGGTGGCCCTGTCGGTGCTGCTGGCCCTGGTCGCCCTGCTGTACGTGTCGACGCTCGTCAGCTTGATCACGGCGATGCTCACGGAACGGCTCACCGCGCTGCGACGCGGCCGTTCCACCGTGCTCGAACAAGGGCACGCCGTGGTGCTCGGCTGGTCGGAGCAGGTGTTCACCGTGGTGAGCGAACTGGTCGCGGCCAACGCGAACCAGCGGCGCGCCGCCGTGGTGGTGCTGGCCGACCGGGACAAGAGCGCCATGGAGGAGGCCCTGAGAACGAAGGTGGGCGCCCTCGGCAGTACGCGGCTCATCTGCCGCAGCGGCCCTCCGACCGACCCGGCTGTGCTCCCCCTGACCAGCGCGGTCACGGCCGATGTCGTGCTGGTCCTGCCGCACGACGAACCCGACGCCGACGCCGAGGTGGTCAAGACACTGCTGGCGCTCAGGGCGGCCCTGGCCGGGGAGAAGAGCCGGCCGCCCGTCGTCGCCGCCGTCCGGGACGACCGGTACCGCCTGGCCGCCCGGCTGGCCGCGGGGCCGGACGGCGTCGTCCTGGAGAGCGACACCATCACCGCGCGGCTGATCGTCCAGGCGGCGCGCCGCCCCGGGCTCTCCCTCGTCCACCAGGAACTCATCGACTTCGCCGGTGACGAGTTCTACCTGGTCAACGAGGCGACGCTGACCGGCCGCCCGTTCGGTGACGCACTGCTCTCCTACCGGACGTCGAGTGTCGTCGGGATCATACGAGGCAACGCCCCGCTGCTGAATCCGCCGCCGCAGACGCCGATCGCCCCCGACGACCTGCTCATCGTCATCTCCCGGGACGACGACACGACCGTGCTGGACGACTGCGCGGAGCTGGTCGAGGACGAGGCGATCGCGTCCGGTCCGTCGACGCCCGGGCGGGCGGAGCGGGTGCTGCTGCTGGGCTGGAACCGCCGGGCGCCGCTCCTGGTGGACCAGTTGCGCCGCTGTGCCCGGCCCGGATCGGCCATCGACGTGGTGACCGGCGGCGGGGGAGCGACCGCCCGGCAGGTGGACGAGGCCGACGCGCGGAGCGGCACCAATCTGACTGTGTCTCTGCACGACGCGGACGTCACCCGTCCCGAAACCCTGCAACGCCTGGACGTCCACTCCTACGACAGCATCATCGTGCTCGGCCAGGACCGCGCTCCGGGGCCGTCGCCGGAGGACCCCGACAACCGTACGCTCGTCACCCTCCTGCTGCTGCGCCAACTGGAGGAAGCCACCGGAAACGAACTGCCGGTCGTCACCGAACTGGTCGACGACCGCAATCGCGCCCTGGCCCCCATCAGCCCCGGGGCCGATGTCATCATCAGCGGCAAGCTCATCGGCCTGCTCATGGCGCAGATCTCGCAGAACCGGCACCTGGCGGCGGTGTTCGAGGAACTGTTCTCCGCCGACGGCACCGGGGTGCGCCTGCGGCCCGCCCCCGACTACGTGCGCCCAGGGCTGGAAACGTCCTTCGCCACCGTCGTGGCGGCGGCACGGCTTCGCGGTGAATGCGCCATCGGCTACCGAAGCCACGACGGCTCGTCGACACGTCTGGGCTACGGCGTGCGGATCAACCCGCCCAAGGACGAGCGGCGCTCCTGGACGGCCAGGGACGAAGTGGTCGTCGTCTGCAAGGAGTGACGGACGGCTCCAGCGGAGGCGGCATGGGTTTGAGGCCGGGGGATGTGAGCAGGAGCGTGTCACGACCAATCCGGTACGTTACGAGGAGGTCCCCGATGTCGGGCGAGCAGAAGACCAAGGCGCATACCGAGCAGGCCAAGGGCAAGGCGAAGGAGGCTCTCGGCCGCGCGGTCGGCAACGAACGCATGACCGCCGAGGGCCGTGCCGACCAGGCCAAGGGAGATGCCCGCCAGGCCAAGGAGAAGGCCAAGGACGCGTTCCGCCACTAGACGGCAGGCGGATGCTGTAACGCCGGTCCCCGGCCCCCTCGCGGGGCCGGGGACCGGTTCATGTTTCCCGTCGTTCGAGGGCGCTGGTGGAGACGCTCGCGGTGCACCAGGACCGATCGTCCCGTTACGCGGTCCTCCACTGGTGGTCGGGGAGGAAGCGCACGTCGTACTGCTGGGGGACGGTGGCGAACTTCTCTGGAGCGGGGACGACCGGCTCGCGCGGCAGTCCGAGCTGTTCGGCGGGTACGCCCAGATTTTCGAAGAACCGCTCGAAGGTTCCGCCTGGACCGGCAGCGACGCCGACGACCTGGCTGTGATGGCGCTCCATGCGGTAGGCGTGGGGGCAGTTCTTGGGTACGAAGCCGAAGTCGCCGGGGGTGAGGAGCTTCTCCTGCTGATGGCCCTCGGTGTCCTCGACGAACAGGCGGACGGCGCCGGCGGTGACGTAGAACACCTCGTACGTGTCGGGGTGGAGGTGGGCCGGGATGAGGTTGCCCCTGGGGCCTTCCACGGTGAAGAAGTTGAAGGCGTTCTCGCTCTGCTCGCCGCCCGCGTAGATGGTGATCAGGTCTCCGAACAGGTGGGCGCGGTCGCCTTCGCCCTTCTCGATGAAGTAGGGCCTGCCCGGCTCGGCCGGGATGCGGGAGGCGGGCCGGTAGGGGGTGGCGTACTCGAAGGTCATGGTCGCTCCCGGACTCGAAGAGGAATGTCAGGCAGCCTGACATAACGGTTGGTCGAGAGCAAGCCGCTGCCCGTAAGCTCGGCTCGTCCGCCAGCCCGCCTTAAGGAACCCATGCACGCCACCGGCCGCAACCTCCCCCAACTGCTCGCCGAAGGCAGGCGCTGGTTCGAAGAAGCCCTGCTGGCAGCCCTGGAACAAGTCGGCGCGACGCCGGTGACCCCCACCCAGATACAGCTCTTCGCCGTTCTCGACGAGCAGGGCACCACCGTCTCGGAACTGGCGCGGCGGATGGGGGTGACCCGGCAGACCGCACACCAGGCGGTACACGGCCTGGTGGCGGCCGGGCTCCTGGAACAGACGCCCGACCCCGCCTCCGGGCGGCAGCGCCTGATCCGTCGTACGCCCGAGGGTGAGCGCTCCCACCGTCAGGCCGGGCTCATCCTCGAACGGCTCGAGGCGGAGCTCACCGAGCGGATCGGCGCCCCTGCGGTTGCCGCACTCCGTACCGCCCTGGAAACCCCATGGGGACCGCCGCCCGCCGAGGTCTGAGGGCGCGGGCCATGGCCGGCGGGGGGCGTGGGGGCCGCTGGGCCCTCCCAAGTCGAGCTGCCGGGGCCGGAGTTGCGGGCGCGGTGCAGGGCGAGTGAGAGGCCCGCGCGGGGCCGGGCTGGGCCCTCACTTCCCGGCAAGCGGTGACGTCACAGGCACTCGGGGGTCAGCCAGGTCCGCTCGTAGTCGACCCCGTTCACCGTGACCCGGCCGAAGAAGTGGACGCACTTGGTCGCGGCGCCGTACACGTCGATGAAGCCGGCGTAGTCGTTGTAGGTCCCCGAGTCGTACCAGGACGTCTGCCAGTCCCCGCGGCGGACGACGACCTCCATGTGATGCGCACCGGCGATCGACTCGCCGGCCCGTGCGCAGTAGGTGCCTCCCTTGTAGCTGCCGGAGTACCAGATCTGCAGGTAGCCGAGCTCCCGGGTCCCGTTGCGCAGGGTCACCGTTTTCCACGTCTGGCCGGGGCATGAACGGAACGGTCCGCCATAGCCGGGTGGAGCGGCCGCCGGTTCGGCCGCGGACGCCGCCGGTGCCTGGAGCAGGCTCGCGAGCACCAGGAGGATCCCCAGCACGAACGCCCTCCGCCTCGATGCCGGCCCTTGCGGAATCGTCATCTCGTACCCCCGGTTCTCCGCGCCCCGGTCCTTGTGCCGGGTGACAGCCGGTTCCGACGATGGCAGTCGGCGACCGAGGGGGCAAGACGCGCGGCGCAGTCGGTCCGGCGACCGCGCAACGGGCTTGGTGTGCGCCGTTTTTGTGCGCTTGGCGCACCTTCGCGCCCCTGCGGCGCCACGAGATCTTGCCCACAAGGGGTAAGGGGTGTGGCGACAGGGGGTACACGAACGCCGTGTGAGAGAGTGGCGGAGAGTGAATAGTTGCCTTCTGGCAACTATGGACGAAGGCAACCAGGCGGCCGTGCCGACCGGGCACGGGAAAGGATCGGGAATGTTCCGGTGGGCGGACGTCGCCGCGTGCGCCGATCGTCGCCAGTCGGCGGCGATCGGAGACTTCGCGCTGCCGCGGGGCGATCAGGCCGTGCGGCTGTCGGAGTCCGCGGAGCCGTCGTGCATCTGCGCCTCCGCGGCGAGGCAGAACGCTTCCAGGCCCCGCAGCAGTGCGGCCCGCTCGGCGTTGGGCATCTGTTCCAGGACTGCTTGTACGGCTTGTTCTCTGCGGACCCGCAGGTCGGTGAGGAATGCCTGGCCGCGCCCGCTGAGGTGCAGACGCACTTCGCGCCGGTCGGCGGGGCTCACTTCGCGCTCCACGAAGCCGGCGGCCTGCAGACGGTCGCACAGCCGGCTCGTCGAGGGCGGGGTGGAGGCCAGGAAGTCGGCGAGGGTGCGCAGATTGATGCCGCCGTTGTGCTCCAGGATGAACAGGACGCGCAGCTGGGAGGCGGACGCCGGTGCGGTGGAGGCCCTGCCCCACAGGACTTCCAGCAGCTCCGCGGCCGTGGAGGTCACGCGCGCGACCTCGTTCGGCACTGGGCGGGGGCGGAAGTCAGTCACGGTCACACTCTCGCAGGCACTGGGACGGCTGCCAGCCTACTAGGCGCGGGCGTCGGCGGAGATGCCGTGGCGTTCCGGCGTGGTCGTACCGGACGGCTGCGACGCTTGGGAGCGGTATATGACCTTCCGGTAAGGGATTGGTGATTTCCAACGTGAACAGATATATGGCAGCAGAGCGTGCATTGCGCACGGCGGCGCCCCACGAGGTGCTCGACGCTGTCCGTCGTGTGCTGATCGAGCAGTACGCGGCGGACTCCGTCGAGCTCTTCATGGCCGACTACGGTCTTACGGTGCTGCAGCCGGTGTCCGTGCTTCCGCACACACTGGAGCCGGTGTCGGTGCACAACAGTCCGGTCGGCCGGGCGTTCGGCGCCCAGGAGCCCTTCGTCGAGGGCGCGGACGGCGGCCCGGTGCGGGTGCATCTGCCCGTCACCGTGCGCGGCGACCGGCTCGGTGTGCTGACGGTGGCGTACGCGAGCCGAGAGCCGGTGGCCGAGTGCCTGACGGAGCTGTCGCAGATCGCGGAGATGCTCGGACACGAGGTGGTCGTCGCCGAGCGGGACACCGACCTGTACTTGCAGGCGCGGCGCAAGGACCGGCTCACCCTGGCCGCGGAGATGCAGTGGCAGCTGCTGCCGGGCCGGTCGTGCGCCCGTCCGGAGTACGAGCTGGGCGCGCAGCTGGAGCCGGCGTACGGGATCTTCGGCGACAACTTCGACTGGTCGGCGACGGCCGACCGGTTCATGCTGTACGTCTCCAACGGCATGGGGGAGGGGATAGAGGCCTCGCTCCTCACGAACCTGGCCGTCAACGCCCTGCGCAACGCGCGGCGGGCGGGCATCGCGCTCGCCGACCAGGCCGCGCTCGCCGACCAGGCGGTCTACGCCCACTACCGGGGACGCTGCTACCTGTCGGTGCTCATGTTCGACTTCGATCTCGCCTCGGGCCGGGCGCGGGTGGTGGACGCCGGTTCCCCGCAGATGCTGCGGCTGCGCGACGGCGTGGTGGAGCGCGTCCGCTTCGAGGCACAGCTTCCGCTGGGCATGTTCGAGGAGACCGACTACGTGGCCCAGGACTTCCAGGCCGAGCCGGGGGACCGGTTCATCTTCGTGAGCGACGGGGTGTACTCGGTCGCCTCGCCGGCCGGCGAGAGCTACGGGGACGCGGCCCTGGAGCGGGCGATCGCGGCCACCCGTCTGCTGCCCGCGACGGAAGTGCCCCGGGCCATCCTGCGTGAGCTGGCCGGTTACCGCGGCCACCCCGCCGCGGACGACGACGCCCTGGTGATCTGTCTGGACTGGCATGGGCGGACCACGTGACCGGCCTCTCGTACCCGGGGCCCGGCCGTTGGTGATCACATGGTTGTTTGCAGTGCGCCCCGCCGCTAATGTTTGTCATGCGGCAATTATTGTTGGAAGGGTCTGCCGTGCGGCGGGCCGAAGAGCCCGAGAGCACCAGGGAGACATATGCAGGTGTCGGAACAGGACGAGGCGCAGGAGCTGGCGGCGAAGCAGACGGCCGACTTCCTTGAGCGCCGGCAGGAGCAGATCGCCCAGCGGTGGGCCGACGCGGCTCTGTTCCGCACGGTGTTCACCCTGTCTCGTGACGAGGCCGTGGAAGCGGGCAAGGCCGTCGTGGACGCCTTGGCCACCGTAGCGGCCTCCCGGCGCCTGGAGGACATCGCGGCGCCCGGCTTCGCCCCCGTACGCGAGCAGCTCCAGCGGATGGCGGCCTCCCTGACCCGCACGGGAGCCACCGCGGCGCAGATCGCCGACGAGGTCGCGGCGCTGCGTGTGCCCGTCAGCGCCCTGCTGCGTGAGGAGTTCGAGGATGCCACCGGTGAACAGGCGCAGCAGTGCGCGCTGGCGCTGGCCGTGCTCATGGGCACACTGCGCCTGGTGGTGATGGAGACGGCGCTCAGCTCCGGGCAGGAGCTGATCGAGCGGCAGCGCCAGCAGCTGATGGAAGTCGCCACGCCGGTGATCCAGCTGTGGGAGAGCGTCGTCGCGGTTCCGCTGATCGGCACCCTCGACAGCGCGCGCAGCCAGGTTGTCATGGAGAACCTGCTGGACGCGATCGTCGCGCAGCGGGCCCGGTACGCCATCCTCGACATCACCGGCGTGCCCACGGTCGACTCCCTGGTGGCGCAGCACCTGATGAAGACGGTGGCCGCGGCCCGGCTGATGGGCGCCGAATGCCTGGTGTCCGGGATCCGGCCGGCCATCGCGCAGACCATCGTCCGCCTCGGCATCGACCTCGGCACCGTCGTCACCCACGCCACCCTCGCCGACGCCCTGGCCTACGCGCTGCGCCGGCAGGGGGTCGCGGTCAGCGGCGGCGCACCCGGTGGAGCGGGCCTGCGATGAACGGAGCGCCCTTGGGCTCCCCGGGCCAGGTGCCGGTCCTGGCTCTGGGCAGCCTCCTCCTGGTCACCCTCCAGGGCGAGTTGTACGACGGGGCGGCCGAGCAGCTCCAGCAGGACCTCACCGAGCGCATCGCGCGCCGACCGGTGACCGGTGTGGTCATCGATCTGTCCGGGGTGGAGTTCGTCGACTCCTTCCTCGGCCGGATCCTGGCCGAGATCGCCTCCAGCGCCCGGCTGCTGGCGGCGCGGACCGTGCTGGCCGGGATGCGTCCCGCCGTGGCGATCACACTGGTCGAGCTGGGCCTGACCCTGCCGGGCCTGGCCACCGCCCTGGACGTCGAGCGTGCCCTGGTCCTGCTGGGGCACGACCCGGCGACGGCCCTGCCGGTGCGCGCGGGGGAGGACGCATGACTCATGCCTCCCGCCCCACCGGCACCACTTGCCTGCCCATCGGCTCGGACGCGGACCTGGCCTGGGTCAGGCAGGAGGTGCGCCAGGCGGCGGCCGGGCTCGGCTTCGGACTCGTGCAGCAGACCAAGCTGGTGACCGCCGCCAGCGAGCTGGCCCGCAACACCCTCATCCACGGAGGCGGCGGCCGCGCGGAGGTGACCCCCCTCACCGGCGGTCCCGTACGCGGGCTGCGGGTGACCTTCACCGACTCCGGCCCCGGCATCCGCGACCTCGAACAGGCGATGACCGACGGCTACACCTCCGGCGGCGGCCTGGGCCTGGGGCTGAGCGGTGCCAAACGCCTCGTTCAGGAGTTCAGCATCGACAGCCGCCCGGGCCGGGGCACCACCGTCACCGTCATCGCCTGGGCCACGCCCATGGCCCGGCCGCGGACGGAGCCGGAATGAGCCGGGTGTGGGACATCCCCGTGCAGGACTCGACCCGCGTACGGGACGTACGGGTCGCCGCCGAAGCCGCCTGCGCCCAGGCGGGTCTCGCGCCGCGCCGCACCTCGGCCGCCGCCCTGGTGGCCACCGAGCTGGCGACCAACCTCCTCAAGCACGCGGGGGGCGGCCGCATCACGATCAACCTGGTCGACGGCCCGGACACCTCGGCCGCGCCGGGCGAGCCCTCCGTGCAGATGGTGTCCCTGGACCACGGCCGGGGCATCCCCGACGTGGCGGCCGCCCTGAGCGACGGCTACACCACCAGCCGGTCCTCCCTCGGCGCCGGGCTGGGCACGTGCCGGCGCATCTCCGACGACTTCGATCTGCACAGCGCACCCGGACGCGGGACGGTCGCGGTCGCCCGCATAACCGACCGGCCCCGGCCGATGTCTTCGGAGGGCGATCAGAGTGCTGTCCGGCTGCGGGTGGGCGGGATCAACGTCCCCCTGGCGCAGGCGGACTGCTCCGGTGACGCCTGGCACTGGGCACGCTCAGAGACGCAGGTGACCCTGCTGCTCGCCGACGGGCTCGGTCACGGCCCCGAAGCCGCGCGGGCCTCCACCGCCGCGACGCGGGAACTGCGCGCGAGCGCCCACCTGCCGCCCGCCGACCTCCTGCGCCGTCTGGACACCGTGCTGCGGCCCACCCGCGGCGCCGCCGTCGCGGTGGCCCAACTGGATCTGGCCGACCTGACGTTGTCGTTCGCCGGGATCGGCAACATCGGGGCCCGCCTGTACGCCGCCGGAGCCTGGCATCCGCTCCTGTCCCGACCCGGCATCGTCGGCGCCCAGCGCCCCGCCACCGTGCCCGTACAGCAGGTGCCGTGGCAGTCCGACAGCCTTCTCGTCCTGCACAGCGACGGTCTGCCCAGCCGCTGGACACCGCCGCACGAGACCCCCTTGCTCACCCACGACCCCGCGGTGGTGGCCGCGGCCATCCTGCGGGACGCCGGCAGCGCCGCCAGCCCCCTGCGCGACGACACCAGCGTGGCCGTACTGGCCCCCGACCGCCGGACAGGCGACCATGACCGACACTCCTGACCTCTGGAAGATCACCTCGGCCCAGGACGCGGCCCGCGCCCGGGCGGTGCTGGCCGGCCTGGCGGCGGACGCCGGCGCGCCCCAGCCCCAGCGCGCGCGTTTCCTGACCGACCTCGCGGCCCGGTTGCGCCACTGCCTCACCCGGGGCGGCGTCTGGGAACTGCTCGTCCACGCACCCCGGCCCACGGCCGGGCACGGCCCGCACCTGCGGATCACGCTGCGCCCGGCCGGCCACCAGCTTGGCGACGGCGCACCCTGGCAGCGCTCGCTCGACTGCGCCGAAACACCGCGCCTCTCCCGTGCCCACCCCGCGTCCCTGGACGACGACGCCTTCGCCGAGGCCGTTCTGGCCTGCGACGAGGACACCGCCGGCCTGCTGGACCGGCTGGAGGAAGCGGAGAGCCTGCTCAGCTTCCACCGCGAGGAACTGCACCAGACCAATCAGGGCATCGTGGCGATCCACGCCGACCTGGAGGCCGCGGCCCGCGTCCAGAAGGACCTCCTCGCCGCCGAACAGGCCGCCCGTGCGGAGGCGGAGAACGCGCGGCGCCTGCTGAGGTTCCTGGCCGACGCCAGCGACGCCGTGACCGCCTCCCTCGACCACGAGGACATCCTGGGCCGGCTGCCCGACCTGCTCGTCCCCGGCTACGCCGCCCGCGTCGACGTCTGGCTCTTCGACGAGGACGAGCACACCCCGCCCCACGACCACCACCCGGCCGCCGCGGTCGCCGCCGCCCGCACCGGCCGGCCGCAGCATGCCGCCGCCCACCACGGGGGCCTGCCCGGCTTCGACGACCTGCCCCCCTCGGCCCTGGCCCCCGCCCGGACGGTGCTGTGCATCCCCCTCACCGCGCGCCGCCTCCTGGGCGTGCTCATCCTCACCGCCGACCGCCGCTTCGCACCCGACGAGAGCGTCATGCTCGTCGAACTCGCCCGCCGCACCGCCACCGCCCTGGACAACGCCCGCCGCTACGAACAGCACCGCGAAACCGCCGAAGCACTCCAGCGCGCGCAGCTCACCGACCTGCCCGCCAGCTCCCACCTCCACCTCGCCGCCCGCTACCTGCCCGCCACCCACGGCCTGAACATCGGCGGCGACTGGTACGACGCCTTCCCCCAGCCCGACGGCAGCCTGCTGGCCGTCATCGGCGACGTCACCGGGCACGGACTGCGCGCGGCCGTCATGATGGGGCAGCTGCGCACCGCCCTGCGCGCCTACGCCTTCGAGGGCGACGGCCCCGGCCGGATCCTCACCCGTCTGCACGGCATGCTCCGCCACCTCCAGCCCGAGCTGTACGCCACCGCGGCCGTCGTCCGCTTCCGGCCCGGCGACCCCCAGGTCGTATGGGCCGCCGCCGGACACCCGCCGCCGGTCGTGCGCGCGCCCGACGGTTCGGTGCGGATCCTGGACTCGCGCCCCGGGATCATGCTCGGCATTCCGATGGCGTACGAGTACCAGGACCACACCACCCACCTGCCGCCCGGCTCGACGCTGGCCCTGTACACGGACGGGCTGGTCGAGCGCCGCAGCGCGGGCATCGACGTCGGCATCGACCGTCTCACCCGGGCCATGGGCGCCCTGGCCCCCACGGACCTGCGACAGGACCTGGACGCGGCGGCCGAGGCGCTGCTGGAGCCGATGCTGTACGACTCCGAACGCGATGACGACGTCTGCCTGCTGCTGTGCCACACCCGTGTCGACGGGCCGGTGACCATCGGCTGCGACGTTCCCGCGCCCCGTACGCGGGCGGCAGGAGTGGATGCGGGCGGCCGGTAGGGCGGACGTGGGTAGAGCGGAGCCCGGTGTGCGCCGGCCCCGCCATCGCGTTCCGTGCCGGGAGCGGCTAGGCGTGCCCGGAATCGGGGCGTGCCCGTGCGGCGTCCCGCGCCGCGAGGAAGGCGCGCAGTCCGCGACTGAGGGCCAGCCGTTCGGCCCGGGTCATCTTCTGCAGCGCGTCCACCAGCGCCTGGATCCGCCGGTCGGCCACGTCCTGGAGCACATGTCCACCGTGCGGGGTGAGGCTCAGCCGCACCTCGCGGCGGCTGTGCGGATGCAGCGTCCGCTCCAGCAGGCCGGCCGCCTCCAGCCGGTCGCACAGGCGGCTGGCGGTGGGCAGCCCTATGTCCAGCCGTTCCGCCAGCCCCGTCAGGTTCAGCTCCGGAGCCGCCTGGAGGACGCGAAGGGCCCGCAGTTGGTGCAGGGACAGTCGTACGGGTGCCTCGTGGGCGGCCAGTGACCAGAGGCTGGTCAGCTGGTCCACGGCATCAGCGATGTTCCGCGCGACGGCATCAGCGCCGTCGACCGCTCCCTTCGCAGCGTCGTCGCCGGGGCCGCCGAGATGGGTCACAAGCGCGTCTCTTTCAGTAATCTCCAGGCTGTGCGGATGTCCCGCTCATTCAGACGCCCTACCCGAAGCACCGACGCGCAAGCCGCCTCGCGGCGGATCTCTGCCTCTTCCGCCCAGCGGATCTCGCGTACCCCGTACGGGCACGCCGTTAACGCGGGAAAGGTGGCGGCGAGCCGTCGTGCTGGGGCGGATCGGCGGTGGGGGAGTCATCGGGCCTGGTCATCCCGGCTGTACGCGGCGATCAGGTCGTCGACGGCGCTGCCTCCGGAGTCACTTTTGTGGCCTTCACCGTGTTCGAGGAGGGCGGCCTGGGCGCTGCGGGGGAAGAGGGCCTGCTCGTAGACGGTGAGCGCGGTCTCAATGTCGCCGGGGTGTGAGGCGAGGGCCCGGGCGAGTTCGGCACCGTCGAGCATGGCCAAGTTGGCGCCTTCACCATTGGGGGCCGAGAGGTGTGCGGCATCGCCTAGGAGGGTCACTCCCGGCACCCGGTCCCACCGGTGCCCGGTCGGCAGTGCGTAGAGGGGGCGCAGGACCGGCGGGACATCGCTGTCGGTGATCAGCCCGGTGATCTCCGGCGCCCAGCCGTCGAACTCCCGCGCGATACGGGCGCCGGCCGTGGCGGCATCGGTGAAATCGATGGCGCCGAACCACTCCTGCGGTTCGGCCACTCCCGCATAGGCGTGCAACGTGTCGCCCTTCTCCCGGTGGGCGAAGACCTCCCTGCCCGGCGAGTGCGCGACCATCGCACCCGTGCCGACCGTCTTGGCGGCAGCGGGGTGACGGGTGTCGGCGTTGAACAGGTAGGTCTCCACGACCGATTTGCCGATGTACTCGGGTGTGGCGGGGGAGAGCAGGGGCCGCACACGCGACCACGCGCCGTCGGCGCCGACCAGCAGAGCGCTGACAACGGTGCCGCCGTCGGCGAACGTCACCTCGTGGCGCCCGTCACCGAGGGTACGGCTGCCGGTGGCCTTCCGCCCCCACCGGACGGTGCCGGGCGGAAGCGAGTCGAGCAGGATCTGGCGCAGTTCGCCGCGCTGCACCTCGGGGCGCCCCCCTGTGCCGTCGTCGGGTTGCTCGAACAGGACGGCCCCGTCCGGTTGGAGCACCCTCATCGCCTGACGGCCCTCGATGATGATGGCTCGGAACTCGTCCAGCAAGTCCGCTGCGTCGAGGGCCAGTTGGCCGTTGTAGTCGTGGATGTCGAGCATGCCGCCCTGCGAGCGCGCGGCCGGGGACGGCTCCGCCTCGTAGACCGTGGCCGGTATTCCGTGGACGTGCAGGACGCGGGCGAGCGTGAGTCCGCCGAGCCCGGCGCCGATGATCGTGATGTCGGTGGTCATTGAGGTTTTCTCCGTGATAGTGGACTGGGGGGCAGGTCCCCGGCGAGTCGTGCCGGGTGTGCTGCTCCGGTAGGTCGGGACGGTGAGTCGCCGGCGGCCCGGGTCGTTGTGGTCGGCGCCGGACATGACCACTGTCCCTTCGGCCGTCGACAGATCACCGACACGGCACCGACACGGCACCAACAGGGCATCGACGAACGCCGGTACCCGTTCGCACGGAGCAGGCCCCGGCCGCGGCACGCCACTTCGAGAAGCAGCAGGGCCGCGGGCGTACTACACGGCGTACGCCCATCCCGATGCCTCCGCGCGGACGTGCGGGGGCCAGGAACGCGGCGCGCTCCCCGACTTCCGGCGCCGCCACCTCGCGCGCGCCGCTCGCCGTACGCGGAAGGTTGTATGCGCCGGAATATCGATCGCGTGCAGGTGAGGTTGCGCTGTCGTCACGATCAGGGCGCTGCGCAGGAGGTCTCCCCCTTCTTGGGCGAGGTCGCGCATAGATTGATCTGTACACGATGTTTCCGCAGGTCCACGCGTCAGTGTGCGGTACGCGGAAGAGTCGTCGTCCCCCGATTCGAAGGAAGCTGTTTCATTCATGCGCCGCACCACAGTCCGCCGTACCGCCCTCGCCGCGTCCACGCTCTCGCTCGCCCTGCTCGTCAGCGCCTGCGGCTCGGACGACTCCTCGGCGAAGGAGGAGCCGAAGGGCAAGACGTCGTCGGCCGCGCCCGCGGCCGGGGGCCACAAGGCCCTGTCCCAGGCCGAGCTGGACAAGCTCGTCCTGACCGAGGCCGACCTGAAGGACCACAAGGTCGCCAAGCCCACCCCGGCGGACATCGCTTCGAGCAAGACCGTCACGACCGACAAGCCCGCGTGCAAGCCGATCGGTGACGTGATGGCGCTGCGCACGGTCGGTGCTCCCGGCGCCTCCGCCACCCGCAAGATCATCGCGGTGCCGAAGGGACCGGGCGCGGGCGCGTCGGCCGAGGACAAGGCGAAGGCCGGTCTCGAAGCACTGGGCGCGACGGTCACCGCCGACACGCTGGCCTCCTACGAAGGCACTGGTGCGGCCGATGCCCTGGCCACGCTGAAGAAGGCGGGCACGGACTGCGCGGGCGGCTTCGCCCTGATCGCCGAAGGTGACAAGACCGCCTTCACCAAGGTCGCCCCGGCCACCTACACCGGGGGCGACGAGGCGGTTGCCTTCACGCTGACCGCCGACATGGACGGTGTCCCCAGCGCCGTCCACCTGGTGGCCGTCCGCAAGGGCACCACGCTCGCCACGTTCTACGCCATGAGCCTGGCCGGCAAGGCGGAGCAGCCCAAGCCCGTGATCGACGCCCAGCTGAAGAAGCTCGGCTGATCCGAAGTCCCTCGCCCCGGCCGGGAGTTGTCGCCGCGGGCCGGCCCGGTCTCCGTGTGGTTCTGGGCCGGTCGCGGACGACGACGGTGACGGTGACGGCGGCAGGGTCGGACGAGCCGTGTGCGCGGCGCCGTGCACGGGACGGCGCCGCTTCACGACGGGGTGAATCCTTCCGCGCCCCCATCGCCTCTCATAGGTGTGCGGGCGACCGGGTCCGCACGCACCCCACCGGGAGGACCCCATGACCATCGTCGTCATCGCCGCGGTTGCCGCCGCGCTGCTGCTGTGCGCGTGCACCGTCACGCTGCTGCGCCGGAGGCGTCAGCGTGGCTGAGCACAGCTGGCCGGGCGCCACTCTCGTCGCCGCGGCTCAACGCGGTGACGTCGAAGCGCTCACCGCACTGGTGTACGGCTCCTATCCGCATGTACAGCGGTTCGCCCACACGCTGTGTGCCACACCGCAGGACGCGGAGGACGCCGCACAGGAAGCGCTGATCATCCTCTACCGGAAGATCGGCATGCTGCGTGCTTCCGGGGCGCTGGCGTCCTGGATGTTCCGGATCGTACGCAACGAGTGCCTGCGCCGTACCCGCGTACTGCTCCGCCACGAGCCGGTCCACGAGCCCGTCCGGTCCAGCACGGAAACCGACACCGACGCGGCGGGCGGGGCGGCGCGGTCCGCGGAGGAGGACGTGCTGCTGCGGCTGGAGGCCGAACGCGTCGCGGCCGCCGTCGCCGCCCTGCCCGAGGACCAGCGGCAGGTGCTGGTGATGCGGGACATCCAGGGCCTCCCCGGCCGCACGGTCGCCGACCGGCTCGGGCTGAGCACCGCCGCGATGAAGTCCCGTCTGCACCGGGCCCGTTCGGCGGTACGCGAGGCGCTGCGCGAGGAACCCCCGGGAACGAGGAGGACCGACAATGACGCATGACCCGGCCCCGGTGACCACCCGCACCCCCGCGCCGGACCCCGCAGAGGCCCACGGCGCGCCGACGAGCACCGGCTTCGCGAGCGTCACCGTTCCGCGTCATCTGGCCCGCGGTGCCATCGGCTTCGGCGCCCTCGCCGGATCCCTGGCCCTGCTGCCGGTCACCGGCCCGGCGAGCCTCCTGCTCGCCCCGGTCGGCCTGATCGCGCTGCGCGGCTGCCCGATGTGCTGGGCGCTCGGCCTGGTGGAGACGGTCTCGGGGGCCCGGCTGCGCCGCTCCTGCGCGAACGGGAGATGCGAACTGACCCGCGCCGGGTCCTAGCCCGTGGGTATGTGGTCTCGCCGCAGCGGCCGACGAGGCGAGCTGCTGCGGCGAACCGCCGCCGACCGGGCTGCCTTCACGCCATGAAGAGCCCGTCTTCCGTGTCGACGGCTCCCGTGGCTAAGGGCGCTCGGCGGCAGGCTCGACGAACACCAGGACAGACGCCACCTGCGCGCCCTGCTTGTCCTCACCGTGCTGGCCGATCCCGTAATGCGTCTCGACGCGGGTGACGATCAGCGGGTTACCGGTGATCCAGAGCGTCACGGCCTGCCCCACGGCGGGGATGGGCAGGGGGCCTTCGAAGAGGCCGAGGTCGATGGCCTCGTCCCCGCGTTGGTAGAGGAAGGTCATGACCTGGCGCGTGTGGTCGTAGGGGCGCGCCTCGCTCATCTGGTTGCGGGCGAGGAGCGTCTGCGCGATCGCGGCGGGGAGGTGCTTGTCCATCGGGTCATCATGCCTTTCGCCGTCGCTCACGCCTTTTCGAAGCGCCAGGTGCGGTTGAGTCCCGGGCCCGTGGCCTTCTTGTGGATCAGCGCGGGGCGGTATTCACCGGTGTTGGGTGTCTGGTAGATCACGACCTGCTGGTCCGGCTTCGCCTCCAGGACCAGTGCCCCATCATGAGCCATCCACTTCGACACGGGGGACGTTCCGGTCCCCACCAGCCCCACCCCGCCCAGCAGGTGCGGCACGTCCTGCGGAAGGAGATCCAGACCCTGTGCCAGACGGAGCTGGGCGCGCAGCGCCCCCAGACCCACGAAACCGACCGTCTCGCGCAGATCCTCCAGCTCTTCGTCGGCGGCCAGCTCCTGAAGTCGCCGTACGGCCTCTTCCTCCTTCTCCGGATCCGTGGTCATCGCCTCCAGCCTGGCCTGTTCCTCCTCCGCCCGGATGAGCCGGCTCAGCGTGTCCGCGCGGGCCTCGTCCTTCTCCGTGGCGTACAGACCGGCCTGCCCGGCGTCGAGGGCGTACTGGGCGCGGACCGTCTGCGTAGGGGCGCTGACCAGCTGGTTGACCGGATTCATGCCCTCCTGGTCAGGGCGCGTGTCGAAGCACCACTTCTCGTCCTCCGTGCCCTGCGGCTCACGGATGGCGAGCTCGGGGGTGGCGCCGGTGGCCGGTTCCCCGCCGGGAGCCACCGTGCTGCCGTGGGTCTCGCGCGGAACGACGCGTGCCTCGGGCATCTCGCGCGGCGCGTACAGGCACAGACCGGTTTCGACGTTGACGATCCGGAAGTCCCCGCTCGGAAAGCCGTTGTCCATGGGTCCTCTTTCTCGGGTACTCGGGACGGCGCGTTGTGGACGCTCTCAGCCACCGTGCCCCGATGTGATCACCACACACGTACAGGATCGCGCCATGCGACGCCTGGGAGGTCGCCGTCCTAGACGGTTCCGCGCCGCACGGGATCCGCGATGACCGCCGTCACCAGTTTGTGGAGAACGGGCGTAGTGGGCGGCCCGGACTCCCTGTCCGCGAACAGCAGATGCGCGCCACCGACCAGGGAGAGGGTGAGTGAGTCGATGTCGACGTCGGCCGCGAGGCGTCCGAGGTCACGCTCGGCGGTCAGATAGGCGGCGATCTCGGCCGTGGCCTGGGCCAGGATCGCGATGCCGCCTCCGGGTCTCGCTCTCCGCAGCCGTACGCGCAGCTCATCCCGGAAGGTGATGAGGGGGATGAGCGCCACCGGAACGGGTCCGAACAGGGTGGTGAGCGCACCGGTGAGGTTGTCGGCCACCGTGCCCGTACCGGCGGAGTCGCGCAGCGCATCCGTCTGCGTCTCCAGCTGCGCGGCCCGGTCGAGCACGAGATCGGTGAGGAAGGCGTCGAAGTCGCTGAAGTGCCGGTGCAGGACACCCTTGGCGCAACCCGCCTCGTCGGTGACGGCCCGGCTTGTCAGTCCGTTCGGCCCGTCCCGCAGGAGTACGCGTTCGGCAGCGTCGAACAGTTGCTGCCGCGCGTCACGGAGGTGCACCCCGGTCGGCACTTCACCGACTCCTCTCGTACGTCAGACCCTTGTGGCTCGTTGCCCAGTGGGCGTGTGCCCACTAAGGTGGGCGCATGCCCACCTTACCGCGAGAGCATCCGGAACCGTTCCCGGCGGAGCCGCGCAGGGCTCGGAGAATGGCCGAATCGTTCGGCGTCGATCCGCAACGCTACAACCGCTCCCGTCCCGGCTACCCCGATGCGCTGGTCGCACGGATCGTTGCCGGAAGTCCCGGGCCCGAGGTGCTCGACGTCGGATGCGGCACCGGCGTCGCGGCCCGCCAGTTCCAGGCCGCCGGCTGCGCGGTGCTCGGCGTCGAACCCGATGCCCGGATGGCCGACTTCGCGCGAGCCCGTGGCCTGGAGGTCGAGGTGGCGTCCTTTGAAGGCTGGGAGTCGGGCGGGCGGAAGTTCGACACGGTCATCGCCGCCCAGTCGTGGCACTGGGTGGATCCGGTCGTCGGCGCGGCGAAGGCGGCGCATCTGCTGCTTCCGGGGGGACGGCTGGCGGTCTTCGGGCACGCGTACGAGCCGCCCGCCGAGGTGGCCGAACCGTTCGCCGCCGCCTACCGACGGGCGGCGCCGGACTCCCCGCTCAACGGCCAGCCGGCCCGACGCCCGATCGCCCTCTACCAGGCGGCATACGCGAAGTTCGCCGACCGGATCCGTGAGACCGGACAGTTCGGCGAACCCGAGCAGTGGCGATACGACTGGAAGCAGTCCTACACCCGCGACCAGTGGCTGGACCTGCTCCCCACGACCGGTGGCCTCACCGGGCTCCGTCCCGAGCAACTGACCGGGATCATGGACGCGGTCGGCGATGCCATCGACTCCCTGGGCGGACGCTTCACGATGACCTACACCACCCTGGCCACGACAGCCGTGCTGGTCGGCGCCTCTGAACGCCCCCGCTGAGCAGCTCCCCCTCACACGCCCTCCGCGTCTGCCTCCGGCACGTAGTTGCCGTCCTCGTCCAGCGGGATGTGGATGGGGCAGGGGGCCTCGCCCCTGGGGTCGGAAGGGCGGGGGCCTTCGGGCCCGTCAGGGCCCCAGCGCAGCATGCGGCGCGTCCTGACGATCCGGTAGACGACGCCCCGGACCTTGAGCTCGTTGAGCGATCCGGCCCGGAGCCGGTCGGCGCCCGCGACGTATACGGCCAGCTCCTCGGCCGTGCGGGGATCGCAGTCCCCGGCGGCCAGTACGGTACGGGCGTCGGCGTGCACGTCCTTGAAGAGTCCGCGCTGGCGTGGCCGCCATTGCAGCAGGGTGAACTCCAGGGTTCTGCGGGCGTCGTGCGCGGTGGGGTGCAGGGAACTGGACGGCCTCCACCCCTCCCTCCCTCGCTCCGCGACGGCGAAGGCCACGGGCATCAGCACGACGTCCGGGTGGGAGTCCCGGGCCCGGCGCGAGTCCTCCAGCACCGCTCGCGGGAACCGCGATCCGGAGTAGGACAGTTTCCGCAGGGCCAGCCTCTCCGCGGCCTGGGCCGGGGTGACCGGCGCGTCCGGATCCAGCACCAGGCCGTCGTCGGTCCGCCCGGTCGGGGCACCGGGATCCCAGTCGGGCACGGCCGGCTCCGGGTCGCTCGGACGCGGCAGCTCAAGGCCGTCGGTGCCCATGCCCGTGTACTCCTCGGCGCGTACGACGCGGTAGCGGGTCCCCAGGACCGTGAGCTCGGTGACACGCTCACGTTCCAGGCGCGCGACCGCCGCCAGCAGCGCGCGGCGCTCCTCCCTGTCCTTGGCGTGGTCCTTCGCCCGGAACCACAACCGCGAGTTCAGGGTGTCGCGGACCTCTTGGGGGTTGTCGGCCGTCACCGCGACCACCACCCGCCACCGCGGTCCGTCCTGCGCGCTCTGTGCCGCGATGCCGAACAGCGGACCGCGCACCGCCCAGCTGTCCGCCCGCCGCGCGGCGTCCACCGCGTCCGCCTCCATGACGGCTTCCACCGGTTCCACCGGGACCCGTACGACCAGCGGCCGTGCCCGGCCCGATCCCTTACGCCCATGGCTCATGACCCCATAGTGCCGATGGCGCCCTGACCTCCTCAGGGGTTCGGGGACTTTCCCCGGCCGTGACGGCCCCGCCTGGCCGTGAATCGGCTTCGGGTCGCGCTCTTACGGGGGCGGTCCGAGGGCGTGCCGCACGGGCGGGAACCGCCGGTGACCAGCGGTTCTGGTCTGCACGGCCGTTCAACGGGGCGGCCGTGCCCGTGTCTGGTAAGCCGTCTGCCCGGCGGGGCGTGCGCGGGTGCAAGGGGGCGCTCGCCGTACGCGCTCGTGGCTCACGCGCCGCAGAACTCGGCTTCGACGACTCGCTGCTCATGGACGTTCCAGTCGCCGTTGAAGTTCAACGACAGCACGTGCCCGCCGTCCCTCGTGGCCATGGTCTGCGAAACGGAGCCCTGGATGCCGCCGTTGTGCCCCCATACGTCGACTCCGCAGGAAAGCTTGATCTTCATCAGGCCCAGTCCGTACGAGACGGTCGGCATCTCCTTGATCGGCACGGTCGTGGTCATCTCCGTGAGCCGGCGCTTGTCGAGGAGTCGGCCGGAGAGCAGGGCCCGGTAGAACCGGTTGAGGTCATGGGTGTTGGAGATGATCTCTCCGGCGGCGCCCGCGAGCGAGGGGTTGAGCTCGGTGACGTCGTAGGTGGGGCTGCCGGGTTCCGCGGGCCCGGCGAGTTCCCCGGTCAGCTTCGAGTAGGCGCGTCCGCTGGGGCCCGGTACGCCAGACCGGGTGCCGGGCACGGTGGTGGCGTCCATGCGCAGGGGGCGCAGGATCCGCTGCTCGATCTCGCGGGCGTACGTGTGCCCGGTGGCCTTCTCGATCACCATGGCGGCGAGGACGTAGTTGGTGTCGGAGTAGCTCCATCCGGCGCCGGGAGCGAAGGCCGGCCGGTGGGTCATGGCGAGGTGGACGGTCTGCTGCGGCGTCCAGGTGTCGTAGCGGTGCCGGAGGAAGTCGGTGCTGAACTCCCTGCGCTTGAAGTCCGCGTCGTCGGTGTAGCTGTAGATGCCGCTGGTGTGGTTGAGGAGCTGCCGCACAGTGATCTTCGTGCCGTCGTGGCCGTTGCCCTGCACCAGACCCGGCAGCCAGTGGTCCACGGTGTCGTCCAGGCTCAGCCTGCCCTCGGCTTCGAGCTGGAGGACGACCGTGGCCACGAACGTCTTCGTGATCGAGCCCGCCCGGAATCGGTCGTCGGGCCGCGGCTGCCGCCCGGTTGCCAGATCTGCGGTGCCCGCTCGGCCTGCCCAGACATCGTGCCCCCGCTGGGCAAGCGCGATCCCGCCGGGCGGGCCCTCCTTGACCACTCCGTCCAAGGCCGCCTGCGTGGCCTGGTGGCCGCCGCGCGCGGCCGCTGCCTGACCGGTGCCTCCAACTCCCCCCACCGGACTGGCGCCCCCGGCCGACGCGGGCTGGGTGAATCCGGCGGTCATCACGGCCAGCGCGGCCGCCCCCACAACGGCGACCCGCAACCTGGGCACCGCCCCCGGCCCGCGACCCACCTTCCTCCTGGAGGAAGGTGATCCGTCTGCTGCATGGGTGTGCTCGTACACGAAAGGCTCCCGCGAGGCCGGTGGGGGACAACTGGTCTGTGGGAGCCAGTATTTGCGGTCCTGGCCTGCACCGGGATCCCGTCAGCCACCTGCTTTCGGGTGGGGTTAACCCCCTGCCCCTCCTCGTCCCCGTGTGGAGACCTCGGTGTGGGCGATGCCGTGCCCGCGGTCATGAGCTCAAGTTCGCCGGGGCGGACGAAGGCGCGGGTGCCGAGGCTGTCGCGGTGCTCGATCTCCCCGCTGAAGAGCCCGCTGACCGCAGGCCGGTGCGCGGGTGCGGGGCGACGTCCATACCGCCGGACTCGGCGACCCGGTCGGACCCGTAGTGGCCGGCGAAGCACCAGGCGCCGATGAGCGTCCGGGCCCGCTGCGGCAGCGCCGCACATACGGGTGCCCGGCCCCGGCGGAAGCCGTAGTCCGCTCCTCGCCAGGGCCGGGCGTCCCGCTCGCTCGGGCCGTCACGCAGCTGACGCCCGAGAGCTTGATGCGGGTGGTTCAGCGCTGCGGGCCGCGCCGGTCGCCACGACCCGGCTCAGTGCCCCGGCGGCCACGCCTGCCGGTGCCGTCGTCGTACTCGACCTGTTCCTTGCGGACCGTCTCGGAGATCTCCTGCTGCTCGGTGACCTTGTCGGTCTCCAGGCGGACGCGTTCGACGGCGACCTTCTCCTTGCCGACGACGGGGCGCTCCGCGTGCAGGGTCACCTCGGACTCGGCCTCGCCGATGTCGGCGCGGACCTTCTCGCCGTCACGGATCGGCTCGCGCACGACGCGGACTTCCTCGTGGCTGACCGGGATGGTGGTGGCCACGTTCTCCGTCACCACGACCTTGCGCAGACGCGCCCGGCCGACCTCCTGCTCCTCGGTGCCGACGTGCAGACGCTCCTCGGAACGGATCAGCTCGTCCTGACTGCGCGTCTTGTGGCCGTCCGCCGCCGCCATACCGGCCTGGTCGGTGCGGCCGGTGCCGGAGGCTCCGTTGCCGGACAGACCGTAGTGGCGGTAGAGGGCTCGCTCCTCGTCCGCGTCCAGGTGCTGGTCCGCCTCGACGTGCGGGGCGTCGTGCACGTGCGCCTTGTGGTGGACGACGGTGAGCGTGTCGCCGTCGCTGCGCGCCCCGGACAGCGGTACGAAGGTCTCCTTCGTACCGAAGAGACCGGTCTTGACGGTGACCCATTCCGGGCGGCCGGTGTGGTCGTCGAGCCAGACCTGCTCGACGGTGCCGATCTTGTCGCCCTTCGGGTCGCGGACGGTGAGGTCCTTGAGCTCGCCGGTATGGAGGAATCCTGCAGTCATGCTTCATCGCTCCTTTGGAGGATGCGGCCCAGGGGATTCGGTGCGCCCCGTGGGAAAGGCCGCGCCCTGCCACCCATTGCCGCCCCTACCAGGCAGTCCCGCAAACGGTGGCCGCGCGCCTCGGATTCGGCGCGCCGCGCGCTTCCGCGCCGCCAGTGGCTGTTTCGGCTCACCCCTTCGACCGGGGAGCGTTAGGCCATGCGAGCGAGGCGCCTCCCGCGGCAGCGCGCAGGCTTCAGGTGCGCCCAGCGTGGAACACGGTGCTGCGTGAACGCCCGCACAGTCGGGCACCCAGCGCACCAGGGCAGGAGAGGTACGTGCCGGACACGCTCGCATCGACGTACGACCGCATAGGAAGCAGCATCACGAGCCGCGCGGAGCGGTTGTGGGACGTGAGCTCGCTTCTGCACAAGGATCCGGAACCGTCCTACGAGGAGCACCGCGCGGCCGCCACACTGAGCGGGGAACTGGAGGGCGCCGGATTCCGGGTGGAGCGCGGTGTGGCCGGTATGCCGACGGCGTTCCTGGCGCGCGCCGGCACCGGCGAGGGGCCTCGTGTGGCGCTGCTGATGGAGTACGACGCGCTGCCCGGGCTCGGTCACGCCTGTGGGCACAATCTGATCGCCGGGGCCGGTCTCGGCGCGGCGCTCGCGCTGCGTGACGCGTTCGCGGAGATACCGGGGACCGTGCTGGCTGTCGGCACGCCGGCGGAGGAGCGGGGTGGGGGCAAGGTGGCCGAGGTGGCCGCAGGTCTCTTCGAGGGGACGGACTGCGCGCTGATGTTCCATCCCGGTGTGCGGAACTGGTCGTGGGCGCCGCTGACCGCGCAGACTCAGCTGCGGCTCGGCTTCCACGGCCGGTCGGCGCACCCCACGGGCAACCCCACCGAGGGTATCGACGCCCTGGCCGCGCTGATCCAGTTCTTCAACACCGTCTCCGTACTGGGCAGGCGTCTGCCGTCCGGTTCCCACATCCAGGGCATCGTGACGCGCGGCGGCGAGGCCACCAACATCATCCCCGAGTACGCCGAGGGTCTCTTCGGGCTGCGCGGGGCCACGACCGCCGCCCTGGAGGAACTGGCGGCCGAAGTGGCCTCCTGCGCCCGCGGGGTGGCGCTGGCGACCGGCACCAGGGTGGTGGTGGAGCGCGTGGGGGAGACGTATGAGCACTTCCGCGACAACGACGTGCTGTCGCGGCGGTTCGCCCGCCACATCGCCCGGCGCGGGATCGAGCTGACCGAGCCCGTTCCGGGGGTGTACCTGGGCTCGTCCGACATCGGCAACGTCAGCACCCGTCTGCCCGCTATCCACCCGTTCGTCGCGATCATGGACGCCGACGCCTCCGACCACACGCCCGAGTTCGCGGAGGCGGCGGGCGGACTGCGGGCCCGCGAGGTGATGCTCGCCGCCGCCGAGGCGCTGGCGTGCACGGCGGCCGACGTACTGCTCGGCCCCGGTGTCCGCGAGGAGGCGTGGGCGCGGCTGCGGGAGAAGGCGACGGCGGGGCTGTGATCTGAAGGCGGCCGGGGTGCTGATGCTTTGAAGGCGGGCTGTGATCTGAGGGCGACAGCCGAAACGCTGTGACCGAAAAGGCGGGCGGGGCCGTCGCGTGCGACCGCCCCGCCCGCCCGGCTTCCCGCCTCACTCCTCCACGGTCACCCGCACCGAAGCGAGCTCGGGGTCCGCCGCGTCCGGGACCACCATGCCCGCGTCCACACCGGTCCGCAGGTAGCGCACCACGGCGTCGTTCAGCCGCTGCCCGGGCAGGACGGCGGGGATCCCGGGCGGGTACGGGGTCAGCATCTCGGCGGCGATCCGGCCCACGGCCTTGGCCAACGGCACCTGCTCGACAGGCCCGAAGTAGGCGTCGCGCGGCAGGACCGCCTGCTCCAGCCGCAGCTCCTGCGGGTCGGGCACGTCCACCTCGGGGGCGGGGCGCAGCTCGGCGACGTGGGCCACCATGTCCGACAGCGCGGCGAGGAGCGTGTCCGCGCTCCGCTCGTCGTCGGCGTGGGTCAGCTGGGCGCTGATGCGCCGGTGGTCCGCCAGGTGCAGGTTGACGCGATGGTGCTCGCGCAGCCAGTCGGCGAGTCGGTACCCGGTCGTTCCCAGAGCCGTGACGTCGACGGTGATCTGCAGGGGATCGAGGTCGAAGGCACGTCCGGGGCCGCAGAAGTCCTCCCTGCCGTGGACGTGCAGTCCGTCCAGCTCCGCGATACGGGCGCGGGTCCGCTTGGCCAGGGCGAGCGTGGCGTCGTACAGCTCGCGGCCGTGCTCGACCATCTGGCGGCGCCAGCCGTCGAGGGCGGCGTACAGCAGTACGGAGGGGCTGGTGGTGCCCAGCAGGTCCTCACGGCTCTGGAGGACGTGCGCCTGGACCAGATCCCCCTGGAGGTGGAAAACGGAGCCCTGTTCGAGTCCGGAGCCCATCTTGTGCACCGAGGTGACGCACACGTCCGCACCGGCGTCCATGGCCCAGGTGGGCAGGTCGGGGTGGAAGGGCAGGTGTGCGCCCCAGGCCTCGTCGACGATGAGCGGGACACCGTGCTCATGACAGGCGTCGGCGATCGCGGCCAGGTCCGAGCAGGTGCCGTACGGGGTCGGGGTCGTCACCAGCGCGCCGCGCACGTCGGGGTGCTCGGCCAGGGCCGCGCGGTACGCGTCCGCCGACGGCGGGTGCGCCAGATGACGCTCGGGGTCCCATTGCGGATCCACCCAGACCGGACGGATGCCCGCGAGGACGAGCCCGGAGACCACGGACTTGTGCGCGTCCCGCCCGACGAGCAGCTTCTCGTGCGGGCCCGCGACGGACAGCATGGCCGCTTTGACGGAGAGGGAGCTGCCACAGGTGGAGAAGAAGGTGTGCTGCGCTCCGACGGCGTCCGCCATCAGGTCCTGGGCCCGCTCGATGACGCCGTGTGACGAGGTGCGGTCGTCCAGGCCGCTGGTGGCGAGTACGTCCGAGTGGAAGACGGCGTCACCGAGCACCGCGCGCACACGTGGGTCGGCGCCGCGTCCCTGCTTGTGGCCGGGCGGGGTGAACGGGGTCTGTCCCTCGGCGTGGTAGGCGGCCAGCGCCTCCAGTACGGGAGCCTTCGAATGGTCCATGAGTGATGTGTTCTTGCGAAGGTGGCTCGGTAAACGCCTTCCGGTTCGGTTTTACGGCGTCTTCTCCTGCGGTGGACCCGCAGCCCGGACGAACAACCGGCGATCACCCGGTGGCACGTTTGGAGGAGTGTGCCGCGGGCACTCCGAGGATCTACGCGCGACGATCAGAGGGCGAAGCGCGATCTGAACGAGACCCCTGACGCGAGGTAGTCATGAGCGACCAGAACATGGCGGACGACGCCTACCAGCCCACCGGCACCAACGAGGAGCAGGAGGACGCCTCCCCGCTGGATCTCCAGGACGCGGTGGACGAGCGTACGTACGACGACATGCTCGACGAGGGCTATTCGCCGCCGGAGAAGCCCCTGGGCGTCACCAAGACGGGCACCACGGCCCGGGAGCAGCGCGAGGGCGAGTCGCTGGACGAGCGGCTGAAGCAGGAGGTCCCGGACGTGGAGCCGCCCCCGGGCGACGGCATCGGTGATCTGCCCGGGGGAGAGGGCGAGCCCATCGACCCCGAGTCCGGCGGGCGGCGCGCGGGACGGCTCGTGGCCCCGGACGAGGGCGCCCACCCGGACACCACCAAGGAGGCCGTCGCCACGGACGAGGGCATCGACGGGGGCGCGGCGGGCGCCGAGGAGGCCGCGATGCACGTCATCTCCGACGAGGACCTGCCACCGGCCGACGAGATCCGGGAGTGACGAGGCGGCGCGGAGCCGGCGCCGGGCGGCCGTGCGCTCCCTGTCGACCTCTGCCGCCGGTGCCGCCTGTAGCGGTTGCCGTGCCCCGACCGCTGGATGTACGACCCGACGGGCAGTGGCCCGGTTCCGAGGGGTATCCCCCCTTGGAACCGGGCCACTGCCCCGTGCGTCCGTCGCGTCAGCCGGAGAAGACCACGGTGTTCTGCGCGGCCGCGATCCGCCAGCGGCCGTTGTCCTTGGCGAGGACGTACAGCGGGCGGCCCTCCGGCTGGTCCTGGATGGGCTGACCGTCGAGGGTGACCGGCCGTTGGCGGACGTTGACGGCGGCGACGTCCGGGCGGACGAACAGGATCCGTACGACCTCGTACGTGGCCGTCGACCTCTTCATCGCGCCCGGCAGCACCTCGCGCGTGAAGGTATCGATCTCGTCCCAGCCGGACAGGCGCTTGCCGTGCCCGGTCGTCCACACCGGGTGCTGGGTACGGAAGTTGCTCATGAACGCGTCGACCAGTTCGTTCCGCTGCGCGTACTGGACACCTGCCACGAAGCGGACGATGGCCTCGACGTCGCCCTGCTGCCCGTCCGCCGCACCGAACACCTCGATGCCACTCGTGTCCACCGGCGGGTAGGACAGTTCACGTACGTCGGCGACCGCTCCCGCACGCCGCGGCAGCCAGCCGAGGCTTTCGCGCGCCGCGTTCCCGCTCACGGTCTGGTCGAGGGCGAGCGCGTCGGCGAACGGCGCGCCGAGTTCCGCGCGGGCGTCCTCCAGGGCCCACGACCGCGGCTCACCGCCCACCCCGGCCGCCGTTCCGGCCGCTGCCGCGAGGTCGCGTACCGGCACCGCGGATTCGGTGACGCCGTGCCACAGGGTGCCCGCGGGCGCCTTCTCGACGGTGGCGACGAACAGGTCGGCCAGATCGTCGACGTGGACCATCGGCCAGTGCACGGACTCACCGCCGACATAGGTGGGAGTGCCGTTCTTGCGGGCGAGTTCGACGAGCAGGGCGGGTATGCCGCCGCCGTTGCCGTGCACGATGCCGGGCCGGATCACCGCTGCCCGTACGCCGTCGTCGGCGGTGGCGAGCACCTGGCGCTCGATCGCCGGACGGTATCCGACGATCGGCAGCGGGTTGACCGGGGCCCTCTCGTCGGCGGCTTCGGGGCCGGTGGCGCCGAGGACCCACACACCGCTGGCGTAGACAAACGCGCGCCCGGTGCCGCGCAGCGGGTCGGTGAGCGCGGTGATGGCCGCGGCGTCCACCTCTGCGTCGCCGGTCGGGGGCGCCAGGTCGACGACGGCGTCGATGTCGGAGGTGACCGCGCGGGTGAGCGAGGCGGGGTCGGTCAGGTCTCCCAGGCGCTGCTCGTGTCCGACGTCCGTGCGGCCGGCGGCGCGTACCAGGGCGATTACCTGGTGACCGGCGTCGGCGAGGTGCGCGGAGACGGCGGAGCCGATGTAGCCGGAGGCGCCGATGAGAAGGACCTTCACGGGGATCACCCTTTCGCGGAAGCCGAGCGCTGCGGTGAGCGCCCGTCGAAAAATTCGATGTCGAAATATTAGACACAGGCTCATGGCGATGTCAAAAGGTTCGACGTCGAAGTGTTAAGCTCAGGATGAAGCCGGCTCGACACCTCAGGTCGGATGCGGCGAGGACCCCCAAAGGAGGACACATGGCGGCAACCCAGCCGGGCGACGGCGTGGACGCGATCATCGGGCAGTGGCAGCAGGTCCGGCCCGACCTCGACTGCTCACCGATGGCCGTGATCGGCCGTCTGTCCCGTGCGTCCCGCCTGCTGGAGCGGGCGCTGAAAGAACACTTCGCGCAGTACGGCTACGAGCCGTGGGAGTTCGACGTCCTCGCGACGCTCTACCGCTCGGGCCCGCCGTACACCGTCAGCGCGGGAGAGCTCAGCACAGCCGCGATGGTCAGCTCCCCGGCGCTCACCAACCGCATCGACCGGCTCGCCGACAAGGGCCTCGTCGACCGCGAGGTCGACTCCACCCACCGGCGCCGTGTCCTCATCTCCCTGACGGACGCGGGCATCCGCGCCACCGAGGACCTCGTAGGACACCACCTGGCCAACGAGGAACGCCTCCTCGCCGGTCTGCCCCCCACCGAGCGCGCACAACTCGAAGGACTCCTGCGCACCCTGCTGATCTCCCTCGGCGACCAACCGCAGACACCGGCCATGGGCTGAGTCGACGTGGGTTGACGGCACGCCGGAGGCGGAGGCAGCGCCTCGCGGACGGATTGATACGGCGGCGTGCTGGACCGGCTCGAAGAGGCCGCCGGTGCCCATGCGACCGCGCTACTCACCAGTACGGCGGTCAGCGATCTGCACAGGATCCGCGCGAGGAACGACGTGAGCCAGGGGTGAACGACGGCAAGGTGCGGGCAAGGCGGCGGAATCCGGGCACCCGGGGAAGCAGCTGCCCTCGGGTGCCGGTAGGTACCGGCACCTCCGATTCGCCTCCTTCTTGCCGCTCCTCGCCCCACCCAGCCGTTTGCCATGAACCTCGGTGTGCTGCGACGGCCCGTGCGGGGCACCCTGGAACCATGGATGAGACGCCGATATTCGTGCACCCGCCGCGCGGCACTGGCGGACGGCGGGTGACGATCCGAGGGCAGATCGTCGGCCTGGCCTACTCCGACCGGGACCTGACCGAGATCCTGCGCCGGGCCGGGATCGAGGAGAGCGTGGCCGAGGACATGGTCGCGGGGGACTCGCGGATGATCGAATGGCGCGGCGGGCGCGCCCACCACTACGAGGCGGCCTGACAACCCGTCACCGACGGCGTCCGCGAGCCCGCCCCCTGAGACCGGTACGGAAACGCCCCCGCCACGCGACCGGGCAGGGCTGACCCCGGTGGGTGAGCCGATCAGCGCAGTCCGGTGAAGAGGTCGTTCTCGGGCACGGCCGCGCCGGTGGTGTCCCGGACGCGGACGAAGGTCTCGACGCCCATCAGCTCGGTGAACCTCTCCTGGCCCATCTTGAGGAAGAAGATGTTCTCGCCCTGGCTGGCGTGCGCGGCCAGTGCCTCGAACTTCTGGCCGCCGAAGGCGGTGGTGTCCACCCAGGTGGTGATCTCCTCGTCGGGAAGCCCGATCTCGGCGAGTGCGGCGGCCTCGGCGGGGTCCGGTTCCTGCCCCTCCGTACCGAACTCGCGCATGACCTCTCCGAACCGCTGCATCATCGAGCGGGGAGCCGTCGTCCAGTACACCTTCGGAGTCAGCTCGGTCATCTCCAGGGCCGCCATCGTGATGCGGTTGGCCTGGATGTGGTCGGGGTGGCCGTAGAAGCCGTTCTCGTCGTAGGTGACGACCACATCGGGCTCATAGCGGCGCAGGAGCTCCGCGAGCCGGGCTGCGCCCTCCTCGACCGGTGTCTGCCAGAAGGAACCGGGGGCGTCATTGGTCGACCAGCCCATCATCCCGGAGTCGGCGTAGTCCAACATCTCAAGGTGACTGATCTTCAGGATCTCGCAGCTGGCCTCGAGTTCCTGGCGGCGCATCGAGACGACGGCCGCCGGGTCGTGCCCGGGCTCGCCCGGCTTGACACCTCCGGGCCCGTCACCGCAACCGCCGTCGGTACATGTCACGAGGACCGTCCGCACGCCCTCCGCCGCGTACCGCGCGAGGACGCCTCCCGTTCCCGTGGCCTCGTCGTCGGGGTGGGCGTGCACCGCCATGAGCGTCAGGGGCCGGTTGTTCATCAATCTGTCCTCCAGCATGGTAAAGAGCTCGGTCCGAGGCGGTGCGGGCGTGTGAGCGACCGCCCCTCACTGTCGAATGGTCGGGGATGACCGGGTGCGGCGGCCCCGTGGACCCCGCGCCATGCCGGGACGGCCTGCCGCTCTCGGGGTTCCACGCCGTGCGGCGCCGGTCACGGCGGGTGTAACGGTGGCGGCCATACCTGTTGTTCCCGCTGGACACGGGAACGAGTGAACGCGGGGTCGGTGTCCGCCGT
The DNA here is from genome assembly GCF_055567715.1 of Streptomyces sp. NPDC026377. Lineage (NCBI taxonomy): Bacteria > Bacillati > Actinomycetota > Actinomycetes > Kitasatosporales > Streptomycetaceae > Streptomyces > Streptomyces sp. NPDC026377. Next base: position 295,177 of record NZ_JBVHPV010000003.1, read on the forward strand.
CGGTTCCGTCCGTACGCGCCGCGCGGGCCTCCGCCGGTACGCCTTCGGGGTGACATACCGAAGGCCCCGTGATCGGGGAGGTCGGGCGGGGTAGACGGCGCAGACAATGTCCCCGGTCACGGAGCGGTCGCACATGCCCATGGAAGAAGAGGACATCGGCCGCAGGGCCGAACAGGAAAACCGGCCCGGCGGACACGGCGGGCACGGCAAGCACGCCGCGCATGCCGGAGGGGGCGGGACGGCCGGGCGGCTCTGGACGGAGTTCAAGGACTCTCCGTTCCTCCCGGCGACCGTGCTGGTCTTCATCCTGGCCGCCGCCGCGGGACTGTTCGCCGGCTCGTACACGTACTCCATGGCCAACCCCACCCCGCATCACATCCCCAGCGCGCTGGTAGCACCGGCCGACTCGGTCGTGGCGAAGAGGTTCGTGGCCGGGATGGACCAAGCCCTCAACACCTCGCTCGCGCCGCGGCCGTATCCGGACGAACGCACTGCCCGGCAGGCCATGGAGGACCAGAGCGTCTTCGCGATCATCGATGCACGGCCGGGCGGTGTGCACCTGCAAGTCGCGGGCGCGGCCGGGGCCTCGGTGGCGCAGGTGCTCACGCAGACCGCGCCCCAGGTGGCGAAGGCCCTCGGCGTACCCATGACGATTACCGACGTCAAGCCGCTCCAGCAGGGCGATCCACGCGGCCTCGCCCTGTTCTACATCTCCCTGGCCGCCGTCGTGCTGGGCTTCGTCGGCTCCATCCAGCTGAGCGTGCACGCGCGCGCACTGAACCCGCTGGAACGCATCGCCTTCACGATGGCGTACTCCCTGCTCGGCGGATTCACCATTGCCGCGGTGGTCGACTGGGGACTCGGAGCGGTACAGCTGCCGTTCGTCCGGTCCTGGCTGATCCTCGCCTTCACGATGTTCACGTCGGGCATGGTCTTCACCATGTTCAACACCCTGATCGGCCGCTGGGCCATGCTGCCGACCTGGGGGCTCATGGTGCTGCTCGGCAATCCCTCCTCCGGCGGCGCGGTGTCCTGGCCGCTGCTGCCCTCCGTCTTCGGGCACGTCGGACGGTGGCTGCCGCCCGGAGCCTCCGTGAACGCCCAGCACACCGCGGTGTACTTCGCCGACGCCCAGCATGCGTTCCCGTACCTCGTCCTGGCCGGCTGGTCCCTGCTGTCGTGCGGGGTCTTCTGGTTCTGGCGCCACCGCCACCCCGGCGGTCGCGACCGCGGCGCGCCGGAGCACGGGGCGGCCGCCGCGGCCTGACCCGAACGCGGGGGACGGGGAGGGCGCCGGGCGTCTCAGCGCGGGGTGCGGTGGATCGAAGCGCTGCGGTCCCGGCAGACCCTACGATTCGCCGGAAGCGGCGCGTTCGCCCTGGACGTACGGGTCCAACTCGACGTCATAGGTACCCGCGTGGACGGCCAGTTGTTCCACGATGCGTTCCCACTCGGCGAGTTCGGCGGCCCGGCGTCCGCCGTCCGGCTGGGTCGCCGGGTCCCCGATGTCCTCCGGCGCCGGACTGTCGGGACGTGCGGCCAGCCGGTGGAACGCCTTGGCCGCCTCATGGTGGGTCATCCCCTGAGCCTGACGACGTACCGCCGCCCGCCCCGCGTGCTCGGCCTCGGTGGGCCCCTCCACCGCCGACTCCGGGTCGGGCAAAGGCTGTTGGTACGTCATCGGCTCTCCTCTTCCTGCGATCCCCCGGGCGCCTGGATGCCGCCTCGCTTACGTGCCTTACCCCGTCCCCGCGCGGATACGTCAGGGCTCAGGCACATCGTGGCGGTCGAGCTGTTCGCGCACCCACGCAGGATCGGGGTTGGTGTGCGGCCGCCCCGCCACGACGACGGTCGGTACGGTCTCATCGCCGTCGTTGGCCGCCCTCACCACCGCCGCCCCGGCCGGGTCACGCCAGATATCGACCCAGTGCAGCCGGTTGGCGCTGGAGCCCAGGCGGAGACGCAGTCTCAGACAGTACGTGCAGCCCGGCCGCCAGTAGACGACCGGCCGGCCGTCGGCCATGCTGCGGCGCTGTGCCTCCGGTGAGTCGATCGACGCCGGGAAGATCAGAGGCGAGCTCACCCCCGCGAGCAGCGCGAACACCAGAAGGAGTGCTACGGCGGCCCCGGGCGACCCACTGGACATCAGCCTGGTCGCAACGACTGAGCCGCAGAGCAGCAGGAGCACCGGCAAGATCCAAGCGCGGGTCATGAGGATGAAGGCTACCCACCTTCTCCTGAACCAGAAAAACCGCTGCTGCCGCTGCTCTGGCGAGCGTCGCGCGGAGAGGCGTTTATGCTTCAGGACAGCCGCGGAGGGGTGGGTTCATCGCCATACGTGGCCCCCGCGAACTGGGTGGCCCCCGTCGGCATGTGTCTGGGTGACGTGGCCGTCCAGCCCGTCCGCCCGTGGACCGAGGACCCCCCGGGGAGAAGTGAGGTATGGCAGTGATCTGCGTCGGAGGCATGATCGGGATCGGCAAGACGAGCGTTGCCGAACTGCTCGCCAAGGAGCTCGGCAGCAATGTCTTCTACGAGAGCGTGGAAGACAACCCGATCCTCCCGCTGTTCTACACGGCGAGCCCCGAGGAGATCCAGGCCAGGCGCTACCCCTTCCTGTTGCAGCTCTACTTCCTCCAGACGCGCTTCGCGTCGATCAAGGAGGCGTACAAGCAGGGTGACAACGTCCTGGACCGGTCCATTTACGAGGACTGGTATTTCGCGAAGGTCAATCACGATCTGGGCCGGATCAGCTCCCTCGAAATGCGGGTGTACGAGGGTCTGCTCGGCGAGATGATGCGCGAAATCGAGGGCCTGCCGTATCGAAAGGCGCCCGATCTCATGGTCTACCTCAAGGCGGACTTCGAAACGGTATTGCACCGCATCGGACTGCGGGGCCGCGATTTCGAGCAGGACGAACACCTCGTCGAGTACTACCGGACGCTCTGGTCCGGTTACGACGAATGGGTGCACCGGCACTACTCGGCCAGTGACGTCCTCGTCGTCGACATGAACGACACCGACGTGGTGAACAACGACGAGGACGCGGCGCGCGTGGTGCGCGAGGTCAAGGAGGCTTTGGCCGCGGCCAGAAGCCGCGTCTGAGTCTGCCCCCGGGCCGCGGCCCCGGGGCCGCCTTAGCTGTCGCGGACGCGCCGGCCCGCTTTCCGGGTTCCGTACGCCATACCTGCATACGGATACCTGCATACGGATACCTGCATTCGGAATCCCTAAAGCTCCAGTAGAGGTTCCAAGGCGTGCAGCTGTCGGCGGATCTCGTCCAGGGGCGGCGTCTGGTCGCGGTGGAGGACGAGGTAGATGAAGAGTCCGTCCTCACGCAGCCGGGGGAGCGGCCGGATCATGTGAAGTTCACTCCGGAGAGTGATGAGGATGTCCTCGACGCTGTCGGGCGGGTACCCGAGGAGCTCCAGGGTGTACAGCTTGGCGCGCATGACGTCGCTGTCGCCGTAGGCGACCTTGTCCATGTCGAGGCCGCTGCCTCTGTCGAGGGAGCCCAGGACGCGGCGCTGGTGGAAATCGACCACGGCGACTCCGGTGGCGCCCTCAATCGTCAGTGCCTTCTCCAGCACCGTCTCGACCGTGTCCATGCGCCTCTCTCCACTTTCACGACGGCCTCGGGCCCAGCGCCCGAGGCCGGTCTTCCCCGACTTCGTCGAGCAGGCACCTTAGCGAAGGCGCGCACGGCATGTGCTGTCTGAGCCCGGTACTCACCGGCTTGCCGTCCGGTCATGGCGGTGCGCCCCCCCCCCGCAGGTCCGGGCGGCCGGGGGCATGCTGCGAGAACACCGAGCGCGGGCCACCCATCGCTGGCTCTCTGAGGTGCGGAGGGCTGTCAGCGCGGAGGATGCCTCGGCCAGGGGTACGGGCGGGTGAGGATGGCCCATTCCTCGTCGTGACGGCCGGGGACGAGACGACCGGCTCCCTCCCACCGGCGTACGAGCTCGGTGAAGATCGGCTCCAGCTCGGGCCGGGGGACCGTTGTGCCGCCGCGCTGCGCGCCGATGACGGGCCTGCGCCGGGTCGTCGTGGTCGTCATACGTGGTTCAACGCCTGCGGAGCCGCCGAGTCACCCGTGCTCCTCGCACCAGCGGCTTCGCGCGGGAGTGCGGCTCTACGGCAGTCGTGGATGACTACCTGATGATCCGACACCCAAAAATCTATGCTGAGCGAGGTAGACATTGGGTGCTGGTGTGGTTATGGTTTCTCTCGTAACCCAGAGAGATCGCAGGGCCCGGCAGAGACGAACTGCCGGGAAGCAGTACCCGCAGTACAGGTAGTTGCAGTTGCAGTGCGCAGGACGGTGCGGTCGTGGAGTGTCGGAGCCGGAGTGGTTGCGGGATGGCGACGGGACTGGCGACCGGACCGGGTGGCCCGCAGTGATCAGGGGCCGCCATCAGCAGTACCGCAGAAAACAGTGATGCATGCGGTTCGCAGTACCCAGCAGCGAAGTGAAGTCAGCGGTATCCCGGTGAAGGCGTCGGCTGCGGGCGCGCGCACCGGGGAAGTTCGGCAGTGGGGTTCCAAGCCAGAGCAGACGCACGACGGGCGACGGGGCTGGCTGCCGACGAGCGGCGCTCTCACAGGCCGTCGGCAGGATGCAACATCAGCAGGACCAGCAGTTCGCAGTACCCGTAGTAGGTACGTGAGATACCGAGGGAAGAACGGAGGGATTGGACGCCATCAGGATCGCCCGGACAGGTGTTACGGAGTCCGGGTACCGCAGGACATCGATAGTGAGGTGGTCTCCGGTCAAGCAACCGCGATCCCCGTATCCCCGGCAGCTTCTCGGTCGGGGCGGCGGAAACAGAAGGCCGGCGCGGTATCGAAGCCGGCAGATGGTGTAGCAGTTCCTTCGGGGCCCGGGTGGCGTTACGGCACCCGGGCCCCTCAACGTGTCTGCCGTTCCCCCAGGGACGAAAGCGTGCGGTCTTGACCTCAGGGGTGGAAACACTCCTGGCCCGGGGCGCCCTTCGAGGTGAAGCACAGCCGTAGCCCGGCGCGGTCCGGGGCGCCGATCATCGATGTGTAGTGGTAGGCGCTCGCGTCCGTCGTGTCTCTGATGACCACGCGCCGCGTGCGGGTGCCGGGAGCCGAGATCTCGATCGCGTCCCCGGCCTTCGCGTGCCAGAGCCGACCCCACGCGGCGGCGCACACCGGGCTGTAGCGGATCTCCACACGCGTACCGGTCCTGGTGAGGTGCTCTTTCCCGAGCGCGTCCGCGCGGCCGGGCAGTCCACCGCAGAACATGTCCGTCGGGTCCTTGCCGTCACACGTCTTCCCGTGGCAACCGGGAGCGGGGTTGAGGAAGGGAGACACCAGGACCGCCGGTTGCCCGGCGCTGTGACCCCGTACGGTCGTCGCCGCCAGCACCGTGGCGACCGCCACTGCTGCCAGCGCCGCTGCGGCAAAGGGCAACCACGGGCGGCGAGTCCGGCCGGGGGTATCCGGGGTGCCCGTGGCACCTGTTGGGGTGGGCGAGAACGCAGAAAGCGGCGGGGCAGTGGGGCGGGTCTGGCGGGCGCGTCCGCTCCATTCGGCGTCCGCCAGCTCCCAGAGCGCGAGCAGGCGCCCGGCGGGCTCACCCGCCATCGCGCACAGCGCTTCGATGGCCTGGCGGGGCACGGGCACCTTGCCGTTGAGATAGCGTTCCCACGACGACTTGCTGTACGTGGTGCGCTCGGCCAGCGCGGCCAGGCTCAGGCCCGTACGCGCCCTCATCTCGCGGAGTCCCTCGGCCAGGGCCACGCACTCCGGTGCGGCGGCGGTCATCCCCGCAGCGCCTTCCAGGTATGCGGGCCCACGACGCCGTCCGCCGGGAGTCCGGCGTTCTTCTGAAGACGGATCACGGCCGCGATGGTCTGCTGTCCGTAGACTCCGTCGACGATGCCCGGGTCCAGCTTGTGATGGCTCAGCAAGCACTGGGCCTCGACGACGTCCCAGCCCGGTCCGGCAAGGACGGCGGTACGGGTGGTGCTGTACCCGGCGAACAGTTCCGCGTCGGCCGCCCCGGTCCTGTGGACCTTGCAGGGGTAGGACTTGCCCGGAGTGAAGACGTACCGGCCGGGCCCCTGGGCGGTGGTTGTGGGGCTGTTGCTGCTCGGGCGCGGGGTGGGCCCGCCCACGCCCACCGGAACCTTGTCGCGCCCGTCGTCGTCGTCCCAGGACTGGGCGATCAGCATGCCCGCGCCCAGGCCCAGGAGTGCCGCGGCCACCACGGCCGCGAGGACGAAGATTCCGCGCACACCGCGCGGCTGCGCGACCGGGGGCGGCTCCTTCGGAACCCTGGGTTCCTCCGTCGGTGCCGGGGAATCCCCGACCGCGCCGGGACGCTCGGCGGCAGCCCCGCCCACTGCTCCCGGCGCACCCGCTTCCTGCCTGCCCTCTTCCTGCCCGTCGGCTGACGAGGACGGTGTGCCCGCCTGCTGCCAGGCTTCCTCGGCCACCTCGTGCAGCACCAGCAGCCGGACCGGATCCGCCCCGGCGACCCGGGCCAGCTCCGCCACCGCGTGCCGGGGCGGCAACGCCTTGCCGTTGAGATAGCGCTCCCAGGACGAGCGGCTGTATCCGGTCTTGGAAGCGAGCGCGGCCAGGCTCAGACCGCTGCGGTCCTTCAACCTGCGTAACTGCAAGACGAGTTGCCGGACCCGCTGGTCAAGCGGCTCTGGCAATGCCTGCCAACGCGGCATGCTGCACTCCGTATGGGTCAAAGATCCCCGAGGCTTTCCTTTTCTTGTTTCTCCGCCAGATACACCTTGCGCACACGCCGTGGGCCCGGCCAAGGTGCCTGCTCCTCTCTTTCGGCCAGTCGTCGCTCGGGCGCACGTCCCAGCCGTGCCGAGTTCGGCTCGGCGTCCTTGCAGGTCAATGCCTGGGACGTCCCACGGTGTCCCAAGGGGACGGGCTTGGCTGGTCCGGCCCCGGAATGGCCAGCAACCTCTGCGGTGTGCGCCGCACGGCGCGGTCCGCCCCGCTGCGTCCGCACGTCCCCCGACCGGTCCGCCCACACAGAAAGGGATAGCCGATGCACGTCATCACCCAGGCCGCTCTCGGCATGGCTGTGGCTCTGGCAGGTCTGACGGGCACATCCCTGTCGTCCGAGGCAATCGGCTCAGTCGCCGCGCACCAGAAGGGCGCTGACTGTGCGGCGAGTTGCAGGCGGCCCCTCAGGGGCTGGGGCTGCCAGGGCCGCTCCACCTGCGGCACCGAACCCAGCAGGCCCGACCGGGACGGCCGCACCGACGAGGTCTTCGTGATCGCGCCGGACCGGACCGCCTTGCGCTCCTGGAAGGCCGTCGGCGACTGGAAGGAGAAGCCGGGCGACGGCCGTGCCGACAATCTGCTCAGCCCGAACGGCCCCGCTGATCCACGCCAGTGCATCGTCGTCTACGTCAGCCAGGACTACCGCTACGCCTGCCGGCAACATTGATCACATCGCGGGCGCGGTCCTGGGCCGTTGCCGAAGGACCCCTATCGCGTTCCGCGCGGCACGACGAGGCCTGTTTCGTAGGCGGTGACAACGGCCTGGGCGCGGCTGCGCAGGTCGAGTTTGGCCATGGTGCGGTTGATATGGGTCTTGACGGTCGCCTCGCTCACGTACAGCTCGTCGGCGATCTCGTCGTTGGCCAGCCCCTGGCCGACCAGCCGGAGTACTTCCGTCTCGCGCGCGGTGAGCTGGTGCAGGCTCTCGGGCCGGTGGGCCGTCTCGCTCGGCTGCGGTGCGTAGGCCTCGATCAGGCGGCGTGTCACGGAGGGCGCGAAAAGCATGTCGCCGGAGCGGATCGCCGAGATCGCGGCGATGAGCCGAGCCGGGGGGATGTCCTTGAGGAGGAAGCCGCATGCTCCGGCGCGCAGGGCACCGTACACGTACTCGTCGGTGTCGAAGGTCGTCAGGACGATGATCTTGGGGGTGGGGGAGGTGTACTGGGCCAGGATGCGCTCGGTCGTCGTGATGCCATTGATACCCGGCAGGCGTATGTCCATCAGGATCACGTCGGGGCGGTGTTCCACCGCCAGGGCCACGGCCGTCTCGCCGTCCGCGGTCTCCCAGACGGAGGTGAAGCCGGGGGTGGCGCGCAGGATGGCCGCCAGTCCCGCCCTGATGAGGTCTTGGTCATCGACCACCAGAACTCTGGTCACAGCAGGCTCCCCCTGATGTCCACCGCGGTCAAGCAGTCTCCGTCACCGGATGCCCGGCGTTGGTCGGCAGGGTGAGCCGGACCTCGAATCCCCCCGCCCGCCGTGCACCGGCAACCAGCGTACCGCCGTAGGCTTTCGCCCTCTCGCGCATGCCGATCAGACCGTGTCCGGATCCCTGGGGGGAGGTGGCTGGATCTGCGCTGCCGCCTTCATCCCGCACGGTGATGCGCAGTTCGCTCGGCAGGTGGCTGACCGTGATCTCGGCGCGGGTTCGGCCCGCGTGTTTGACGACATTGGTGAGGGCCTCCTGCACGATCCGGTAGGCGCACATCTCCAGTCCTGGAGACAGCGGGCGGGGGTCTCCTTCCGTACGGACCGTGACGTCGACGCCGGTTGCTCTGACCCGTGCGGTCAGTTCGTCGAGTCTGCTGAGCGCGGGCCCCCAGGTCTGTTGGGGGGCGGGGACGTCGTCCTCGTCGATGTCGACCCGGAGCACGGACAGGAGCCTGCGCAGGTCGGCCAGCGCCTCCCGCCCGGCTCCCGCGATGTTGCCCAACGCGGTACGGGCGGTCTCGGGCTCGGTGGAGAAGACATACCCAGCGAGTCCCGCCTGGACGGTGATCACCGACATGTGGTGGGCGACGACGTCGTGCAACTCCCGCGCGATGCGCATGCGCTCGTCGACAACGGCCCGCCGGGCCCGTTCCTGCTGCTCGCGTCTCAACTGCTCGGTGAGCCTTTTGAGTTCGCGGTTGCGTTCGGCCAGCAGGCGCTGGGTGCGGCCCAGAAAGACGGCGATGAGGGAGATGAGCAGGGCCTGAGCGACGGCCATGAGCGGTGAGAGGTGACCCGCCAGTCCACTGTGCAGCACCACACCGGTGGTGAGGACGGCGCCCACGGCCGAGGCTCGCAGAGAACGCCGCGCTGTGAGGCTGACGAGGGCGAGCATCGGAGCCCACCAGTTGACCGAGGGCTGGTATCCGAGAGCCAGGTACAGCGAGTACGCCACGCACGTGGCGGTGACGGTGGCCATCGGGGCCGGCCGCCGCCAGACCACGGGCAGCGCCACCAGGCAACTGAGCAGATAGGCGCGGCCGTCGAAGAGGGCCCAGCCGTCGGGATGATATTCGTGGCCGGCGACGCAGCCGCTCACGGCGATGACGCCGGCGAGCGCGACGTCGAACATCTGCTGCCGACGACGGACTGGCCATGTGCGGCCGGGCATCGCGAACCTCCTGCGCATCGCTCGACGCTACCTTCGGCGGGAACCGGTGTCGTCAACCCCAGGGTTGACGCTTCCGCTCAACGCCGCGGTGCACCAGGCGCCCCGCGGCCGGGCCGGCCCCTCCGCTCAACAGCGGTGTTCCCCTCAACCGCGGTGTTCCCCAGGAGTCCGCTCCTGGGAACACCGCCGTTCCTCTGCCCCACGTGATGACAATCTGCTACGGGTCGAGCACTCTGCGGGGCGGCCGGTTGCCGTCGATGGAAGTTTGTGGTCGCCAGATACATCAGTGGTCAGATGCAACGGGCCAGCAGGGGTACTAGAACGGTATGAACCGGAATCTTCTGCGACACAAAGGACACCACGGCGGCGATGAGGCACCGGAACGCGGCGTCCCGCCTCCCGAGGAGGCCGGCCCCGGGCCCGAGGTGGAGCGACGCGCACCGGATAAGCCCACGCGGTTGCCGAAGACGGCGTGGCGGGCAGTGCTCAAGGGCAGTCTGCGGGAGTTCAAGGACGACGAGCTGACGGACCGGGCCGCGGCACTGACGTACTACGGTTTGTTGTCGCTGTTCCCGGCTCTGCTGGTGCTGGTGTCGCTGTTCGGTCTCACCGGTAAATCCACGACCGACAGCGTGCTGGACAACCTCCGGCAATTCACTCCGGGCTCGGCCCGTGACATCATCACCGGCGCCGTCACACAGCTGCAGAACAACAGCGGCCTCGGATCGATCATGGCGATCGTCGGCGTCGTCCTGGCGGTGTGGTCGGCCTCCGGGTATGTGGCCGCGTTCATCCGCGCGTCCAACCGGGTGTACGACATGCCGGAGGGCCGCCCGGCGTGGAAGCTCCTTCCCGTACGGCTCGGGCTGACGGTCGCCCTCATGCTGCTCGCGGTCGTCAGCGCCCTGATCGTCGTTTTCACCGGCACGCTGGCCCGCAAGGCCGGCACGGCCCTCGGCATCGGTGACACCGCGCTGACGGTGTGGTCGATCGCCAAGTGGCCCGTCCTGGTCCTGCTGGTCACGACCATGATCGCGCTGCTGTACTGGGCCGCCCCGAACGCCAGGGTGAAGGGGCTCAGATGGATCACTCCGGGCAGTTTCCTCGCCCTGGTCATCTGGATGATCGCCTCTGCGGGCTTCGCGCTGTACGTCGCACACTTCTCCTCGTACAACAAGACCTACGGCACCATGGCCGGTGTCATCGTCTTCCTCATCTGGCTGTGGCTCAGCAATCTGGCGATCCTGCTCGGCCTGGAGTTCGACGCCGAGACCGTACGGCAACGGGCGATCGCCGGGGGCCTGCCACCGCATCAGGAGCCCTACACCGAGCCGCGCGACACACGGAAGTGGGACGAGGAGGACCTGCGTCGGCTGGACGATGGCGGCCACCGCCCAGCGGACGAGCCCGAGCGTGAGCACCGGGCAGGCCCGGCTTCCGACAGGTGACAGACGGCCCAGTCCACGGCAGGACGAGAGCCCGGCCCCTCCCGCCGGGAACCATCGGGAGGGGCCGGGCCGCATCGGCCGGACCGGCGGTCAGGGCAGCCGGTAGTCCGCGTTGAGAGTCGCGCCCGCCTCCGGGTGGGTCTGGTCGTACCCCCGGGCGTCGCACTGCAGGCCGCCCACGACGCAGTGGTCGACCAGGGCCTTGAGTGTGCGGTCCTCCCAGGCGTTGAAGAAGTCGTAGTGGAAGGAGTACCCGCGGCCGCTCGCCAGACGTACCTGGCTCATGTCGCCGTTGACCGGGAAGGCCATCTTGAACTCGATCATCGGCACGGCGACCGGGTGGTCGGCGGGACACATGTTGTCGTTGGTGCCGGGCTTGACGACCGGATAGGCCATGTGTCTCTTGTGGTCGGGTGTGTCGAGGTACTTTCCGTCCCAGCAACTGGGCGCCTGGAAACGGATGTTGAGCTGCACGTCGGCACGGTTCGGACAGCTCGCGGGGAAGTCGACGTTGAAGTAGCTGTCGCCGCACTCCCAGCCTTCGACGAAGCCGCGGTGGTGGCGGAACGCGTCGGCGCTCTGCATGGGGTCGCCCACCACGAACCGCAGCCCCTTGGGGAAGGGGCGCACGCTGGTGTAGTCGGTGACGCCCGTCTTGTAGTAAATGGTCTGCGGACCCACGGGAAGGATCTTCTGGTCGCCCTTGTACAGCGAGGGCATCCAGTACGCGGACGCGTCGGCCGGCGCCTTGCAGGTGGTGGCGCCCCCGTAGAGGGAGGCCGTCGTGCTCCTCGCGTTCGTCGAGGTGTTTCCCATGAAGGTGTGGTCGTGGGACTTGCCGGGCTGGCCCGGGTAGACGATCGGGTCGTCCGGGGCGGTGTGGGTGACCGAGCAGTTGGCCTGGAACTCGTGGAAGTACCGCGAGGGCGGGGTCGCCGTGGACGGGATGACGCCGGTGACCTGCGGAATGGCCGGTATGTAACCGTCGCCGTCCGGGTCGTCGCCGGAGGCCTGGGTGGACACCGCCATCGTGTGCCCGGCGGGGGCGGCGGCCGTCACGGCCGGTGTGTCGCCTCGGCCGTCGGTGGCGGCGGAGGCGACCGTGCCGACGCCGAGGGCACCGGCGAGGAGGGCGGTGCCGAGGAGGAGCGCTGGGAGGCGCTTTGGACTCGATCTCATGGGGTCTCCTGGCCGTGGGGGTGGGAAGAGGGTCCGTGCACACGCGTATGTGTCACACGCGTACGTGTCACGCGGGGGGTGCGGTCGGTGGTGCGGTGTGGTGGCATCCCCTGCGGGGATGCGCCACCGTCTTGCGGGGGACAGCGGTCAGCTGTAGATCCCCAGCTCGTGGAGGGAGTAGCCCCAGCCCGTGCCGCGTGCTGTCAGTTGCAGGCGCACGTAGCGGGCGGTGGCCGAGACGTCCACGGTGTCCACGTCGCCGTCACCGGTGGCCGTGGAGTACACCGGGCGCCAGATGGTGCCGTCGTCCGAGACCCGCACCTCGTAGGACTTGGCGTAGGCCGGGTCCCAGACCAGTTGCAGCTTGCGCAGGGTTTTCGAGGCGCCGAGGTCGACCTGGAACCACTGGGGGTCGCTCCAGTCGCTGGCCCAGCGGGTTTCGGCGCGGCCGTCGACGGCGAGCGCCGGGGGGCAGGGGCAGTCGCCGTAGGACTGCTGGAAGGAGGAGGCGGTCGCGGGCCGGTTCAGCGCCACGTTGGTGCCGTTCACCGGCGGGGCGACGACCTTGACGGACTTGGTCTCGATGCCGGCGTTCCCGTGGCCGTCCTCGGCCTGGACGTACACCTTCCACACACCGAGCTTCTGCGGGGCGGTGACGGCGAAGTTCCCGTTGCCGGTGGAGCGCCACTGCGCCGGGACGAGGCTCTTGTCGCCGGTGGCGTAGTTGCCGCTGAGGAAGAGTTTGTACGTGATCGGGTCGCCCTCGGGGTCACGGACGTCGGCGTGCACGGTGAACTCGCCGCCCGCGGGGGCGGAGGAGGCGGGGGAGACGGTCATGTTGCTGATCACGGGAGGGGTGTTGCCTCCCGCCGTCGAGCCGGTGTACGCCTTCTTGACGGCGTAGTACGACAGCCGCTTCAGTCCGTCGGGTACGAGGTTGAACCAGACACCGCCGAAGTCGTGCTCGGTGCCGTAATGGAAGAGCGTGGCGCCCAGGGCGACCCCCTGATGACCCGTCACGCAGCTCCAGGCGGTGGTGTATCCGTCCGCCTTCTGTACGTCCGTCGGCTCCTCGGGAACACCGTTGGCGTCGTTGGGGACCTCCCACTCACCGGCCGGGCCGGTCTCGGTGACGATGTAGGGCTTGGTGTAGCCCCCGTCGATCCAGTCCTGACGGACCTTGCACACACTGTTGTAGGAGTTCATCGCGTACAGGTCGAGGTCGGGCGCGTTGCGCTTGTAGTACGGCCACGCTCCGGTCCACGCGTCGGTGGAGGTGACGGGGTGGTCGGGGTCGAGGCTGTGGATCTTTTTCGCCACCTCGTTGACGAAGCTGGTGTAGGCGTTGCGCTGCGCTTCCAGCTCGCTGCCGCTGTAGCAGTTCTGCAGGCCGAGGACCGACTCGTTGCCGACGTTCCACATCAGCGTCGCGGGGTGGCTCTTGTAGGCGTCCACCCAAGTGGCGAACTGAGTGAGCGAGTTGTTCTTGTACGCGGTGTCGGTCAGGTAATTGACGCAGCCACCCGCTCCCGGCCCGCCGCCCGGCTGGAGCCAGAAGCCATTGATCACGCGGATGCCGTTGCCCGCGGCCGCATCCAGGAGAGCCTTGCTGGAAGCGTCGGTGCCCCAGGTGCGGATCGTGTTGGCGCCCATCGCCTTCACATCGGGAAGGTACTTGGGACCGTCGGAGACGGCGGGGCCCCAGGTGACTCCCTTGACGGTGTAGGGCTGCCCGCCGACGGTCAGCCGCCAATTGCCCTGGACCCCCTCGACCTTGACGGCTCCGGTGGGGGACGGGGTCGTGCCGGGGGAGCCGTAGATCTGCAACTCCCAGAGCGAGTACCCGTATCCGCTGGACCGGGTGATGCCCTGCATACGGACGTAGCGGCCGGTCCCGGAGATGGTGAGGTCGTCGGTGCCGCCGTCGCCGCCGGTCACGGTTTTCAGGGTGCGCCAGTCGGTGCCGTTGTCGGAGGCCTGGATCGCGTAGTCCTTGCCGTAGGCGCTCTCCCAGGTCAGGACGGCGCGGCTGAGGCTTGCCTGTTGCCCCAGGTCGACTTGGAGCCACTGCTGGTCGCTCCACTGGCTGGCCCACCGGGTGCTGGCCGGATTGCCGTCCACGGCCGCGGTGGCCGCGTAGCCGTCGCCCTCCTGCGAGGAGGCCGTGGCGGGTCTGCCCTGGGACAGGAGGGTGTCGGCGGCGTGCGCCCCCGGCGCGAGGGCCACGGTGAGGGAGGAGGCGAGAAGCGCACCGACTGCGAGAAGAGGTAACCCGCCACCGCGTGGGCGGGGGAGTGCGAACGAGGGTCTGGGCACGGTTTGCTCCTGACGGGTCGGGTCGCCCGGTAGCAGGACTGACCTCTGAGACTGCCCGCGTGGCGTCGTGGGAGTCGAAGGAGACGTGGGCTGGGAGAGCGCTCTCCGGAACCATGCCCGCCGGTCATGCATCGGTCAAGAAGTTGGGCGCACTTTCCTTCAGGCTCGAGTTAAGCCTTTACCTCCTGAAGGGGATGGAGAGCCGGGCCACGCGCCACTCCGAGGCAACGGCCTTACCGGACAAGCGCATTGGCGGTGGCCGCTCAGCCCCGGTCCGCCGTCAGGCAGGCGTGCCTCGCTCCGCGCGGCTGAGTTGAGGGACGGGTTTCCGGGGTAGGTGAGCACGCCCCAGCAGGGCCAGCGAAAGGGAGAGCGGATGTCGGTCGACCTCGTCGGCTTCCTCGGCGTCGTACTGGTGGCCTACGTGGTCCCCGGCCCGGACTTCCTCGTCGTGGTCAGATCGGCCACCGAACATCCAGGCAAGGGGCGGGCCGCAGCGTTGGGCGCCCAGGCCGGGCTGTGCATCCACATGATCGCTGCTGCGGTCGGGCTGTCACTGATCGCCGCCCGTTCTCCGCTGGTCTACGACGCCATCAAACTGCTGGGCGCGGCCTACCTTGTCTTCCTGGGGATCCGGGCGGTCCTGGCCGCCCGTCGTGCCGCCCGGGCCCGGCGGCGCGACGGGCGGGACATGAGCGGCGATCCCATGGACGCGCCGCGGGAGCCGGCGGGAAACGGGAAGGCTCGCAACCAGTGGCGCTCCGGCTTCATCCAGGGCTTTTTCACCAATGTGCTGAACCCCAAGGCGGCGCTCTTCTTCCTCAGCATCCTGCCGCAGTTCGTCCACGGCGGAGGCTCCGCCACGGGGCAGATCTTCCTCCTCGGCACCCTCGACATCCTGATCGGCGTCTTCTACTGGTTCGCCCTCGTAGCCGTGGCCGCGCGGCTCCGGGCGCTCCTCGCCCGCCCGAGGATCCGCCGCCGCTGGGAGCTGACGACGGGCTGGCTGTTCATCGCCATCGGTATCGGGGTCGCTGCGGCGTCCTGATGCGCTGAGGAGTGCACCGGTCGACCTGGGGCAAGCGCCCGGCGCCTCCTGCCGACAGTCGGCTCCGCGTACGACACGTCACTTTCCGTCGGTGATGTAGTAGTCGTCCTTGAGGTACTCCAGGGTGTAGCTGCCGAGGTCGCTCTCGGAGAAGGTGGCGGAGGACCTGACGGATGCGAGCGGCATCTCGATCCTGTCGGGTGTACGCACGATGACGCGCTGCGGATCGACCGTCGCGGTTTTGAGGGCCTTCTTCTGCGCGGGTGAGATCATCTGGAACACGACGACGTACGTCGACGTACAGGGGCCAAACCCCTTCTCCTCCGCCTTCTTGGCACCGGGCCCGGCCACTTCGCAGACCGTGCCGATGTCCTCGCGGCCCAGGCCGTGGAGGTACTGCTCGTACCGCTGGATCGCTCGCTCCTTCGTCCTGGGCGCGGGCCGGCGGCCGGTAGGGGTGGGCGAGGGCTTCTCGGTATGAGCGGAGGCGGACGGGGTCGGTGCGGCCGGCGGCTCTGTCGCCCGCGTGGACGCGGACGGCTGCGAGGGCTTCGCGCCCGCGTCCTCCTTTGCCTTCTCCGGGCCGCACGCGCCCGCCAGCAGCACCACGCACGCCGATACCGCCGCGCTCGCCATCGTTCGTGTTCTCATCCGCTTCCTTCCCTCGGCCGGCTACCCATCACGTCGTCACGCAGGATCCCGGTCCTTGGTTCCCAAGGAGCGCGGGCGGGGCGACCGGTCGGCGGCGGCCCGCCACCAGGGAGACACCCGGGACTCAAGGGGCTGCCTCGATCCATGGTGCGGGGCCGGTGCCGTCGGTCCAGGCGATGAGGCTCGTGTGGTCCACGCAGCGGATGCCGCACTGCTCCGCGTACTCGACGGCGGGCTGTGTGAACTCGCCCGTGGTCACGACGGCGGCCACCTGTGCCTCATGGACGGCGAAGCAGGTGCCGCCGAAACGCTGGAGCTCTTGCGATCCCACCTTGTTCACCGGCCCGTACCGCTTGCACTGGATGACCACGGTGCGGCCGTCCGGGGCCGTCGCCAGGACGTCGGCGCCCAGGTCGCCTGCGCCGCCGACGACTTGTACGTCCGTGCAGCCGTCCCGCTCGCACAGGGCGGCTATCGCCTCCTCGAAGGCGTCCGCGTCCATGGCGCCGTACATCTCCGCCGTCGAGGCGGTGCTCGGCGGGCCCGCTTCCTGCCCGTATGGGACGGCGACGACGGCCGGACCGGCCTGCGGGGCGGCGGGCTCGGGGGGTGGGGCGAGTTCCTGGCTGATCGCGTCGGCTGCCTCCACAAGGCGGTCCGCCAGGCGCCTGCGCCGGGTCCGGCGCAGACCGATGAGGGCCGCGGACGCGCACACCACCATGGCCACCCCCGCGCCCGGAGGGCCGCCCCCGGCCGCTTGGGCCAGTGTCTTCGCCGTGAGCGCGGCCCCCCACAGGAGGACGGCCAGCAGGGCGAAGACCAGCACGGTCTGGCGGAGGCTGAAGGCCCGCCTGCTCGTCGTTGCCTGTCGGTCCAGTGGCGTGGTCATATGCGCCCGGCTTCCCCGTGCACGGCTATTTCATGATCATCCATGGCGTCCCGTCTGCCCCGCTTCCCGGGACTACCAACGCGGCGAAGACGGCCCGCTCGCGGCGGACCCGGATCCGATGCGCGGGGGAGGGCTGTCGCCACCGCAGGATGGATTTCGGCGCAACCCGGGCGGAACCCGGCGTAATCCCGACGGAAGCGGTGCGTGGCCCGCCGACGGATCGCCGTACAGGACCCGGGCGGTCGCGCCCGGCCTGTAGCCTGCTCCCGTGGGGGGTCGCTGACCGGGGGTATCGTGCAAGGTGATGAATAGGGGCTGCCGTGTGGCAGAGTCCGGCGAACCAGGGAGGGACGGCGTGGACATCCCACCTGGCGTAGGCGGGTCCCCCGCCACGCCCCCACGTGGCGCGGTACTGCGGATCAATCCGTTGCCTGACAGTTCCGGGCTGAGGGCGAGCGGGGAGATTAGTATGAACACACGGACCGTTTGGCAGCACGCGCTGCGGGAACTGGTCGAGCAGCGCACTGATGTGCTGCATGTGGATCTCTCCAGGGTGAAGTTCGTGGATGTGGCCGGAGTGACGGACTTGGCGGTGACCGCCCAGCACCTCCCCGAGGGGCAGCGGATGGTCCTGCACCAGCCTCCGCCGCAGCTGCCACGTATCCTTGAGCTTTTCTGGCCCGGACTCGACGCGATTGAGGTGGCTGCGTAATGAGTACAGCCATCTCGCACGAGCCATTTGTCCACCCGGCACTCTTCTACCGCGGGGCGGACCAGTACATCGCGGGAACGGTCCCCTTCCTGCGCGAAGGGCTGGACGCCGGTGAGCCCGCGGCCGTCGCCGCGCCGCCGGACCGGCTGGAGCTGATCCGCGAGGGCCTGGGGGAGCGGGCGGCTGCCGTCCGCTTCATCGACATGACCCAGGCGGGCCGCAACCCCGGCCGCATCATCCCCAACGTGCTGCGCAAGTTCGCCGAC
Organism: Streptomyces sp. NPDC026377; assembly: GCF_055567715.1. NCBI lineage: Bacteria > Bacillati > Actinomycetota > Actinomycetes > Kitasatosporales > Streptomycetaceae > Streptomyces > Streptomyces sp. NPDC026377. The sequence goes on from NZ_JBVHPV010000003.1 coordinate 313,068, forward strand.
GCCCATCCGAGCGCCCCTCGGATCCGCATCATCGGTGAGCCGATCTGGCAGGGGCGTTCCTCCGTCGAGTATCCGGCGTGCGTCCAGCACGAGGCGCTGATCAACGCCGCCTTCACCGGGCGCGCGGTGACCATCCTGTGCCCGTACGACGCCGACCAGCTGGAGAAGCAGGCCCTCAGCGACGCCCTGGCGACCCACCCGGTCGTCATCGACGCGGACGGCGAGACGGTGTCCACCGCCTACAGCCCCGAGCAGATCATCGCCCGGTACAACGAGCCCCTGCTCTCCCCGGCCGGTGCCGCGGCCCACTCCTTCGGCGCCGAGAGCCTGCCGAACGCGCGGGACTTCGCCGTGACCCAGGCGCGGTCCATGGGCGTGTCCGGCGTGCGGTTGGGCGATGTGGAGCTGGCGGTGGCGGAACTGACCACCAACAGCGTTGTCCACGGCGCCGGCTCGGGGATGCTGCGGATCTGGGGCGAGGAGGGCCGAGTCGTCTGCGAGGTCCACGACGGCGGACAGCTGACCGATCCCCTGGCCGGACGCCGCCCGCCGAATCCCACCCAGCCCGGCGGCCGCGGACTCCTGCTCGTCCACCAACTCGCCGACCTCGTCCGCGTCCATACCGGCCCTGACGGAACCACCATTCGCTGCTATCTGCCGGGCTGAGGGGCACGCTCTGGTGGTCGGGACGCGGTGCGGTCCGGGCCACTCGAGGGCTCAGCGCGTCCGGCTGCCGCTGAGGCGACCGCGTGGGGGTTGATTCACACGCGGTGCGGGTGTGGGCGCGGGACGAAGGGGTAGGCGCTGCGGCATCGGCCGTTCGTGTCGGCCGTAGCAGTGGCGCGACCTATGGGAGGGACAGTATGGCGCTCATGAGCATTCCGACCGCAGACACGCAGACGAGCGAGCTGCCGGAGATCGCCGAGCCCTCCCGGCTGGCGCCCAAGGACGCCCGCGAACTCTCCCGGCTGTTCTTCGATCAGCTCGCGGTCATGGAGGAGGGCACGCCCGAGTACAGCTACGCCCGCGGCACGCTGATCGAGATGAACATGTCCCTCGTCCGGTACGCGGCCGGCCGGTTCCGCAGCCGCGGAGCGGAGGAGATGGAGGACATCGTCCAGGTCGGCATGATCGGCTTGATCAAGGCGATCGACCGCTTCGAGCTGACGCGCGAGGTGGAGTTCACCTCCTTCGCGATCCCCTACATCGTGGGTGAGATCAAGCGGTTCTTCCGCGACACCTCCTGGGCCGTGCACGTGCCGCGTCGGCTCCAGGAAGCCCGCGTGCAGCTCGCCCGCGCCACCGAGGAGCTGCGCAGCCGTCTGGGGCGTACGCCGACCGTCAAGGAACTCTCGGAGCTGATGAGCCTGCCCGAGGACGAGGTGCGGGAAGCCCGGCTGGCCGCCAATGGCTACAACTCCGCCTCCCTGGACGCCGCGATCAGCGGCAGCGAGGACGGCGAAAGCGCCCTCCAGGACTTCATCGGTGCCGAAGACCAGGCGCTGGAACTGGTGGAGGACTTCCACACGCTCGCTCCCCTGCTCGCCGAACTCGGCGAGCGGGACCGGCAGATCATTCACATGAGGTTCGTGGAGGAGCTCACCCAGGCGCAGATCGGCGAGCGCCTGGGCGTGTCGCAGATGCACGTCTCCCGGCTCCTGTCCCGCACCCTCGCCCGCCTGCGGGACGGCATGCTCACGCACCAGTGAGGCCGTCGAGCCCCTCACGGGCAGCGGCATGGGACCCCCGCACAGGGCTGTGAGATCCACTGCGGGGCGGCTTCCCCCGGGATGCTCATCCGATGCCCGGACGAAGTGGTCCAGTTGCCGGTCCGCGCGCGCCGGACCTCGCGGCGGGGCCGTGTTGTCGCGATGCTGGGCGGCGTGAACACATCCCCGCCGCCCGCCGGTCTGTCCACCGCCGTACCGACGATCGGGGTGGAGGAGGAGTACTTCCTCATCGACCCCCATACGCGCTTCCTCGTTCCGGCCGGACCGGCGGTGGCCGAGCGGGCCGCCGCGGAGGTGGGTGATCTGGTGACGAAGGAATTCGCCCTGTGCCAGGTCGAGGGGCGCACCTCGCCGTGCCGGTCCGCACGTGAGCTGCGCGGGGAGCTGGAGCGGGTGCGCGCAGCGCTGGTGGCGGCTGCCCGCGCCGAGGGGGTGGAGCTGTGTGCGTCGGGTACGGCGGTGATGCAGGAGGCGGGTCCGGTAGCGGTGGCCGGTCATCCGCGCTATCTGGCGGGCCGGGCGCAGTACCGGAGCATGATGGACGACTTCGCGATCAGCGCCCTCCATGTCCACGTCCACCTGCCCGACCGTGAGCTCGCGGTCCTGACCAGCAACCATCTGCGGCCCTGGCTGCCCCTGCTCATCGCGTTGAGCGCCAACTCGCCGTTCGACCGCGGCCGCGACACCGGCTACGCCAGTTGGCGGTCGGTCATCCGCAGCCGTTTCCCCTGCCTGGGTCCTCCGCCCTATGCGGCGTCGTTGCAGGAGCACGAGCGGCTCGCCGTGACCATCGCGGACACCGAGGCCATGCTGGACGCGGATACGCCGTTCTGGGACCTGCGGCCCAACCCGCGGCTGCCCACGTTGGAGATCCGGGCGATGGACGTACCACAGGATGTCGAGGACACCGTCGCGGTCGCCGTCCTGCTGCGCGCTCTGACGGTCACCGCCGCTGGGTGCGCACGGGGCGGTGACCCGGGACCCGTATGGGCGGGGGAGGTGGTGCGGGCCGCGTGCTGGCGGGCCGCCCGCGACGGGTGGAGCGGCGAGGGCTTCGATCCGTTCACCGGCCGCTCCAGGCCGGTGGCAGACCTGGCCGGGGAAATGGTGGCCTTCGTACGGCCTGCGCTGGAGGAGGCCGGGGACCTGGAGGAGGTCGCAGCCTTGTTCGATCGGCTCTCCGGGCGTGGCGACGGAGCGTCCCGGCAGCGGGCCTGGGCGGGGAGTGGCACCGGGCCGCGGACGGTGGTGGACCGGCTGGTGCTGGCCACGGCTGGTGGGGCGGAGCCCGGGGCCGGGATCAGCGGCCGGTGAGCGTCGTGACCAGGACGTCACGGCGGCCGGGCCGGGCCGCGTCCCGCGGGTGTACGGGTGAGACGGCGTGCCAGGTCGTCCGGTCGTCGCTCAACAGCAGGGTGCCGGGTTCGCTGAGCGTGACGGACGCGATCTCCCGGCCGTCCGCGTCATAGACCGTGCTGCGGCCGCCGCTCACGTTCTCGCGGCCGATCAGCAGGGAGGAGACCAGGGTGACGCCATCCTTGTGCCGGCCCTCAGGGGTGGGCCGGCCCAGGGTGTCCGACTGGGCGATCACCCGGAAGGGATGCACCCGGACCAGCCATTCGGCGGCGTCGTCCATACCTCCGGCGACCTCACCGAGCAACCGGATCAGCGCGTGCAGCACCGGCTCCGCCCGGAACGCCTCGGTGAGCGGTTCGAAACGGCGCTCGACATCGACATAGAGCGGGTTGGTGTCCCCGGGCTGCACGAACACGTCGTGGCTCAGCGGCGCGATCTCCCCGTTCCGGGACACCAGGAACTGTCCGTAACGCCGCAGGCGGCGCGTACCCTCCTCGGCTGCGTACTGATCCACCACGAGGTCTTCCCAGTGCGCGGCGAACCGCCCCCACACGCTGGGGCCGGCCTTCACACACAGTGAGGTCGTGGCCGGAGGCATCAGGTGCCAGCCACGGTCGGCGACGGCTCCGCGCGCCGCCTGGAGGAGACGCGTCGCCTCGCCCGCGGTCGTGCCGTCCCCTCTGTTGCGGGCCACCCCTTCCCTCTCGGCCTGCGCGACGGCGTGGTCATCGTCCATATGCTCATGCTGCTCCCCGGCGCCGCCCGCGGCATCCGCAGCCCGTTCGGGAGTACCTCGGACTCCGCTGCTGCGCGCTGCCCGCTCGGGCCGGGAGCGATGGGTTCGGGCGATGGCTCGGGTCTCCCCGGTATGACTCGCGTCATCGCTGGGAGTCGACGACGACGGATCCGCAGGTTCCCCTACACGCTGCGCGACCTCGCCGCCGACGCGGCGGCCCTGGCCGATCGGCAACGGTGGCGCGATCGCACGCGAGATCCCCGGGGGACGGCAGCCCGTCCTTGAGGAGGTCGCGGAGGCGATGCTCATGCTCGGGGTCCGCAGGTGAACAGACGCGTGCTTACCGGGGGTTGGCCTTCGCCGGTCGCCGTCGACCGTCACACACGTGCGCCAGACGTGCCCGTTTCGAGTAGCACGGTCCACGAGGCTGGTTCAGCCGACCGGAGGCGGGCACACGCACTCTCATGACGTTCCTGCTGCTCACCGTGTTGCCCCTGGGTCTTGCCCTGGTGCTGCTTGGCACCAGCACCTCTCGTCACCGTGGTCGTCATCGACAGCGATACTGGTAGGCGCGACGGGGCGTTGAAGCGGGCGTACCGGTTCGCGCCTGCCGGTTGTCAGGTCGCGTTCAGCGCCACCGTCGTGGTGACCCGGGTCAGGGCGGGGCGGCGAGGCGCTGAGCCGAACCCGAAGCGCACCGGCGGTGCGACCGGGGCCATCGAGCCGAGGTCGGCCCCGTCGAAGCTGGCGGAGGCCGCGCGAAGATGCCGTACATCCTGGGCTCCGTACCACTCGGTGCGCCCCGCACCCGCGCTCCCTCGGGTCCGTACCCCGTCGAGCAGGAAGCGCGCCGGATAGTCCGTCAGAGCGCTCCACGCCGGGTGGCGGGCCAGCGGTGCGGGAACGGCGCGCAGCAGCTGTCCCAGAATGCCGCGGCGGCCGACCACGAAGCGCAGGTCCAGCGGCGGGGCCGCCACGATCCAGGTGTCGCCGGTGACCCTCACCTTCACAGGGACGACGCGTACGGCGTCGAAGGTGTAGGTACCGCTGATGAAGTCGGCCGTCTCGGATGTGGGGGCGAGCAGCAGCCGCTCTCCGTCGGCCTTTTCCAGCATCACATCGCTGAACGGCCCGAACGGTGTCCGCTGCCAGTGGCCGAGCACGATCCTGGTGCCGCTCGAAGTGCCCAGGCCCGCGATCCACCCGTCGAATCGCAGCCGGGGGCGTCGATGCCGTGCTGTTGCGGGGATCCCCGTCATGCTGACGCTCCCGTACGTGGGCCGGCGGTCGCCGGTTTCTGCGATCTGAGTGTCTTCGTCGAGGCCCCTGCCGAGCTGTGCCTGCAACGCCTCCGCGTCCGGGGCCGCGGCCCCGGACGCGATGCCTGGATCGCCAGGCGCATCACCGCCTGACCACTACCCACGCACAGGCCCGGGCCACGCCGACCGTCCTGGCGGACGACCCATGTTCCGTTGACCACGGCCCCGCCCCGCCGCTCGGGGGGCGGGGCCGCCCGGCCCGGTCAGCCGATGGAGAGGCGGCCGCGGCCCTGCACATACCCGACGCCGCTGCCGAAGCACCGCCGGACGTCGTTGGTCGGTACCGCGACACCGCTGAACGGGTGGCCCTGCATGAGGCCGGAGACGATGGTGCCCGAAAGGAAGGAGTCCAGCGGCGTGTACCCCCGCGAGCCGTTGCTCGCGGGCCTCAGCGTGGAGCGGCCGACGATCCGCCCGGTGCGGCGGGGGCCGGAGTACCAGGTGATGGTGGCGCTGCCCCTGATCCCCGTGGCGCGGGCACAGCTCGCCCGGCCGGTCCCGCTCAGGGTCAGCCGGCCCGACTGGATGCGGCTCTGGCGTCCGTTGGGCGAGGAGCAGTTGTTCAACTGGGCGCTGCCGTGGGCCGAGATGGAGCGGGGGGTGCTGGAGACCGCGGGGGAGAAGGAGATGCGTTCGCCCGGGCCCGTGGTGAGGGTGCAGGAGAGCGTGTTCTGCGCTCGCACTCCGGCTGCGGCGGTCGGCACCCGCGACTCGGCTTCGCTCCCGGAGCTGAAGGTGAGCAACGTGAGGAGGGTCGCGGTGGCGACCGTGGCGGAGCGGAAAAGAGCGGTCCTGCGCATGGGGTTCTCCTTGCTGGTGTTCTGTGCCGGCGTGCGGTGATCCGATGCTGGGGGCTACGCCCCGCAAGGTAGCTCTTTCCGTATGAGTACCGGTATTTCCTCACTCGTATGGATCAATAGGTGTTTGACCATGACACATCCGCCTCGCCAGGGTTGTCCTGGTTGAGAGAAAGGACCCGTCATGCGATGGCCTTACGCCCTGCGGTCGCCCTCGGATTCCGCGAGCGGAGCGCCATCGCCGGTCGGCCGGGTGCGCCGGGGCGTGCGTCATCCCTGGTGGGTGCTGGCGGGAGCGCTGGCGATCGGCCTGATGCTGGCGCTCGCCGCCGTCGTGGCCCCCGTACGGCTCTCCAACGGCGGCTACATCGCGGAGGGAACAGAGGCCGCGCGTACCGAGGCCCAGCTCCACCAGCGCTTCGGCGCGGGCATTCCCGACCTGGTGCTCCATGTGACGGCGGACGCGCCCGTCGACGACCCCGCGGTCGCGCGCGCCGGGCGCGCTCTCACCCAGGAGGTCGGACGGCGCCCCGGAGTGGGCGAGGTCCTCTCGTACTGGGCCGTGGGGGACAGCCGACTCCGCGGCAAGGACGGGCGGGCCGCGCTGGTCACGGTCGATCTGCGCGGGAACGAGGACGAGGCGGCGCGGCTGGCCGCCACGCTCGTACCCCAACTGACCGCGAAGTACGGCGGACGCGCCGCGCATGAGGGACGCGCCGGGTACGAAGGACACGCCGCGCATGAAGGACACGCCGAGCACGTAGGACGCGATGGACCGGGACACCTTCGGGTGTCGGTGACCGGGCCCGCCTGGGTCATGGCCCAGGTCACCCAGCTCAGCCGCCAGGAGCTGTGGCAGGCCGAACTCATCGGCGTTCCCACGGCGTTGCTGATCCTGCTCTTCGCGTTCGGGTCGCTCACCGCCGCGCTCCTGCCCGCCGTGGTCGGCGGCCTCGCGGTGGCCGGGACCTTCGCCGTGCTGCGGGTCTTGATGACCGTCATGCCGCTGTCGGCGTTCGCGGCCAACATCACCACCGCACTCGGTCTCGGCCTGGCCGTCGACTACGGCCTCTTCGTCGTCACCCGCTACCGCGAGGAACTGGCGGCCGGAGCAACCCCTGCCGAGGCGGTCGAGACCACCATGCGCACCGTAGGGCGCACCGTGCTGTACTCGGCGGCCACAGTCGTCGTCTGTCTCAGCGCCCTCCTCCTGTTCCCGCTGGGCTTCCTGCGGTCCCTCGCGCTCGCGGGCATCAGCGTGGTGGTCCTCGCCGCGGCGACCACGCATCTGGTGCTGCCCGCCCTGCTCGTCGTCATCGGGACCCGTATCGACCGGGGCGACCTCTTCGCTCCCCTGCGCCGGATCACCGCGCGGCGGCAGCCCCTGTGGTTGCGGGTGGCCCGCCAGGCCACCACCCGGCCGGTGCTGGTGGGCGGCAGCGCCGCGCTCGTCCTGCTCACCCTCGCCGCTCCCTTCGCGCACGTACGCTTCGGCGTCGCCGACCAGCGCGTCCTGCCCGCGAGGGCCGAGTCCCACGCCACCGCCGCCCGGATCGAGGAGGAGTTCGCGCTGCCCTGGACGCGGACCCTGGCCGTGCTGCTTCCGGACGCGGACGTGATCGACCAGGGAGAGGAACTGGACCGCTACGCCCGCGCGGTCTCCGCCCTGCCGGGCGTGGGCACGACTGTCACGGCCCTGGGCACGTACAAGGACGGCCGGCTCCACTCCGGCCCCTCGACCGACTCGCTCATGTACATCACCCAAGGCGCCACCTGGCTCGCCGTAGCCGCCGACGGACCGACGGACCGGGACGAGAGTCTGGTGCGAGAGCTGCGCGCCCTGCCGTCCCCCGGCCGCCACTACGTCGCGGGCCGACCCGCGCGCGTACTCGACACCAAGGGCGCCGTCCTGCGGACCCTTCCGTGGGCCGTGGGCATCGTCGTCGGCAGTACCCTGCTGCTGCTGTTCCTGTTCACCGGCTCCGTCCTGATCCCCCTCAAGGCCGTCGTCATGGGCGCGTTGAGCCTGTGTGCCAGCTTCGGTGCCATGGTGTACGTCTTCCAGGACGGGCATCTGCGGCAGCTGCTGGGCGACTTCACGGTGACCGGCGAACTGGAGACCTCCATGCCGGTCCTGGTGTTCGGAGCCGCCTTCGCGCTCTCGGTCGACTACGAACTCTTCCTCATCTCCCGCATCCAGGAGGAGTACCGGGCCACCGGCGACCACCGCGCGGCGGTGTACGGCGGTCTCGCCCGCACCGGGCGCATGATCACCATCGCGGCCGTCATCTTCGCGGCGGCCCTGTTCCCGCTGGTGACCTCGGACATCACGCTCCTCAAACTCATCGGCTGCGGTCTGGCCCTCGCCGTTCTGCTGGACGCCACGGTCGTACGTGGTGTGCTCGTACCGGCGTTCATGAGGCTGACCGGGCACGCCAACTGGTGGGCGCCGCGCTCCCTTGCCGCCGTCCACCGTCGTCTGGGCCTGGACCGGTGGTGCGGCGAGTCACTGCCCCCTACCGCCGGGAGTGTGCCGGGTGCCCGAGCCGGACGGACCTCGGACCCGGTCGCCTGATCTCCAGCTGCGTCCTGCCGCCCCGGCACAGGGACGCCCCGGTCCGGGTAACCCCGGACCGGGGCGGAAGGGCCCGCGGCCGCCCCCGGTGACCGTCCACACCGTCCCCGGGGCGACCGAGACAGGGGCTACCCCTTGGAGGAAGCGGCCGCCCCGTCGTCCGGGACCCGACCGTTGTCCGGGACCGCACCGTTCTCGACCGGCTCTTCGCTCCCGGCCGGTCCTTCGCTCCCGGCCGGTGCCTGCGGGCTGCCCGACAGGCCGAGGCGCAGGAGCACCAGATGCGCGATGTCGGTGATGGTGCCGCCACTGCGCAGCAGCTCCAGCGGCGGGATCTCGATGTCGAACCGGGTGCGCAGGGACACCAGCATCTCGGCGAGCATCAGCGAGTCCAGCCCGTACTCGTCGAGCCTGCGGTCGTGGTCGAGGTCCTCCTCGTTCATGTGCAGCACACCGGCCAGCAGATGGGCGAGCGTCCCGGCGACGGCACGTACGGCGTCCGCCGACGACATGGCCGCCAGTGCCGCCACGATCTCCTCGCGCGTGTGGTCGGCCTCGTCCATGCGCTCGGGAAGGAGCGTGGAGCAGCGCGGCGCGGCCAGGGTCGGCAGGAGGCTGCGCACCCGCGCCCAGTTGTAGCGTCCGATGCCCGCCACCTCGGCACGCCGCACGGCCGGAAGTTCCAGAGCGCTGAACGCCTCGCGCGGCGCCACCGGTTCCATGCCGACCGAGGCGAGCGTCTCGGTCAGCTCGTTGCGGGCGACGTACCCGGTCTCCCCGATGGCGCCCCAGGCGATCGCCTGCCCGGCGGCCCCCGACCGCCGACGGCGCCGGGCCAGGGCCTCCAGCCAGAGGTTGGCCGCCACGTAGTTGGCCTGGCGGATGTTGCCCAGGAAGGTGGTGCCGGAGGAGTACAGCAGGAACAGGTCCAGTTCCCGGTCGCCCAGGAGACGGTCCAGCACCATCGCCCCGGCCATCTTCGGGGCCAGCGCGGCCGCGAACCGGTCGTCGGAAAGTTCGGCCAGCAGGTCGTCCTCCAACTGCATCGCGCAGTGGACGACCCCGCGGAGCGGGTGCCCGCCCGCGTCGATCCGGGCGATGATCTCCCTCATCGCGGACGCGTCGGTGACATCGGCGGCGTACGCGGTGGCCTGTACGCCGCGTTCGGTGAGACCGGTCAGTACCTTCTCGGCCTCGGGCGAGGCGTCGCCGCGTCGGCCCACCAGCGCCAGGTGCCGTGCGCCGCGGTCCGCCAGCCACCCGGCGGTCGCGGCACCGAATCCGCCCAGGCCTCCGGTCACCAGGTAGGTGGCCCGCGGGTCCAGGGCGGGCGCCTGTGTCCGCCGCTCGACACGCACGGGTTCGTCCAGCGGGTCCAGGCTGACGACGACCTTGCCGACGTGCCGGGAATGCTGCATGAGCTGGAACGCCTCGGCCACCCGTGCCGCGGGGTACACACTGTGCGGCAGCGGACGGTACGAACCGTCGTGGACGCGCTCGGTGACGTCCGCGAAGAGTGCCGCCCCACGGTCGGGGTCGAAGGCCAGGGTGGTGAGGTCCACGCCGAAGAAGCTGATGTTGTTGCGGAAGGGCCGCAGCAGCAGGGGCTTGTTCTCGTAGATGTCGCGCTTGCCGAGCTCGATGAACCTGCCGCCGGGACGCAGCAGTTCCAGGCTGCGGGTGATGGCTTCTCCCGCCAGGGAGTTGACCACCACATCGACGCCGCGCCCCTCGGTGACCTCCATGACCTGGACGGCGAAGTCCAGGTTGCGGGAGTCCAGGACGTGATCGACCCCGAGGGTGTGCAGCAGTTCCCGCTTGGCGGGTGTCCCGGCGGTGGCGATGACGCGGGCACCGCGCAGGCGGGCGTACTGGAGCACGCCGAGCCCGATGCCGCCCGCGCCGCCGTGGACGAGGACCGTCTCCCCGGGCTTGAGGCGCGCGAGGTGATCGAGGCTGTAGTGCACGGTGGAGAAGACGACGGGCAGGGTGGCGGCCTCGGCGAAGCCCATGGTGTCGGGGATGTGGCCGAGTGCCTGGGCGGCGGTCAGGGTGTGGGAGGCCAGGGACGCCGGTGCCAGGCCGTACACCCGGTCGCCCGGCCGGAACCCGGTCACCTCGGGCCCGACCGCTGTCACGACCCCGGCGCATTCCAAGCCGAGACCCACCTCGGTGTACGTTCCCTCGATCGCCTCGGCCGGCAGGAGTCCGACAGCCTGCATCATGTCGCGGTAGTTCAGGGCGGCGGCTCGTACGGCGATGGAGACCTGTCCCGCTCCCGGGGTGAGAGGAGTGTTCTCGACCCATGCCAGCTGGTAGGACAGGCCGGGGGAGCGCACCTCCAGGGTGAAGGGCTCCTCCGCCGCGGCCGTCACCTCGGCGTGGTCGGCGGGCAGTGCCCGCTCCCTCGGAACGAAGCGTCCGCCGCCGGCGGTGATGACCACTTCGGGCTCGGTGTCGTCCGTGAGCAGTTCGCGGGCCACCCGGTAGGCGTCGGTGGCGGTCGTGCCCGAACGGTCCAGCGAGACGGTACGGACCGACAGCCGGGGCTCCTCGTTGGCGAGGGTGCGGGCGATCCCCCACACGGCCGCGTCATGGGTCGCCTCGGCCCGCTCCGGCAGGGGGAGCGCCCCGCTGGGCCGGGTCACCACCGTCAGCGCGGTCTGTGCGCCGCCGGTGAAGGCCGCTCCGGCCCGGGCGATGGAGCGCAGGAGGGCCGCGCGCCGGGTGGTGAGTACCACGGCCTCGGCCGGGTCGTCACCGGACGCCGCACCGAGGAGTACGCATACCTGAGCGCCTTCCTCCCCGAGGAGGTGGGTCCAGTCGGCCGTGTCGTCCACCGTCATGTGTGCCGGGGCCGGGGTGCCGTCCGCGGCCGGTGGCAGGTGTGCGGCGACGGCTTCGGCCAGGGGGAGTTCCCCGGCCGTCTCGGCGACGAGGATCCTGCGGCGTGCCGTCGCGGGCGTCGGCAGGGCGGGTGCCTGGACGGGGCCCCGGGGAACGGCTGCCAGCAGCACGGAGAAGTCGTCGCGGCACGGCGCGGCGTCGTCGCCGGTGCGTACGACGTCGGTGAAGCCGCACCTGGTGAGCAGCTCCGGCCAGCGGTCCCCGGCCAGCAGCGGTGAGCCGGGGCGCAACGCGTGGTCGGTACGGGTCCAGAACGACTCCAGCGTGCCGAAGAAGGGCACCAGCACGTGGGGGTCGTGGCTCTCGACGGCGAGCAGCAGGCCGCCGGGGGTGAGCAGGGTGGCGACGCGTCGTACCGCCGCTTCGAGGTCGGAGGCGGTGTGCAGCGCGTTGGCGGCGATCACGAGGTCGAATCCCGCCTCGGGCAGTCCCTGGCCGGCCGGGTCCTCGTTCAGGTCGAAGGTGCGGTAGCTGAGGAAGTCGTAGGCGGCGAAGCGCCGTTGGGCGCGGGCGAGGAACGCCGGGGAGACATCGCTGTAGACGTAGTGGGTGCGCTCGGCGGGCAGGAGGGGGAGCATGGCCGCTGCCGTGCCGCCGGTGCCCGCCCCGACCTCCAGCACCCGCAGGGGCCGGTCCTGCGGCCATGTCCGTACCGTCTCGCGAAGGAGGGCCTGCGCGAGACGGTTGTGGAAGCGCGAGGTGAGGGCGGTGTCGTAGAGCTGCTCGACGTCCGTGAGACTGCCGTCGGCCGCCGTGAGCTCCGCGCGCGCGTCGTCCTCGCGGCCCAGGACGTCCCGGGTACGGCTGATCGCCAGTCGGTTCTCGGTGGAGTACCGCGGGAGCTCCAGGACCAGGGCGCGCAGCAGTTCCTTGTCCTCGAACGTCGAGCGGGTCAGCCGCAGACGTCCGCTGCCCGCCTCCTGAGCCAGGCCGTGGCGGACCAGCTCGGGGACCACCGCCTCGACGAACGGCACGCACCGGGGGTCCAGTCCGGCCGTGACGAGGTCGTCGATGCTGAAGGGCACGCCGTGGTCGGGCAGGAGGGCGGCGAGGGCGGCGGCGTACCGGTGCGCGGAAGCGTTCTTGAGGAGGGTTTCGAAGCGCTCGTACGCGGCGTCGTGCCAGTCGGCGCGGCAGGCGGCGATGCGGTCGGCGGCGTCCGAGGCGATCTGGTGGGGGGTGACCGGCGGTCCGTCGCCGGTCCATGGCAGCGGGTCGGGTGCGGCCCGCATCGTGGTGTGATGCGCTGTCAGGGCGGTTCGGGGGGCGCCGGTCAGCCGCCGCAGACGGCAGCGGAGCAGTTCGACACCGACGCGTCCCTCCTCGTCGGTCATGACGATGTCCCAGCACTCCTCGGCCGCCAAGGAGGACCGTCGGCGTACGTGAATCCATCCCGAGGGGGCGGGTGTGCGCCACACCCGGGCGCAGCCGATCGCGGCCGGGAGGTAGACCGTGCCTTCTTCGACGGCCGAGCCGATCAGCGGGGCGCCCGCCTGGAGGGCGCCGTCCAGCAGGGCCGGGTGGGCCTGGTACTCCTCACCGGGTGCCTCGTGCCGGTAGGCGGCCACCACCTCCCCGTCGCCCACGCGCAGTTCGCGCAGCACCTGGAAGGCGGGACCGTACTGCAGACCGGCGCGCCCGACCGCGTCGTAGTGTTCCTTGCCGTCCACGACGTGAGGGCAGCGCGCCCGGACCGCGGCGAGGTCCACATCGGCGGGTGCGTTCCCCAGGAGGGCCCGCACCCTGGCCCGTACGTGCGCACGCGGCAGCGCGGTACGTGACTCGGTGCTGGTGATGCTCACCAGACCGTCGTCCGGCGTGACGGCCAGCTGGACCCGCACACTGCCGGCGTCCGCCCACGGAACGACCAGGGGGCGGGCGATGTCCAGGGAGTCGACCTCCGCCGGGCCGTCGAGGATGAGGCGCCCTGCGGTCATCGCCATCTCCACGTAGGCCGTCGCCGGGACCACCACCGAACCAGCCAGCCGGTGGTCGGCCAGCCACGGCGCCAGAGCCGGCTCGACCGCCCCCTCCCAGGTCGGTACGGGCGAGGGCAGCCGCTCACCGAGCAGTGGGTGGTCCAGGCGTCCGGAGCCGCTGGTGCGCAGCCAGGTCTGCGGGGTGCCGTTCCAGTGGCGCTCGCGCTGCCACGGGTACGCCGGAAGGTCCACCACCCGTCCCCGGCGCGGGAAATGCACGCTCCAGTCGAGCTCGGCGCCCTGCGCCATGAGGGTGGTCACCGCCCGGTGCACCGCCCGGGGACCGTCGGTGTCGCGCCGCAGGGTGGCTGTCACCGCGACCGTGTCCCGGGTGCGGGAGCGGGCGATACGGTGCAGGTAGGAGCGGAGGACCGGATGGGGGCCGATCTCCACGAAGATGTCGGTGCCGTCCTCCAGGGCCTTCTCGGCCGCCGAGGCGAAGAGGACGGGCTCGCGCACGTTGCGCCACCAGTAGGCGCTGTCCAGGCGGTCGCCCTCGATCCGGTCACCGGTCACGGAGGAGAACATCGGCACCTTGGCCGCCCCGGGCCGCAGTCCGGCCAGTTCCTCGCGCAGCGGCCCGTAGATGGGGTCCATGGCCGCGCTGTGGAAGGCGTAGTCCAGATCCAGCTCCGTGCAGGCGACCTCCTTGTGCGTCAACTCGGCCAGGAACGCCCGCAGAACGGCTGCCGGGCCCGCCACGGTCACATCCCGCGCACTGTTGACCGCCGCCACTTCAAGGCCCGGCCAGGCGGCTAGTTCCTTGGCCGCGTCGTCCACGGGCAGCGCCACAGCCGCCATCCGGCCCGTCCCGGCGGTCGCCGCCTGGGTACGGCTGCGGCCGACGATCACCTGCGCGGCCTGTGCCAAGTCCAAGGCACCCGCGACATGGGCGGCGGCGACCTCGCCCACGCTGTGGCCGAGTACGCTGTGCGGCGCGATGCCCTGCGCCTCCAACATCCGTACGAGGCCGACCTGCACGGCGAACAGGAGCGGCTGAGCCACCTCGGTCAGCGCCAGACGCGACCGCTCCGCCGGCGCCTCCAGCTCCTCGACCAGCGACCACCCCAGCAGGGGAGCTACGGCAGCGTCCACCTGCGTGACAGCGGCGCGGAAGACGGGATCGCGCTCAAGGAGGTCGGCCGCCATGCCGGGCCACTGTGAACCGTTGCCGGGAAAGACGAACGTGATCCGCCCCCGGGACACGGCCTGGAAGGCGGTGGGGGCAGAGCGGAGCTCGTCCCCCTCCCGGGGCGAGGGCACGAACAACGGTGACTGCCCCTGGCCCTCGGTCCCCGGCGCGTCCTGCCCGACCGACCCACCGGCACCCGGCACCGGCTCCTCGGCCACGGACGTCTCGGTCGACGCCGGCGTCGAGGTGCCCGCGACTGCCCGAAGCCGCTGCGCGGCCGCCTGGGGCCCGGCCAGCACCACCGCACGGTGCGGATGCGTTCCCCGGCGCAGACAGGAGGTGTGGGCGATGTCGTAGAACTCCTGCGCGGTGGCCGCGGCGAGCCGGTCCGCCATCCGCGTGGCCGCCTCGGCCAGAGCTTTGGGGGTACGCGCCGATACCAGCACCGGAAGCGCCCGCTCGTGATCCGTGACCGGGTCGCTGCCGGGTTCTTGCCGCGGGGCGGGCGGGGCGGTGGGCGCGGAGGTGAGGACGACGTGGGCGTTGGAGCCGCCGAAGCCGAAGGAATTGACCCCCACGACAGGACGCCCGGACGTGTCCAGTGGCCATGTGCTGTCGGCGGTCGCCAGGTTCAGTCCCGCGAAATCGATGTCCGGGTTGGGCGGCGAGGCGTGCAGGGACGGGGGGATCACCCGGTGCCGGAGGACGAGCAGCGCCTTGAGCAGGCCGGCGATCCCGGAAGCCGGTTCCAGATGCCCGATGTTGGTCTTGACGGAACCGATCGGCAGTACCCCGGCGGTGCGGCGGCGGCCCAGGGCCCGGCCGATGGCCCGGCACTCCAGCGGGTCACCGACCAGGGTTCCCGTGCCGTGCGCCTCCAGGTAGACCAGTTCGTCCGGCGAGACGTCGGCCTGCTCGTACACCGAACGCAGCAGGTCCTCCTGGGCCTCGGCGCTCGGCAGGGCCAGCCCCATGGTCCTGCCGTCGCTGTTGGAGGCGCTGGCGAGGATGACCCCGTGGATCCGGTCGCTGTCCGCCATGGCGTCCGACAGTTTCTTCAGGACGACGAGCCCCCCTCCCTCGGCCCGTACGAACCCGTCGGCCGCCGCTGAAAACGACGCGCACCTGCCGCTCGGCGACAACATGGCCGCCTGGGAGAACCCCACGTAGTGGTACGGGCTGAGCAGGACGTTCACTCCCGCCGAGAGCACCACGCGGCTGCTGCCGTCGAGCAGGGTGCGACAGGCGCGGTCCAGCGCCACCAGGGACGAGGAGCAGGCGGTGTCCACCGCCATGCTCGGCCCGCGCAGGTCGAAGAAGTGGGAGAGGCGGTTGGCGGTGATCGAGGAGGCGCCGCCGGACATGGTGTAGGCGTTGACGGCCTGAGGCATCATCATCTGCAGGCCGCCGTACGAGGAGTCCGACACCCCGACGTACACGGCCGTGTCGGTGCCCGACAGGTGCTCGGGAACGATTCCGGCGTCGTCCAGCGCCTCGACGGCCAGTTCCAGCAACAACCGGTGCTGAGGGTCCATCCGGGACGCCTCCTTCGGCGAGATGCCGAAATAGGCGGCGTCGAAGCCGGTGACGTCGTCCAGGAAGCCGCCTGCGGCGGTGTAGCTCTTGCCGGGGCGCGGCATCGAGGTGTCGACGAACCGGGACGCCTCGAACCGGTCGTCGGGCACCTCGCCGACCAGGTCGCGGCCCTGCCGAAGCGCGGCCCAGAACTGGTCCAAGTCACCGATGCCGCCGGGAAGGCGGCACGCCGCCCCGACTACCGCGATGGCCCGGTCCGTTGACTTCGCCTCGTCCCACATGCACAGCCAGCTTTCTTCGGAATTGGAGATGGATGGACCGTCGATTGACAAGCAGGGGACGCCATCTAACGGGCTGTAATCAGCCAATGACAAGTGGTCGCTAGGCCGTCGGGGTTACCCCTGTTCGCCCGCCATGACGGGACGTGACGCAGACCGTGGGCGGGGAATCGTTTCGTCGGTCCGGGTGCCCCCGAGGGCAGAGGCGGCCGGGGCGCGGATCGAGGTGTCCTGCGTGCCGAGGGCCGGGCCCTCGGAACCCGTCCACCCCCTCTACCCCTACGCTGGTCCCTGCCACGTGGCGGATCTTGGGACAGGGCGACGAAGGGGAGCGTGACAGGTGACGGGGGCGAGCGGCGCGGAGCTGGTCGGGACGGTTCTGGGCGGGCGGTACCGCGTGACCGAGATGATCGGACGCGGTGGCATGGGTGTGGTCGCCAAGGCCGTGGACCAGCTGCTGAACCGCGAGGTCGCCGTCAAGGTCGTGCGGGCCTACACCGACGCCTCCCCGGACGAGCTGGCCGGGCTGCGGGTCCGGATGCGGCGGGAGGCGCAGGCCGCCGCCCGTATCCGGCACAGCGGAGTGGTCACCGTGCACGACGTGGTCGAGGAGCAGGGGCTGCCCGTCATCGTCATGGAGCTGGTCGACGGGCCCTCCCTGGACGACGTACTGGCGGAGCGCGGCACACTGGACCCGCGCGAGGCGGCCGCGATCGGCGCCAAGCTGATGGAAGCGCTCGACGCGGCGCACCGGGCCGGGGTCCTGCACCGGGACGTCAAGCCCGGCAACGTCCTGCTGGAGCGCGGCGGCCGGGTCGTGCTCACCGACTTCGGCATCGCCAGCATGGACACCCCCGGCGACGAGGCCCTGGCCAAGCTGACGCACAGCGGTCAGATCGTCGGCTCCCTCGACTACCTGCCGCCCGAGCGCGCCCAGGGCAGGGATCCGGGCGCCCCCTCGGACATCTGGGCGCTCGGTATGACGCTGTACGCGGCCGTGGAGGGCTCCTCGCCCTTCCGTCGCACCTCGGTGCTGTCCACGCTGGCGGCGATCGTCGGCGAACCCCTGCCCGAGCCCCGGCGAGCCGGACCGCTCACCCCGGTGCTGCGGGCGCTGATGGCCAAGGACCCGCTGCACCGGCCCGACGCGGGGCGGGCGCGCGAGATGCTGGAGGCGGTGGCGGAGGGCCGGACGGCGAATCCGGGGCCGGTGCCGGCCTCCCAGTCCGGCACCGCTCCGGGCATCGCACCGGCACCGGGGTTCGGTCCCGCCGCCGGGCCGTTCTCCCAGCCCACCCCGCAGCCCATCGCCGCCTATCCACCGGCCGCCCCCTACAGCGTCACTCCGCAGCCGGGCGTCGAGCAGCCGGGCATGGCGCCGGGTATACCGAACGGCCACGCCAACCACTCCGGAGCCGGAACGGCGGTGGTCCGCGCACGCAGCCGCCGCACCCGTACCGTCGTCGCGGTGGCCACCGCCACGGTCCTCGCCTGCGGCGGAGGGGCCTACGCCCTGGTGGGCATGGGGGGCGGCGATGGCGCCGGCGAGTCCAACACAGCGCATTCCGCGCCGAGCACTCCCGTCGGCGGTGAGGTGTCCGACACCACGGACGGCCCCACCTCCCCCGGAGACCTGACGACCCTCGATCCCGGCGAGAGCCCGTCCATCACCCCGCCGAAGAAGGGCGGGGACCCGGCGGCGACGCCCACACCGAAGCCCGGCAAGAGCGGCGGCGAGTCGCCTGCGGCTCCGTCCGCTTCGTCGAAGCCCAAGCCCAGCTCGACGGTGAAGGAGCCCGTCCCGGTATCGACGACGTGTACCGGCTGGGCCCACTCGAACCGCAGTGACGGCTACGGCTACGCGACCCAGACCACCCACCTCTACACCGGGCCGTACGCGGTGTGCTCCTATGTGACCGTGGTCAAGTCAGGGGTGAAGGTCTACTACCACTGCTACGTCACCAACGCCCAGGGCAACAAATGGATCTACGCCCGTATCCAGGGCACCAGCACCGAGGGCTGGCTGTTCAGCGGGAAGTCCAGCTTGAAGAGCGGCGCACTGGTCCGCTGCTGACAAGGCGATCGGCGTGGCGATCCGTCCCCCATCAGGAGGGCTCCCGGACCAGCCGCCAGAGGGGCCGCGATGCGAACGCGCTGGGCGCGGAGACCGGTTGCGCCGGCCCCGTCCCCGGGTGGCCGTGTCCGGGCGCGCGACCCTGGTGGTCTGCTTAGCGTGAGGGCACGTCCCGGGATGTGCCTGTCGCTTTTCCGGCCGGTTCGCTTCACGGCGACCACCGCACCAGCGCCACGGTCCCGAGGCGGGCTGGGCCCGGCGCGGCGGACGCGGACCGGGGCCATCCACGGCCCGGCGGAACGGCCCGTGTTCCCGATGACGGTGGAGTGAGAGTTCGGCCGCAGACCGCCGCGGGGGGTTGGGCCCTCCCGGGGCGGTCTGGGCTGAGCTGGTGCGGGTGCCGCGCGTCCTGCGTTACCGCTTGGGCGAGGCACTGGGAGAGGGCGCGGGTGTGTGACACGTGCCGCCCTGGACCATCTTGAGGTGTTCGGCGACCACGGGCCGTGCCGCCTTGGCCGCCGCGCGGATCTGCGTGTCCTTGCCCGTCGAGAGTTCCTTGTCGATCAGCGCGAGGGCCTGTTGGTGGCTCGTGGCCTGGTCCTTGAGCCAGGCGGTGTCGTAGCCACGCGTGCCGTTCTTCGACTTCAGCGCGCTCAGCTGCTTCTGCTGGGCCGCTGTGGGTGCGTTGGGCAAGGACAGGCCCTTGCTCTTGGCGAGGGCCGCTCCCTTGTTGTCGAGTGCGGTGTGGTCACGCACGAGGACAGCGGCGACCTGTTTCACGCAGGTGCTGGTCGCATGGGCGCGGGCGTCCTTGCCCGCGGCTATCTCCGCGAGGTTGGCCTGGTGTATCGCTTGCAGGAAGGCCGTGTCCGTGGCCGGCGACGGGCCGGCCGCGCCGAAGGCCGTGGTGGGACCGGCCAGGACCAGCGTTGCGGATGCGGCAGCGGCCGAGTACAGGTGGGTGAGTCGCATGGAACCTCCACGTATCCGTGGACCGGGGGAGGGCCCGACGGGGGCTGAACGGCTCGGAGTCTGTCCGGGCCTGGGCACCTCCCCGATCAGGCTAGGCCGCTCGTCACTCAGGCGCATGCTCAAGTCACTGAGTGTGACGGGTGCTCTCCAGTGCAGCTCCAGGCAGACGGTGCGCAGGCAGGAGAGGCGGCCGAGGGCGGGCCGCGCATATGCGTCAGGTCAGGTTCAGCCCGCCGTCCAGGACGATGACCTCGCCGGTGATATACGTGTTGGTGATCACCGAGGCCACCAGGTCGGCCACGTCGGCGGGCTGGGCGGGACGCCGCATGGGTGCGCGCTCCCGCCACAGTTCGTGCGCCTGTGACCAGTCCTTCGTCATCGGCGTGTCCACCAGTCCCGGCGCGACAGCGTTGACCCGCACCTCGGGTCCGAGCGCGGATGCCAGCAGCCGGGTCACGTGGTTGAGCGCCGCCTTGCTCGCCGCGTACGGCACCGACGAACCCTTGGGCCGTACTCCGGCGTGGCTGGTGATGTTCACGATGCTGCCGCCCATGGGGGACGTGCGCAGCGCCGGAAGGGCTGCCGTGCACAGCACCCAGGGCGCGATGAGGTTGACCTCCAGCAGGTGCCGCCAGTCGGCGGGCGTCGCCGCGGCAAGGTCGTCGTGCGGGATCGGCCAGCTGATGCCCGCGTTGTTGACCAGTACGTCCAGCCGTCCGCACCGGTCGAGCACCGTCTCGACGAGCCCCCGGGCTTCCTGCTCCACCGCCAGGTCCGCCCGTACGTAATCCCCGCCGAGCTCCGCGGCCAGCGCCTCCCCGGTCTCCGTACTGCTCCGCGAGTGCACGACTACCCGCATCCCGTCCGCCGCCAGCCTCCGCGCGACGGCCTCCCCGATCCCCGAGGTGGACCCGGTGACCAGGGCGACAGGCCGATGCGCTCGTTCCATGCTCATACCTATGGATCTTGCCACGGGGCCCGTTGTGCCTGGCCCCCACGGGGTCACCCTGCTCTCACCGTCAGGAGGCGACCGGGCCTCGTCATGCCGGTCCCGCGCGGGGCCTTGTCCGGCCGTGAGCGCGGTCCGCCTCCAGTTCCTGACCGAGTCGCTGCTGCTCTACCCGGCGATCCGCGCCTCACGTCTGCACCCGACGGTGGCTCTCCACGCGGCGTGACCAATGGCGGGAAAGAACCGTGACGACGGTTTGGCTCGCCCCCCATATGCCGTCCGACCGTTGTCGATAAATCTTCCTGATCCGCTCCTGGTCTGGGGGTGCAAGGAACCAAGTCGCGAAAGGCGTGTTTGCAGGAACGTCCCTTCCGGAGGTGGCAATTGGCTGGCATGTCGACAAGTAGTTATGGAATCCTTCCGGGCAAGCCTTGAACCGACCTGGCGTTGTGGGTGGAAATGATCCGGGTGCGGCATCGCGGGGGCGACGGCAGATCCTGCATTTATATTACTCCGACATGTATGCGTAATGGGCGAGTTGGTCCAGATAGCGCCACGTGAAAGAACGACTTCTTTATCTGGCCGTGCGGAATATCGATGTCGGACGTTTGATCACGCGTGTACGTCCAGCTCCCCCGTGTGACAGACGCAAAGGTAGACACATGCTGAGAATTCCCGGACTCGGCCGCGTGCCCCAAGGCTCGCGGTCCGCTGCCGCCGCAGGCCTCCCTCCCTCTCGCGTCCCACAACTTTTCCTCTCACGCTTGCGTTTCCGTCTGGCCCTCGGTTCCGCGCTGGCGGTCATGGCGTGCACCTCGGCGGCGGCGTCCCCCGCACCGTCTCCGCTCGCGCCACCGGCGGCGCAACGCGCTTCCGCCGTCGCGGATTACCCGATGCGCATCGTCGCGTTCCTGGCCAACAGCGGTTCCGGCAACGTCTCCGCTTTCGACGTCCGACTGGAAAGGGCTGTCGGCACCACGGAGGTGGGCACGGGACCGACCGGCGTCGGCGCGGCTCCCGACGGTTCTCAGGTGTACGTGGCGAACGGAGTGTCCGACACCGTCTCCTTCATCGAGACTTCCGGCCGCAAAGTCGTGGCGAACGTACCCGTCGGCGCCTATCCGTTCTCGGCCTCGCCGAGCCGTGACGGGCGTCGTGTGTTCGTGGCCAACTGGGGCAGCGACAATGTATCGGTCATCGATACAGCCAGCCGTAAGGTCATCGTGACGGTGCCGGTGGGCGAACTCCCGCACAGCGTCGCCACCATCCCGCAGGGATCGGCGTACGTCACCAACAGCGGCACCAATGACGTCACCATGCTGTCGGCGGAATACCAGCCGCTGGGCCGGATTCCGGTAGGTGACTTCCCGAGCGGAATCACCGCCACGGCGAAGGGGGAAAAGGTCTACGTCGCCAATACGGGATCCGGCAGCATCTCGGTCATCGACACCACTGTCGGCAGAGTGGTGGATACCTGGGTGGTCGGCAAAGCGCCGGTGGGTGTGGGCGTGAGTCCCGACGGACGGAGGCTCTACGCCGCGGACTCGGCGGCGGACGTCCTTCTGATCATCGACACGTCGACCGGCCGCGTTCTCGCCCGGGTGCCCGTGGGCAAGACGCCGCAGGGTCTGGCGGTCAGTCCGGGTGGCAGTCGCGTCTGGGTCACCAATGAGGAGTCCGACACCGTCACGGTGATCGATCCGACGCAGGCCAAGGTACGGGCGACGCTGGAGACGGGCCACCACCCCGAAGGCATCGCCATCACCCCCAGGTGACAGCGCGACGCCGCTGATTCGCATGGGCCGGGTGCGGGCGTTCCCGACATGACTGCCCGGAAACCGGGGTGCGGGGCGGCGCCGGGTCAGCGTCGCGGACGGCGTCCGCCGATCACTTGGTCCAGCCGGTCGACATCCATGAGCGGCCCGCTGAAGGTGAGGCGGGGATGGGTGAGAACGGCCAGGGCGATGCCGAGGTGGCGTTCGCAGGGAGTCGTCGTCTGGGGGGGCAGCGACCGGGGGATGTGGCAGGCGTCCCTTCCGGGCTCAGGCCGCGCAGCGAAAGACGTACGCCGTCATCGGGGCGGTGACCGGCCCGTTGCCCAGACGGGCCGTCATCTCCCCGATGACGGTGTCTCGGACGGCTGGCTCGTCGCCACGCTCCTCCACAGCCGCGCGTACCGGCGTTCCGGTGAGGAACCCGGTGGCGACGTCGGCGAGCGACGCCGCCCGACCCTCCAGCGTCAGCTCCCGCTCCTCCTCGACGGCGAATCCGGCGGCCATCAGATCAGAGGTGACGACAGCGGGGTCGGCGTAGCCGTGCGGGACGGTGGGGAGGAATCGCGGCGGGTCACTCGGAAAGGCCCGTTCCAGACCGGCCTGCAGCGCGGCTCCGAAGGCGTGCGTGCCGAGTGGACCCCAGGTGTTGAACAGGAATCGACCGCCCCGAACCAGGAGCCGCCGGACTTCGCGGAAGGCCGCGATCCGGTCGGGGAAGAACATCACGCCGAACTGGCAGACCACGAGGTCAAAGCTCCCGTCGGGGAAGGGCAGCCGCTGCGCGTCGGCCTGTCGCCACGTAGCCCCGGGCACCCGGGCCGACCCGTAGGCGACCATGGCCTCGTTCAGGTCGGTTGCTGTCACTTCCGCCGAGGGCACAGCCGCGAGCAGTGACGAGGTCAACGCGCCGGTGCCGGAGGCGAGTTCCAGGATCCGCCGGGGCTGGAGTGCGGCTGCCCGGACCGCCAGATCCTCGGCGAAGGGCCGGAAGACCACCGGCACGAGATACTGCTCATAAGCCGTCGGCATGGACTCCGACCACCGCCGGTCGGCATCGTTTCCCGTCACTTTCCCTACGCTAACGCAAGTCCGGACCCCCGGCCTCGTGCTTCCCGTGTCGCGCCTGGCCGCCATTGTGTGCGGCCGCTGCGTACGCCATCTGTCGCACAGCAATCCGTCCAGTCGCACCGTGGCAGGCCTCTACCACTTGGTCAGGGGAAGGCCGGAAACGTGAACCGCACGTCGGTGAGTTGTTCTGACAGTTCCCAGAGACGGTGGCCGGTCTCAGGATCCGCTGCCGCGGCGGACAGCCGCACGCGCGTCGGGCCGCCGCGCAGCTCGGCGAAGCCGTCCGGCCCGATGAACTCGCCACCCTCTACATCCGGAGCGGTAGCCGCGTACAGCTGGGGCAATGCGCCCTGCTCCGCGGGCTGGGCGAGCGGGGCGACGATATGGCCGAACAGCATCTTCACCATGCCGACCGGTGCGCTTGTCTGCAGATTGGTGGAGGTGTAACCGGGATGGGCGAGCACGCTGCGGACCGGGCTGCCGGCGGCGGTCAGTCTCCGGTGGAGTTCCCATCCGAAGACGGCGTTGGCGAACTTCGACTGGTTGTAGAACGCCATGGGCGAGTACGTGCGCTCGCCGGACAGGTCGTCGAGGTGGAGGCGTCCCTGCCGATGGTTGGTCGAACTCACCGTGACCACGCGGGGTTGGTCGCCATGGGTCAGCAGGTCGAGCAGCAGACCGGTGAGCGCGAAGTGGCCGAGGTGGTTGCAGGCGAACTGCACCTCGTGTCCCTGGGCGCTCAGTGAGCGGGGCGGTGCCATCACACCGGCATTGTTGACGAGCACGTCCAGCCTCGGGTGATCGGCGCGCAATCGCTCGGCGAACGCCCGCACCGCATCCAGATCGGCCAGGTCGAGCCGACGTACCTCAAGGTTGGCGCCAGGTTGTTCAGCGGCGATCTCCGCTGCGGCCCGGCGGCCCTTCGTCTCGTCGCGCACCGCGAGGATCACGTGGCCGCCTTTGCGGGCGAGTGCCCGGGTGGTGGCCAGGCCCAGGCCGCTGTTGGCTCCGGTGACGACGAACACCCGCATGGCCTGGTCCGGGATGCGATCGGCCGTCCAGCGCTCCTTATTCATCATGCGGCACACGTTGTCGTGTATGGCACTTGGTGTCAATAGAATCACCAAGTGGCATGGATGGCATGGCGTAGGATTGCCCGGTGGACTCCCGCCCCGACGTCACGATGGCCCAGCGCAAACGCCGGCTCGTCTCCAACGAGCTGAGCGAAGCCGCCCTCCAGCTACTGGCGCGGAAGGGATTCGACGCGGTCACCATCGACGAGATCGCGGCCACCGCCGGGGTGTCCAAGCGGACGTTCTTCCGGTACTTCGCCTCCAAGGAGGACGTGGTCGTCCAGTTCCTGGCCGATTTGGGCACCGGCATGCGTACAACGCTGGCGTCCCGTCCCATTGGTGAACAGCCATCCGTGGCTCTGCGGCACGCCGTCTGGGACTCCATGGCCGTCTGCGCCGACCACTCGGACAGGGCGCTGCGTGTGGTGCAACTGATCCTGCGTACCCCGGCCCTGCGCGCACGCTTTCTGGAACGCCAGGACCAGTGGCGCGTCGACCTGGCATCAGAGTTGGCGCTACGGCTGGGACTGGACCCCGACACCGCTCTGTACCCCCAGCTGGCCGCCGGGATGGCACTCACCGCTTTCGACGCCGTGCTGCAACGCTGGAGCGGCAGCGACGGTACCGAGGACCCCGCCGAACTGACGGACCGGGCCTTCTCCACGATCGCCCCGGCGCTGGATGCCAACGAGGTCAGCTGAAAGCCCGTCACGTTCAACCACACCATCATCGCTTCCCAGGACCGCCACGAGTCGGCCCGTTTCCACCGCGAGCTGCTGGAACTGCCCGAAGCCACACACCCGTCTGCCGATCGTCTGACCCTTGTCGGTGTCGGGGCGTCAGGAGTGTGCGAGGAGTCCGCGTTCCAGGGCGATGACGACGGCGCGCGTGCGGTCATTGACGTCGAGTTTCGCGAAGACCCGCAGAAGATGCGTCTTCACGGTGGCCTCGCCGATCACCAGGCGACGGCCGATCTCGGCATTGGAAAGGCCGTCGGCGACCGCGCGCAGCACGTCCCGTTCCCGCGCGGTGAGGGCGACCGGCTCGGGGCGGCGCATCCGGGCCACGAGGCGCTCGGCGACCTTGGGCGCGAGGACCGTCTCACCGCGTGCGGCCGAGCGGATGGCGTCGGCGAGCTGCTCGCGGGTGGTGTCCTTGAGGAGGTAGCCGACGGCGCCGGCCTCGACGGCCCGTTCGATCTCGACGTCCGTGTCGTAGGTGGTGAGGATCAGCACGCGGGTGGGCGTCGGCAGGGCAACGATCTCGGTGGTGGCGGCCACGCCGTCGAGCACCGGCATACGCAGGTCGAGGAGCGCCACATCGGGGGCGAGCCGCTCGACGAGATGGACGCCTTCGCGGCCGTCGCTCGCCTCGCCGACGATCTCTATCGTGGGCTCGTTGGCCAGCAGGGCGATGACTCCGGCGCGCATGACGGCGTGATCGTCGACCACGACCACCCGGATCCGGTCGTAGGGGGTGTCGGTCATGGTCAGTCCTGACTCTGCGTGGGAAGGGTGGCGAGGACAAGGGTGCCGTCGCCGAGCGAGCTGGTGACGGCGAGTTCGCCGTCGAGTTCGGCCAGCCGTCGGCGCATGCCGTCGAGGCCGAAGCCGTGGGACTCCTCGACGACGAACCCGCGGCCGTCGTCGGTGATCTCCAGTTCGACACCGCCCGGGCGATCGGAGAGGACGACGCCGACAGTGGAGGCGCCCGCGTGCTTGCGTATGTTGGCGAGGGACTCCTGTGTGCAGCGCAGCAGGGCGATGCGGGTGCGCTGGTCCAGGTCGATGTCGGGCAGCTCGGCGGTGACGGTGAGACCGGTGTCCTGGACGAAACGGTCGAGGGTCCTGCGCAGGGTGGCGGCCAACGAACCGGCCGCGACACCGCTCGCCGGGGCGGAGCCGACGAGCACCCGGGCCTCGGCCAGGTTCTCGCGCGCGGTCTGTTCGATGGAGGTGAGCTGCTCGGCGCAGCGTACGGGGTCGCTGACGACGGCGGCGCGGGCGGCCTCCGCGAGCACCACGATGGAGGCGAAGCCCTGGGCGAGGGTGTCATGAATCTCCCGGGCAAGCCGCTCGCGCTCCTCGGCCGCCCCCTGCCGCTGGTACGCGGCCGCCAACTCCTCCTGTGTGACGGACAGTTCGGAGGCCAGTTGCTCCTGCCGCTCCTTGCTCTGGCCGACGAAGCGGTGCACCCACAGCCCCAGACTCACCCCTGCGGCGTAGGCGACGACGGTGACCACCGCGTTCCCGGTGAGGAAATGCGGGCTCCAGCCCTGGCCGAGTGTGCCCCCGAAGACGGTCAGGGCCGCGGCGGCCCCGCTGAGCCTGATCGCGTCCGACGGGATGCGGGTGAAGAGCCAGAACTGCGGCAGAGATATCACGTAGAACGCGGCCCCGCCGTCCAGGAGGTAGGACGCTGCGCCGAGGACGACAGCGAGGACGGCAAGGTAGGTGCGGGGAGGCAGCACGGGGGTGTCCGGCCGGGTGAGAACGACGGTGTGGCACAGCGCGATCAGGGCGAGCAGGCCGAACATCCAGCACCTGCGGGCCGGTGACGCGTCGAGCACGGCGATGGCCGGGGGAAGCAGGCCGAACAGGATCCAGGCTGCCAGGTTCCAGCGGAGGGTACGGTCCTGGATGAGCCGGTCACCCGGCTGCTGCTGCCACTGACTCACGCTGATTCATTTCGTTCGTAGGGGAGTTGGAGGCCCGGCGGTCGAGTCGATCAGCTTACCGATTCCAGGGTGTGAGGGGTGTGGTCGGTGGTGGGGCGGGCACGGCTCACTCCGCGCGAGGGCCACCAGTTGGCCTCGCCGAGCAGGAGCATCAGGGACGGCAGGACCAGCAGCCGGATGACGAAGGCATCCAGGAGGACGGCGACCGCGAGGCTGAAGCCGATCTGCTTCATCTCGATCAGGTGCAGTGCCGCGAAGCTGGCGAAGACCGTCACCATGACCACGGCGGCGCTGGTCACCACCCCCGCCGAGCTGCCGATGCCTTCGATCACGGCCCTCCGGGTCGGGACTCCGCGCAGGGCCGCCTCCCGGATCCGGCTGATCACGAAGACCTGGTAGTCCATGGAGAGGCCGAACAGGATCACGAAGAGGAACAGCGGCACACGGGATCCGATCGACCCGGTGGAGGTGAAGTCGACCAGGCCTTCGGCCCAGGTGTGCTGGAAGACCAGGACGAGGATGCCGAGCGAGGCGGCGGCGGAGAGGAGGTTGAGGAGGACGCCCACCAGGCCGAGGACCACGGAGCGGAAGGCCCATACGGTCACGGTGAAGGTGACCAGGAGGAGCGCTCCGATGATGAGGGGCAGCTTCTGTTCCTGGTGGGTCGGGTAGTCGGTGTAGCGGGCGACGTCACCGGTCACCGCGGTCTCGGCCCCCTTCACCCGGCCGACGGTCTGCGGGATGTACGTGTCGCGGATGTCCTGGAGCGAGGACTGGGCCTCGTCGCTGCTGACGTAGTGCGGGACCTGCAGTTGGAGCATGCTGATCCGCTGGTCGGGCGATGTGGTCAGCCGGGGGGTGCCGCTCAGGCGCGGATCGTCCTTGACGTCGGCGGCGAGTTCGCGCAGGGCGGCGGTCACCTCCGACGAGCGGTTGGCGTCGGCGCGGACCAGGATCTGGTGCATGGACTTCAGCTCCGGATAGGCCGCGTTCAGCCGGTCGTAGACCTGCATGGCGACGATGGAGCGGGAGTGCGTCTCGCGGCCCATGTCCGTGAGCTTGAGGCCGAGGAGCGGGGCGGCGAGGGCGACCAGCCCGGCGACGGTGACGGTGAGGGTGGCGACGGGGTGCTTGGCGACGGGGCGCAGCACGGCGGCGGTGAGACGGCCGGGGCCGGACTTGTGCGCCTTCTGCTTCTTCGGCGCGAGCCCACGGGCCGCCCGGCGCTCGGCCCGGTGCTCGGCACGCATGCCCAGCTTGGCGAGGAGTGCGGGCAGCACGGTCAGGGAACTGACGACAGCGACCAGGGTGACGACGATCGCGCCGGTGGCGATGGACGAGAAGATGACGTCGTCGGCGAGGTAGAGGGTGGCGCTGGAGACGGCCACGGCGAGACCGGAGAGGACGACGGCCCGCCCTGACGTGGCGGCGGCCAGTTCGACGACGGCCTGCGGGCTCAGCCTGCCGTCGGCGCGGGCCCGCTCCTCGCGTTCGCGCTTGAGGTAGAAGAGCGTGTAGTCGACGCCGACGGCGAGACCGATGAGCAGGATGACGTTGGTGCCGACGCCCGCGTCGGGAAAGACGTGCGAGGCCACCATCGACAGGCCGACGGCCGCGGCGATCGAGGAGAGGGCGAGCAGCAGCGGTACGAGGGCCATCGCCATGGAACCGAAGACCAGCAGCAAGGTGAGGAAGGTGACCGGCAGGGCGATCACCTCCGTGCGCGAGAGGTCGTCGCCGCGCAGCTTGCCGACGCCCTTGCTGATGGACGGTGATCCCGTCTCCTCCACGCGCAGCCCGGGGTTGGCCTTCTGCACGGCGGCGGTCTGCTCGATCAGCGGGTCGACATGCTCCTTGCCCTCCAGCTCCGGGCCCTTCATGGTGATGGTGACCCGCACCGCCGTGTTGCCCGCGCCGTGCACCGGGCCGGCGACGGACAGCACCTCGGGCAGTCGGGCCATCCGGGCGGCGATGTCGGCGGCGGCCGAATCGGCCGCGGCGATGTCGAGTTTTCCGGTCCCGGGCTGCGCGGTGATCAGGACGTGCTCGACGGGCCGCTGCTGCAACCCGCCCTCCGCGGCGATCGCCTCACCGCGTCCCGCCTCTCCGATGCGGAAGTCCTCGGTGGTCGCCGCGTTGGTGCCGACGGACATACCGATACCGAGGCACAGAACGACGAACACGAACCAGCCGACAATGCCCCGCCAGGGACGGGCGGCGCTCCAACGAGCAATGCGTACGGGAAGATTCTTCATGCCTCCATGCTGTTGGCAGGGGGTGCGGCGCCGACAGCAGCGACTGGTTGAACCTGGGGTCCACCGGTTGGTGGACCCCGGCCTGGGGGCGGGGCGGCGGGACGGCTGATGGAGCGTGGGACCACAAGGGGGCGCCTGAAGAGGAGGCGGCCGTCAAGCCAACGCTCCGTCAAGCCAACGTTCCGTCAAGTCGTACGTGATGGGCGACAGTCCCGGGGCCAGTCAGGGCCGGTGCGATTGGAGCAGGGGCGCTGCACAGGGGATGCCGGCGAGAGCGGCAGGACGCCGCACACCACCTGGCCCCGTGCTGGACGCGAAAACGTGTTGGCCGGCTGCCGCCGAGGTGCGATGATGCGGCTGTTTGTCATGCGGAGGGTCTTTGTTCGTTTTCGTTTGTGTGCGGTGCGATGCCGAGCTGACCGTCCCGTTGTCCCAGGTTTCCCTTCCGGCCCACGCCCGTCAGAAGTACGGGAACGGGGTCCAGCTGCTGGTGCTCATGGAGTCGGGGACGTTTGCCGTGGATCCGGACCCGTGGGGAGGACCGTGGCAGGTGTGGGACGAGATCGACCCGAGCGAGGCGGAGGCACGCGGCATCTACGCACCGGTCTACGCCCTGTCCGACCGTGCGCCCGAAGCGGTCGTCATCGCGCCCGGTGACCTCCGAGGAACGCGGCTGATGCCCGAGAAACACAGTGGTGCCTGCTGTGGGCTCGACGGTGCTGACGGCCCCAACTTGGCCTGTGCGAGGTGCGGCGTGCCGGTGGCGAGCAGGATCGACGACTGCTCGCTCTGGCAGGCGGTGCGGCTCAGCCCGGACGCCGTGTACCGCGTCGCCCTTGACGGTATCGACGCCGCGCCGCGAGGCTCCCGGTTGTCCCAGTAGCCGGCAGGGGCCAGGATCACTACGTGTTGCTCCACCCGGTTGTGCTGGAATACGAGTCCAGCAGGTCCACCACGAAGACCAGGGTCGAGCCCGCCGGGATCAGAGGCGAGGGTGACTGGTTGCCGTATCCGAGACGCGGGGGAACAATGATCTCGCGTCGGCCGCCGACCCTCATTCCCCTCACTCCCCGGTCCCAGCCCTTGATGACCTTGCCACTGCCCAGGGCGAACTTGTACGGCTGGCCCCGGTCCCAAGAGGCGTCGAACTCCTTCCCGGACTCGAAGGTCACCCCGACATAGTGGACCCTGACCACCATGCCCGGTTTCACCTCGGCCCCGTCCCCGACGACCAGGTCCCGGATGGACAGCTCGGTGGGGGCGTCACCCTCCGGAACGTGGACTTCGGGCTTTGTCAGTTCACTCATCGCAGACTCATTACTCCCTGTCGTAAGCCCTCGTACCAACCAGCGGGGCATCGGGACACATGGTCGCCGCAACACATGGCCACCGGGACACATGGATACTCCGTGCAGCTGATGATCAGGCTACCGACGATGCCGATCTCCGGAATACGCCGGTCCAGCGGAAATCACGAGGGTCCCGGTGCGTCTAACGTGACCGCGCCACTGACTGCGCGCCAAGGCGGGCGGTCCCGCCGGGACCACCCGCCTCGGTTTGACCCGCCCGGCAGCCGGGGTGCGGGAGAGAGGTAGAGGTCAGGGTGTCGGCATGTCCGAGGCCCTCGTGGTGTCCGGAATGGTGGGTCGACGGGCGAGCAGCACGCCGGCGGCGATGATCCACAGTCCGGCTACGAGGAAGGCGACGAAACCGGCCCAGGGGATGAACATCAGCACGCCCAGCACGATCCCGGCCCAGCCCAGCCAACGTGGCAGAGGGCTTCCGCTGCGTGCTGTACCGAGGCCGGCGGCGAGGAGCATGATGCCGATTCCGCCGACGAAGGGGATGAAGAGGTCGTTGCTGATGGCATTCATGGCTTGGAGGGCCGGACCGTCCACCTTCTGCTTGTCGCTTGCGTCGATCAGCGCGAGCGTCACGCCCGATGCGACCCAGAAACCCATCGCCGACAATATGCCCCCGGCGAAGGCGACTTGAGGCAGCCAGCCGTGCCGGTCGGAGTCGGCGAGGTGGTGGCGAAGACTCCCGGCGAAGAAGACAAGAAAGACACCCGCCAGGACCAGCAGGTACAGAGAGACCGCCTGTTGCGTGTCGTGATCCTGGTAGAACAGTTTGACCTGTGGCCCGGAGGCACCTACATCCGGTGTATCGCCGCCCACGGCGAAAGCGACGGCGATCAGAACAACGGCCACCAGGCCGGTCAAGGGTCCGAGGCGCATCGGAATCCTCCGATCCGGGCATTCGGATACTGTTCTCCAGCGTTTCACGCCCCCTGGCGACCGGCAACTTGCCTCCGCTCCGCCGCGACTTCACGGCCGTCGCCCGCCGCCACGCGAGCCGGAGGGAGGTGGTCCCGGCCCGGTCACGTCGTCTGTGTCCGGCCGGCGGCCAGGGCCCGTGTGCCCGGGGCGCAGGAAGCCCGGAGCGCGGCCAGCTCTGCCGCGGGCAACTGTCGGGAGGCTCCCCGGCGGCTGCTGTCCAGGCGGGCGACGCCGGTGTCGAGCCACTCGGGGAGTGGTTCGACACCGATGAAGTCGGCCAGGCGGGTCAGCTGGTTGCGGGGGTCGTCAAGGAGGTCCTCGTAGGCGAGGGTGGTCCGCTGGGGTGCGGGCACGGCGTCGAGGTCGGCCACGCCCTGGGCGATGAGCTGTGACCACAATGCGCCGAAGCCGGGAAGCGGCAGGTCAGGGTCGAGGACCAGGGCGGAATCGAAGCGTTCGGTCAGCAGCGGTGACAGGGTGGGTGGCAGAGCACGGATCTGCTCCTCGGTGAGGTTTTCGATGCGGTCGGCGCCACTGCGGGCGAGAATCTCGCGCAGCAGGAAGATCAGTCGGTAGCCCGTGTGCCGGCTCATGGACAGCGCGCAGTCGGGTCCGTCCCTGAACAGGTGTACGAAACGTGCGTACGGGAAGACCTTGCGTAGCAACGGCACCCGGTGCAGGGAGTAGCCCGATCGCTCGACCACCGCGGTGCGCCCTTCACGGCTGCCCAGCAGGCTGAAAAGGGCCGCGTAGTGTTCGGCGGCGGGCCGCGGCGGCCACCCGCGCACCTGCTTTTCCAGGTCGTCGAACAGGTCGTCCGGCTGGTCGGTCAGGTGCGGAAGCACCATCAGTGAGATCGCGGGGATGCCCGTGGTCTCGGTGGCGAAGCGTCCGGGACGGCGCGTATAGAGGAACTCCGGCATCGGAACCCCGCTGCGGATCATCGTCTCGAACTGCGCATTGGGCTCAGCCAGCAGCCGCCAGAACTCCGCACCGTCCAGGCGGCCTTCGGGAAAACCCCGGCTCTGCACCGACGACAGGAACTCGTTGAGGCTGAGGACATCAGGATGCGCGTGGACGATGCCGGACAGCGCGGTCGACCCGCTGCGGCCCGTTCCGACAACGAAGGTCAAAGTGCGCACGTCCGTGATCTCCCTCGCAGACGACCGTAGCGATCGCGAGCAGACTTCCCCCTGGCACCGCGATCTATCCCTGGCCAGGTGCCCAGCCGCCAATATGCCTCTGCGCACAGCGGGCGTGTGCGCAGAGCGGGCGTGTGCGCCGGATTTCGCCGATACGAAGCCCTTGTGAACGGGTGGGCTTTTCGTTGACAGGCACACAGGCGCTCGATGAGGCTCCTGACCCATGCAGACGCCCGGTGGTCCGACGGCCACGCTTGTGGAGCGCCGCCACGTCGACCTGGTACGTGTCGCGAGCGCCATCTGTCGTCGCGCTGTCTGAACCGACTCCCTTTCGACTCTCTTCGGGTACGTGACGCCGTGGTGCGCCGTGCCCCGCTCAGGAGCGCACTGTGTCCTCGTACGACGATTTTCCCCTGACCCGGCTGTCCCCACCGCCCCCACCGTCCCCGCTGTCCCGGCGGTCCTTCGGCGGTGCTGTCGCCGCAGGCGTCACCGCCGCGGCCGTCGGTGTGTCCGCCGCCGACGCCCAGGCTCAAGTCCCGGAGCGCGAGCAGCCGTTCAGGGCGGCACCGCAGCGACGGGCCAAGCGGCCCAACATTCTCTTCATCCTCGCCGACGATCTCGGCTGGGCCGATCTGTCCTGCTACGGCGCCCCGCACATCAAGACCCCGAACCTTGACCGGCTCGCACGGCAGGGCGTCCGGTTCACGGATGCCTACGCCGGGTCCGCGACCTGCTCGCCGACCCGGTTCAGCTTGTACACGGGGCGCCTGCCCGGACGTACGAAGGGGGGTCTCGCGGAGCCGATCGCGGACAGGTCCGTCGGGCTCGAGCCCACCCACCCCACACTTGCCTCGCTGCTGCGCGACGCGGGTTACGCGACCGCGCTCATCGGCAAGTGGCACTGCGGATATCTGCCGGACTACTCGCCCACGAAGTCCGGCTGGGAGGAGTTCTTCGGGAACTTCGGCGGGGCCCTCGAGTACTACTCGAAGCTGGGGCTCGGTGGGGAGTACGACCTGTACGCGGGGAACGTACGCGAGGGCGATGCCGAGTACAAGGACCTGCGGTACTACACACGCATCCTCACCGAGCGCGCCGGCGAGTACGTCCAGCGCGACCACGGCGGTCGGCCCTGGCTGCTGAACCTCAACTTCACCACTCCGCACTGGCCTTGGACAGCCGAGGGGGACGAGGAGGAGAGCGCCGAGATCGTTCGCAGGATCAAAGCGGGCGCGAAAGGCGCGCTCTGGCATCAGGACGGCGGTTCCGTCGAGAAGTACGCGCAGATGGTGCAGGACCTGGACCGGTCGGTCGGCGTCGTGCTGCACGCCTTGGAGAAGTCCGGCCAGGCGCGGGACACGTTGGTGTTCTTCGCCTCGGACAACGGCGGTGAGCGCTTCTCGTACAACTGGCCCCTGTCGGGCAACAAGGCCTCGCTCCAGGAGGGCGGAATCCGCGTGCCCACCATCGTGCGGTGGCTCGCACGCCTCGACGGCGGGCAGGTCAGCCACGAGCCGGTCTTCACACCGGACTGGACTGCCACGCTTTTGGAGATCGGAGGGGCGCGCCCACACCCGGCTTACACGCTGGACGGGACCAGCCTGGCCCCCTATCTGCTGCGGGGGCGGCAGCCTGCCGAGCGTGACCTGTTCTGGCGTGTGCGCGGGGAGCGCGCGCTGCGGCGCGGGAACTGGAAGTACTACCGGGGCAGGAACGGCCAGGACCAACTGTTCGATCTCTCGCAGGACCAGCGCGAGCAGGCCGACCGGGCCGTGGACGAGCCGAGGCTCCTGGACGAGCTGAAGTCAGCGTGGGAGGAGACGGACAGGGGGTTGCTGGCGTATCCGGCCGGCTGAGGCGGGGGTTTCCGTGGGCTCGGCCCGCGGCTTCCTCGGGAACCTCTTCGGCAGGGCACGTTGACTGAGCTGCTTCCCGGGCAGACGGAGACGAGTACCCGTTGTCGGTGGAAGGAGAGACAGTGCCGCAGGATCCTGCGCTGAGAGCTGTCGGGTGGGCGCGTTCGCTGCCGGTCAGCAGCGGCGTGAAGACGGCACGGGACTGGACGCGTGAGCATCTCGCGAGGCTGGGGTGGGACCGGACCGCGCCGGATCTGCTGGACTCCGTCGTGCTGACCGTCTCCGAGCTGGTCACCAACGCCCATGTACATGCCCGAAGCGACGCCCAGCTCATTCTGACCTGGGACGAGGAATGCCTGCACGTGACGGTGCACGACGCCTCGCCCCTGGTGCCGGAACCACGTCACGCCGGTGAGGAAGCCACCGGTGGCCGGGGAATGCTCCTCATCGACGCCCTCGCCGACGACTGGCAGACCTACCGCTGCCCCCGCGGCAAGGACGTCACAGCCTGCTTCCAGCCGCCCCGGCCTCCGAGGGACGGGCAATGATCGACTCGGACAGCTTTTAGCGCGGGTGCATGAGCCGGCGGCTCTGTGAGGCAGCCTCGGTCGTCCGTTGGAGGTCTCGGGAATCTCCCTGTTCGGCGGCCTCGCCATCGGATACGGCCCGGACACGGAGCGTCGCGTCGGGCGCGAGCAGAGCGAGGACGGGGCGGCCGCCGGAGTCGGTCGCCAGGGACGCCGCGCCGACCACAGCTCCGGGGACGGTGCTCCAGCGCGGGGCACGCCCGGTGCCCAGAGCGGCCACGCTCGTACCACCGTCATCGTCGCGGCCGGCCAGCAGCACTCCGCCGGGTACGAGCCCCAGGGCGAGCGTGCCGTAGCCACGGCTGTCCAGGTCGATCTTCTCGTCGAGCCATGCTCCGCCACCGGCGGGCAAGGTGCGTACGAGCAGACGGGCGGTCCCGGCCTCGCGGAACGCGAGGACCAGCGACCCGTCGGGCCGGGCCAGCGCCGCCGGCGGATCGGCCGGCGCGGGCAGCCCCGTGGGCACGACCGCGAACGGTCCTCCGGGGACGCGCTGCGCCCAGTGGCGAACGGTGTGGTGCCCGGCGCCGAAGACGTGCACGATGCCCCGCGCGTCGGTGACGGCGCTCAGCCCCTCCTGGACTTCGGCGCCACCCAGGTCCGCCCAGTCGCTCCACGTACCGTCGGCGCGCTCGCTGCGGACCGAGACGCCCTTGGCCCAGTCGCGGGCGAACAGCCAGGTGGTGCCGTCGGCGCCGCGGGTCACCACGGGCCCGCCGACCCGGCGGCTGTGCTCGGGGTCGCGGTCGGGTGCGCCGAGCGATACCCAGGCACCGAACGGCCCGCCCCTGCGTGTCTGCTCCGTCGTGACGATCTCACGCCGGTTGTCCGTCGCCCCGGGGCCGAGGGCGGCGATGCGCTCGGCGAACAGTTGCCAGCGGCCGTCCGGCCTCGACGAGGCTGTCAGGCCCGGCACGAGTCCCTTGCCGGGCAGCAGTTCCGGCGCCGTCCACTGTCCGCTGCCGCGGGCGGTCTCCTGCCATGTGGCGGCCTGGCCGTTCAGGACGGCGAACGCCGTGAGCCGCCCGTCGGCGTCCTGCCGCACCTGCGGCGCGGCGGTGGGGTAGCGCAGCGAGGTGCGCTGGAGCCAGCCGGTGCCGTAGGAACGGTCCCGGCCGACGTCGTAGTCACCGCAGCCGCCGAACGCCTTGACGTCGCAGTCCCGTGGAGAGCCTCCGTAGGCGTTGAGCACGTCGGCCTTCTCGCGGACGATCCGCGGGGGCAGGGCCTGCGGCCAGCGCTCGTTGTAGTAGCCGCGGAAGGCGGTCACGGCGTGCGGGGCCCGGTAGCGGTCGAGCGCGGCGTAGGTGAACAGCGCGACAGCGGTGTGGTCGGGGTGGTCCGAGTAGCCGCGCTGGTCGTGGTGGGCGCGGTGCTTGGCGTCGCGGACCTGCATGTCCGGGTCGGGGTCCATGGTGCGAACGAGCGTGGGCCGATAGCTGTCCATGAGGTGGACCAGCGCGTCGATCAGACCGGCGCGGGTGACCTGGTGCGAGGTGCGTACGGGGGAGCCGGTGCCCGCCAGCGTCCGGGTGACCGCGCGGGGGTCCTCCCAGAGATGGCGCAGGTCGAGGTCGGTGATGGCGCTAGGGGCGGCGTAGTGCTGGGACACACCGAGGAAGACCAGACGGATGCCGGGATGCCCGCTCAGGGCGTCCACCTCTATGGAGGTGCCGTCGGGGAGCGCGCTGGCCTGCCTGGTCCAGGGTGCCTTGGTGTCGCCGGTCGCCATCAGCGCGTAGGCCTGGCGCAGGCCCTGACGGCGGGCACCGGCGTAGTCGGTGACGTTCGGCTTGGAGGGCTTGCGGCCGGGGAGCTTGTTGAAGCCCTGGGCTTCGCCGCTGGTCACGTAGACGCTGACGAGCTGGTCATTGGCGTCGATGGACTGCTGGAGGTCGGGGTTCATGAAGTACAGGTCGTCGTCCGGGTGGGCGACGATCTGCATGACCCGGGCACCGCTGGAACCGTCCCGGACTGCCTGGACCGTACCGCGCTGGCGCACCGGCGAGGAGGCGAGCGTCGATGAGGCGGGAGTGCAGGCCGATATCGCCGCGGCAAGGGCTATGAGAGTGGCGACGAAGGCGCGGCGGGCAGGCTGAAGCGGCACAGGAGGTCTTTCGCGGGTCAATGGGCGGGCGGGGCGTACAGGCGGGGCATCGGGCGGGACGCGGGGCGAGCACGCCTTCCGCGACTTCCCGGGGAGATGCGTGCACCGCCACGGTGGTCTGCCCGGGGCGCAGCCCTGCATCGGCCCGTCCCGGGCCGGCGGGGTGGGGGTCGTGCTGACGGGCGGCACCGGGGTGTGAGCGGCACGGCTGACGTTACGAAGAGCGCACGTAGGTATTCCGTCGGCGATGTAACAGTTGTCCGCACATTGCCATGCGAAGTCGTTACGTCGCCTGTGAAGCTCCACGGACAGGGCCCTCCGCCGATGACGGCTTCGTAGGATCTCTGGCATGGCAACACGACTCGTGCAGATCACCATGAAGGCCCAGGACGACTCCGCGCTCGGCCGGTTCTGGGCGGAGGCACTGGGGTGGGGCATGGACAGCGAGGGGCCAGGGGTGACCAACCTCGAACCCGTGGGCTTCGTCTATCCCGATCCCGTGGCGGTCTGCATCGACATCGTGGCCGATCCGGAACCCAAGAAGGTCAAGAACCGGGTGCACCTCGATCTGGCCACCACATCGAGCGCGCACCAGGCGGAGTTGGTGGAACGCCTCAAGAGTCTCGGTGCGACGCCGGCCGACGTGGGTCAGGGTGATGTTCCCTGGACGGTCATGGCCGACCCGGAGGGCAACGAGTTCTGTGTCCTGGAACCCCGTCCGCTGTACCGGGACACCGGGCCGATCGCCGCGGTGGTGGTCGACTGCGCCGACCCGAGGCCCATGGCCCGGTTCTGGGACGGGGCGATGGACTGGACGCTGCACGAGGTGAGCGACGACCAGGCGCGGATGCGTTCCGCCCAAAGCGTCGGCCCCTACCTGGAGTTCATCCGGAACACCGACACCAAGGTTGGGTGGAACCGTGTCCACCTCGACGTCCGCCCCTACGCCGGTGACGACATGGCAGCGGAGGCTGCCCGGCTGCGCGCCTTGGGGGCCACCGACCCCGGTATCGACCAGTCCGCCCTGGCCTGGACGATTCTGGTCGACCCGGAGGGAAACGAGTTCTGCCTGCTTACGCCGCGTTGACGGTGAGGGACAGCTCCGGTCGGCCGGGGGCCGGCCCGTCCGGAGCTGTCCCCGGCGCGACGATCGCGGGCGCGCCGGATCTGCGGTGCGGGCGTGTCAGGTCCCGACGAAACTCAGCAAGGCCAGGGGCGCCGAGGTGGGAGCCGGGGACCCGCCGCTCGGTTCCAGCGTGAGGCCCACGCCGGACGCCTTCTCGACCGGGCCCGACAGCAGGACCGCGTCGGTGGTGTGCGAGGGGTTCATCAAGCCCGCCGGCCGCATCCTGCCCGCGTCGTCGAACCACAACTGGTACACCTTGCCGTCCGGCGGCCGTGGCAGCCCCGAGGCGACGAACACGGCTTGGTTCCTGCTGCGGGCCACGACGAGAGTGCTGGTCCCCCCGCCCTTGAGGCCCGTGGTGACGGTCCGGGCGTCCGGCGCCGCGAGGACCTCGGCCAGCTGCCGGGACTGACGCTGGGCCGTGTCGGCCCGCTGCTCCGCCGTGGTGGCCCGCTCGTGCTGCCACACGGCGACCCCGCCGAGCCCGGCCGCGGCCGCGCAGCACGCGGCCAGCGCCATACGGGACCACAGCGCTGTTCTGCGGCGGCTGCCGCGCGGGACCGCGGGAGCCGGGGTGTGCGGAGGTTCCTGGCGTACCACCGTGATCCGTCGCAGTACGGCCGCCTTGAGGTCGGGGGGTGGGGTGAGCGACATGGCGAGCCCCAGCCGGGCCGCCGTGATGGTGAGTTCACCGACCTCCCGGGTGCACGCCTCGCACGCGTCGAGGTGCCGCTCGAACTCCGTCCTCTCGGCGTCCGAGAGCGCGTTCAGGGCGTACGCGCCGGTCAGTGTGTGCAGATCGGCGAGGCTCATCCGGTCACCCCCAGGCAGTCGCGCAGCCGGATCAGTCCGTCACGCAGTCGGGTCTTGACCGTGCCCAGCGGCACGGTCAGCAGCTCGGCCACTTCCCGGTAGGTCATGCCCCGGTAGTAGGCGAGGGTCACCGACTGCCGCTGCAACTCGGTGAGGGCGCGCAGGCACCGGCGGACCTGTTCGCGCTCCAGGCGGCTCTCCACCTGCTCGCTCACCTCGTCGAAGGCCGGTGTCCGCTCCAGGAGCGCGGCCTTGTGCTCGCGCTCGGTGGCGGCCTGGGCGGACCGCACCCGGTCGACGGCCCGGCGGTGGGCCAGGGTGAGGACCCAGTTCATGACGCCGCCCCGGTCGGGCCGGTAGCGGGCGGCCATCCGCCAGACGTCGACCAGGACTTCCTGGGCGACCTCCTCGGACTGGGCCGGATCGCGTACGACGGCCCGCACCAGGCCCAGCACGGGTCCGCCCACCACGTCGTAGAGGGCGCTGAAGGCGTCCTGGTCCCCCTGCGCGACCCGGCCCAGGAGCCCGGGCAGGCCGGGGCCCGGGGCGGGGGTCCCGCCGATGCGTGCCACTTCTTTCACGCGGTGATCCTCCTGCACATCGATGGCTGCGAGAGTGATTCGGAGCCGGTGCGCTCGTGGATTGGTCCGTCGTGCCCGTCACGCTCCGTCAATCACGAACGTGCGGCAACCCGCTCGGGTGAACGACCAATCCGGCTGTCCGTCGGCTCCGAACAGCAGCCGTGAGGAAAATTCGGAGCATCGGCGTCCGCCTGCCGCTCGCGGCCCTTTCCGGACTGCTCGCCGGCTTCGCGGCACTCGCGGTCGCGGAACTGGTCTCGTCCGCCGTCCGTCCCCAGGCCGGGCCGGTGGTGGCGGTCGGTGGTGCGGCGATCGACCGCACGCCGCCGGCGCTGAAGGACTGGGCCGTCCGCCACTTCGGCACCCAGGACAAGCTCGTGCTCCAGCTCGGGATCGTCGCCGTGCTCGGGGTCCTGGCAGTCGTCCTGGGCGTACTGGCGTTGTGGCACCGCAGGTCCGGAGCGGCGGGCGTCCTGCTGTTCGGTGTGGTCGGTGCGGTGGCCGCGGCCAGCCGCCCCGACTCCACCGGCACGGGCGACGCACTGCCCTCCCTCGTCGGCGCCCTGGCGGGTTGCGGGGTGCTGTACGGGCTGAGCGGCCGTCTGGTGCGCCCGGCACGTCCCGCAGGACCTCCCGCGCCCGGTGAGCGCGGTACGACAGGGGCGGGGGCGGGCTGGGACCGGCGCGGGTTCGTGATCGCGGCGACCGGAGCGGCCGCCGCCTCGGCCGGGGCGGGGCTGCTGGGCCGCGTGTTGAACGGCTCCTACGGGCGGACAGCGGTGGCCTCCCGCGCCAGGACGGTGCTTCCCGCGCCCGCCTCGCCCGCGCGGCGGATCCCGGCCGGCGCGGTGCTGCGCGTGCCGGGCATCAGTACGTTCCTCACTCCCAGCCATGCCTTCTACCGCGTCGACACCGCCCTGGTGGTTCCCAAGGTCGATGCCACGAACTGGCGTCTGAGGATTCACGGGAAAGGCGTCACACGCCCCCTGTCGGTCACCTTCCAGGACCTGCTGGAGCGTCGGCTGATCGAACGCGACATCACGCTCACCTGTGTCTCCAACGAGGTCGGCGGCCCGTACGTCGGCACCGCTCGCTGGACCGGCGTACGCCTGGCAGAGCTGCTCAGGGAAGCCGGGGTCGAGCCGCCCTCCCGGGGAGGACCCGCTGACCAGCTGGTGGCCCGGTCGGTGGACGGCATGACGATCGGCAGCCCGCTGGAGGACATCATGGACGGCCGCGACGCGCTGCTGGCGGTCGGGATGAACGGGCGGCCGCTGCCCTTCGAGCACGGCTTCCCGGTCCGCATGGTGGTGCCCGGCCTCTACGGCTACGTATCGGCGTGCAAATGGATTCGGGACATCGAGCTGACGACCTTCGACGCCTATGACGCGTACTGGGTCAAGCGCTCGTGGGCCCGCCGGGCTCCCATCAAGACGCAGTCCCGCATCGACACCCCCAAGCCCTTCGCGACGCCGAAGCCCGGCCCCGTCATGATCGCCGGTGTCGCCTGGGCCCAGCACCGCGGCATCGGCCGTGTCGAGGTCCGGGTCGACGAGGGTCCCTGGCAGCCGGCTCGGCTCGCCGCCCAGGACAGCACCGACACCTGGCGCCAGTGGTCCCTGCCCTGGCAGGCGCCGCCCGGCAGCCACACCCTGACCGTCCGCGCCACCGACCGCAGCGGACAGACCCAGACCGAACAGCGGACCTCGACCGTTCCCGACGGCGCCAGCGGCTGGCACTCCGTCGTGGTGGACGTCGGCTGAACAGCCCCGAACGCCCGGACACCCCAGACCACCCGGACCATCCGAACACCCGGACCATCCGAACACCCCAGACCACCCGAACCCGCCGGACCGTCCGGCAACGTCACCTCTCCTACAGGAGCAGCAACCATGAGCACGTTTCGTATCCGCCGCGCCGCCGTCGTCGTGGCCGCCGCCGCAGTCCTGCCTCTCACCCTGAGCGCCTGCGACGACGACAAGAAGGACAGCGGTTCCTCCGCGGCCCCGTCGTCCGCCGCGTCCGAGCAGTCTCCGTCCCAGGGCTCCGACGAGGCGCCCACGGCGGGCAAGCCGTTCGGCACGGCGTGCGCCTCGGTGCCGAAGGAGGGCGCCGGCTCGTTCGACGGGATGGCGCAGGACCCGGTGGCCACGGCCGCCTCGCACAACCCGGCGCTTTCCACGCTGGTGGCGGCGGTGAAGCAGGCGGGGCTGGTCGACACCCTCAACAACGCCCAGAACATCACGGTGTTCGCACCGACCAACGACGCCTTCGCGAAGATCCCGAAGGCCGACCTCGACAAGGTCCTCAACGACAAGGCGACCCTGACCAGGATCCTCACGTACCACGTGGTGGGCCGGCGGCTCGCCCCCGAGCAGTTGGAGAACGGCTCCTTCGACACCCTGGCCAAGAGCAAGCTCACCACCACGGGGTCGGGAACCACCTACAAGGTGAACGACAGCGCCGAAGTCGTCTGCGGCAACGTCCCCACGGCCAACGCCACCGTGTACATCATCGACACCGTCCTGATGCCCAAGTAACCGTGCGGGCCACGAACGGGAGCCCCGCCGGAGCGTGTTTTCGCGGGAGGTGAATGGCGGCGGCGATCTTGGGCACAAGGCGATGTGTGTAGAGCTGTGAAAGCCGTGACGAGGGAGATGTCTCATGCTGATGGCGCATCCGGTGGTCCTGAACAACCTGGTCGAGCAGTACCTGACGCTGCGTGCCCTGCATGCGGAGGACGGTACGGAGGCCGCACGCCAGCGGATGAATGACGTCGCGTACAGCTTGTGCATCGCGACCGGGACGCGGGACATCGACGCCGCCCTCATCGCCGCCCGCCACCACCTGCCCG
Organism: Streptomyces sp. NPDC026377; assembly: GCF_055567715.1. Taxonomy (NCBI): domain Bacteria; kingdom Bacillati; phylum Actinomycetota; class Actinomycetes; order Kitasatosporales; family Streptomycetaceae; genus Streptomyces; species Streptomyces sp. NPDC026377. The sequence goes on from NZ_JBVHPV010000003.1 coordinate 355,604, forward strand.
GAGCCCGGCCGAGCGACGACTCCCTGCTCGCCGCCTGAGCCGGCCTCCGCGCCGTCCAGCGCGCCGGTCACCCCGGACAGTCACTGGCCGCGGTGTGAACGCGCATCGAGGGCCTTCGCCACCCGGTGGAGGCCCTCAGACGTGTGCCGCCGCGCCCTCTTCCCTCCGGTTGTCCCGGGACAGCACCAGGACCGCGTCGCCAGTTCGCGGCACCGGCTGGTGTGACGGCGGAGCATGGCCGGGTGGAGCGGAAACCCGTTGGTGGACCGCGGGGGTCTCTGCTACTTTGCCGGAGGCCGTGCGAGAGAACGAGGAGGTGGTACCCGTGAACGCAGTATCGACGTGGGTGCTCTCCTCCGGGGTCACGGTCGGGCGATAGGTCGTCCGGGAGCGCCGTCCTGCACTCCCGAAAGGCACGACCATGCCCATGCACTTCACTTCCGAACAGCGCTTCGACGACGGTGTCCTGGAGCGCACGTTCACCCTTGGTGAGATCCCCGGCATCCTGTGGACGCCTGCGTCCGCCACCGTATCCGCACCGGCGCCGCTGATCCTCCTCGGTCACCCCCCGCTGGGACTCGACAAGATGTACCCCCGGCTGGTGGCCCGGGCCCGGCAGGCCGCGGCGGACGGTTTCGCCTCGGCCACCATCGAACTGCCCGGAAGCGGTGACCGGCCCCGCTGGCCCGCTCTCGATCAGGCCCGCGCGGACCTGCGCCGGGCCACGCAGGCCGGGGAGCCGGTCGGCGAGGAGATCGTGGACCGGCTCGTCCTCCCGCTGGTCGAGAGGGCGGTCCCGGAATGGCGGACCGCCCTGGACGCCCTGCTGTCGCTGCCGAGAATCGGCGGCCCGGTCGGCTACTCGGGAGGAGTGATCTCCATCGGGATCCGGCTGGCGGTGGCCGAGCCGCGCATCACGGCCGCCGTGCTGTTCGCCGGGAGCCTCGTGCCGCGCGCCGTGTTCGACGAGGCCCGGCAGGTGACCATCCCGCTGCACGTCCTGCTGCAGTGGGACGACGAAGGCAACGACCGGCAGGCCGCCCTTGACCTGTTCGACGCCCTCGGCTCCAAGGAGAAGACCCTGCACGCCAATCTGGGCGGCCACAGCGGCGTCCCGCAGTTCGCGGGGGACGCCGCAGCCCAGTTCCTGGTCCGGCACCTGAAGTAAGGCCGGGCGGGCGGCCCGCCCGGCAGAAGGCGGGCCGTGTGAGGAAGCGGCTCACGGAGAGTCGTTCTTTGCCTTCCGCGCCGTCCGAGCTGCGGGCCCCTGCCCATCCGGCAGGGGCCCGCACCGCTGCGGGGCGGCGGCCCGCGTCAAGTGCCGGACAAGTCGGTGGAGTGCGTGTGGCCTGCCCTGTTACGGTTCGGGGGCCGGCCGCGGGACTTCAGTGCGACTTCCGGAACCTGCCTGTAAAGCAATGATTCGCTGCTCGTGCTCCCATTCCCCGGCCGGCGTCAGCACTCCTGGGGGAAGGATGCGGATGGACTCGGAATCGTACGGGGACCTCGTCGCAGCCGATGATGTGCTGCTCTTCGTCAACGCGGCGATCACCTCCACCGGCCAGCGTGAGTTCCACAGCGATGCGGACCGGCAGCGGCTGTCCCTGGACTTTCTCCATGCGTACATGCTGGGGAACTACCGCGACCTGTACAGCGGGGTCCTTGCGCTCGACATCAACGACCACAATGCCGTCCTGATCATCCGAGGGCTGCTGGAGGCCCCGGCTGAGGCCACGGCCGACCAGCGCCGCAACGAGGGCCGCCTGATCGCATCGCGTCTTGCGCGGATGCCGCCCCAACGCGTGTACGGACTGTTCGACGCCCTGCGCCGGGCCAAGGTGAACAACCGGCGCACCCGCGCGATCATGCGTGACTGGCTCTCCGCACGCCAGGACCTGGCGTTCGACGCCGTGAAGTATCGCGGCAGCCTCAAGCGAGCCCTTCGCCATGCGCACCTGCCCCCTGTCACCGAAGAGCTGGGGACGTTCATGTTCGCGCCGTTGGCCCGCGCGCACTATGCGACACCCCTGTTGGAGACGTGGCGCCGTGCTCACTACGAGCAGTCCGCCCTGTATGAGCTGCCCTACACGGTCGCCGAGGGCTTCGCCGCCAAGCACGGCATCCCCCGGAACGTCTTCCTGGAGCGCATAGCTCCGCGTATGACGCGCCTGGAGACCTTGCGGCTGCGGGAGTCCGCGCGCGCTCGCGGGATCACCGGAGTGCAAGCGGATCTGGCGGGGATGCCGCTGACCCGCTTGACGACGTATGTGCTGTCGCTGCCTCTTGAGGAGCGTGGGCGTCGGCGCGCCGAGCTGACTCGCGCTCTGGAGTCGGCCGCCGCCCGGGTGGCGGGCTCCCACCGGGGGAGCTGGGGCAAGGTCACCGCCGTCCTGGACGACAGCTTCTCCGCCTTCGGATCGGTGCACAAGCGTCGTCGGCCGCTGGCAGTGGCCCTGGCCTGCCACTACCTGCTCGCGGCTCTTGCCGATGACTACATCGCGCTGTGGACGTCCGGGCGGGCGGATGCGCTGCTGACCTACCCGTACGGTCCGTCGCCGGTGGGACGACGCATCCTGGACGCACTGGACACCGCCCCGAGCCGGTTGGTGATCGTCTCCGACGGGTGGGACAACGCGCCTCCCGGCCTGGCCGCCGAGGTGCTGCGCATCTGGCGGACCCGGCTCGATTCCGAGCGCCACACCAGCATCGTGCATCTCAACCCCGTCTACGACGCCGCCGACTTCGACGTGCGCCGGCTGTCCCCGACGGTGCCCACCGCGGGCATCCGTGACGCCGAGGACCTTCCCGCCCTTGTGGAACTGGCCCAGTTCGCGGAAGGCCGTACCGGTCTGGCCGAACTGACCGCGTACATGGACACCCGCGCGGCCCGTATGACGCAGGCACACCTCCAGGAGCGGGCGCGATGACCACCTTGGACCTGACCGGGCTGACCCCTCGCCCTTCCCAGGTGTGGAATGCCGTGCGACTGGTGCCGCTCGTGCGTGAGGAGCCCGTCCACGGCCTGCGTCTGGCCGCGCAGCTCTACGGCGATGGGGCCGGAGTGGTGGACCTCGGCCCGCGCCAGAGCTATACGTCCTACATTCCGCACGGATTCGTCGCCTCGTGGACCGAGGACGGCACGCCCGCGGCCGCCTACGGCACCCATCTGTCCGCCGACGGCAAAGCGGCCCCCGCCGCCACCATGGACCTTCGCTTCCACCACCGGACGGCCCGCCGCCAGGCCAGGGACCGGCTGCGGTTCCTGCCCCTGCACCTGGCGCTGGAAGGCTATCTGGCCCTGCATTTCGGCGGCCCGTCCGTGGCCTGGGAGGAGTGGTCACAGCGCGCGATCCGCCAAGGACTCTCGCCGCGCGTCGAGGAGGCCTACGTGGGAGGTGAAGTACGCGGGCTCGCGGACGCCCTGCGTGTCTTCGAGATCCACCCCGACCAGTGCGGTGTGCTGCTCTACGTCGCCGACGCGCCGGCCGCCGCGTTCGTGGTCCCGCACCCGGACGACTACCGTGCGCTCCACGCCACGCTCGTGCAGGATCTGTACGGTGAACTGATCCACCACTACGCCACGCTGATGCCGCCGGTGGGGGACTTCCGGGCCCGTATCCCCGACGCGCGGATCCGCTCCCTGGCCCACCTGCGCACGGCCGTCGCCGAACAGGAGCGGGCCTGGACGCACTTCCACGACACGACCATGGCCGTCGGTTTGCTGGAGTCCGCGTACACCTGGCAGACGGTCTACCGGATGGGAGGTTTTGCGCTTTCCCGCTTCCTGCCGGAGTTCCGCCCCAAGCAGGAGAACCACATCGGCGAGGCCATCACCGACGACAGCGGCAGGATCGCCTACCTCAAGAGCTTCCGCCTGTCGGAGACCCAGGTCCGGCGGGGCCACCTGCTGAGCGTACTCGCCGCCCACGACTGGCACCTGGCGGACGCGGCGGTGGACCTGGGTGTCGATGAGCCCCAGCTGGGCCTGCGCCTGGAATCCGCCGGCTTCGGTTTCCTGCTTCGCCAGGACGTGCTGGACGGATACCGCAAGCAAGCACGAACCCGTACGGAACGAACCCGTACGGGACGAGCGCGGCGTGATTGACGGCTTCGGCGTGCTGGGAGGGATGGCACGCCGGTGACCGGTGGTGAAGCCCGGGCCGTGACCGGTGGTGATGTCGCCCGGGCCGACGACCTGGTTCAGTGCTCGCAGAGGGAGAATTCTCGTTCGTAGAGCTGCTCGTTGTGTTCGTCGACAAAGAACTTGCGTTCCCGCATGAGCTGTTCGCGGTAGTGCTTCGCCTGTTCGAGCGTCATGGTCGACGTGTCGGACCACGGCTGCTGCGGCGGTACATCGGATGTGGAGACGATGCTCTCCGACGGGTCTACCAGGAAGAACGCCAGGATCTTGCGGTGACCCGGGCGGGTGGCGTCCTTGAGGCGGAACGCGCCGACGCGATGTTGCAGGATGTTCGGGAACGCCAGGCAGCGGCCCTGTGGAGTCGATGCCGATCCCAGTATCTGGTTCAGCGAGTCTTCGTCCTCCAGACCGTAGACCTCACGCAGACCGTTGTCGTCGTTCTGCTCGTAGCTGGGATCGTCGAGGGCCGCCCGGAAGCTCAGCCGGCTCTCGGTGATGTTCTCGCTGTCCCAGTAGTAGATGCCGGTCGAAACGATCCGCTCGTTCAGCATCCCCTCGACGTGCCAGGAACCGCCGGCGTACTCCGGCTTGTCCGGGGTGAGATGAATGGTGGCGAGCTTGACGATGACCTGGAGGCGGCGGCCGCGCAGGTCGACGCGGGCGGATGCGTCGGGCGAGGGGGGCGCGGTGAAGGCCGGGGCGTCCGGAACGACCGGCTGGCGATCCTCCCACCAGTCCTCATAGGCCTGCTCCCACGCGTCACGGGCTTCCGCGTAGGCATCGTTGTCACTGTAGGAGGACCTGACCGGACACTCCGGCTCCGAGTCGTACCACCCGTAGGGATCGGCCTCGATCCGCACGGGCCGTGGATGGCGCAGATCGGTGAGTACGTTCTCCAGCAGCGGGCGCATGCGCGCGAGCAAGTCCGGCAGGACGGATGCGAGTTCGCGGTGGTCCTCGGGGTGGACGTTGTTGACGTACGAACGGAAGGTGGCCTCGCCGTCGTCGCTGATGTCGACGTCCGTGGGCAGCCACTGGAACTGCTCAGAGAACTCGTACTTCGAAAACTGGTTTGTCGGGTTCCGCCAAGCCCGCTCGGGCCCGCCGCTCGCCTCCCTCACCAGGCAGAACAGTGAGGGATGCACCAGATCCAGTACCTGGCCGTCGGATCCGGGATGCCAGTCCCGCTCCGCTTCGGGGACCTCTTCCAGAACCTGAACAGCCTCACACAGCCGGGACCGGAGCTTGTCGTCGATCAAGGTGTCCGACTGCCACACCCCGTCGACGGCGGACACCTCGATACCCGTCCGCTCGTCCCGCAGCGCGGCGTAATGCGCGAGTTCCTCCAACACGTACCGCACTTGTGCTTCGGTCAGGCCCTGGGCGACCGCTTCTTGCGTCCACCGGGCGACGATGTCGGCATCGTGCATCTTCTTGAACCACCCGGGCTTTGCCCGGATGTGCGCGCTGCACTCCATCATCTGCAGTTCCCTCAGCGTCCGAGGGGTCGCGAATGACAGGGAACGGGATGCGTTGAAGGGCAGCGGGAAAGCAGACAGGCCGGTCAATTCTCAGGTCCTCCCAGTTGGCGTGCGGTGGCCGGAAGGATACTTCAGCGGACTGACATCGCAGCCACGCTCCCGGTGGTCTCGCCGGTTGTCGGTGCGGGGCCGGCCCGCACCGACAACCTGGCGGGGTGTTCAGACCAGGGTGGTGATGCAGAACGGGTGGCCCGCCGGGTCCAGCAGGACCCGCCACCGGTCGGGTTCCGGCTGGACCGTCGGCTCGACGGCCCCTTGGGCGAGCAGCCAGGACTGTGCCGCATCCAGGTCGTCCACGCCCAGTTCGATATGGGCCTGCTTCCCCTGGGAGGGGTCCGGCCAGGTGGGGCGCCGGTAGTCGGCCAGGCGGTTGAACCCCAGTCCGGCCGAGCCCTCCTGGCCGAGCAGGACGAAGTCGTCGGTGGAGTGGACGACGGGCAGGCCGAGGACTTCCCCGTAGAAGCGGGCCATTTCGGCAGGGTCGTGGCAGTCGAAGGTGACGGCCGCGAAGCGGAACGCGGGTGTGGAGGTGTTTGCAGTGCTCATGCGGCAGAGGCTAGGACGGGACCAGGACAGATACGGTCCTGGTCCCACGGCCTTGCTCGGCTCTGGTCATACGCGATACTTCCCGCTGTGATCAGCACCTCGGCCCGCCTGCTGCGACTGGTGTCCCTGCTGTCCGCGCGCCCTTCGTGGACCTGCGGTGAGCTGGCCGACCGGCTGGCGGTCACCGAGCGCACGGTGCGCAGGGACGTCGCCAGGCTCCGGGAGCTGGGTTACGGAGTCGAGTCCGACCCCGGCCCCTGGGGCGGCTATCGCCTCAGGGCCGGGAACCGGGTGCCACCGCTGATCCTCGACGACGAAGAGGCACTAGCCGTGGCGGTCGGATTGCGGGAGGCGGCGCTCAGCGGCGTTCTCGGCGGCGAACAGGCCGCGCTGTCGGCATTGCTGAAGCTGCGTCAGGTCCTGCCGTCGCGGATCGCCGACCGGCTCGCGGAGATGGACGCCGCTTTCGTGCACACCCCCAGACCGGATGAGCCGCAGATAACGCCGGGCATGCTGCTGGAACTGGCCACGGCCTGCCGCCGGAGCGAGCGAGTCCACCTGTCGTACCGCGACAGGGAAGGGAGGGCCACGACTCGGGACGTCGACCCGTACCGACTCGTGCATACGGGACGCCGCTGGTACTTCGTCGCCCGGGATGTGACGCGGGGCGAGTGGCGGACGTTCCGGGCGGACCGGGTGGCCCACATACAGTCCACCGGGCACGCGGTGGAACTGCGCGACCCGCCCGACCCGGCTCGCCTCGTCTCCCATTCCATCGCGTCCGGCACCTACCCCCTCTATGTACGCGTCCGACTTCCGCTGCCCCTGGAGGGAGCACTGCGGCTGGTGCCACCGACGGTCGGCAGCCACCGGCCGGACGGCCCCGACGCCACCGTCGTCGACATCGGCGGCCCCGACGCCGACGGGCTCGCCCGCTACCTGCTCAGCCTGGCCACTCCGCTGCGGGTCCTGTCCCCGGACGAGGTGCGGGAGGCGCTGCTGCGTCGTACGCGGGAGTTGCTGGAGGTCAATGGGGTGGCCTCCGTGGACAGCGAAGCGCTTCGGGGACGGCGTCATCGTCCATGACACTCGTGTGCGCTGACGGAGCTGGTCGCGCAGTTGCTGTTGGCGGGATAGCTGGTACGGAGACCAGCCCCGCGTACGTCACGGACGAGGCCTTCACGGACTGCCGCGCCGCCCGGCGCGATCCCCGCACCGTGCACGCCATGTGCGAGGACTGGGCCGGACTCACCGTGAACCGGCGGGCTGACGAGGCCGACAAGACCATCGGGCGGACGCTGGCCTACCCGGTCCTTGTGGTGTGGGGTACAGGTGACGATCGGGCGCCGAGCGACGCCCTCGTCCCTTTCCTGCCCCGGACGGTGTGAGGGCTCCGCGGCGATCAGACGCCGGCCCTTGCAGACAGCACGATCCCGCCGGTTCCCCTTTCGCCTGCGGGAGTTGGCCGGCTATCGGCCCTTGTCCACCCCTCACCAGAGAACGCCTTCGCTCATTGTGGCAAGATCGCCGGATGCTACGACTTACCGACTTCATTATCGATTGCCCGGACACCATGAAGCTGGCGGCCTTCTACTCCGAGGTGACGGGCCTCCCGGTCAAGGAGGGCAGTAACGAGCACTGGGCCGGTATCCAGTTCGGCGAGATCGAGCTGGCCTTCATCCAGGTGGCGGACTACCGCGCCCCGCAGTGGCCCGACAGCGAGCACCCCAAGCAGTTCCACCTCGACTTCGAAGTCGACGACATCGAGGACGAACAGCGCCGCGTCCTGGCCCTCGGCGCAACCCTGCAGCGGGACTGCATCGGCCCCAACGGCTACGGTTTCCGCGTCTACGTCGACCCCATCGGCCACCCCTTCTGCCTGTGCCGCAACAAGGGTGTCATCTGGACCGACCAGGGCCCCATATGGCCCAAGCACGACTCGCAGGCGTGAGTGTGGTCGCGGTTGACGAGGTGCTCATGACGTCAGACGGGGTCGGAGGGCGTCATGAGTCGTCCTCCGACGCCAGGTCCTGTTCGAAGCGCGGGTAGACGGGGACGTCAAGGAGTCAGCCGCGGTCGCCTCCGGGTCTGGGCGAGGGCTCGGATGAGGTCGTTCTCGTTGTCCCAGGTCCACCGGGGGCAGGCGGTACTACACCGGGCACGGGCAGACGGCCACGTTCTAGCCGATGAGGGTTTCTTTGGGTCGCACTATGCAGAACTCGTTCCCCTCGGGATCGGCCAGGACCGTCCATGACTCGTCGCCGTTCTGTCCGACGTCCGCCCGGCGGGCGCCGAGTGCGAGGATGCGCTCGATCTCGGCCGCCCGGTCCTCAGCGGCGGACGTCAGATCAAGGTGCAGCCGGTTCTTGACGACCTTACGGCCCGTCACGGGCATGAAGCAGATCCCCATTGGTGCGGTCACGTCCGGACCGATGACGACCTCTCGTTCCCGCTCGGACAGGATTCGCCAGCCCAGCACCTCGGCCCAGAACCGGGCCAGGGCGGGCAGATCGTGGGCGTCGATGACAATGTGATGCAGGGAAACGGGCATGCCGACCAGTGTGCCCCGGCGATCGCCCGGACGGGTGCCGATCGGCATACGAGCGCGGCACTGCCTGGCGAGCCTGGATTCCAACCTGCGGCGGCAGCGCCAGCTGATACTTGGTCAGCATCGCCGCCGAGGACCGGGACGACGAAGAGGTCCTCAAGCCCACCGCGCACGCCGCCGCAACCTCCGACTCCGCGCGGTGGGGCTGGACCAGTGCGCGGAACGCGGCACCGTCGCCGGCCCGTGCCTTCGACATCAGGTCGCCGGTCGCCTGGAGGGAGGTTGCGAAGCTGAAGCGCACGGTCAGCGGTGGGATCCGCGTTCACGCCACCTCCCAGCTCGTGCGCCCGCTGATCCCGGACCATAGAGAGCCGGGTAACCGTCCCATACCGGAGCATAATCCTCCAGTTGGTGATGGCCGAAGTTGCTCCCTGCGAGGTCTCGCCTCCCGAGGAGCGTGCTTGCATATGTTCATGATCGTTAATTTGCAGGAAGCACCCGAGCCGCGGACATACCTGGACCACATCCTGGAGCACTGGCACAAGGACGAGGACGCCGAGGCGCTCGTCCAGGGGACGCAACGACTGACGCGGCGAGAGGCTCGGCAACGCCTGTTCAGCTTGGGGCACGCGCTGAGGCGGCAGGGTCTCGCTCCGGGTGACGGTGTGGGGTTGTTCCTGGCCAACCGCGTGGACTCCGTCCTGGTGCAGCTCGCGGTCCATCTCATCGGCTGCCGCGTGGTGTTTCTGCCGCCCGAGCCGGGCCCCGGCGAGCTCGCCGCGCTGGTCGAGCAGTCCAAGGCGCGCGCTGTGGTCACCGACCCCGTCTTCGCGGCACGCGCCGCGGACGCGGCCGGCCGCAGCGCCCATGCACCCGTGTTGCTCAGTGTCGGTCCCTGTGAGCAGCAACCGTGCACCAACCTGCTGGCCGTGGCGGCCGAATGCCCTGTGGCGTGCCCTGAAAGCCTGCCGGTCCCGGCACCGTACGAGGCCGTCACCGTCCTCTACACCGGCGGCACCCTGGGCCGCCCCAAGCTCGCCGCCCACAGCCACCGGCTGTACGACGTTCTGCTGGAGGGCATCGAGGACGACGGGCTCAACGCTCCTACCACGGGTTTCTTCCCGGCCATGGAACCGCGTACGGACCGGGTGCTCGTCTCCACGCTGCTCACGCACGCCAGTGGCCACCTCACCTCGCTTCAAGCACTGGTGACAGGGTGCACCCTCGTCGTGCTGCCCGAGTTCGACGCGGACGCGGCCCTCAAGGTACTGCGCGAGGAGCGGATCACCGCCACGATGTTCGTCCCGCCCATGTTGTACGCGCTGCTCGACCACCCGAAGTGTGCGGCGGGCGCCCTCCCCGCGCTGCGGCGGATCGTGGTCGGTGGCGCGGCTTCCTCGCCCAGTCGGCTCCAGCAGGTGGTCGAGGTTTTCGGGCCCGTACTCAGCCAGGGCTACGGGCAGTCGGAGGCGCTGGGCATCGCCGCGTTCGACGCGGAAGACCTCGCCTCGCAGGCAGCCCTCCGGCCCGAGCTCTGGCGCAGCTGCGGCCGCGCGATATCCGACACCGAGATCGAGATCCGTGGTGAGGACGGTTCGGGCGTGCTTCCCACCGGACAGGTCGGCGAGGTGTGCGTGCGGGGCAAGGCCGTGATGCTCGGCTACTACGAGGATCCGCAGCGCACCACGGAGGCGTTCCACGGCGAATGGCTGCGCACCGGGGACCTGGGCTACCTCGACGCCGAGGGGTACCTCTATCTCGTCGACCGGGCCAAGGACATCATCGTCACCGGCAGTACCAGCGACAACGTCTACTCCCGGGTCCTGGAGGACTTCCTGCTCACCCTGCCCGGTGTGCTCAACGCGGCGGCCCTGGGGGTGCCGGACGAGGAGTACGGGGAGGCCGTCCAGATCTTCCTGGCCACGGCCGCGGGTGCTGAGATCGACCCGGACGAGGTCGGCGCCGCGGTGACCGCCGAACTGGGAGACCTGTACACGCCCCGTAAGACGGTCCTGCTCGACCGCCTGCCGATGACCAAGGTCGGCAAGGTGGACAAGAAGGCGCTGCGGGCCGCGTATACGAATACGGTTACGAGTACGGCCGTGGATACCCCGTAGGCGCCGCTGCCGTCGAGGGCATGGACCGGCCCCCGTGGAGAGCCGTGCGGCGGCCTGCGGAAGGGCGCCCGCCAACTGAGACCGCGTCAGGTCTGTCGGTGTCGGCAACTCCCGGTCAGGTGCCGGTGACGGCCGGAACGGGGTCCGAACCGGGGGTTGAGCCGATGATCTGTGCGAGCAGGTTGAGGCCTGGACGGCCCACGTCGCGGGCGTTGGCGCTGAGGATGACGACCGCGGCCCGATGCTCGGGGGCTATCGCCAGCAGGCTGCGGTAGCCGCCGGTGCCGCCGGTGTGGAACAGGATCCGGTGCCGGCCGCGAGGCAGGTGGGCCGAGATCCAGCCGGGATGGACGGCGGCCCTGGCGTTGATGCGGTGGGCGGTGGTGTGGGTGAGGGCGATGGCTTCGGCGAGTTCTTCGGGGGCGGGGCCGACCTGGGCGCGGGCCAGCGTGAGCAGGTCCGGCACCGTGGAGTGCAGGCCGCCGGCGCCGGCGAGCGCGGCCAGGTGCCAGGGTGGGCGGGGGCGGCCCGTGCGGGAGTGGCCGGGGGCCAGCCGTGCGGTGCGTCCGGAGTCGAGAACCACACGTGTGTCGGTCAAACCGAGGGGCCGGCAGATCTCGGTCTGGATGAGCGTGTCGTAGTCGGTGCCGGTGTGGCGTGCCAGTGCGAGCCCGAGGAGCCCGGCACCCAGATTGGAGTAGTGGAAGCGGGTGCCGGGCGCCGACCGCAGACGGGTGCGCCGCAATCCGTCCAGCAGGAGTTCGGCCGTGCAGCCGGCGTAGGGGTCCGAGCGGAACAGGCCTCGCGTCAGGAGGCCTTTGGGCAACCGGGGCAGGCCGGACGTGTGGCAGGTCAGGTGGGCCAGCTTGATGACCTCACCGCCGCGTTGCGGAGCCGTGATGGCGCGGGGCAGCAGGTCGCGAAGCGGTTGGTCCAGCCCTACGGCGCCGCGCACGGCGAGCTGGGCAAGGGCCAGAGCGGTGAACGTCTTGGTGACGGAACCGATCTCGAACAGCGTGCCGGGGTCCGCGCCGTGCACGGCGGACTGCCCGCCCCGGAAGGCCCCCACCACCACTGCGCCACGCTGTCGGGCGCCGAGCCGCTCCGCCGTTCGTCGTGCCAAATCATCGACGAGCGAGGGCATGATCGTCAGGCCTCCGTCCGGCCGAACAGGCGCCGGCCGCCGTACTTCTTGTGTACGGCCTGCTTTGAGACCCCCAGCGCTTCGGCGATCTGCGTCCACGTCGTGCCCGCCACCCGCGCCCGGTGGACGAGAATCTCTTCCTGTCCTTCCAGGCGGCGACGTAGTGCGGCCGCCTCGCGCAGCGCTTGGAGGGAATCGGCGTTCTCGGTGATCGACGAGATGTCAACTCCAGTCATGAGTCAACTTTAGTTGACCCTTCTCCTGGTCGTCAACCTAAGTTGACTGCAGCGGTGAGGCTGCGGCGTGATCCGTGCTACGGCGCCGAGCGCGGGCGTGCCTCAGGGTGGGCCCGGGACACCGCTCGGGCCCACCCTGAGTAGCCTCCGGGTCTCAGGAGCAGCTGGCCAGGAGGATGGAAATCACGGTGCAGTCGGCCGTGGAGCTGTCGTTGACGGCGTTGGGGTCGGTCGGCGTCGATGCGCTGCGGTGGCTGGTCACCGACACGCGGCCGAGTGAGAGCAGATGCAGGGGAATGTCGAAGGACTTGGTCGCACCGGCACCGCTCGCGATGGCTCCGTACGTGCAGGTGACGGTTTCTGCGCGGGCGGTGCATCCGGCAGACAGGCCTGTTGCGGTCGCACCCCGGGGCAGGGAGGCGGTGATCGTGGCCGAGGCGACGGCGTCGGGCCCGGTGTTGGTAGCCGTGAGGGTGTAGCGGAGGTAGGGCACCAGGAGGCCCAGCTGCGGCTTGGCCGTGACGTGCACGCCGATGTCGGCGGAGGACGGGGTATAGGTGATGGCCACCGAGCCGTCGCCCGCGTGCACGCCCGTGTGGAAGACGGTGCCGACCGGACCGTACCCGCTGCCTCCGCCGCCGCCTGCCGAGCCGACGGTCGCGGAGGGGCTGTTCAGGATGCCGCCGCCACCCCCGCCACCGAACCAGCCCCCGCCTCCGCCTCCTCCGCCGGTACCGCTGGCACCGGCGCCGCCCGTGCCTCCGAGGGCCGGGGATCCGGCCGCCGCGGTATCGGCTCCGTTCGCGCCGAGTCCGCCTGACCCGCCCGCACTGGCAGTGCCTGCGCCGCCGCCTGTCGCCCCGTCGCTCCCGTCGCCGCCGGCGGTACCGCCGGCGCCGCCCCCGCTGCCGCCCGTTCCGCTGACCGCGGTGCCCATCCAGTTACCGCCACCTCCGCCGCCACCGGCCACCAACAGCCGCTCGCTCGGGCTGTTGCCGCCCCGGCGTACATCCGAGGCGCCTCCTCCGGCGCCGCCATCGGTGTCCGGATCAGTGCCCTTGCCCGCCGCGCCCGAGCCGCCGTAGCCGCCCGAGCCGCCGACGTTGATCTGGAGGACCTGCCCCGGCGTGACCGTCAGCCGACCCTGGGCCTCCCCGCCCAGTCCGCCCGCGCTGCCGCCCGCCGGCCCGTCCTGGCCCTGGGCACCGAAGGCGTCCACACTGATCGAGTACACCCCGGCGGGCACGGTGAAGGACTGCGCGCCGCCCGTGTAGGCGAAGGTGACCGTCGTCGCGGCCAGGGCCGGGGGAGCGAGTGCGACCAGCCCGGCGCCGGTGAGCGCGAGCGCGACCGTGCCGGGCAGAACCAGCGTGGTCAGGCGCCCGGTCAGACCGCCTCGGCGCCGTCGCGATGTCGACGATCTGCCTTCGTGGGCGCAAAGAGTTCTGAGTGACACGGGGATTGTTCCCCTTCCATGAGGGCTGCGGCTCTGCCCCGGCGGCCCCCCTCGGGCCGACTGGACGCGGCAGGCCGCCATGGCCCACCGCCCGCTCCTGCCCCAAGCATGAACGGACGCCGGCCCGGTGTTCCGTCCTCGTCAGTGCTCCGCCCGTGGCCTTCTGGCCGCGCCCCACGCGGAGATCCTGAGGTGAGTCCGCTGCATACCGTTCACAGATCAACGAGCATGCCCGGCCGGAACTCTGGCCGAAAGGAGTCAACAGGCCACAGTCACGGCGGACCGTGACTCACTTCCCGGTCCATCACTCACCACATCCCGTCCGCCGCTGCGGCCGGCACCCCTACTTGGTCGTCTGGGCGGGGTAGACCTGTTGCCTGCGGTGTTGATGTCGTAGGAGAGGTTGAAGACAGCGGCGTCACCGGGCTTGAGGATGGTGACGCGCGGTTGGGCGTGGCCGCGCTCGATGGGGTTCGAGGTGTGGTCGGCGTCCTTGATGTCGACTCCCGCGAAGCCGGGTGGCCGAGCAGATGGCCGACCCCCGGTTGGCCATGGTGATGTCGATCCTGCCGGAGACGTTGTCCGGCGCGGCGTTCTCGGCGCTGATGGCCAGGTCCGCTGTCTTGCAGAACGTGGTCTTGCCGTCGCCCTTCGTCTTGCCGCCGCTCTTTGTCTCTTGCGTCAGCTCCTGGTGCCGCCGTGGTTCTGCAGGACGTTGAGGGCGCTGTCGAAGGCCGAGTCCCTCTTCTTGTCGAATTCCTCTTGGGTGAAGACCGGCTCCTTCAGGTGGGGCGGAATACCTGTGCCGTCGAAGGTCCGTCCCGACGGGGTCAGGAACTCCTCGTTCGGCAGCCAGGCGGACATGCCGTTGGGGAGCTTGCGGAGCATGACGTCCGAGAAGACGCCCTGTGTGGGCTGTCCGATCCGGATAGTCGTGCCGGGCCGGTTCATGAGGGCCTGGGTGAAGGTCTCCCCGGCGCTGACGGTGGATCCACCGGTCAGCAGGGCGATCGGCCCGGTGTAGCGGGGTCCTGGGGCGGGCGTGACATAGACGGGTTGAGGGCGAGTGTGCCGGGCGGGGTCGGTGGGGTCGTTGCGGGCCCGCTTGGAGTAGGCGAGGTAGGAGGTGTCGGTCAGGCGCTCGGCGATGTGGATTCCGAGGGCGTCGGAGCCGCCGCCGTTGATCCGCAGGTCGATGATCAGGCCCTTCATGCGCTGGGTGCGTTCCTTGCTGAGGACGGTATCCAGCGCCTTGTCGAGTTCGGCCAGCTGGGCGGTGTAAGGGGCACGATCGCCCGCGTAACCGCCGAACCCGGAAATTCGCACATAGCCCTGCCCGCCGGGGAGGTCGGCGTGGGTGATCCGCCCGTGGGCGAAGTCCTGGACGTTCCGGGCGGCCCCGAGGTCGTGCGCCACGATGAACGTCTTGACCTCGGTGTCCAGCTCTTCGGTGGGCAGGACGGTGCCGGGGCGAACCTGAGCGAAGACGCGCTCGCCGTCCTGGATGGCGACGTGGGCGTCGTAGAGCGGCCTGACCATCTCACTGAAGACGGCGTAGAGCTCATCCCTGCTCGTCTTCGCATGCACCTTGGGCCGGTACCGGTCACGTACGGCGTGCCAGTCGATGCCCTTGGCTGAAAAGAAGGGGTAGTTCTCCTCGAAGGAGTGCCAAAAGACGTCAAAGGCGGCGAGCGGGCCCTTGGGAGCCGGACGCGTGCAGGTGCCGGGCAACCCTGGAATGCGGCTCAGGTTCCGCTCACCGACGGACCCCTCCGCACGCAGGGACCCGCGGTCGCGGCCTCCCTCGGTGCGCACCGTCAGGACAGTGCCGTCGCGCATGGTGTACGTGCCGGGGGCGGTCCGCTGCGCGGAGTCACCCTTGAGACAGCTGACGGCCGTCGTCTGGTACTCCTGGAAGGTTCCGTTTCGGATGGACAGCACCGTGCCGTAGCCGTCCATGCGCCAGAACCCGTCGGCGGTCGGTTGATGGGTGGCGGCGGTGGCGGCCGGCGCGGCCTGGCCGGCGAGAGCCATGGCGACGGCGGTGGCCGTGACAATACGCACGTTCTTGCCTTCTCGATAGGCGGCTTTCTCTGGACAGCCTCACGATCGCCGACGCGACATCCTCAGGGCCATCCGGCTGCCCGGTTGATGGAAGGTGGGGTCAGCCCCATTACTGGGCACTGACCGGCGGTGCGCTTAGAGGGTCAGTCGGCGGTCATCAGGCGGGTGTGGAGCAGGTCTCCCTCGGGGCCGTCGTAGATCCCCAGCCGCACCCGGCCGGTCTCGCCCGGCTTGAGCGGGCGGTCCATCCCGTCGACGGGCTCGGTAAGCACCGCCGTGTAGCGCTGCGGTTTGTCGTTGCAGGTGACCTGCCTGCCCTTGAGTTTCATGGAGAAGTCGGTCCCCGGGGCCGTCAGTTGGATGACGAGGGTGCGCGGCGGGCCGGGGTGGCACCGATAGGTCAACTCCACGGTGGTCGGCGCGGTCAGCCGGTTCACCATGATGAACTCGGGCGCCGGGTACGGCTTCCCGCCGGCCTGCGCGGGAACAGCGGTGGCGGCTGAGGCGGCCATCACCGTGGCGACGACGATCTTTCGTATGTGCACGGGTTCCCTTGTTCTGTTGTCCAGACAGTGGGTGATTGCCGCGATGTGATTGTGGTCCGCCGGTCGCCGAGGTCACCAGACCGAGAGCCATGGGAACGGAGCCACAGGCGGCATCCGTGCCGGGTTCCCGGTATGCATCGGACACTCCGGAACGTTCCGGATTCCCTGCCCTGCCCTCCTGTGCGTGACTGAGCGCGGACAACTTTCGGCAGTCCATCAGTGCACGAGTCCATCAGGTCAATGCGAACGGTTCAGCGGGGGATGGAGGATCAGTTGGCTACTCAAGAAGCGCGGCAGATGCGGCTGCTGGTTATCGCGGGTGCGTTGGGTGTCGCCCTGCTCTGCGCGGTACTCGCAGTGGATCTGACCGGTGCCAACGAGACGGCGGTGCCGAGCCTGCCGAAACCGTCGGGGATACCGACCGACCTGCCTCCGCTGCCGTCGATGCCGCCCTTGCCGTCCACTCCCGACGGCGGTGGCCTGCCTTCCGGATACCCCACCGGTCTGCCCACGGATCTGCCGGACCTCCCGACAGACTTCCCGACGGATCTGCCGACGGGCTTCCCCACAGACTTCCCGACGGGGCTGCCGACCGGTCTGTCGGGAGGTGGCTCGTGAGTGCCCGGCGTCCTGTGGCCGTCAGAGACGACCCTGTGCTGCGGAGCCGAGCCCTGCTGATCGCGCGGCTGGCCATCGCGCTCTACTTGATCGAACTGGCCCTCAATCTGATCCGGCCGCACCTGTTGCCGGACGAGCCTGCCCTGTCCATCTTCTATCGGCTCCCGGGGTCATCCGGTTCGGTGGGCCAGCTGCTGTCCATGCCCCGGCTGGTCTTCTGGACGGTGATCGCAGGCATCGCGGCCGGGGCGGCGGTCCAGATCTTCGCAGCACTCAGCCGCCGCAGGACCGCGGAGCGGGACGGACGGCGCGCGATCGTCCTGACCTGGATCACCCTGGGGTGCCTGCTGCTGCCGTTCGGACTCATCCCGTTGATGGTGGTGATCTCATACTTCCCGGTCACACTGCTGTGTCTGCCCAGCACGGCCCTGGTGTTGTTCCTGCTGCGTGCGAGCGTGCAATTTGCCCGGCTGTCATGGACAGCGATACTTCTGGCCTTCGGCTGGGGCGCTCTGATCGTCTTCGGCCTCGGCCGCGCCTATACCAGCCTGGCGTTCGGCACCGCCTACGGCTTCCTGGGACCCAAGGCCGGGACAACGGACCTCAGTGGCTTCACCAAGAGTCTCAGCCACACCATGGACCTGGTGGTCGTCCACCTCAGCGTTGCCAATGGTCTGGTGATCGCGGCGGGCGTCGCCCTGCTGTTGATACTGCTGCGCCATCGTGTCACGGACGCCGTGACGGGCCTGGTACTCGGCGCGACGGTAGGTCTCGGTTACAACTTCGTCGAGAGCATCCTCTTCATCAAGATCTACGGCAGCCTGGGCGCGTTCCTCGGCCCGACCGGCGGTTTCGAGTACTGGATCCGTCAGTCCATCGGTGTGCTGGGCGGACAGGTGACGTTCGGGGCCCTGATCGGGGCCGGGCTCGGCGCCGCCGCCGGATCCCGGCGGCGCGGCAGGCCCATCGCGGCGGGACTGCTCGCCGGAATAGGCGGTGCCACCGGGGCCGAGACGCTGTCCGGTTGGATGGCTGGGCAGGTGAGCGAGCACGTCCGGACCGGCAGCACCCTGGACACACTGGTGGTATCACCCTTCTTCTGGCTGCTGCCCCAACTGCCTTTCATGGCGCTGGCGGTGGCCATCCTGGTGACAGGGCTGCGGTCCCGAGCCGTCCTGCTGCACGAAGCACTGGCGGCCGAAGCCGCGCCCGCAGGACCCGTCACTGCGGTTGAGATCCCTGTGCTGGCCTCCGCAGCAAACAGGTGGTGGACGCTGGTCCGCACATGGCGTCTTCACGGACGGCGGACGGTATGGTCCCTCCACCGCCTCCAGTCCGCTCAACTGGACCTGGCCGGCTGGGTCGCCGCAGGTGATGCACAAATGACAAGTGAGGGGGACGAGTTGAGGGCACAGGTGATGCGGGCCAAGGGCGAGCGCAGGGCGGTGCAACCGTGAGGCGCACCGCACGCGGGTTCGCCGCGCGACTGGCGGTGGTCGTGGTCCTGGCGTTCGGTGCCGTACTCCCGACCGCGCCCACGGCATCCGCCTGCAGCATCGGGGTCGGCTACAAGCCGTCCGTGACGCTGAAGGACCTCCGGGAGCACCGCACCTGCTCCAGCGCCACCTCCGCGACCGGCGCGGCCGTCGTCGCCGTACTGGCGCTAGGTGCGCTGGCCACGGCGGGTGCGCTCGTCGTCCGCCGGGTCGAACGGGAGGTCGGCGACCGGCAAGCCGACGGCCTCCACACTGGCCAGGCCGCCGTACTCACCGAGGCCCTCGCTACAGGCCAGGCCGCCGTACTCGCTGAGTACCTCGCGGCCACCGGCGTCGTCCCGCTGACGGAGGAGGCCGATCATGCGGCGTAGCCTCTCGCGCCTCGGTGTGCTGCTCGCCGCCCTGCTGACGATGCTCGTCCCCGCCGCCGCGCCGGGACACCGCAACGCCGCGGCTGCCGCGCAACCTTCCCCCCAGCCCGGTGGCACCGCCTCTGCGGCGCAGCCGTCTGCCCACCCCGGTGACAACGGTCCTTTCGTGATCCAGGCCGGGCAGTCCCCGACGAAAGACCAACTCCAGGAGATGGCTGAACAGATCGTCGGCGATCCTCTCGGTGAGGCCCTCCATTTGTTCAGGCAGCGCTTCAATCTGCTGCCCAAGGATCAGCGCCCGGTGAACACTCAGGTGGTGTACTTCACCTTTTCCTGGATGGAGACGAAGGACACCGACCTTCCGGCCTGGGTCCGGGAGCGCTACCGAGACTTCATGAGCTGGCTGCCCCACGAGATCGGCTCACCCACCACCAAGCCCGCATGGCAGTATGCGGTGGCCGCGAGCATGCTCGACGCCGAGAACTACGCCAACGACCCGCTCTTGGAGGAACTCGGCGCGTACGCGACGGACGCCTACGGGAACGAGCAGGTCCTGGAACTGGCCACGGGCAGCCTGGGCGAGGGACGACACTCCGAAGACGCCATGAACGAGTGGTTCGAACGCACCATGACGAACATCCTGCGACACATCGCGCGCACCGGCACCGAACGCGCCGAGATCGACAGCGCCGTTGGCGTGATGAAGAAACACGTCGGCGCCGGGATCGCCGGCCAGCGCGGCTTCTGCAACGCGTGCGCCCCCAAAATGGCGAAGTGGGGTTACACCTTCCCCAAACGCCTGTTCATCACTCCCTGGGACGGTTACAACACCCCACAGGCCAAGCTCGCCGGTACCACCTTTCAACGGCTCAGCCAACCGCTGCAGACCGCCTACGGCAAACATGCCGGTGAGCAGATCGACAAGGCTCTCCACAAGGTCGGCCTCACCGCCCCGTGCACGCCCGTGAACAAGCCGCAGGCGGTGAACCCCGACTCCCGCCTGATGGCCTCACCCTGCGATGAGAGTGAGGGGGGCGGCCTGGCGGGAACGCTGGGCAACGACCAGAACGGGGGCATCGACCTCTCCAGCCTCCAACTGCGCTACCTCTCCGACGACGGCGACGCCGCGGTGCAGTACGCCTTCTCGGGGCAGGCTGCCGCGGGCGGGCAGATCAGCGATCCCCGCACCGGGCGTCAGGCGCTGACCGACAGCATGGCCGCGCTGCGGACATGGCTGGCGCTGAGCCCGGACAAGTTCTGGGTCAATCTCAATCCCGCTGAACCGGACCGCATCATCGACGCACAGCTGGGCCGCACCGATGCCGGCCGTGCCCTGCTGGAGGCGGACTGGCAGATGAAGCAGACCCAGGGGAAACTGCTGGACCCCAAGACCGAGTTCGGAGCCGAATACTGGCGGCGGCTCGGTATGTCAGGCACCCCTACCTGCTACTCGTCGCGCATGTGGATCGTTCCCGGCACCGTCGAGGTGCGTCAGGACGGCTCCTCGCTCTACGTCCTCAAAGCCACGCTCGACGTCAAGGCCAAGGCCGAGAAGGTGGCCGCCCTCGGGCAGGCCACCTGCAACGCCGATCCTCAGGAGACGGCGCGCCACGCGCGGGCCGAACAGGACATGCTCGTACCCAGGATCGCGAAGGCGGTGAACACGGCACCGGAATACGCGCCGCTGCGCCAGGTGTTCCTGGCTCGCGTCGTGGCCCAGTGGATCCGTGACCGGCACGACAAGGGCCAGGCGACCGCTTTCGACAAGCTGATCGGCTCCGGCGACGTTGGACCCGCCGCCCAGGAGGGGCACTGGCGGCCCCGACAGGTGTACGACGCGTACCTGCGGTCCATCCGCGACGGGGCGTTCACGTACGCGCGGACCACGCGCGTCGGTGACAAGGTCGTCACCTACATCGTGCGCACCGGCGGGGTCGACTTCAGCAAGCTGAGCTCGACCAGACTCGGTGCCGCGGACATGAACCGTCTGGCGCCCGGGCTGTCCCAAACCATCCAGAAGTCCGCACACCAGCCGGTCAAGGCCGCCGATGGCACCGTCTGGCTCGGTGATACGGCGGAGGCCACACCGGTCAGTGTCTGGGACCGCATTCTCGCCTTCGCCCGCAGCCGCACCGGTATCCTCATCGGCCTGCTGCTCGCCCTGGTAATCCTGCTGTTGTTCGTCCGTGACGGCTCGGCGTTCCGACGCCGAAGGACCCTTTGAATCCGCGAGACCCGCTCTGAGCCTTGCAGCGCGTAGCCTTTGAGGAATCGAGAGCTGTCCTGGAGTGGTCTCATGGAGTTCACGTGGCGTCGGATCGGGGAGCAGGACTTCCCTTTGTTGCGTAGGTGGCTCCAGCAACCCCATGTGAAGCGCTGGTGGAATCACGAGACCACAGCGGCAGCGGTGGCGCGCGACTTCGGTCCCGCCGCGCGAGGCGAGGAGCCCTCGGAGGACCTCCTTGTTTTCCTCGACGGGCGACCAGTCGGTCTGGTCCAGTGTTCACGCCTGTCCGACTACCCGGAGTATCTGGCAGAGCTGGCGGCCATCGTTCCTGTGCCTCATGACGCGATGACCATCGACTACCTGATCGGCGATCCCCGCCAAACCGGCCAGGGCGTTGGAACGGCGTTGATCCAAGCCGTCATCGTACGCATGTGGACCGAACAGCCCCTTGCCTCGTGCGTACTCGTCCCTGTGGTGGCGGCCAATCGCCGCTCATGGCGGGCGCTCGAGCGAGCGGGGCTGCGCCGGATCGGTGTCGGAAACCTACAGCCGGACAACCCAGTCGATGATCACACCCACTACCTCTACCGCGTCGATCGGCCGGGGTGCTGAACGACCCTGTATGCGTGGTGGTAATCAACTTGCTGTCCGCCTGGGCGGGCGGGCAGGGTCTGGATGATGCTTGAACTACGCACTCTGACATCGGACGACTGGCCCCTTTGGCGGGAGTTGCGACTGGCCGCGCTTGCTGAGGCGCCCTCTTCTGCCCGATGGCATGGGCAGGGAGCGAGTCATGGCGAAGAGGTTGGCTGCCTTTTGAGGATTGGGCCGACTGGTAGGCGCCGACATCCCCACCTGCGTGGACGGCGCCCGTGCTGAGGAGATGGCCGGGTGGCCCGGGTGACAGGGGGAATCGGCGACTTCGGCCTGGTGTTGTCGGGAGTATGGGTGATACCTCCCGCTACCGTCCTGCCGAGTCCGAGTCCGAGTCCGAGTCCGAGTCCGAGTCCTTTGCCGTACGCGAACGCCTTGCGGCGGACCGCGCCGACACGCTCGCACGGGCAGCCGCGCTCAGCCGTGACTTCGACGGAATCGTCGCGGCGAACGCCCTGATCGCGGTCGACGACGAGCACGACCCCGAAGGAGGCACCACGGCCTTCGAGCGGGCTCACGTGGCTTCCCTGATGGCGGCGGCGCGCAAGCACCTGGAAGAGCTGGACCGGGCCCTGGAACGGCTGGAACGCGGCCAGTACGGGCGGTGCGAAATCTGCGGCGGGACGATTCCGCCCGAACGTCTGGAGATCCGTCCGGCCGCGACCCACTGCGTCGGCTGTGCCCGCACGGACCCGTGATGGCCGCCAAGCCCAGCCTGACACCGGTGGGTGCCTGGCAGTACCTCAAGACCCGCCCGGGAGAGCCGCCCCATCCACGGTCGTGGCATGAGCGCGTGTGGTCCCTGGGTGCTGGGCCGGCCGCGTATTCGGCGGACGTGTGACCGTCGACCGCTCGCGTGCCGTCGGCGACCGCGTGGGCCCGCTCGACGAGTTCCAGGACCGCCGTGACGCTGGTTGAGGTGCGGCCGCACTCAGACGTATACAGATGCCTCGGCATCAGCCGCCTTGAGGGGCTTGTCGCGTGCCTATCAAGCCATTGACCCCACGGGCCGACCGCTGCAAGGGCCCTTGTCCGGTCCTCGCTGCTGACCCAGCCCCCCGGGCCGTAGGCGCATGCCAGGCGCCTGGATGCCTCCTCGAGCCGCCCCGGGTGTGGCACCTCCCGAGCCGTAATCCTCTGGGCCATGAAAGCCTTTCAGCGGTCTTTATGCCGTGTTGATCAGGGAGTTTCTCCTCAGATCTTCATCACGTCTGAAAATTCCTGCATAGCCTTGCGCAAGGCGGAACGGCCTCACAAGGATGGCGCCCGTCAGGGCCTGACAGACCTTTCAGACATCGTCCGTCATCATCCGAAAGGGCATTCCTCATGGACCGCAGCCGTCCTCGCATCCGCCTGCGCCTGGGCTTCGCAGCCGTACTCGCCCTGCTCCTCGGGGCGCTCGTGGCTCCGCCGGCGCTGGCCGCACCTTCCAGCGGAACGAACCAGAGCTCCATCGTGGCAACGTTCAACGTCACCGCGTACACGCAGTGGGGCCAGCAGGTATTTGTGACGGGCAACCGTCCGGAGCTCGGGTCGTGGAACCCCGACAAGGCGGTGCCGCTCTCCTCGGCCGCCTACCCGACCTGGTCGGCGACCGTGATCCTCCCGGCCAACACCACTGTGGAGTACAAGTACATCGTCAAGGCCGTCAACTCCCCGGTCCGGTGGGAGAGCGGCCCCAACCGCACCACGGTCACCCCGCCCACAGGCACCTACATCACCCACGAGACCTTCCGTAACTGACCGCGCGCAGGGAGGGCCGGGCGCGCACAGCGCCTGGCCCTCCGCCGACGGCGCAGCGACAACTGACATCTCTCCCACCCTCGTCAGGAACGCGCGAGCCGTCCCGCGAGGTAGGGCGCGGTGGCGCTGCGGCGGGCCCTGGCCACCTTGGCCGGTGGCCCCGCCACGACCACCCGGCCGCCCGCGTCGCCGCCGCCCGGTCCGAGGTCGATGACCCAGTCGGCGGTGGCGATCGTGTCCAGGTCGTGCTCGACCAGGACCACTGTGTTGCCGGCGTCGACGAGCCGGTGCAGCTGTCGCAGCAGCAACGCGATGTCCGCGGGGTGCAGCCCGGCGGTCGGCTCGTCGAGCAGGTAGAGCGCGTGCCCGCGGCGCGCTCGTTGCAGTTCGGTGGCCAGCTTGATGCGCTGCGCCTCACCACCGCTGAGTTCCGTCGCGGGCTGGCCCAGCCGCAGGTACCCCAGTCCCACCTCCCGCAACGTTTCCAGGCTGCGGGAGGCGGCGGGGACGGCGGACAGGAACTCGGCGGCGGCGTCGACGGACAGCGCCAGCACCTCCGCGATGTTCTTGCCGTGGTGGGTCACTTCCAGCGTTTCGGCGTTGTACCGGGCGCCCCGGCAGGTCGGGCACGGCGCGTAGGTGCCGGGCAGGAACAGCAGTTCCACCGCGACGAATCCTTCGCCCTGGCAGGTCTCGCACCGCCCTTCGGGCACGTTGAAGGAGAACCGCCCGGCCGAGTACCCCCGCGCCCTGGCCTCGTCCGTCGCCGCGTACAGCTTGCGTACCGCGTCGAACATCCCCGTGTACGTGGCCAGGTTGGACCGGGGAGTCCGCCCGATGGGCCGTTGGTCGACCCGGACCAGCCGGTCGAACGATTCGACCCCCGACGCGTCCTGGACGTCGACCTGCAACTGCGCCTCGGCGGGCTCCTCGGGTACGAGTCCGAGGTGGCCGCGGACGACCTCGGCGAGCACCTGCGTCACCAGCGTCGACTTTCCGGAACCGGACACGCCGGTCACCGAGGTCAGTACGCGGAGCGGTACGTCGACGGACACATCGCGCAGATTGTGGCGGGAGACGCCGCGCAGGTGCAGCCAGCCCTGCGGTGTGCGCGTACGGTGAACGAGCGGCTGGGCGCGCCCGAACAGGTACTGGCTCGTGGCCGACTCCCCGACCCGCTCGAGACCGGCGACCGGGCCGCTGTACAGCACGCGTCCGCCGCCCTCGCCCGCGCCGGGGCCGATGTCGACCACCCAGTCCGCTCGCCGTACGACGTCCATGTCGTGCTCCACGACGAACAGCGAGTTGCCTGCCGCCTTGAGGCGCTCCAGCACGTCAAGGAGCGGTTCCGCGTCGGCCGGGTGCAGGCCTGCGGAGGGTTCGTCAAGGACGTACACGACGCCGAACAGTCCCGAACGCAGCTGGGTGGCGATGCGCAGGCGCTGTGCCTCGCCGGGTGACAGGGTGGTCGAGCGGCGCCCGAGGCTGAGATATCCGAGGCCCAAGCCGAGCAGCACCTCGACCCGCGCGACCAGATCGCCGCAGAGGCGGACCGCGACCTCGGTCGTCTCTCCGGATCGGGCGGTCGACGTGGTGGCGTCGGCCCTGGATCGCCCCGCGACGGGCCGCAGCAGCTCCACGACCTCGGTGAGCGGCATCGCGTTGATCTCGGCGATGGAATGTCGGACGAAGGTCACGGCGAGTGCTTCGGGCCGCAGTCCGCTGCCACGGCATTCGGGGCAGGGCACACTTCTGACGAAGCGGAGCGCCCGTTCGCGCGTCTTCTCGCTCTTGGAGTCGGCGAGGACGTGCCTGACGTGCTTGCGGGCACTCCAGAACTTGCCCTGGTAGCCGTAGTCGACGCGGTCCTCCTCCGGCTCGATGTATACGGAGGGCTGCTCGTCGGTGTACAGCAGCCAGTCCCGGTCCTTCTTTCTGAGCCTGTGCCACGGTCGGTCGATGTCGATCCCCAGGCCGTTCACGACGCTGCGCAGGTTGGCGCCCTGCCAGGCGCCCGGCCAGGCGGCGATCGCCCCCTCTCGGATGGTCAGCGAGGGGTCCGGGACGAGCAGGTCCTCGGCGACGTCGTGCACGACCCCCAGTCCGTGGCACTCCGGGCAGGCGCCGGCCGCGGTGTTGGGGGAGAACGACTCGGCTTCCAGCCGTGCGGCCCGGGGCGGATAGGTGCCGGCGCGGGAGTACAGCATGCGCAGCAGGTTGGACAGCGTGGTGATGGTGCCGACCGTCGAGCGCGAGCTGGGCGACCCGCGTCGCTGCTGGAGGGCCACGGCAGGTGGCAGTCCGGTGATCTCCCGCACGTGCGGTGCGCCGACCTGTTGCAGGAGCCGGCGGGCGTACGGTGCTACGGACTCGAAGTAGCGCCGCTGGGCCTCCGCGTAGAGCGTGCCGAACGCGAGCGAGGACTTGCCCGAACCGGAGACGCCGGTGAAGGCGACCATCGCGTCCCGCGGCACGTCGACGTCGATGTTCCGCAGGTTGTTCTCACTGGCGCCCCGGACATGCACGAAGGGGTCGCTGGCGTCCTTGTTCACCGTTCCTGATTACCTCATCGCGCCGGGCCCCGCGCGACAGGCACCGTCACCGGCACCCGCTCACACGACCATCCGGCGAGTCCCGGTGTGAGCCGCTCGCAGCGAACTGCCGAGGAGTGCTTCACCGTCGGAGGCTGCGCCGGGAAGGAAACGGCCGGTACGTCTCGGTCTTGTGAGCCGTGGCGTCGGCTCACAGCCGTGACGACCTGGTGACACCATGCGGTGGCCCTGGTGGTGTCATACGGTGCCACGTGGCACCACCCGATGGCACTTTCTGTCGTCAGCAAGGGTGATCGGCGTGCCTCGTGTTCCAAGGGATCGACTGTTTCCTTTGCCTTCCCAGTCCAGAGGTTGTTGAGCGCCTAGTGTCAGTGGGGTGCCAGAAGCGCTTGCATGTGGCATCACTGTGGTGCCATCATGGCGTTATGGACCTCACCCCGTATGTCGAGACCCTTCGCCGTGAACTCGCGGTGGCCGCCGAAGCGGGCGGGCAAGACGCTCGCGCGCTGGCGGAGCGGCTGACCGCTCCGCTGGAATCGGCGACCCGGTTGGTCATGCTCAACGTGCTTTCCGCCGCGATGGACGAGATCACCCGTGACCTCGCCCCCGGCTCCGTCGACGTACGGTTGCGCGGTCTCGATCCCGACTTCGTGGTCACGCTGCCGTCCACCGACCGCCCTGCTCCGGTGGCCCCGGCCCCACCCGCTGAACCGTTTGCGGCGCAGGCGCAGGCGCCCGGCGACGGCGACGACGGTGGCACCGCCCGCGTCAATCTGCGTCTGCCGGCCCACCTGAAGTCGCGCGCCGAGGAGGCCGCGGGCCGTGAGGGGCTCTCGGTCAACGCGTGGCTGGTGCGGGCGGTATCGGCCGCGGTCGACGGCGGTGCACGGACGCGTACGGCGGAGAAGGCCCAGACCGTAGGACAGAGCTTTACGGGCTGGGTGCGCTAGCCGCACCCGCTCCGCCGCAGTTCGCCACGTCACCCCATCACGTCTCCCGCCAGCGGGAACGCCCCGAAGACCCAAGAGGACGGGACAGCCATGCCTTCCTTCGACACTCCCGAACCGATCTCGGCCACCGCGCACGTGGAGGCCGGTTCCATCCAGTTCACCGCGGGCGGCCGCTCCGACACCGTCGTCGAGGTGCGGCCCCGCGACCCGAAGCGGGACCAGGACGTACGGGCGGCCGAGCAGACCGAGGTCGCCTGTGCGAGCGGCGCACTGACCATCCGGACGCCCAAGGGCAATCTCTTCGGCCTTGGCCGTACGGGCACCGTCGACGTCACGGTCGAGCTGCCCACGGGCTCGCGCGTCGACATGACCGGCGCCTGGGCCCAGGTGCTGGGGGAGGGGCGGCTCGGCGAGGTCCGCGTGAAGACCTCGTCCGGCGACGTGCGTCTGGACACGACCGGGCCGCTGCATGTGAAGGCCTCGCACGGCTCGATCACCGTCGAGCGCGTCGAGGGTGAGGCCGAGATCACCACCAGCTCCGGCAGTCTGCGCGTCGGCCTCGTCGACGGCTCGGCCGTGCTGAAGAACTCGCACGGCACCACGACCGTCGACGCCGCGACCGGCGAGCTGCGCGTCAGCGGCGCCAACGGTGACATCGAGATCCGGCGCGCCGAGGACTCGGTCACCGCCACCACCGCCCACGGCACCCTGCGTGTGGGCGAAGTGGCGCGCGGGGACGTCCAGTTGGAGACCTCCTACGGTGCCATCGAGATCGGCATCCGCGAGGGCACCGCCGCCTGGCTCGACGTCAGCTCGAACGCCGGACAGGTGCGCAACACGCTCACCGCGTCCGAGAGCCCGGAAGAGACCGAGGACACCGTCCAGGTCCGCGCCCGCACCCGCTACGGCAACATCGACGTCCGCCGCGCCCGCGGCTGAACACCGGCGCCGCGCACCCACCCACCACCGCTGTCACTTCACCCCTCGAACGGGAGGGCTCCATGCCTTCATCTGTCATGCGCACGACTATCGGAAGCGGAGGTGCGCAGTCGCCCGCCGCGGTCTCCGCCGTCGGTCTGCGCAAGTCCTACGGAGACAAGACCGTGCTCGACGGCATCGACCTCCACATACCGGCCGGGTCCGTCTTCGCGCTCCTCGGGCCGAACGGCGCGGGCAAGACCACCGTCGTGAAGATCCTCTCCACGCTCATCGGCGCCGACGGCGGGCAGGTGCGGGTCGCGGGACACGACATCGCCACGTCACCGGACGGGGTGCGTGCCGCGATCGGTGTGACCGGCCAGTTCTCGGCGGTCGACGGGCTGATCACCGGTGAGGAGAACATGCTTCTCATGGCGGACCTGCACCACCTCTCCAGGCGGGAGGGACGCCGAGTCACTGCCGCACTCCTGGAGCGCTTCGATCTCACGGAGGCCGCGAAGAAGCCCGCCTCCACCTACTCCGGCGGCATGAAACGCCGCCTGGACATCGCCATGACCCTGGTCGGCGACCCGCGGATCATCTTCCTCGACGAGCCGACCACCGGCCTCGACCCGCGCTCCCGCCACAACATGTGGAGCATCATCCGCGAGTTGGTCGCCGAGGGCGTGACGGTCTTCCTCACCACGCAGTACCTGGACGAAGCCGACGAGCTCGCCGACCGTATCGCGGTGCTGAACGACGGCGGGATCGCTGCTGAGGGCACGGCGGAGGAGCTGAAGCGGCTCATCCCGGGCGGCCACGTGCGGCTGCGCTTCACCGACCCGTCCACCTACCGGAGTGCCGCCCTCGCCCTGCGCGAGGTCACCCGCGACGACGAGGCGCTGTCGTTGCGGATCCCCAGCGACGGCACCCAGCGCGAGCTGCGATCCATCCTCGACTGGCTGGACGCGATCGGCGTCGAGGCCGATGAACTCACCGTGCACACCCCCGACCTCGACGACGTCTTCTTCGCCCTGACCGGCTCCGACCATCCGAAGCAGTCCCACCACCCCAAGGAGGGTGCCCGATGAGCTCCCTGGCCCTCGCCGTCCGCGACTCGTCCACGATGCTGCGCCGCAACCTCCTGCACGCGCGCCGCTACCCGTCCCTCACCCTCAACCTGCTGCTCACACCGGTCATCCTGCTGCTGCTCTTCGTCTACGTATTCGGCGACGTGATGAGCGCGGGCATGGGCGGCGGCGCCGACCGCTCCGCGTACATCGCCTACGTCGTGCCCGGCATCCTGCTGATGACCATCGGCGGCACCGTGGTCGGGACCGCGGTCTCCGTCTCCAACGACATGACCGAGGGCATCATCGCCCGCTTCCGTACGATGGCGATCCACCGTGGCTCGGTGCTCATCGGGCATGTCGTCGGCAGTGTGCTGCAGTCGGTCATGAGTGTGGCCCTCGTGGGTGCGGTCGCGGTCGCCATCGGCTTCCGGTCAGCGGATGCCACGGCCCTGGAGTGGCTGGCGGCGTTCGGGCTGCTCGCGCTGGTCGCCCTGGCGCTCACCTGGATCGCGGTCGGGATGGGCATGGTCAGTCCGAACGCCGAGGCAGCCAGCAACAACGCGCTGCCGCTGATCGTCCTGCCGCTCATCTCCAGCGCCTTCGTGCCGGTCGACGCGATGCCGGGCTGGTTCCAGCCGATCGCCGAGTACCAGCCGTTCACCCCGGCCATCGAAACCCTGCGCGGCCTGCTGCTCGGGACCGAGATCGGCAACAACGGGTGGCTCGCCGTCGGCTGGTGCCTGGTCCTCACCGTACTGGGCTACTTCTGGTCGAAAGCAGTCTTCAACCGCGACCCGAAGTAGTCGAGACAACCGCACGGCCCGCGGAAGGCGAGGCGGCCACCCGCTGTTGACGTCCGTGTCCTGTACGGCACACTTGCCCGGCTGCACGCAGGGCAGCGGCACTGGTATGGGCCGATCAGGCGGTACGGCTGTCCACCGCGGCGGGACTTTCCACGGGACCGGCCTGGTACACCGCCGCGCGGCCGAGATGGTCGTGGCGCTCGCCCAAGATGGGTTCCCCGGTTCCCCGAAAGGCTGTCGTGTCCGGGACCCAGACCCGGCGGTCTGCGATGACACATGCCCATGGATACCGTGGAGTTCGTGCTCACGGGGGCTCGAACCAGTGATAATCGCGTCGGCGCGTGCGTTCCTCGCCTCTTGCGGAGGGGCCGACTGCTATGTGCCCGGGGCCTGATGTGCCGGCACTTCTCCGCCGACCCCAGGCCGGAACCGCGAACTCCACCCAGCCATCCCCACCCCCTCACTCGGGAGAAACTCGATGATCGATGGTCTGAAGTTCCCCGAAGGCGTCGGGCAGACGGCGCTGGTCGTCGCCTGGACGCGGCAGATGGAGAGCCAGCGACCCGACGCCCTGTTCCACGACCCGTTCGCCGAGGAACTGCTGAAAGCGATCGCCGAGGACCAGTCCTTCACCGAGGTGTCTGAAATGGTCGCCCGAGCGAGCAGCAGCACGCGCGAATACCCTACGTACTTCGCGGTACGCACTCGGTTCTTCGACGACGAACTGCTCAGCGCGATGCGCGCCGGGGTCCGCCAAGTGGTCACTCTGGCTGCCGGTGTGGATGGACGGACCCTCCGGTTGGACTGCCCGCCCGGAACACAGTGGTACGAGCTCGACCTGCCGGACATGACGGTCTTCAAAGACGCACTGATCGCCCACTCGGGGCTGGCCACCACCTGTGAACGCCACGGAGTGGCCGCGGACTTGACCGCCAACTGGCCGGACGCGCTGCGCGAAGCGGGCTTCGACCCCGACCGGCCGACCGCCTGGCTGGTCGAAGGCCTGCTGATGTACCTCTCCGACGAAGAGGTGGAGGCCCTGCTCTCCGAGCTGTCCGCGCTGTCCGCACCGGGCAGTCGGATCATGCTGGAACAGCTGGAGGCGGTGATGCTGGGGGAGGAGGGCAAGCCCTCCCGCGAACGGCTCGCGTCGCAGGGTGCCCACTGGCGGTCCGCCCGGGACGACTTGCGGCCGTGGCTGGCAGGCCACGGTTGGCATGCTGAGGTCTACAGCGGAGCCGACCCCCGCATCGGGCACGGCCGCACTGTCTCCCGTCTGCCCGCCTGCTGGGTGGCGACCGGAACGCTGATGCCGCGTGCGGATGCCGCCCCGGCTGACTGAAGGCACCTCTGCGAAGGTCCGTGTCCGCGAAGGCGTCGATGCGGCGCCGCGAGGCGCCGCCTGTGCGGCGGGGAGGGGGCATTGGTGCCCGCCTGCGGGTAGTCGTGGCGGGACAGGTCGCGGGCGAGCGGGCCGCGCGGGAGGTGGCCCACCGCGTACGGCGGTAGCGAGAAGGGCCGGAGCCGCGCCGCCGAAAACCTCTACGCCACCGTCCAAACCTCCTCGTCAACACCCAGCCGACACCGTCAATTTCCAGCCAATATCCATTGCCTGCATCCGCGCTGCGCAGCCGCGTGGAACGGAGACCCGAGGTAGGAACATCCGTTCGTGTCCGATTTCCGGCCGGGGAGTCCGCCGAAGAGGAGGGACCGGTTCCTGAGCGCTTGTGTGCGAACTTCCGGGGAAGGGGCCGCCGTTCTGTGAGGGTCCTGTGCGAACGTGTGCGCTCCCAGTGACCAGTGGGGCCACTGGGGCGACATGTCTCACGGGGAGAAGATCATGCGTCCGCGTGCCTTCGGCATGCCTCTTCGGCATGCCCGTACGACAGCGAGAAGATCGCTGATCGCATCCGTCGCCGTTCTGGGTATCGGCGCGTCCGCGCTGCCCGCGGTGGCTGCCGGGCCGACACCCGCACCGGTCTCGGTGTGGGGGCAGAGCAAGGCGCGGGCCACCATGCCCGCGGTGAAGGTGGGGGCCAACAAGCCCCCCAAGAACCAGCGCAAGGCGGCGCCCGACCCCGGCAAGCGCCTGTGGGAGGCCCGCGAGAAGGCCAGGCTGCGGGGTGAGCCGCAGACCTCGCCCACGGCGGGCGCCACTCCCTCCTCCACGATGGTCTACGTCCCCACGGGGCAGGGTGACGTGCCCTGGCACCAGATCTTCGACTTCCGCATCACCGACGCACTCGTGGGGCGCATCGACTACTCGACCGGCAACCTCATGCTGGCCGCCACCGACTTCGACATCGCGGGCGTGGGCGAATCCCTCCAGCTCACCCGCACCTACAACTCCTTCGACGCCCCCCATGGCCAGGTCGACGGCCCCTGGTGGACCGGGTACGAGCGCGGGCTCCAGACCTGGTTCACCAATGAGGTGGTCTGGTACGACTCCTCCGGTGCGACCGTGAAGTTCACGAAGAACGCCGACGGGACGCTCACCACGCCGGACGGTTATGACAAGGACCTCAAGAAGAACGGCGACGGCACCTACACCCTCACCGACCGCAAGTCCGGCTCCCAGGACACCTACAGCGCCGACGGCACCCTGACCAAGGTCACCGACCGCAACAAGGGGACCATCACGGTCACCGCCAACACGGACGCCGACGGCCGCCCTGCCGGGTTCAAGCTGGCCGAGACGCGCTCCGGGCGCACCGTCGACCTCGTCCGGACCAGCGCCACACTGTGGACGGCGAAGGACAACAGCGGCCGGACGGTCCGCTATGAGACCGACGCCGCCAGCGGTCACCTCATACGGTCCTGGGACCCGGAGGACAACTCCACCACCTACGGCTACGACGAGGACGGGCGTCTGATCAAGGTGACGACCCCCGAGTCCCGGGCGACGGTGTTCACCTACGACTCCGCCAACCGCGTGACCTCGATGCGCCGTTTCGTCGAGCTCGGCGGCTCCGGCGGCGACGCCCCCACGTACACGTACTCCTACGACGCGACCAGCCCTCTGGCGGCCGGCACCACGACGGTGACCGACCCGCTGTTGCACACCACGAAGTTCCAGCACAACGGCGACGGCGAGGTCACGAAGGTCATCGACGCGCTCGGCCATGAGCGGTCCAAGACGTACAAGGGACATCTGACGCAGACCGCGACGGACGCGATGGGGGTGGGCAGCGAGGGCGGCAACGTCACCACCTACGGCTGGGACACCCGTGGCAACCCCACCTCGGCCAAGCTGCCCACGGGCGCCACGTCCACCGTGGCGGGCTGGTCGACGAAGGCAGGCCGGGACGTGCCCGCCACGGCCACCTCGGCCGACGGCGAGAAGACGGACTACGGCTACGACGCGGCCGGCAACACCACCTCGGTGGCGCAGAGCGGCACCGGCGGCGGCTCGGCGACCATCGACTACAACCCCGCCACCCCCACCTGCGGCGGCTTCCAGGGCCAGCGCTGCAAGGCCACCACCAAGATGAGCGGCACCCAGAACTCGGTGACGTCGTTCCACTACGACGCCCAGGGCAACCTGGACGCGGTGACGCCGCCCGCCCAGATCGGCAAGGTGACCTACCGCTACGACGCGCTGGGCCGGGTCACCAGCTCCAAGGACGGCCGGGGCGTCACCACGCTCTACACCTACGACAACCGCGACCGGGTCACCAAGGTCGACACCGGCAGCTACGACACCGTCGTGTACGTCTACGACGGCGACGGCAACCTCACCTCGCGCACCGACCGCACCGGGGTCCAGACCTACCAGTTCGACGCGTTGTCCCGGGAGACGATCCGGACCCTGCCCGACGGGTCGCAGACGGTCCTGGCGTACACCGCCGACGGCAACGTCGACACCTACACCGACCCCTCGGGCGTCGTCGACTACACCTGGGACGCGGCCAACCGGCTGACGGAGCTGAAGGACCAGGCGGGCCGCAGGACGACCTACGGGTACAACAACAACGACGCCCGGACCAGCACCACCTACCCCGGCAACACCGTGCAGAGCGTGGACGTGGACAAGTCGGGGCGGCCCACCACCATCAAGACCACCTCGCCCAAGGGCACCCTCACCCATCTGACGTACAGCTATGGCTACGGCACCGGGGGCGCGACCGACGGCTCGAAGATCCGCACCGCGACGGACGTCCTGGCCGGGCTGAAGACCTCCTACACCTATGACGTGGCGGGCCGCTTCTCCTACGCCAAGGAGGAGAAGGGCAGCGCCCTCAACGCCTCCTGGCAGTACTGCTACGACCTCGCCGGCAACCTGACCTCGCAGGGCGTCGACCCGGGCTGCCCGCGCGGCACCACCTACACCGTGAACGACGCGCAGCAGATCACCGGCAAGAACGGCTCCACCACCAACTGGTCGTACGACAAGGCCGGCAACGAGACCGCCGGTGCCGCCACCCCGGAGGCCACCCGCACCGCCGAGCAGTGGTCGGACTACTCGCAGCTGAAGTCGATCGCCGTCGCCGGCACGACCTACGCCGGTCAGTACGCCTCGACCGACCAGTCCGAGCGCACCAAGCTCGGCCAAACCCTCTTCCACAACGGCCCGTTGGGCCTGTCGGCGGAGACCACCGGCGGCGTGGACACGGGATTCAACCGGGAGCCCGGGGGCACCCTGAACTCCATGACGACCGGGGGCAAGGCCTACTACTACCTGACCGACGCGCTCGGTTCGGTGATCGGCCTGGCCGACCAGTCCGGCGCCAAGGTCAACACCTACACCTACAGTCCGCGCGGCGTCTCCCGCACCATCGTGGAGGCGGCCCCGCAGCCGTACCGCTTCGCCGGCGGCCACCAGGACCCGACCGGTCTCTACCACCTCGGCGCCCGCTACTACGACCCGAACATCGGCCGCTTCACCCAGCCCGACCCGTCCGGCCAGGAGAAGAACCCCTATCTGTACGCGGAGGGCGACCCGGTCAACCGGATCGACCCGCGCGGACTGCTCTCCCTCGACCTCGGCGTCGAGGCCTGCGACGTGCTGTGCCTGGGCGGGGGAGTCAGCATCAACGAGGACGGCAGTGTCCACCCCTACCTCTCCGTGGGCGTGGGATCTCCCGGCGCCAGCGCCGACGCGAGCCTCGCGTCGGGCAGCGCGGACAGTGGTCTGACCGGCGAGGTGGCCTGCGGTTTCGGTCCCGCGGAGCTCTCCGTCGCCACGGACGGGTCGGAGGGCGTGGGCACCGGCGGCAGCACCGGAAAGTGCTCGGCGAGCGCGAAGTACACGTTCTGAAGAAGTACACGTTCTGAACAGGAGAGTGACGCGATGAACGACCTGGTGACGCTGGCTCAGGGCAACCGGCCGGACGGCCCGTCCTGGTTCCCCTACGCCTTCGTGGCGGTGGCGGTACTCGTCGCGATCTTCCTGGCCGTACGCATGCGGAACAAACGCCGCTGAACACCGGGTGGGCGGTCCCGTCAGGGGCCGCCCACCCTCATCTTCACCCTCCTCCCTCCTTCTGACTCCGGAACGGTGTGCCGATGCACATACTCGTAGGAATCTTCCTGCTGGCCCTGGGGCTCGTCTTCGCCCTGTTCGCCCCCCGTCTGGCCACCACCGGCGGCACCCGGAGCGCGAAGCGAACCTTCACCGCGTCCAACGTGGTGGCCTTCCGCCTCATCGGCACCCTGATCGCCGTGGCGGGGCTGCTGTACGCGGTCGGGGTCATCGGCTGAGGACGTGCGCGGCCGGTGAAGGCGCACCCCTGAACGGTTGTGCGCTGTCGTGCCATGTCCTGGGCGCAGGAGGGCAACACGGCCGGTCGGGTCCCTCGTAGCTTGAAGCAGTGCCGAGCCGCGGGCGCGGCGGGCGCGCTACCGATGGTTGCGAAAGGACCTCTCGTGTTTGATGTCAACAACGTTCAGGCTTCCCCCA
The DNA here is from genome assembly GCF_055567715.1 of Streptomyces sp. NPDC026377. Taxonomy (NCBI): domain Bacteria; kingdom Bacillati; phylum Actinomycetota; class Actinomycetes; order Kitasatosporales; family Streptomycetaceae; genus Streptomyces; species Streptomyces sp. NPDC026377. The sequence continues at coordinate 391,246 of NZ_JBVHPV010000003.1, forward strand.
GTTCGGATCTGCTCACGCCGGACAACGCGGTCATGCTCTTCGTCGACCACCAGCCGCAGATGTTCTTCGGCACCGGCAGCGGCGACCGTGCCGCGATCATCAACAGCACCGTGGGCCTTGCCAAGGCCGCTCAGGCCTTTGACGTACCGGCAGTCCTGACCACGGTCGCCGCCGAGTCGTTCTCCGGGCCCCTGCTGCCGCAGCTCGCCGAAGTGTTCCCCCAGCACGAGGTCATCGATCGGACCTCCATGAACGCCTGGGAGGACGAGGCGCTCGTTGCGGCCGTCAAGGCGACCGGGCGCAAGAAGATCATCCTGTCGGGTCTGTGGACCGAGGTCTGCCTGGTGCTGCCCGCGCTCTCGGCGCTGGAGCAGGGGTATGAGGTGTACGTCGTGAGCGACGCCTCCGGCGGCGTCAGCCCGGCCGCCCACGAGCACGCCCTGCAGCGGATGATCGCCGCCGGTGCGGTGCCCGTGACCTGGGTCCAGGTACTTCTGGAGCTGCAGCGCGACTGGGCGCGGCAGGAGTCGTACGGCGCGGTCATGGAGATCGTCAAGGCCCACGCCGGTGCGTACGGCCTGGGCGTCGTGTACGCGCAGAGTGTCATCGGCGCGCACGCGGCCGGCTGACCCCGGTGGACACCGGCATTCTGATCCTGCGTCTGCTGGTGGGGCTGCTCGTCGCCGGCCACGGTGTGCAGAAGGTCAGCTCGCACCTGGGCGGCAGGGGACTGGCGGGCGGCACCGAGGAGTTCCGCGCCGACGGTTTCCGCGGCGGTGCCCTCACCGCCCTGGCGGCGGGCGGCGGTCAGATCGGCTCGGGCCTGCTGCTCGCCGCCGGCCTGCTGACTCCGCTCGCCGCGACCGGCGTCACCGGGGTCATGACGGTCGCGCTCACCGTGAAATGGCGCCACGGGCTCTGGGTGCAGAACGACGGATACGAGTACCCGCTGGTCCTCATCGGCACCGCCACCGCCCTCGCCGCCACCGGCCCCGGCGCCTGGTCCCTGGACTCGGCCCTCGGTCTCACGCCCTACCCGCTGTGGTGGGCCCCCCTCGCCCTCGTCGCCGGTCTTGGCAGCGGACTCCTCACCCGGTTCGTCCTGCACCGGCAGGCCCCCGCGGCCCCGCACGCCGCCGCCACCGGCAGGTACTGAGCGCGGAGAGCTCAGCACGGGCCGCTCAGTCCGGGTCCGGCCACCCGCGTACCCCCGACCGGGCGGCCGGGCCCTTCCACCCTCTTTCTCCTCAGGAGCACGCGATGGACACCCTCACGCCCGCGCACGGCGGCGGTCAGCCGCTGCTGCATCAGAAGGGCGCCGAGACCCAGGCGTTCGGCACGCTCAAGCAGTTGCCGATCGGTCTCGGCCACGACACCCGCATGTACGGCTGCCAGCGGCTGAACCGCGTCCTGGCCGACACGCAGATCCTCTACTCCCTCTACAAGAAGCACCACTGGCTCATGCGCGGGGCGACCTTCTACTCGCTCCACCTGATGCTGGACAAGCATGCGGAGGCGCAACTGGCCATCGTGGACGCGCTGGCCGAGCGGGTCCAGAGTCTGGGCGGCGTCGCCGTCGGGGACCCTCGCCATGTCGCGGAGCTGACGGCGATCCCCCGTCCGCCGGACGGCGTCGAGCCGGTGCCCGTCATGCTGTCGCGGCTCCTCGACGCGCACGAGCGGATCCTGATCGACTCCCGGGACGCCGCCGCCCGGCTCTCCAAAGAGGGCGACGAGGGCAGCGCCGACCTCCTCGTCTCGGATGTCGTCCGTACCGGCGAGGCGCAGGTGTGGTTCCTGGCCGAGCACCTCGTGGACACGCCTTTGGCGCGGGGCTGAGGGACACACGTACGACGTCGTCGTGGTCGGCGGGGAGCGCTCCGTGCCTGCGTACCGGGCAAGGCGCTACGGCGACCGCCGACGTGAGCCTCGACGCCCCACGGGCGACCCGTCGAGCCTCCGACCGCCCCCTCTTGGCCGTCCCCAGAAGGAGAAACCCCTCATGAAGAACCGTCCGGTCCTCGAACCCGCAGCCCAGGCGTTCGCCGAGGCCACGGCCCAGCCGCCTTACCTCTACCAGATCCCCGTCGCCGAGGGCCGCAAGGCCGTGGACGACGTCCAGAGCGGCGCGGGTGTCCCCCTGCCCGCTGTCGATGAGGAGTGGATCACCGTCCAGGGCGGCGCCTCCGGCGACGTCCGTGCCCGGATCGTGCGCCCGAGCGGCGCCGCCGGCCCCCTTCCCGTCATCCTCTACATCCACGGCGCTGGCTGGGTCTTCGGCAACGCCCACACCCACGACCGGCTCGTCCGCGAACTCGCCGTCGGCAGCCGGGCGGCCGTGGTGTTCCCCGAGTACGACCTCTCGCCCGAGGCGCGCTATCCCGTCGCGATCGAGCAGAACTACAGCGTCGCCCAGTGGGTCGCCCGCGAGGGGCACCACAAGGACCTCGACGGCACGCGGATCGCCGTCGCGGGCGACTCGGTCGGCGGCAACATGAGCGCCGCCCTCACCCTCATGGCCAAGCAGCGCGGCGATGTCACGCTCGTCCAGCAGGTCCTGTTCTACCCGGTCACGGACGCGCGCTTCGACACCGACTCCTACCACCGGTTCGGCGAGGGCTACTTCCTGCGCCGCGAGGCCATGAAATGGTTCTGGGACCAGTACACGAGCGACGAGGCCGAGCGCGCCCGGATCACCGCCTCCCCGCTGCGCGCCTCCCTCGACCAGCTCACCGGCCTGCCACCGGCCCTGGTCATCACCGCCGAAGCAGACGTCCTGTGCGACGAGGGCGAGGCGTACGCGGCGAAGCTCCGCGCCGCCGGCGTCCCCGTCACCGCCCTGCGGGTGCACGGTGTCATCCACGACTTCGTGATGCTGAACGCCCTGCGCGAGACGCAGGGCGCGGAAGTCGCCATCGCTCTCGCCATCGCCACCCTGCGCAAGGCCTTCGCATGAGCGGGCCGTCGACGAGCATGCCGGTGGCGGGCCTTGTCCCCGCCCCGCGGAGGCAACCCGAGCACGCCGACCTCCTGGTCCGCAACGCCCAGGTGTTCACTGGTGACCCGGACCGTCCCGAGGCTCGTGCCGTCGCCATCCGCGACGGCCGGGTCGCGGCCCTCGGTGACGACCATGACCTCGCCCACCTCGTCGGGCCGGGAACGAGGGTCGTCGACGCCCTCGGCCGCCGGGTGGTCCCCGGCCTGAACGACTCGCACCTGCATGTCATCAGGGGCGGCCTGAACTACGTCCTGGAGCTGCGCTGGGACGGCGTACGAACCCTGCGGCACGCCTTGGCGATGCTGCGCGAGCAGGCCGGCCGCACCCCCAAAGGGCAGTGGATCCGCGTGGTGGGCGGCTGGACCGCCGAGCAGTTCGCCGAGCGCAGGATGCCGACCGTCGCCGAGCTGAACGCCGCCGCCCCCGACACCCCGGTCTTCGTCCTGCATCTGTACCAGGCGGCACTGATGAACCGGGCCGCGGTGCGGGCAGCCGGATTCACGCGCGACACCCCCGATCCCCGTGGCGGGCAGATCGTCCGGGGGCGGGACGGCGAACCCAACGGCGTCCTGCTCGCCGCTCCCAGCGCTCTGGTCCTGTACTCGACCCTGGCCAAGGCACCGGCTCTCGACGAGGCCGACAAGCGGACATCGACGCGCCACTTCCTTCGTGAGCTGAACCGCTTCGGCCTGACGTCCGCGGTCGACGCCGCCGGCGGGTTCCAGAACTTCCCCGACAACTACGCCACGGTCGTCGACCTCGCCAGGTCGGGGGAGCTGACCCTGCGGATCGCCTACCACCTCTTTCCGCAGACGGCCGGGCAGGAGCTCGCCGACCTGAAGCGCTGGACCGAGATGGTCAAGCCCGGGGACGGGGACGAATGGCTCCGCCTCAACGGCGCGGGCGAGAACCTGACCTGGGCGGCCGCCGACTTCGAGAACTTCTCCGAGCCCCGTCCCGCGCTCGCGGAGGGGTACGAGGCCGAGTTCGAGAAGGCGGTCCGGCTGTTGCTCGAGAACGGCTGGGGCTTCCGGCTCCACGCCACGTACGACGAGACGATCCGCCGCGACCTGGCTGTCTTCGAGAGGCTCGCGGCCGAAGGGCTGTTCCCCGGCGGCAACCGCTGGCTCTTCGACCACGCCGAGACCGTCTCCACCGACAGCCTGGACCGGATCGCCGCCCTCGGCGGGGCCGTCTCGGTCCAGAACCGGATGTCCTTCCAGGGCGCCGCGTTCCTCGACCGCTACGGCGCCGAGGCCGCCGCCCACACCCCGCCCGTCCGGGCCATGCTCGACCGGGGCCTGACCGTCGCCGCCGGAACCGATGCCACCCGCGTCTCCTCGTACAACCCGTGGGTGGCACTCCACTGGCTCGTGACCGGGCGTACCGTCGGCGGCACCGCGCTCTACCCGGCCGCGAACCTGCTCGACCGGGAGACCGCCCTCGGTCTGTACACCCGTGGGGGAGCGCGGCTCACCGGCGAGCAGGACGTCAAGGGAACCCTGCGGCAGGGCTGCTACGGCGACCTCGCGATCCTGTCCGACGACTACCTCACGGTGCCCGAGGACGTCATCCCCGACATCGAGTCGGTGCTCACCGTCGTCGGCGGCCGGATCGTCTGGGCGACCGCGGAGTACGAGGGACTCGACGAGGCCGTCCCGCCGGTCAGCCCGCAGTGGAGCCCGGTGGCCCACTTCGGCGGCTACCAGAGCGGTGCCCTCCAGGCATCGGCCGTGGCCGAGGCCGTTGCCGAGTCCGAGCAGCACCGCCGGTGGCGCGTCGCGCGCGGCTCCGTTCCCCGGGCGACGCCGTCCTTCGCCGACCCCTGCTTCGATCACTGAAAGAGAGCTCCACCCGATGACCGCAGCCACCCCCGCCGCCGGCGACGGCGACACCCCGGCGCCCCCGCCGGACGTTCTCCCCGGGCGCCGTTTCGAGCCGGACCTCCGGTCGATGACCCGGATCACCCTGCGCCCCATCGCCTCACCCATGCCGCTCGGCTTCTTCACGATCGCCATCGCGTCCGTGATGACGGGCTGTCTCCAGCTCGGGTTCTTCGACGAGGCGGCCCGCCCCGCCGTCGCCTACACCGTCCTGCCGGCCTTCGTCCTCCAACTCCTGGTGAGCGTCCTGGCCTTCGGCGCCCGTGACGTCATCGCGGCGACGCTGATGGCGGTGTTCGCCGGCAGCTGGCTGCCCTACTCCCTCGTCATGCTCACCGGCGCGGACGACGGCCTTCAGGTCCTGGGCGTGTTCAACCTGGCGCTCCTGTGCTTCGGGGCGCTGATGACCGCCGTGACCCGGCCCAAGCGCGCGCTGTGGTTCGTCCTCGCGGCCTCCCTGCCCCGCTGGGCGGCCACCGGCCTCGCGGGCATCACGGGCGCCGAGTGGCTGACCCGCACATCGGGTGCGCTGGGCCTCGTGGTGGCGCTCGTCGCGATGTACACGGCCTTCGCCCTGATGCTCGAGGACATGCGCAGCGAGCAGGTCCTGCCCATCGGCCGCAGCGGCCCCGCCCACCTCGCCGTCGAAGGCGACCTGGGCGTCCAGCTGCGCAACCTCGAACGCCAGGCGGGCGTGCGCCGCACGCTGTGACCGCACCCACCGCCACCGCACACCGCGACCGCACAGGAGCACCCATGGAACCGCAGGTGACGGACCGGCCCCAGAGGTCCCGGTACGAGATCCTCGCCGGCGACGACGGCACCGAGAGTGCGGGCTTCGCCGAGTACCACCTCTCGGAGGGCGAGATCGCCTTCATCCATACCGAGATCGACAGCCGGTTCGCCGGCCGGGGCCTGGGCGGCCTGCTCGCCCGCGGGGCCCTGGACGGCGCCCGGGCCCGCGGGCTGCGCGTCCTGCCGTACTGCCCCTTCATCCGGGCCTGGATCGCCAAGCATCCCGACTACGCAGACCTCGTGCCCGAGGAACGCCGTGCCCGCTTCGGTCTGTGACACACCACACCACCCCTTCCCCACCCAGAGGAGTTCCCGCATGTCCCGACCCGCCCGCCCCACCGTCGTCCTGGTCCACGGCGCCTTCGCCGACGCCTCCAGCTTCGCCCGCGTCATCCCCGACCTGATCGCCGCCGACGTGGAGGTGGTGGCCCCGGCGGTGCCCAACCGCGGCCTCGTCGAGGACGCCGCGTACATCGCCTCGGTGGTCCGTGCCATCGACGGCCCCGTGATCCTGGTGGGGCACTCCTACGGCGGCGCCGTCATCACCCTCGCCGGGACGCAGGACAATGTCCGCGCCCTGGTGTACGTGGCGGGATACGCACTGGAGGAGGGCGAGAGCCTGGGCGAACTGCAGGGCCGCTTCCCCGACTCCGGACTCGCCGACGCGCTCGTCCACACCCCCTTCCCCGTGGCCGGCACCGCGGAGACGGGCACAGACGTCTCGGTGGCGGTCGACCGGTTCCCCGCCCTGTTCGCCGCGGACGTCGAGCCCGGCCTCGCCGCGGTGCTCGCCGTCTCCCAGCGCCCCTTGGCCGCACGCGCCTTCACCGAGGCGGCGCCGGTCGCCGCGTGGAAGACCAAGCCCTCGTGGGGCTTGGTGGCCTCCCGCGACCGCACGATCAACCCCGATGTGGAGCGCTACGGCTACGAGCGCGCCGGCATGACCACCGTGGAAGTCGACTCCTCCCACCTGGTCATGCTGGCCCGGCCCGAGGCCGTGGTGGAGCTGATCCAGGACGCCATCCGGTCCACCGCCCACGGGCACGATCAGGCCGACTAGAACGATTAGTCGATATTGTTCGAGCGCTGGTAACTTCTGATCGCCCCCGAGAGCCTCGGCGGGCGATCGGAGGAGAACCACCCATGAGGTTCGGCGCGAGGACCGCGCTCGCCGTCATCGCCGTTGCCGCCCTTGCCGCCGCCTGCGCTGTTCCCCAGGACAGCGCTTCGCGGTCACACCCCACCGCGGACTGCGCCCCGTACGCCCGATACGGCAAGCACCCCGCCACCAAGGTCACCGTCTACGCGGAGAACCGGGACCGCGAGGCCGACCTGTTCGAAGAGACGTGGGCGGACTTCACGCACTGCACGGGGATCGCCGTCCGGTACGAGGGCGACGGAGAGTTCGAGACCCAGATCCAGCTTCGGGTCGACGCCGGAAACGAGCCCGACATGGCGTTCTTCCCTCAGCCCGGCCTCCTGGAACGCTTCGCGCGGGCGGGCAGACTCAAGCCCGCGAGCGCCGGTGTCGTGGCCCTCGCGAAGCAGGGCTGGTCGGCTGACTGGACCGGGTACGCGACCGTGGACGGCACCCTCTACGGCACGCCGCTGGTCGCGAATGTGAAGTCGTTCGTCTGGTACTCCCCGAAGTTCTTCCGTGACAGGGGACTGAGCGTTCCCCGCACGTGGTCCGAGCTGATGGCGGTGACGGAGAAGGCAGCGGCGTCGGGTGTCAAGCCGTGGTGCGCGGGAGTGGAGTCCGCCGAGGCGACCGGCTGGCCCGTGACGGACTGGATCGAGGATGTCCTGCTGCGCCAGCAGGGCACAGACGTCTACGACCAGTGGGTCGCCCACAAGATCCCCTTCAACGACCCGCGCGTGATCCGGGCCATGGACACCGTGGGATCCCTCCTCAAGAACGACCGCTACGCCAACGGCGGTTTCGGCCCGGCCCGGTCGATGGCATCGATCTCCTACCAGGAAGCCGGCACACCGATTCTCTCCGGCGACTGCGCGATGCACCATCAGGCCTCCTTCTACGCCGATCTGTGGCCGAAGGGAACGACGATCGGTCCGGACAAGGACGTCTACGCCTTCCTCCTGCCCGGGGCCGAGCCGGTCGCCCACCCCGTACTGGGCGGCGGTGTGTTCACCGCGGCGTTCGCCGACCGCCCCGAAGTGCGGGCGTTCCAGGAGTATCTGGCCTCCGCTGACTTCGCGAACGCCCGCATGAAGAAGGGCCCCTTCGTCTCGGCGAACAGAGGCGTGGATCCCGCGAACGCCGCGACCCCGGTCGACAGGCTGTCGATCCAGCTGCTCCAGGACCCCAGGACACAGTTCAGGTTCGACGGTTCGGACCTGATGCCTGCGTCGGTCGGCGCCGGGACGTTCTGGAAGGGGGCCGTCGACTGGATCGGCGGCGCACCCACCCGGCAGGTCGCCGACTCCATCGAACGGTCCTGGCCGAGCCGCTGATGTCGTTCGACTCCGTCGCCCAGCAACCCAAGCTGCTGTACCTGCTCCAGGGCATCGCCGCCTTCGCGGCGGTGGTCTGCCTGATCCTGCTGGCGCTGCACCGGGGGCCGGTACGCGGGAGGTCCGCGGCCCTGATCCTGCTGACCCCCGCGCTGCTGCTGCTCATGGCCGGTCTGCTACTGCCCGCTCTGCGCACCCTGATGCTGTCGTTCACCGACCGTGGGGGAGAGGCGTGGGCCGGGTGGGACAACTACCGGTGGCTGCTCACCGACCCCCGGGCACTGGTGGCGCTGCGCAACACGGTGGCGTGGGTGGTGCTCGTGCCGCTGACGGCGACCGCGGTCGGTCTCCTGTACGCGGCGGCGGTCGTGCGGTCGCGGTTCGAAGCGTTCGCGCTGTCCCTCCTCCTGGCGCCGATGGCGATCTCCTTCGTCGGCGCGGGTGTCGTCTGGAAGTTCGTCTACGCCTACCGCCCCACGCGAGCCGGGCAGATCGGGCTGCTCAACGAACTCGTCGTCGCGTTCGGCGGCGAACCGTGCCAATGGCTCGCCGACCCACCCTGGAACGTCCTGTTCCTCATCGTGGTGATGGTGTGGACACAGGCGGGCTTCGCGGCCGTCCTGCTGGCCGGCGCGATCAGGGCCGTTCCCGCTGAGCTGATCGAGGCGGCCCGGCTCGACGGTGCCCGCGCCCGGCAGATCTTCTGGCGGATCACCGTGCCCTCGATCAGACCCACGCTGACCGTCGTGGTCCTCGCCCAGGCGATCGGCGCCTTCAAGGCCTTCGACATCGTCAAGACCATGACCGGCGGGCAGTTCGACACGGACGTCATCGCCCACGACATGTACGAGCAGGCCTTCCGCTACGGCGAAACGGGCCACGGCGCGGCGCTTGCCGTTCTCCTCTTCGTCCTCGTCACCCCCTTCGTCGCCTACCAGGTCCGGGCGCGGCGGAGGACGGGGTGAGGGGAGTGCGGGAGCGTCTGGCCTCCCGCGCCTTCACGCTGCTCGCCGTGGTGATCGCGGTCCTGTGGACGACCCCGGCCCTCGCTCTCCTGCTCTCCTCGTTCCGCCCCGAGCAGGAGATCAAGACGACGGGCTGGTGGACCGTGTTCGGTGCGCCGCACCTCACGCTCGACAATTACGGCGAGGTGCTGTCCGGCGGCGGGAACGGGTCGGGGCGCCTCGCGGAGTACTTCGTCAACTCCGTCGTCATCGCCCTCCCCTCGGTGCTGTTCCCGCTCGTGGTGGCCTTCTTCGCGGCCTACGCCCTGGCCTGGATCGACTTCAGGGGGCGCGACGCGCTCGTCATCGGCATCTTCGCGCTCCAGGCCGTGCCGCTCCAGATGGCGCTCGTCCCTCTCCTGAAGCTCTTCTCCCGGGGCTGGCTGTTCCTGCCCGCGTGGCACCTCACCGGTCCCGCGCGTTTTGCCCAGGTCTGGTTCGCCCACACGGCCTTCGCGCTGCCGTTCGCGGTGTTCCTCCTGCACAACTTCCTTGCCGGACTGCCCCGGGAGCTGATCGAGGCCGCCCGTGTCGACGGCGCGTCGCACGCGACGCTGCTGCTGCGGATCGTGCTGCCGCTGAGCCGCCCGGCCCTGGCGACCTTCGCCCTCATCCAGTTCATCTGGGTGTGGAACGACCTCCTGGTGGCACTGACCCTGTCGGGCGGAACGGCCGAGACCGCGCCGATGACGGTCAGAGTGGCGAGCCTGGCCGGGACGTACGGCAACGAATGGCAGCGGCTCACCGCGGGAGCCTTCGTGGCGGCGCTCGTCCCGCTGCTTGTCTTCTTCGCCCTGCGGCGGCACTTCGCACGGGGACTGCTCGCCGGATCGGTCAAGGGATGAGCGCCGACCGGGCCGAGGCGCCACGCGTGGCGGCGCCGGCGAGCGCGGGGGTCAGCCGGCCCGGGCTGCGGGGCCGCGAAGCCGAGCTGGAACAGCTGCGCGCCCTGGTCGAGGCGGTGCGCCGCGGCGGGGCAGGAGCGGTCGCGCTCCTGTTGGGCGAGCCCGGCATCGGCAAGACCGTACTGCTGCGGGAAGCGGTCTTGCTCGCCCGGGCCCACGGTTTCGTCGTCAGCCATGGACGCGCCGAGGAGCTGCACGAACTGGCACCGCTGGCCTCACTGGCTTCGGGCCTGCTGCATGGCGAGACGCCGCTGCTGGCCCGTGAGGACTTCGCCGACCTCGCCGTCCACCACGACCAGCGCATCTGGCTCGTCGAACGGCTGGCCCAGCTGATCGAGGAGCGCGCGGCGGGCACGCCCGTACTGATCGCGGTCGACGACGTCCAATGGGCCGATCCGCTGAGCCGGTTCGCCCTGGGCCTCCTGCCGGCACGGCTGTGTGCCTCCCCGGTCCTGTGGCTGCTCACGGGCAGGCAGGACCCGCAGCTGTACGGGCCGTGGCCGCGGGCGACGACCCTTGCCCTGCGTCCGCTGTCCGATGCGGCCCTGGCCGAGCTGGCACACGACGTCCTGGGCGCGCGAGTGCCGGCGCGGGTCGCGGAACTCCTCGGCGGGGCGGGCGGCAACCCCTTCCTCGCGACCGAGATGCTCTCGGGCATCGCGGCGCCGGGCGGGGACGGGCCAGACGTGCCCGAGCGGCTGGTCCTGGGCGTGCGCGGCCGACTGGCCGATCTGCGGCCGGACACCCTGCACTTCCTGCGGATCGGCTCGGTTCTGGGCCGCGCGTTCTCGCTCGCGGACGCCGCCGCCCTGTGTGCCCGGCCCGCCTCCACACTCAGCGCCGCGGTGGACGAGGCGATCGCCGCGGCCCTCCTGCACGACGACGGCGAGCGCCTCCTGTTCCGCCACGACCTGCTTCGGGAGGCCGTGTACGCCGACCTCGCCCCCTCCGTACGCCGGGCGCTGCACCGGGAGGCCGCACGCCGGCTCGTCGCGGCCGGGCGGAGCTCCGTCGACGCGGTCCCCCATCTGCTGAAGAGCGCCGACCCCGGTGACATGGAGGCGATCGGACTGCTCGGCGCGGCCGCCACGGACGTGATCGCCGTCATGCCCGACCTCGCCGCCGACCTGTCGCTGCGGGCCCTGGAACTCGTGCCGCCCCGTGCGCCCGTGCTGTTCGACGTGGGCGAGCGGGCCATCGTCGCGCTGACCCGGGCGGGCCGGTACACGCAGGCACGGGAGACCGGCGACGCGCTGCTGGCCCGGCAGCCGTCCCTGGACGTCTTCGCCCGTCTGCAGTGCGCACTGGGCGACGCGCTGTGGCACCTCGACGACATCCACGAGCTGACCCGCCGCTCGACGGCGGCGCTGGCAGCCGTCACCGACCCGGCCACCCGGGCCCGGCTCACCGCCCGGCAGGCCCTGGCCCGCTCCCGCGGCCGCGACCTGGGGTCCGCTCGCGAGAGCGGTGAACAGGCGCTCGCCGAGGCGGAGCGCGCCGGTGACCGCGAGGCCCGTGTCCTCGCGCTGTGGGGTCTCGGCGAGACCGCCCTCAACGCGGGCGACTGCGCCGCCGCCGTCGAACACCACACGGCGCTGAGCGTGTTCGACACGGCCTTCCTTCCCGAGGAGGCCGTCGCACGGATCCACCTGGACGACTTCGCCACCGTAGCCCGGCTGCTCCGGACGGCCGGTGACGCTCCCTTGCGCCCCGCGATGCTGATCTGGGCCCAGGCGAACCTGAACATGGGACAGGGCAGGCTCGACGACGCCGACGCCGGCTTCGTCACCGCCGAGCGGCTCGAAGCGGACCTTCACGTGCCCGGCAACCTGGTCAACATCCGTGTCAACCGCGGTCTCCTCGCGTTGCTGCGTGGTGACCGCGACGCCGCCCGCGAACACCTGGATGTCGTGAGAGCGACCCTGGCCGACCGGCCGAACACGGGCAACCACGCCGCGCACCAGTACTTCGAGGCCGTCATCGCCGACACCGACGGCGACCACGCGGCCGCGGCCGAACGGATCCGCTCCGTGCAACGGGACCACCCCTTCCTGCGGTGGCGGCTCCTGCGCCCTCATGTCGCCCGGGCAGTGCGCATCGCCCTGAACGGCGGGGACCGGCAACTGGCCGAGGATCTCGCGGCCCAGGCCGGCGAACATGCCGCCCGCAACCCCGCCGTACCGACCGCCCGGGGGACCGCCGCCCACGCGGCCGCCCTGGTGAGGGACGACCACCAACTCCTGGAGCGTGCGGTCCGCATCCTCCTCACCGGCCCCCGGCCCCTGCCCCTCGCCGCCGCGTCCGCCGACCTCGGGCGCGCGTTGCTGACCGTGGGCGACGCCACTGCGACACCTGCTCTGACCAGGGCGTACGACCTGTACACCCAGGCGGGGGCCGACGCCGAGGCCGACCGGGTGCGGGCCGATCTGGAACGGGCCACAAACCGCCCGGGCCGGCGCACCGGACGCCTGCGGCCCCGCGCCGACCAGGGCTGGGAGGCACTCACGGCCTCGGAACGCAAGGTGGCCCGGCTGATCGCCGAGGGTCACACCAACCGGTCGGCCGCGCAGACTCTCGTCGTCTCCCCGCACACGGTCAACACCCATCTGACGTCGATCTACCGCAAGCTCGCGGTGCGCTCCAGGGTCCACCTGGCCCGGATCGTCCTCGCGGAAGACCACACCGCGACAGCCACCGGCGGCTGAGCAACCTCTGCGCCCCCGTGCAAGGTGTGGTGCGCGGGAGGACAACAGCGGGTGCGGGGCCGGCCCTAGCGTGACGGGCATACCACGCCGCTTCGACGCGCGGACCAGTCGACCCGAATCGAGGAACCGCCCCCATGCCGTACATCACCGTGGGCCAGGAGAACACCAACCCCGTCGAGCTGTACTTCGAAGACCAGGGAGCTGGGCAGCCGGTCGTCCTCATCCACGGCTTCCCGCTCGACGGCCACTCCTGGGAGCGCCAGAGCGCGGCCCTGCTCGACGCCGGCTACCGCGTGATCACCTACGACCGCCGAGGCTTCGGGCAGTCCTCGCAGCCGACCACCGGATACGACTACGACACCTTCGCCGCCGATCTGAACACCGTGATGGAGACCCTCGACCTGCACGACGCCGTCCTCGTCGGCTTCTCCATGGGCACCGGCGAGGTCGCCCGCTACCTCTCCGCCTACGGCTCGGGCCGGGTCGCCAAGGCCGCCTTCCTGGCCTCGCTGGAACCCTGCCTGCTCAAGAGCGACGACAACCCGCAGGGCGTCGCCCCGCAGGAGTTCTTCGACGGCGTCGTCGCCGCGGTCAAGGCCGACCGCTACGCCTATTACACGGCCTTCTTCAACGACTTCTACAACCTCGACGAGAACCTGGGCACCCGCATCAGCGAGGAGGCCGTCCGCAACAGCTGGAACACCGCGGCCCGCGGCGGCTCCTTCGCCGCGTCCGCCGCGCCGGCGACCTGGTACACCGACTTCCGCGCCGACATCCCCGCCGTCGACGTCCCGGCCCTGATCCTGCACGGCACCGCCGACCGCATCCTGCCGGCCGAAGGCACCGCGCGCCTCTTCCACAAGGCGCTTGTGTCGGCCGACTACGTCGAGATCGAGGGTGCCCCGCACGGTCTGCTGTGGACCCACGCCGAGGAGGTCAACACGGCCCTCCTCGCCTTCCTGGCGAAGTGACGCCGCACCGTTGACCTGCCGGGGTGACACCGGAGCTCCCCGGCGTCACCCCCGCCCCCCGGTTCCCGGCGCGGGAACCGGATGAGCTCAGGAGAGCAGACACCCCATGCAGTTCGGCATCTTCACCGTCGGGGACCTCACCCCCGACCCCACCGACGGTCGCACGCCGACCGAAAACGAGCGCATCAAGGCGATGGTCGCCATCGCGCTCAAGGCCGAGGAGGTCGGCCTCGACGTCTTCGCCACCGGCGAGCACCACAACCCGCCGTTCGTGCCGTCGTCGCCGACCACCCTGCTCGGCCACATCGCGGCCCGCACCGAGAAACTGATCCTGTCCACGTCCACGACGCTGATCACCACCAACGACCCGGTGAAGATCGCCGAGGACTTCGCGATGCTCCAGCACCTGGCCGACGGCCGGGTCGACCTCATGCTGGGGCGCGGCAACACCGGCCCGGTGTACCCATGGTTCGGCCAGGACATCCGCCAGGGCATCAACCTCGCCAAGGAGAACTACGCACTGCTGCGCCGGCTGTGGCGCGAGGACGTCGTGGACTGGGAGGGCACGTTCCGTACGCCGCTCCAGGCCTTCACTTCGACACCGCGGCCCCTGGACGGCGTCCCGCCCTTCGTCTGGCACGGATCCATCAGATCCCCCGAGATCGCGGAGCAGGCCGCCTTCTACGGCGACGGCTTCTTCCACAACAACATCTTCTGGCCGGCCGACCACACCCGGCGCATGGTGCAGTTGTACCGGCGCCGGTTCGCGCATCACGGTCACGGCCGGCCGGAGGATGCCGTCGTCGGCCTGGGAGGGCAGGTCTTCATGCGCAAGAACTCCCAGGACGCCATACGGGAATTCCGTCCCTACTTCGACAACGCGCCGGTGTACGGCCACGGCCCGTCGCTCGAGGAGTTCACCGAGCAGACCCCGCTGACCGTGGGCTCTCCCCAGCAGGTCATCGAGCGGACTCTGTCGTTCCGGGAGTCGGTCGGCGACTATCAGCGTCAGCTGTTCCTGATGGACCACGCGGGCCTGCCCCTGAAGACCGTCCTGGAACAGCTCGACCTCCTCGGCGAAGAGGTCGTGCCCGTGCTGCGGAGGGAATTCGCGAAGGGGCGTCCGGCCGACGTGCCGCAGGCTCCCACGCACGCGTCCCTGCGAGCCGTCCGAGAGGTGTCCGCCGCGTGAAGCTGACCGTCGTCTCCGCGGGGCTGAGCACCCCCTCTTCCACCCGGCTGCTCGCCGACCGGCTGGCCGAGTCGGCCCGCGACGAACTGGCCGCCCGGGGGCAGACGGCGTCCACCGTCGTGGTGGAGCTGCGCGAACTGGCCGGGGACATCGCCAACCACCTCGTGACGGGATTCCCGCCGCCACGGTTGAGCGCCGCGATCGAGGCGGTGACGGCGGCCGACGGTTTGATCGTCGTGACTCCCGTGTTCGCGGCTTCCTACAGTGGTCTGTTCAAGTCCTTCTTCGACGTGATCGATCCGGATGGCATCACCGGGAAGCCGGTCCTGATCGCGGCGGCGGGCGGTACCGCCCGCCATTCGCTGGTCCTGGAGCACGCCTTGCGTCCGCTCTTCGCCCATCTCCGTGCGGTCGCCGTCCCCACCGCCGTGTTCGCGGCGTCCGAGGACTGGGGCTCGGGTGGGGACGAGTACACCGACGGGCTGCCCGGCCGCATCCGCCGGGCGGCCGCCGAACTCGCCGCGCTCATGGCGGCGCGCCCGGTCGCGGAGGAGCCCGAGGACGACGTCACGGCCCTCGAACGGCAACTCGCCGACCTGCGCTTCGACTGAGACGGGCCGCAGGCCGCACGACGGCGGAACAGTTCATTTGGTTCGTACGGTTCCGCTCATATGGTTCATACTGTTCCGCCGTACCGCATGAGGACCGAGCCCGTTCCGTGCGGCCCAGGCCGGCGGAGTGAGCGTGAACCAAGTGACGACGAGGACCGCTCGCGAGGAGCGCGACGGCCCGTGGGTACCCCTGCGCGGCAGGGACACCGAAATGGCGTTCATCGAGGCGCGGCTCGACGCGCTCCACCGGGGCGAAGGCGGGATCGTCCGGGTCGCGGGCCCCGCCGGTATCGGCAGGTCCAGGATCCTCGCGGAGGCCGCGGCAGCCGCGAGGCGGCGCGGGACGCGGGTGTTCGAGGGGGCGGCGGCACCCGACGAACAGTTCGTACCGCTCGGCCCGCTCCTCGAAGGCGTACTCGGCGGCGAGGAACCCCTGTCGGGCGCCCAGCGTCTCCGGGATCTCGCCACGACACCCGGCCAGCGGTTCTGGCTGCTTCAGGAGATGGGGGAGCGCCTGCGGGAGACGGCGCGCAGGGGCCCCCTGCTCGTCGTCCTGGACGACCTCCAGTGGTGTGACGACCTGACCCTGCTCAGCTTCCACACCCTCGCGGCGGGACTCTCCTCACACCCGATCCTGTGGCTGGTCGCCGTGCGCGGCGGCAGCGTGTCGCCGGGAGTGCGTACGACCCTGGACAGGATCCGTCAGGCGGGCGCACACGAGCTGGTACTGGGAGCGCTCGGGGACCGGGCGGTCGCACGGATCACCGAGGACGTCCTGGGCGCCCCCGCCGGGCCGGACGTCCTCCATCTCGCCCACCGCGCCCAAGGGGTGCCCCAACTGCTGGTCGAGCTGCTCGGCTCGCTGCTCGAGGAGGCGGTGACGATCGACAACGGCACGGCCGGGCTGTCGGCCGGAGTTCCCGTCCCACGGGAACTCCCCTCTGTCGTGCGCCGCCTCGATGAGCTGTCCGGTGAGGCGCGGGAGCTGGTGCGGACGGCGGCCGCCGTGGGCGGCCCGGTCACCGTGGCGGTGCTGGCCGAACTGCTGGGCCGGTCCTCGGCGGCGCTCATCACAGCGGTACGGGAGTCCCTCGACGCCGATCTGCTCGCCGAGAGCGGCGATCGCCTCACCTTCCGCCACGACCTGATCCGTGAGGCGGTCGAAGCCGCGCTTCCCCCGTCCCTGCGTCAGGCCCTTCACCGTAAGGCCGCCGGGCTGCCGCCGGGAAGCGCGGCCCTTCCCGCCGATCGTCCGGCGCCGTCGGCGGGGACAGCGGGCCGGGGAGACGCGGCGGAGGCCGAACGGCTGCGCACCGCCGCGGCGGAACTCGCGGCCACCGCTCCAGGACCGGCCGCGGAACGCAGCCTCAAGGCCCTGGAACTCACCCCGGTGGACGCCGTGGAGCGGCCGCGGGTCATCGCCGGGACGATCCCGCTGCTCTGGCAGACGGGCCGGGCCGCCCAGGCGCGTGAACTGGGATCCTCCGCCCTGGCGGCCGGCACTCTCGGGCCCGAGGACGAGGCGCGCATCCGCCTGGCCCTGGCACGCCTGGCAGTGCCGTTCGACTTCTGCGAGGCGGTGAGACAGGCTCGCGCCGGGGCGGCCCTGCCCGGGATCTCCGTGGCCGCGAGGGGACAACTGCTGGCCATGCTCGCTGTGAGCCTGTCGATGTCGGGCGAGCACGCGGCGGCCGAGGAGGCCGCCGCCGAGGCGTGGCAGAGCGCGGCGGCAGCGGGGGACCGCACCGTGGAGGCCACGCTGACGACCGTCCGCTCGGCCGCCAGTTTCCACCGCATGGACCTGACCGAGGCGTTCCGGCAGGCCGAGCGGTCCGCCGCGCTGGCCGACGCCCTGGGCGTCAGCACCTCGCTGTGGGTGCCGGAGGCCTTGTGGCACGCTCTCCTGTCGCACACCACCGGACGCACCGCGCAGGCGCTCGCCGCCGCTCAGGAGGGCATCCGGATCACCAAGGAGCAGGGCCGGACGGCCTCCACCCGTATGTGGCTCATGACCCGCTCCCGCATCCTTCTGGAAGCCGGACGGCTGACGGAGGCCCGGGTCGACGCCGAGGCCGCGTCCGAGCCGACCGACGAGCTCGGCCCGGGCAACCTCGCCGACGTCACGCTCCGGTACGTGATGCTGCGCGTCGCCCTCCATACCGACGACCGGGCGGCCGCACGGGCGTACGCGGCGGAGGCGAGGCGCATGCGGAGCGACGGCGCACTCGTCGTACGGCACTTCGGCTCCTGGATGCTGGCGCTCATGGCCGACTTCGAAGGCCGCCCCGACCGTGCCATGGCCGAACTCGACGCGGTGATGACGTCGCCCGCCGCGGACCGGCCCGCCTACGCCGGTTTGATCGACCCCGCCGACGCCCCGGTGCTCGTCCGTCTGGCGCTGCGCGCCGGCGCGCACGAACGGGCCGCCCAGGCGGTCGTCCTGGCCGAGCGGCGAGCAGTGCTCAACCCCGGCCTCACGTTCCTGGCCGCTACCGCCGCGCACGCCCGGGGCCTCCTCGACAACGACCTCGCCCCGCTCATACGCGCCGTACGGCTGTACGACGACTGCCCCAGGGTGCTGGCCCGGGCGTCGGCCCTGGAGGACGCCGGACGCAAGCTGGCGGCCACCCGCAGGTCCGAGGCGGTGCCGTACTTCGACAAGGCCCTCGCGCTGTACGCGCGAGCGGGCGCCGAGCGGGACGTCGTACGCGTGCGCCGGCGCCTGCGGGCCGCCGGCGTCCGGCGCCGGCCCTCGACGGCCGGGCTGGACAGCGCATGGCCGGAACTGACGGTCGCGGAGATACGGGTCGTACGGCTCGTGGCCGGAGGGCTGACCAACCGACAGGTGGCCGAGCACCTCTCCCTCTCACCGCACACGGTGAGTTCCCACCTGCGCCGGGCCTTCACCAAGCTCGACGTCGCCTCGCGCCGGGAGCTGACCCGGCTGGCCGAGCACCGCGACAGCGGAGAGTAGTCGCTTCGTATCCCACGAGGGTGCCGGGGCAATGGACGATTCGTGCGATGTGCCGACGTCGCCGCTTCCTCAAAATGATCAAGAACTGCGGAACGGAGAAGTCCGCGGGAACCCTTGGCCGAAAGAGGAACAGCGCATGACCGCACGGCTGGAGCGAGCCCGCCCCGGCAGCCCTGAGCTCCAGGCGCTTGTCGACGAGCTCGCGGAGCGGCTCGGCCGGTCCGTCGCCGTCGACGACCCGCTGGTCCGCATGATCTGCACGAGCCGCCACTTCGGCGACGAGGACCCGGTGCGCATCACCACCCTGTTGCAGGGCCGCGCCGACAACGCGGCCATCCGCCACGTCCTCGCCCAGGGCGTGACCCAGTGGTCCAGGCCCGGATTCATCGACGGCCGTGACGATCTCGGACTGCTTCCCCGCTACGTGGCGCCGCTGCGCCGACGCGGGCATCTCCTCGGCCTGCTCGTGGTGGTCGCGCCCGAAAAGACGCTGCGCGAGCGGGAGACCGCCGCCATCGGGCATGCCGCGGATGCCATGGCCGCCCAGATGTACGGGGAGCACATCGCCGCCGACAACCGGAAGACGGACGAGCGGGACCTGGCCCTCGCGCTCGTCGGTGGCGACGTCGCCGCACGCAACGCCGCGCGTCGGCGCGGCAAGGAGCTGGGGCTGCTCGGGGCGGCGGAGCACGTCCTGGTCACCGTGGTCCGGCTGAGCTGCGCGACCGAGCTCGTGCGGCTGTCGGAGGCCGCCTTGGGGGCGGCGTTGGAAGGGTTCCGCCAGACACGCTCCGCCCAGGGTCTCATCGCGATCGGCAAGGAGCGGGCGATTTTGCTCCAGCTCCGTGACCGGCCCCCGGGCCCGGACGAGGTCGCCGCCCAGTCCGCTCACATCCTCGCCGAACTGCGCACCTTCCTGGACCCGTCGGCGGACCCCGTGATCGGCGTCGGTGGGCGGCACGCCGGCCTGGACGACGCATGGACGTCGTACGAACAGGCTCTCGTGGCGGCCCGCGCCGCCCGCCGGCTGCCCTCACTGAACAGCGTCGGCGACTGGGAACTCCTCGGGGAGCTCGCCGTGCTGCTGCAACTCCCCGAGCACGCCCTGAACACGTCCCTGGTCCCCAAGCCGCTGCGCACCCTGAGCGAGGCTCATGGCGGCGACCGCCTGCGGGAGACGCTGCGTTGCTTCCTCGAACACGCGGGATCGATCCGCAGGACCGCGGACGCGCTGGGCATCCACCGCACCTCGCTCCACTACCGCCTGCGCCAGATCCAGGAGATCACCGGACTGGACCTCGGCAACGGCGCCCACCGGCTCACCCTGCACCTCGGTCTGCGGATCGAGGAACTCCTCGACCCGGGCGACGACAGGGCCGCCTGAGCGGTCCTCGCTTCGACAAAGCGAGGAGGATACGCGGCCCGATTCCTACAGCTCGCGGTGGTGCGGGCGGCGAGCCCCATTCGATGATGTCCGGGACGGCGGGAACGGCAGTTGCCGCCTCTGACCAGGGGAGAGGTCATGGAGGAACTGATCACGACGGATGGCGTACGGCTCGCCTACCAGGACAGCGGCGGCGACGGTGTTCCGCTGGTGATGCTGCACGGCTGGGGGCAGACGCAGGCGATGTTCCGCCACCAGATCGAGGGGCTGGCGCCCGGCCGCCGTGTCGTCACCGTCGACTTCCGCGGCCACGGGAAGTCCGGCAAACCGCGTCACGGCTATCGCATCGCCCGGTTCTCGCGCGACGTGCTCGAACTCGTCGACCACCTCGGCCTGGCCCGTTTCGACGCACTGGGCTGGTCCATGGGCGTCTCGGTGTGGTGGAGCTTCATCGACCAGTACGGGACCGGACGGATCCGGCGCCTCGTCGCCGTCGACCAGCCCGCGGCGGTCGCCGCCGTGCCCTGGATGACCGAGCGGGAACAGCGCGACTGCGGTGCCATCTTCGACGTGTCGGGGCTGCTGTACCTGGGTGCGGCACTGGCGGGGCCGGAGGGCGACACGGTTCTCGCCGACTTCGTGCGCGGCATGTTCTCCGGCGATCCCGACCCCGAGATGCTGGCCTTCGTCGCCGAGGAGGTCAGGTCGACACCCGCCTACGCGGGCGTACCGCTGCTGTTCGACCACTGCGCGCAGGACTGGCGTGACGTGCTGGCCCGGATCGAGGTGCCGGCCCTGGTGATCGGCTGCGAGGGAAGCCATGTGCACCCCGATTCGCAGCGCTTCGTCGCCGAGCGGATTCCCGGCGCACGCCTGCACGTCTTCGCCTCCGACGTGGCGAGCTCACACTTCCCCTTCCTGGAGAACGCGCCGGCCTTCAACGCCGTGGTGGAGAAGTTCCTGGCCGAGGAGCCGGCGACGGGGGCGTGAATCCCGTCCTGCTCCGCACCAACCCACGGCTAGGAATCCCCATGACTCCCACACTGATGTCACCTGTGCCCGAACAGATGCCCCGGCAGGCCTCCGATCCGGCCGAGTCCGCCTCCCGCTCGGGGTGGCTGGTCCAGATGCTTTCCGCCATGCCGGACACCGACGACCCGAACCACCTCTACCTCGGCGTCCACATCCGTGGCTCCGTCACCGCCGTCCACGGGCGTGCCACGACCCTGCTGGAACCGAACGACCTGGTCTTCTGCGACCCGACCCGACAGCACCTGCTGCGGTTCCACGAAGACTGCCAGATGCTCTTCTTCCGGGTGCCCCGCTGCTATCTGGGCGTGGCGGAGGCGGAACTGAACCGGGTGCTCGGTGTCCCCGTACGCGGCGGGGAGGGGATCGGGGCGCTGGTGTCCGACTTCCTGACCGCGCTCGCGGCCAGGGCGGAATTGCGCCGCTCCACGATCGGGGACCGGCGTGCCCGGACGGCCGTACACCTCCTTTCCGTCCTGGTGATGGAGCTCCTCGAAGCGGACACGAATGACGAGGCCGACGACCCGTCGGCGGCCGGCAAGGAGATGCTGTCCCGCATTCGCGCCCACATCGAAGAACACCTGATGGACCCGGACCTGTCACCGGAGTCGATCGCACGCGCCCACCACATCTCCGTCCGGTACCTGCAGAAACTCTTCCAGAACGACGGCAGTACGGTGAGCCACTGGATACGTCGGCGCAGGCTCGAGTTCTGCCGGTTCGAACTGGGCCGTTCCCACCGGAGAATCACCATGGCCGCGGTGGCGCACCGCTGGGGCTTCAGCAGCCCCTCGCACTTCAGCCGCACATTCCGCGGCGCCTACGGCATGAGCCCCAGCCAGTGGCAGGCGCTGGCGACCTCGGCCTTCGCTCCGGCCAACGCCGGTGCCCAGGACGGGTGAAGGAGCTGAGACGCGTGTGCGCTGTCATGACAGCGCGGCTGCACGCATGGACAACAGCTGCCGTTTCCACACCTCTACCGTGAGTAACAGTCGCACGGACTTCTTGCCTTCTTCCGGGCGGCACCCCGGACGTCATGACGACGCCTCACATCATGGCCCGATACGGAGAAGAGAACCCGCATGCCCAACCCCACCGTCGTTCTCGTGCACGGCGCCTTCGCCGACGCGACCGGCTGGATAGGCGTCATCTCGGAACTGCGGAGCAGTGGGATCGCGGTGGTCGCTCCGTCGAACCCGCTGCGGGGCCTGACGTCTGACGCCGCCTACCTCGCTTCGGTCCTGGCGCAGATCGAGGGCCCCGCCATCCTCGTGGGCCACTCGTACGGCGGTGCGCTGATCACCGTGGCCGGCGTCGCCGAGAACGTCGTGGGGCTCGTCTACGTGGCCGCCTACGTGCCCCACGAGGGCGAGAGCCTCGGCGAACTCGACGGCAGCTTCCCCGAGTCCTTGCTGACGGGCAGCCTTAAGAAGTGGACGTACCCGCTCCTCGACGGCGACTTCGGGGTCGAGGTCACCATCGAGGAGGCGGCGTATCCCAGCGTCTTCGCGGCGGACGTGCCCGAGGACGTAGCCGGGGTCCTGGCGACGGCCCAACGCCCCCTCGCCGCGGGCGCGTTCACCGAGGGCGCGTCAGCGGCGGCTTGGCGCACGAAACCGTCCTGGGCCCTGGTGGCCGGGGCGGACCGAGCGATCAGCCCCGAGGTCCAGCGGTTCGGAGCCGCACGGGCGGGAGCGGTCGTCGTCGAACTCCCGCACGCCTCCCACGCCGTGGTCCTGTCCGAGCCCACGCGGGTCGCCGCTCTGATCAGAGAAGCCGTACGGGCGACGAGCTGATCGACGTGCCTCGCTGTAGCCGATTACCTGCAACGGGTCATCGGCGGTTCCATAAGCCCGCCTTGGGTTTGCCTAAACGGATTCCCCCAGGAAGGTGATCTTGGGTGATAGCACCGACACGCTGTGCAATTGCACACAAGTGGAGTTACTCATTCCATGATAACGATCTTTCTAAGTAATACCTCTCGGCTTTGTCGTTCATTGGAATGGACCTTTGGCTGTCGTGCCGTCAGATCGCCGCTCGCGAACGGGACTTGGGGTCTGCGCCAATTGTTCCCGTGCGCTTTTCTGAAGTGCACACTCCCGTTCTCCGCGCAAAGCGGCCCTGTCAGTTCGTGCATCCGTTCTGGCACACTTCCGGCCAACCACAACTCCCCCACAGAAATGAGGTGTGGCTTTGTCCGGTCGCAGAAGACAGGTGCGGCAACGGCGGCGAAGACGCGGAATGCTCGTCGCAGCGGTAGCCGTCACGGCGGCAGCGCTCGCCGGTACAGCGGCGCTCGGTGGCGTCTTCGACCACCACTCGTCCCGACCCGAGATCACCGCCGCGCGGGCCACGGCGGACGGTCCCGCCGCGGCACCCGCGCACGACAGGACCCCAGAACCGGTGGCCCGAATACCCAACGAGGACCGCAAGCGCGGACTGGTCTACAAGGGCCTGAGTTCCGCGCCCAAGGGTGACCGTTGCGCCGGCGTCCTGCGCACCGTCGACGGACGGTGCACGCACGGCCCCGACAAGCCGCCCAAGGGGGTGGACATTTCCAAGGACACACCACCCGCCGTGAAGGCGCAGGGAGCGCCTGGAACGTCAAGCCGCCCCGCCACACACATACCCGCCACCCAAGAACCCTCCACCCAAAAACCCTCCACGCCACCACCGTCCTCCGGCACCACGGCCTCTGTGGACGCCCAGCAGGCCGCCACCGCCGCCAAGACGCCGCCCGCCGTCCCCACGCGGGGACCGGGAAGCGGGAAGGCGGCGCCGGGCGGTCAAGCGGTGCAGTGCGACGGCGACGGCAGCACGGGCAATCGCGTGCAGGTGGTGTATGCGCACGGTCCCGGCAACGACCGGTACGGCGAGTACCTGGAGTCGTTCCGCAAGTGGGCCGCCGACGCCGACACCATCTACTTCGCCAGCGCACAGGAGACCGGGGGCGTACGGCACATCCGTTACGTGACCGGGGCCGACTGCACGCCGTCCGTGCTCAACGTGGAGGTGGCGAGCTCGGCACTCGCCGAGTTCGGTGCTCTGAACTCCGCGCTCGCGGGGAAGGGTTTCGACCGGCGCGACCGCAAGTACATGATCTTCGCGGACGCCAAGGTCTACTGCGGTATCGGAACCTTCAACGGTGACGAGCGCCCCGGAGCCGCCAACCTCAGCAACTTCGGCCCCTCATACGGCCGCACGGACGCCGGCTGCTGGAGCGGTTCCACCGCCGCGCACGAGCTCGGACACAACCTCGGTGCGGTGAACAACAGCGCACCGAACAGCAGCCGTGGTGCGCACTGCACCGACGAGTGGGACATCATGTGCTACTCGGACACGCCGTACTACCCCACCATGCGCAACGTCTGTACCGAGCGGAGCCATGACGAGCGCCTGGACTGCAATCACGACGATTACTACAACACCAGTCCGCGAGCGGGCAGTTACCTCGCCACACACTGGAACGTAGCGAACAACCAGTTCCTGATGACCGGCGGGGGGACCCGGCCCGACCCGGACCCCGGCCCCACGCCGACCCCGAGCCCGAAGCCGACTGGGAGTACCGGAGCTACGACGGGCCCCGACCCGGTCCTCGGACAGTTGACGTCCGACTCGGCCGTGGTCAGCTGGCCGGCGGCGCCCTCGGCAGCCTGGTATCACCTCCTGCTCAACGACAGTCACCTGGCATGGGTCCAGCCCAACTCGGCGCGGATCTACAACCTGCGCCCCGACACCGACTACCGGCTCGCGGTCGCGGTCCGCGACCAGGCCGGCCGCGACTCCGGACCCGGTCGCGTGCTGTCGTTCCACACCCCACCCGTCGGCGGCACCGCTACCAAACCCGGCACGCGGTACACCCTGACCAATGGCCACACGGGGCTGGCGGCTGAGATCTGGGGTGGCGGGAGCGCGAACGGCACCGTCCTCGTCGGGTCCCAGCCCACTGGATTCACCGCTCAGCAGTGGTACTTCGACGACGTCGCGGGGGGCAGTGCGCGCCTTCGCTCGGCCGTATCGGGAAAGTGCCTGCAGATCGGCGGTGCCTCGACCCGCGGCCAGTGGATCGCCCAGCAGACCTGCTCCGGCAGTGACGCCCAGCAGTGGCGAATCACCCAGTCGGGAACGGGCCTGCGCCTGACCGCGAAGAACAGCTCACTCGCCCTGGGCGTCGGCAACCGCCCGTACTACGGGGCCTGGCTGCTCGAACTCCAGGACCCTGACACCTCCAAGTACCAGACCTGGACCCTGAAGAAAGCGTCCTGACCCCTCCAGCGGCAGGGGCCGTCGTCATACGGCCCCTGCCACCCCCTCACACCGGAGCCACCTCCTCATGCCCGATCGCCGCTTCACGGCAGTGGCCGCCACCCTCACGGGCCTGCTCCTCCTGAGCCCCGTTCCAACGGCACACGCCCACGGCGACACCATCCATCTGACCGTCACGGGCGTGTCCGCGGGCCACCCGGTCGCCAGGGCGACCTGGGAAGACGACGGTCACCCCGTCAAGGAGAACGTCGCCGGCACCCTCACCGCCACCTCGGCCGACGGCACCAGCGTCGGGCCCTGGCAGTTCATACCGGTAGCGGGTGAGCCCGGTACCTTCACCACCACCGAGGCTCTGCCCGCCGGCCAGTGGACCATCACGGCACAGACAGCCTTCCCGGCACTGGGCCGCGCCGAGTCCCGGGCCGAGGTGACCCCCGCGTCGACCGCCCCGCCGCGCCCCGCGCCCGCAGCGGAGACACCCCCGGCGGCTGCCCCTCGTACCGAATCCGACGGCGAATCGGGCGCAGGCACCCCGTGGGCCATCGGCGTCGCCGCCCTCTTCGTCGCCATCGGTGGCCTCGTCGCATTCCGGCTGCGGCACCGCCGGATCCACCCTTCCTGATCGGGTCGACCTCCTTGATCAAGACAAAGGAACCCCCCATGCGCAGATTCCGCGGAACTTCCCGCATACCCGCCCAAGCGCCGGCCCGCAGGCCGGCCCGCAGAAGGACACTCACGTCCACAGTGGCCGCCGCCCTGTCCGCCGGTCTCCTGCTGGCCGTCGCCCCGCAGGCCCAGGCCGCCACCACCGGAACAGTCGTCGGCGGCCAGGGGAACTTCACGACCATCAACCAGCGCTCTCTGCCCACCCTGTCCTCCAACGTGACGGGCAGCTCTCCGGTCGGCGACCACATCCCGATGGTCTGCCGGACCACCGGCGACGTCGTGGAGAACAACTCGCGCTGGATCTGGTCCGGTGCGTACTACCTCGCCGACGCGTTCATCCGCGAGGACACCGGTGGTCTGCCGGTCTGCAGCTCCACCCGGCCGACCGGCTGGACGGCCCTCAACATCGGCATGCAGAAGCAGGTCCAGAACCAGTGGTGCTGGGACGCCTCCGGTCTGACCATCGCCAACTACTGGGGATACACCGGCCACTCCCAGTACGACTTCTGCCGACTGGCCGCCCAGAACAGTTGGCTGGACTGCAACAACCAGCCCGCCACGCTCGCCGACATGGCCAACGCCCTCAAGAACATGGGCTTCCGCAACAGCGGCACCGACCTGTACCGCAGCGCCTCCTTCGGTGAGACCCAGAACGAGATCGCGAACGGGCGCCCGTTCGCCGTCCGCATCGGCTGGACCTCCGGCGGCGGCCACATGAACGTCATCTACGGCTACGACAGCACCAGCAACATGGTGGCGGTCGGCGACCCATGGCCCAGCACTCAGACCTACACCTGGTGGGACTACTCCACCTACGCCGGAAACACCTCCTTCCGGTGGACCCACACGCGCACCGGCATCCACGGCTAGGGGACCCACCATGCACCGTTCGACCTCACGCGCCGCCGTTCTGCTCGCCGCTGCTGCTGCCACCCTGTGCGCGGGCGCTCCCGCGCAGGCGGCCGACCGCCCCACCGCGCCCGCCGCGACCGACTACACCGCCGCTCAGCAAGTGCTGCGCTCCGGCCAGGTCCACGACACCGTCTCCCGCTTCCTGACGGCCGCCGAGCACCGTACGCCGACCGCCGGCGCGGACGGCGGCGCGGCCGGCAGCCCACGCGGTCTCGTCAAATCCCCCACCACCTCCACAGACTTCGACCTCAAGAAGCCCGTCCCGCTCTACGAACTCGCACCCGAGTTCGTCACCGGCAGGACCACGGCGACCGCCGCCTCGGCTCTGCGGCTCTCGTACCTCGTCTCCCGTGTCTCAGCGGCCAATGGCCACCAGGCCGCCGTCCTGCTCGCCCAGAAACAGGGTGGCCGCGCCTGGGAGCTGGCGGGCATCCGCGACGGCGACGCGGACATCAGCGCCGCCGAGCGCGGCACCGATCAGGCACAGACCTTCATGGAACCTCAGATCCACGCTTGGTACCGGGTGACCAGCACCGGCACCGTCGAGCCACTCAACAAGGAGGCCGGCGTGGCCCTCCAAGGCAAACCGCGGGTCACCCTCAAGGCGTACCGGCAACTCGTCGCCAAGCGTTACAGCGACAAGCTCCCGGGCTCGGCCTACGACCGCAAAGGTCTCGCCGGCGGCTACGCGCCCGTCGAGGACCAGCCCGCCACCATGACGGCCGCTGCCACCGGTCCCTCACACGCCTGGCTCCCCGCCGCCTCCGGCGCGGTCGCCCTGTCGGCGGCAGGCGGAGGGCTCTTCCACCTGCGCCGCCGACGTCGGTGTCGCGCAGATCAGTAAACGTCGCCCCCGCGCCCGCGCTCACATCTTTCTTCCTCCCCCTGAAACCGGTGCCGGAGTCCGCTCGAACCGCGTTCAAGTCAAACTCAAGTCACATTCAAGTCCGACTCAAGTCAGGCGCATAAGAGGAGGTCATCGCCGGGATTTGGTGGAGCGGAGCGAGCGTGAAGACGGCAGCGAATACCCCAACATGCCGTGGACAAACAGGAGTTGCGCGATGTATCCGTATTGACCTTACGTGGCCATGCCACATAGCATCACGCCGCAAGCTATTGGCTGAGAGGAGTGCAAGATGGCACAGACTTACACCCCAGCAATCGGCACCACTACTGAAGCAGCCACCTATGAGTCCCTGGTCGAGGACGCGCTGCGTGAACTCGGCGCAGCCGAATCGGCCGAGGTGCTCGAACCGGTCGGGAGTGGCGAAGAAGGCCCCCTCATGGCTTGGTTCGTAGCCACCTGAGCAACCCTGTAGGGCTCTTGAAGGTTCCAGCCGCGGCGGATGCCGCGGCTGGAACCGTCATGGAAACGACGATCTCAGGCCAGGGGGAATACGTCTTGAGTGTTGTGCAGTCGAGCCGCGAACTGCGGGATGGAGTCGATTCGCTCCTCGATCGGTACGTCGGAATATCCACCAGAGATCACTGCGTCGTCGCCTTCTCCCCGGACAGCCGGGAGGCGGCCGCCTGGCTGATGGCCGGTCTGAAGCAGCGGGATGTCAGGACTCAGGTCGTGGGAATGCGACCGCTGGTGGATTACGAGTTCGCCGGACGCCTGAACTCCGCTGTATCGGAGGCCGACCCCGCCACCGGCCGGCTCATCATATTCACTCTCGAACGAGACACCATGTCTCACTTCGCGCCCCTCCTCGATGTGATGCAACGGTTCGGCCCGAACCGGTGCATGGTGGTGCGTATCATCAGCGCATCGCGCGAGTTCTTCGAGAAGGCCCTCAATCTCGGACCGGACGAACTCAGTGCACGGAATGCCGCACTGCTGACACGACTGACCAAGGCGCGTACCGTCAGGATCCGCACGGGCGGTGGCACCGACCTCCGCATCAGCCTCGACTCCGATCGATTTGAATGGATCAGCAATCGTGGCGTGTGGCGGCCGGGCGGATTCACCATTCTCCCGGCGGGTGAGATCGCCACCTATCCCGCCAGGATCGACGGCCGCCTGGTCGCTGACGGGGCGCTCAATTGCAACGTCATCACTCGGATCGACACCAGGCTGGCGGCCCACCCGCTGACGGTCGACATTGAAGATGGGCGGGCCGCAGGCTTCACGTGCGCCGATGACGATGTCCGGGAGCTGGTGGAGCTCTGTTTCAAGCAACCGCACGGTACCCGGGTGGGCGAGCTGGGATTCGGAACGAATGCGGGAATCGACCAGTTCATCGCGGCCAACTCCCACATCAATGAACGGCGAGTCGGCGTACACATCGGGTTCGGACAGCACAATCAGGACCGTTCCGTTGTCGGGTACGAGGAGAAGGTGCATCTCGACCTCATCACCGATGGTGCCGAGCTATATGTTGACGAGGAGTCAGTACCGGTCGATCTGGCGGCCATCCCATTGGTCGGGGACGAGCACCCGGCGCTGGTGCGGGACGAGGACATCACGGGCGACTGCTGCGGCTTCGGCTACGGCCAGTTGACCGATCCCGCTACGGCGGCACCGATCGGCTGACCCATGCCTCTCCTGAGCAAGGCCCCTGCCGCGCGCATGGCCGACGGCGCCATGGGACTGCGCGACTTCCGGTTCCTGTGGGCCGGACAAGCGGTCAGCGCCGTCGGAGACCAGCTTTTCACCATAGCCGTGTCTCTCCGCGTGATCGAGGTCGGCGGTGATGCCGGCGACGTCGGGCTGGTGATCGGCGGCCGCATGCTCGCGATGGTCCTGTTCGTACTCGTCGGCGGGGTCTGGGCCGACCGTGTGCCGCGGCGAAGGGCGATGATCGTCGCTGATGGATTCCGGCTGGCGGCCATCAGCGTGGTCGTGCTGGGAGCGTTCGACACGGCAACACTTCCGCTCGCCGCCATGACCTTCCTCGTGGGCAGCGGCGAGGCATTTTTCCGCCCCGCATATGGCGGACTTGTGCCTTCGGTCGTCCCCGAAGAACGCCTGCTCAGCGCGAACGTATGGCGAGGCGGCATGGAGAGCGCCGCCGCCGTGCTGGGGCCGGCGCTGGGCGGCGTACTGGTGGCCACCGCTGGTACCCGGCTGGCCTTCGCCATCAACGCGGCCACGTTCGCGGTCAGTCTGGTGTGTGTACTCGCGGTCTCCGAACCACCGATGCAACGGCCGTCACCCCGCTCCTCCATCGTCCGCGAGAGTCGAGAAGGACTGGCCGCGGTGCGCCGCGTGCACTGGACGTCGGCCGTTCTCGTCATGACCGCGGTGCAGACCATGCTCGTCGTCGCGCCCCATATGGTGTTGCTGCCGGTGATCACGCAGGAGAAGTTCGGGGGGCCCTCGGCCTACGGCCTGGTGCTCGCCGCGTTCAGCCTCAGCGGCCTCGTCGGCACGATCATTGTCGGGCGCATTCAGTTGAAGCGTCCCGGAACGAGTGCGATCGTCTTCAACGCGCTCTTCGCCACCGTTCCACTCGTCCTGCTCACTCCGTTCTCCTTGGGCTGGGTGGTGGGCGGATACATGGTCGCTGGATTCGCGATGATGCCGTTCAACACTCTTCTGCACACCGCGCTGCAGCGCCAGTTCTCCCCGTCGCTGCTCGGCCGGGTGACAGCGGTCGACTCGCTGTGCAGCCTCGCCTTGCTGCCGATCGGTCTCGCGAGCGCCGGGCCACTGGCAGATGTCCTGGGCCGTACGACAGCGCTCGGCGTCGCCGCGGCCGTACAACTCGTCACCGCGGCACTGGTGCTGACTGTGCCGGGCGTGCGCGATTTCCATCAGGACGAACGGTCAGATACCGAATATTCGGAGGTAGAAGATGGCGCTGGAACAAGTTCTTGACGATCCGTCGCTGCTGGCATCCATTCGGGACAGGAAGCCGCACGTCAGTCGGAGCCTGGGCAAGCTGGACCATGTGTTCTCAACGGAGATCGCGCAGACCCTCCTCTTCGATCGAGGACTGCGCGCCCCCTATATCAGGCTGTGGCGCAAGGGTGAGGACATAGGAGTCCGGGACGCTGCCAAGACCAAGGGCGGAGCCGACGAGCGCAGGGTGCTTTCCGGGCTCGTGGATCCCCAGTACGCGGTGTCCGAGATACGGGCCGGCGCGACGCTCGTCTTCCAGGCGATGTCCACGTACTGCCCCGAGGTGGCGTCGTTCTGCGCGGATCTGAGTGAGGACGTCGGCTGTCCCGTAGCCGCCAACGCGTTCTTGACTCCGCCGCACGCGCAGGGTGCGCCGGTGCACTACGACATGGCGAGCGTCTTCATACGGCAGTTGGCGGGCTCCAAGACATGGCGTCTTCATGAACCGCCGGCTACCTGGCCCATCAGGCGTTCGAAGCCGGGCGACAAGCCGAAAACGCCGTTGGCTCATGAAATCACTCTCCATCCCGGTGACTGCCTCTACCTGCCACGTGGTTACTACCATGAGGGGATCACGGGGGAGGACGGGTCCGTTCACATCACGTTCTCCGACGGGGTGGAGGACCACTGGGTCGATGTCCTGCACGACGTACTGGATCTGGTGGCTCAACGGACCGAATCGTTGCGAGGCCGCTTGCCCGGCAGGGCCGAGGCGTTGAGCGGCCAGTCGAGGGAAGTCTGGCAATCGGTCCGGGACGATGTGGTGCGCGCGCTGGAGGGTGTGGGAGACGAGATGATCTCCGCACTGGTTGTACGGCGTCTCCAGGCACGTGAAGAAGAACTGTCGAGGTCGCAACCGGCCCGGCTCGCCGAGATCCTGTCAGTGGAGTCAAAACCGGGTGATGTGTGATGGGAGCCGGCCGCGACGAAGCAGTCCGGGTCGGAATAACGCCAGCCGGCACCATGAGCTTGGTCCGGAGCCACCAGCGGGCGGTCTTCGGACTCCTTGAGCCCCATCTCAAGGGTGGGCCTGAGCCCTCCTGTCTGCACCCCGGCCTGGTTTGGGCGGCAGAGCAGGCATCCGCCGCCGCGGTGGACGCCGAGCGCGTCGCCGACCTGATCCGCAGCCTGAAAACTGGGGGTCTCATGCCTCCGCTTGAGCACCTCGCACTTGACGCACCGCTGCACCCCGATTGGTGCCGATGGGGCATTCGTCAGCTGCTGACGGATATTCGGCTCACGCGGGGCACCGATGACGCTGAATTCAGCACGCCGGAGATGAAGGAGGGGGTCGCGCACCTGGAAGGCGCCCGGGAAACCCTGCGAAGGGTATGGCCGGAAGCCGCCCTGGAAATGGATCTACTGATCCGCGTCATCGTGTACGTGCAGGGGGGCGCCTTCCGCTCCGGTACCCTTCGACAGACCTTTGGGGCCATCTACCTCGGCACAGCCAGCGTCGAAAGCACTCCCGCCGCTTTCGAGGCGCTCCTGCACGAAACCGGCCACCATGCCCTCTATCTGCGCAACCACTTCGAGACGTTCGTGACGAACGGTGACGCGATGGTGAGCCACGCTCTGCGTCCCGACCCACGACCGGTCGCTGGTGCCGTGCACGCTGCACATGTGCTCGCGCGTATGACGTACGGGCTCACCCGCTGGGCAACGGAGCCGTCGGCGCCGCCCGAGGTCTCCGATCGCCGCGACGAGGCTTTGCGACGTTTCAAGGGGACCATCGCGGCACTGGAACCGGTCGCGGAGTGGACGGAGAGGGGACGGTTGTACTTCGACGACCTCCTCAAGTGGGAAAAGGAACTGACAGATAATCAGTGCTGACAGAACCGCACGGTCAAACAGCTACACGGCCGACCCCTGCTGCCGGGGTCGGCCGTGCCGGTGCAGGTTGGGTCAGTGGAGGGCCTTGCGTGCGGGTGCGTGGCCGACGGCCCGGGAGGGGGCGGTCGCTGCCGCGGTGCCTGCGGTGGTGCAAGGTGTGCCGTTGAGGGTGAAGGTGCTGGGCGCGGTATTGGCGCCGGAGTAGGAGCCGTTGAAGCCGATGGTGGTGGAACCGCCCGTGGGCAGGGACGCGTTCCAGCCGGCGTCCTTGACGGTGACCGCGGCACCGGTTTGCGACCAGGTGCCGTTCCAGCCCTGGGTGACCTTCTGCTTGCCGGTGAAGGTGAATCCGAGGCTCCAGCCGTTGACCGGTGCGGCCTGGTTGGTGATCCTCACGTTCGCGGTGAAGCCGGTGCCCCAGTCGCTGCTGATCTGATAGGCGACGGTGCAGCCGCTTGTCGTGGCCGGGCCGGTGGTGACCTGGAGCGATGCCGACGGAGGCGAGCTGCGGCCCGCGGTGTCGGTGGCCACGACGCGGAACGTATAGGCGGTGGCCGGGGTCAGTCCGGTGAGCGTGGCGGTGGTCGTCGACGCGGGGACGGTGGCCAGCGGCGCCGTGGTGGCCGGGTCACCGGCGTACACGCGGTAGTCCACCAGCGGGGAGGTCCCGGGTGTGGCGGCGGGCCAAATCAGCGTCACGCGGTCGGGACCGGTCGCGGAGGCCGTGGGAGTGCCGGGTGCCGAAGGCGGGGTGGCCTGGGTCGAGCCGGCGGGAATGACGTACTCGGTGATGGAGTACGCCGGGAAGGTCGCGGTGAAGGAGCCGCCGCTCAGCGGCTGGTCGGCCGGGTGCTGGATCGCGGTGGGGTCGGCCTGGCCGTAGCGGTAGACCTGCGCCGCTGCCGGGAGCGCGGTGCTGCCGGTCACGGAAACGGGTGCGGTCAGGTCGCCGGTGGTCTTGTTGATCACCATGACCGTGGTGGCGCGGTCGCCGCTGCGCTCGGCCGCGTACACCGACAGCTTGTCCTGATCGGCACTCGCGGCCCGGACGGAGGTGTCGCCGAAGGCGCCGCCGTGACCGTCGTAGTTGAGGAACATGCGGAAGGCGTACGCTCCGGGGTCGCTCGCTTTGGGTGGTGACCACAAAGTGGCCAGATCCAGTCCCTGACGCCCGAAGATCCCCAGCACGTCCGCCTCGGCAAGGCCACCGTCGATGTGGTCCAGCGCGCCCCAGTTGTACTCCGAGATGGCCAGCTTCGTACCCGGGTAGTTCTGGTCCACCAGCGAGCGCATGCGGGGGATGAACTGGATCGGCTGGTTGATCCAGCTCTCGTCGACGTAGGAGGGATCCCACAACTGCCGGGTGGAGCGCAGTCGCAGGGCCTGTGTCGCCGCGTCGTCCGCGCTGCCGGACACACCGGACTGCTGCGGGTAGATGTGCTCGTCGAAGTAGTCCAGGATCCGGCGCCCGTGCGCCTGCTGGTATTCCTTCATCCTTTGCAGGTACCACGGGGCGAACTGCACGCCGCCGTGGGCGGCGGCGTCCGGCGGGTTGGACCAGCAACTGCCGCCCTGCTCGCCGCACACCTGCTGGTCGAGGCCGGAGTAGATCAGCGAGTTGAAGCCCCAGCCGACCGGTCCGAGGGTCTGCGCGCCCGGGTCGGCGTCCTTGACCGCCGCGGCGGTGGCGTAGGTGCTGTCGCGCAGTTCGTCGAAGCCCGCCCCGGTCGGGTGAACGTCGCGGTGTGTGCCGGACCAGAGGTCGGGTTCGTTGTCCAGGTCGTAGAACCGCACCCCGCCGCTGTCCGCGCTGCCGTAGGCGCTTTTGAGGTACTGCACCCAGCCCTTGACGAAGTCCGGGCCCGCGGGCGTGCTGGTCTCGGCCGGATCGTTGCCCTTGATCAGGGTGCCGTCGGGCTTCTTGCCGTTGCCGCAGTCCGGTCGCCACTGCGCGTCGGTGTCCTGCTGGGGGCCGTACTTGGCGATGCTGAACCCGCAGCGGTCGTCGCGGGCCGCCGCCGTCCAGCCGATCATCGGCACGGTCATCAGCGTGTCGGTGCCGGTCCTGCGGTTCTGGTCGACGAACTTGTCTGCCTGTGATCCGGCGGGCAGGTTCTTGGTGTCATTGTTGTAGTGCAGGTTTTCGAAGTACCAGTCGGACCCGGCGTTGTAGGCGTCGAGTTGGTAGTTGTAACGGGTGGTGGCGTTGCCGCCCCAGCGGCCCGTCGGCAGGCGCAGTTCCTCGGCCAGTGCCTCGTCGGGGAAGTTCATGCCGTAGATGTGGGGGTCGATGGCGTGCCGCCCGGTGGTGGCGTCCACCGTGATCGCCGGGCCGGCGGCGGCGTCGGCTGCCCGTATCGACCGCCCGGGACTGGTTTCGTCACCCTGTGCCGTCCCGGCGCCTGCCAGCAGCACCGCGAATGCCGCCAGGGCGGCCGCCTTGTGTGTCGTACGCATGGTCTCCTTCTCAACAGCTGGCAGCACGGGCGGTACGGTCCGCGGCGCCGGAGCGTGCGATCGGTACGTACCGTCGGCCGTGCCGCGGCCTTCGGTGGGGGATGGAAACGGCCGCGCTGGGGGAGCCTCACCGGCCGGTGGCGGCGAGACAGGACTCCGCGGCCGGCGATCGCGCCGCGCGTCCGATGGCTGAACTCCTCAACTCGCCCCAGGCCGGGCCCAGTCGATGGGTGGGAGCGCTCCCATATTGGAGTCTGGAGTGCCCGGCCCGGAGTGTCAACACGTATGCATGAGCGGTCACATGGGCGGGATCCAGCGCCTCCATGTCCCTCAGGAGCGGAAGGTGCGGCGGTAGGTGTCGGGTGGGACCCCGACGCTGCGATGGAAGTGGCGGCGCAGGGTGGTGGCGGTGCCCATGCCGGTGGCCACGGCGATGGTGTTCACGGTGGCGTTGGTGGTCTCCAGGAGCTGCTGGGCGTGGCGGATGCGTTGGGTGTGGAGCCACTGCAACGGCGTGGTGCCGGTGAGGTGTTTGAAGTGCCGGCCGAGATGGCGTGAGCTCATGCGGGCCTGGCGGGCCAGGTCTTCCACGGTGAGCGGCTGGTCCAGTCGCTCCAGCGCCCAGGGGAAGAGTTGGCTCAGAGGGTGGTTGCCGGGGGCGGGGAGGGGCGTGGCGATGAACTGGGCCTGGCCGCCGTCGCGGTGGGGTGGGATGACCA
Organism: Streptomyces sp. NPDC026377; assembly: GCF_055567715.1. NCBI lineage: Bacteria > Bacillati > Actinomycetota > Actinomycetes > Kitasatosporales > Streptomycetaceae > Streptomyces > Streptomyces sp. NPDC026377. Next base: position 426,872 of record NZ_JBVHPV010000003.1, read on the forward strand.
GGCGTCGGGCGATCTTGTTGGCGTTGGCTGAGCCGTGGTCGAGGCGGACCAGGTGCAGGCACAGGTCCATGGCGGCCGCCTTGCCCGCGGAGGTGAGGATGTCGCCGTTGTCGACGTAGAGGACGTCGGGATCGATCGCGGCAGCCGGGTGGCGCCGGGCCAGTTCCCGGGTGTGAGCCCAGTGCGTGGTGGCGCGACGGCCGTCGAGCAGTCCTGCCGCGCCCAGGACGAAGGCGCCCGTGCACAGGGACGCCACGCGGGCACCGGCCGCGTGAGCGGCGCGCACCGCCTCGACCAGTTCGGGAGGCGGTTCGCGATCCGTGTCGGCCCAGCCGGGGACGATCACCGTGTCCGCGCGCGCGAGGCGGTCGAGTCCGTGGTCGGGTTCAAGGCTGAAGCGGCCGACCCGGACCGGGCCGCTCCCGCAGAGGGCGAAGTCGTACCAGGGGTCCACGAGGTGGGTCAGGTCGGACCCGAAGATCTCGACAGCCACGGCCAGTTCGTAGTGGAGCATGCCTTCGGTGACGGCCAGCGCGACAGTGGTCATGTCCGAAACTGTAGGCTGCGTGCCGTTTCCGACGCGGGAGAGGTGATCTTTCCGGCCGCGGCCTTCTCCGGGGGCCTGGGAGACCGCGCCGGTGCCTGGGTCCCAGGGACGTGTTCCCGTGATGGCCGACCGGGCGGGTGTCCGTGGCCGGGTGATCGATCCGACCTGCCGCCGGGTGCGCGGGGAGGCGGCGGTGCGGTGGAGGACAGGCGAGAGGATCTCACCGACCACCTCGGCTTCGGCGTCCGCGGCTGACGCCCGCACGTCACCCCGCAGACGGGTGGGGGAGCGGGGTGAAGGTGCGGCTCGCCAGATAGGTGGGGCGTGGGCGCGCTGCCGCGTACGGGGTGCCGATCGGATTCTCGACGCTGTTGTAGACGACGAAGAGGTTGGTGCGCGGGAACGGCGAGACGTTGGAGGCGGACGCATGCAGGCTGTTGGAGTCGAAGACGACCGCCGAACCCGCCGGGCCGGTGAACTGGCGGATACCGAGGTCGCGGGCCAGGGCCGCGACCTCGGCGCGGTCCGGTGGGCCGGCCGGGAGGTTCTTTCCCTGAAGGGAGGTGTGGTGGTAGTCGGGAGGCGTCCGGCCGGCGGAGGGGACGAAGGTGCGGTGTGCCCCAGGGATGATCATGAGCGGGCCGTTGTACGGGGCGTTCTCACTCAGGGCGATGGACAGGCTGAGTGCGCGCGGCGCCGGCATGCCGTCCTCGGAGTGCCAGGTCTCGAAGTCCGAGTGCCAGCCGAAGCCCGAGCCGGTGAACGCCGACTTCAGGTTCACCCTGGTCTGGTGGACGTACACATCCGAGCCCAGGATCTGGCGTGCGATGCCGACGAGCCCGGCGGACCGGACGATCCGGCCGAACGTATCGCTGAGCGCGTGCACCTCGAACACCGAGCGGATCCCGCCGCCGTCGGGCTCCGGTACCACTCGTCCCGATGCGCTCAGCGAGCGGTCGGCTTTCAGACGCCCGGTCTCCTCCAGACAGGCCGCTGTCTCCTCCTTGGACAGCAGCGCCTCGAAGTGCAGGAAGCCGTCGCGGTCATAGGTGCTGAGCCGGGCGGAGGACACAGGGCCGTCGGCGTCGGCGTTCCAGACGACGGGGTGCCGGCGCGGGAAGGGAGCCGCGGCGTGCGGGGTGCGGGTCGGGTACAAGTCCCCGGATTCGGAGGGGCGCACGGTGGTCGTCATCGTCGGCTCTCCATCGTCTCGGGAGACATGACCGGCCGGAGGGCCGCGGCAGGGGAGGCGGCTCGTTGGAACAGAGCCCCGGAGTTGCGGTGCGGCAGGTCGACGATCCGCAGGAGTGTGAAGCCCTGGTCGAGGTAGTAGCGGTGCAGCAGGTGGTTGGTCTTCCACGCTTCCAGCCGCAGCCGGGGTCTGCCCCGTTGGTGGGCCAGGGCGCCGGCCCAGTCCAGCAGGTGTGCGCCCAGCGCCTGTCCGGCGGCCGCCCGGCTGACCACGAGGTCGTGGACGTAGAGCGCTGATGCGGGGTCGTCCTCGCTCCACCATTCGAGGTCGGCACGCGCGTGGACGGTGATGGTGGCGACGGCCGTGGTGTCACGGAAGACGAGATAGCAGTCGCCCGCCTCGATCGCCTCCTCCATGCGCCACCGGCGCGGCGGATACTGCCACTGGTCGAGGCCGCGGCCGGCCAGCCAGCGACTCCCCTCCAGCCACAGGCCCTCGACCCGGTCGAGGTCGCCGGGGAGAGCGGTGCGTATGTCGGGGGCCGTCATGGCGCGAGCTCCGTCGCGCCTCCTGCGAGGAAGGTGAGTGCCACGGCCGCGTGGCAGGCGATGCCCGAGGCGATCGCGTCCTCGTCCAGTTCCATGCGGGGCGAGTGCAGGGACGGGGCCTCGTGCGGTTCCAGGCCGGGCGGGCACACACCGAGAAACGCCAGGGCGCCGGGGACCGCCCGCAGGACGTAGGCGAAGTCCTCCGCGGTCATCTGTGTGGCCGTCAGGACGTCCACCGCGTTCGTCCCCAGCGCGCCCGCGGCCGCGCGAAGGACGAAGTCGGTGAAGCCGGGGTCGTTGACCGTGACCGGATAGCCCGGCTCGATGGCCGCCTCGGCTCGTGCTCCGTGGGCCTCGGCCACCCCCTCGGCCACCCTGATGATCTTTTCGTGCAGCATCTTCCGGGTGGGTTCGGACAGGGTGCGCAGAGTGCCGCCCAGCTCCGCGGTGTCCGCGATGACGCCGGGTGCCGTACCGGCGGCGAGGCGGGTCACACTGAGCACGGCCCGGTCGTCGGCGGACAGGCTGCGGGTGACCATCGTCTGCAGCGCCAGCACGATCTCGCACACCACCGGTACCGGGTCGCACGTCGTGTGCGGCGCGGAAGCGTGTCCGCCGCGGCCACGGACGAGGACGCGGAACCGGTCGGAGGCGGCCAGTTGCGGACCGGGGCGCAACCGCAGTGCGCCTGAGGGCAGCTGGGGGTGGACATGGAGGGCGAAGGCGGCGTCGGCTCTGTGTCCGGACGCTTGAAGGACACCTTCCTCGATCATGTGGCGGGCCCCATGATGGCCCTCCTCACCGGGCTGGAACATCAACACCACGCGCCCGGCGATCTGTGCGCGCCGCTCGGCGAGCAGCCGTGCCGCGCCCACGAGCATCGCCATGTGGGCGTCATGGCCGCACGCGTGCATCAGCCCGGGGGTCCGTGAGGCGAAGGGCAGTCCGCTCTCCTCGGCCACCGGAAGGGCGTCCATGTCGGCGCGGAGCAGGATCGTCGGCCCGTCGGCCGCCCCGGAGAGGACCGCGGTGAGGGAGGTGAGCGCGCGGCCGGTGTGGATTCTCAGGCCGAGTCCACCGAGGGCGTCGAGCAGCAGCTCCTGCGTGTTGGGCAGGTCCAGGCCCTGCTCCGGACACTGGTGCAGCGCGCGGCGCAGGGCGATGGCTTCGGGGGCCAGCCGGCGAGCCGCGTCGAGCAGAGGCGGGCCCGCGGGAGTCCCGGTGGGCTGCTGGGAGAGGGCGGCGTCTTGTGCGTGGTGCGGAGCCCGGGGCGCAGGGGTCATGCAGCCGTTCTCCTTCCCGGGCCCGGTCCGTGGCGGCCCGGCCCGCGGCGGCGTCGGGGGAGGCGGCCGTACTGTCTCACCGTAGGGACCGCGGGCGGGGCCGGACAGCCCCCGTGTGCCGCGGTGGACGGGATCAGGACACCACCACGTGCGGACAGGATGGCGGATTCCCTGTGCTGACCGGGGGCCGACGCGCTGAGATGCTCGACCGAGTCAGCCCGCGAACCCGAGTGAGGGTGAGGCCCGATCCATGACGATGTCCGCGTCCGCGGGAGCGACACCTGAACGCCCGTGGGAATGGGGCGAGGCCGAATGGCGACGGCACGTCGACCGGGTCCGTGCCGGGCGCAGTCTCAAGCCCGCGTCCTGGCCCGAAGGCGCGCGCTGCGCGGTGGCGCTCTCCTTCGACCCCGACCACGAGACCATTCCGCTCCGGGACGGCGAGGTGACGCCCGGCAAGCTGTCACAGGGCGAGTACGGCGCCCGCGTCGGCGTCCCCCGCATCCTGCGCCTGCTGGCGCGGCACGCCGTGCCCGCCACGTTCTTCATGCCGGCGGTGTGCGCCCTGCTGCGTCCGGGCGAGGCCCGGGGCTACGTCGACGCCGGGCACGAGGTCGCCGTCCACGGCTGGATCCATGAACGCGCCATGGGGCTGGAGTACAAGCACGAGCGGGACCTGGCCTTCCGGTGCGCGGACACCCTGGAACGCGTCACCGGCCACCGGCCCGTGGGCATCCGCACGCCCTCCTGGGACTTCACCGAGCGCACCCTGGACATCATCCGCGAGCTGGGGCTCCTCTACGACTCCTCCCTCATGGCGGACGACGAGCCGTACGAGCTGCTGGCGTACGACGAGCCCACGGGCGTGGTGGAGATCCCGCCGGAATGGATCCGTGACGACGCCGCGTATCTGAACATGGACCGCTCCACGGCCGTACGTCCCTACACCCCGCCCCGACAGCTGATCCCGTTGTGGCGGGACGAGTTCGACGCGGCCCACGCGGACGGCGGTCTCTTCCAGCTCACCCTGCACCCGCACGTCATCGGGCACCGTTCCCGGATGGTGGTCCTGGAGGAACTGCTGGAGCACATCGCCGCCCGTGGTGACGTCTGGTACGCGACACACGCGCAGGTCGCCGGGCACGTGCGGCAGGAGGCGACCGGCGGCACGGCCTTATGAGCCGGTCACCGAGGGAGGGTCTCGCCTGGACGCCGGTGCTCCGGCTGGGCGTCGAGGTGGCCGGTACACCGCGGCGGCTGTGGCTGAAGCTGGAGGGCAACAACCCCTCCGGGTCCATCAAAGGACGCACGGCGCTGGCGCTGTGGCGGGACGTCGCCGACCGGGTGGATCCGGGCGTGGGGCTGGTGGAGTCCACTTCCGGCAATCTCGGCCTGGCCCTGGCCGCACTGACCGCCGCCCACGGTGTGCCGTTCACCGCGGTGGTGGACCCGCGCGCCAGCGTGGCGCTGCTGTACGACATCCGCGCCCTGGGGGCCCGGGTGGTGACCGTGGACGCCCCGGACGGAGCCGGCGGCTATCTCCTCAACCGTCTCGCTCGGGTGCGGGACCTGCTCGACAACCAGCCGGGGCTGGTGTGGCCCGACCAGTACGCCAATCCGGCCAATCCGGGTGCCCATGAGGCCGGCACGGCGCCCGAGCTGCATCGGCAGACATCCGGGGAGCGGATGAGCGTCCTGGTGGCGGTGTCCACCGGCGGCACGCTCGCCGGCTTCCGACGGTACGTGGCCGCGTCGGGCGCCGACTGGGAGCTGATCGGGGTGGACGCGGTCGGATCGGCGGCCCTGGGCGGGCGGGTCGGCCCCCGCCTGCTGTCCGGCATCGGCTCCAGCCGTCCGTCCGCCTTCCTCCCCGGCGGCCACCGGCCCACGGTCTACGTCCGCCCCGCGGAGGCGGTCAGGGTGTGTCTGTGGCTGCGCGACACCACCGGGATCGGTGTCGGCGCCAGTGCGGGCGCACTCGTGGCGGCGGCACTGCGCCTGTTCCGGGCCGACGCCCGGCGCACCAGCGCCGCCTGTCTGTGCCCCGACGGCGCGGACCGCTACCTCGACACCGTGTACTCCGCCGTATGGCGCCGGGCACACGGCATCACCGGGCACGCGGGAGCGCCCGGGGTCCGCGTCCTGGCTGTCGGTGAGGCTGCCGGTGCGGTGAGCGGGGAGGCGGGATAAGTGCACACCGACGGCGGCGAGCGGGACTGGTACGCGAAGGCGGGCGTGCGCAGGGACCCGCGTCGGCTGCTGCGCGACGAACTGCGCGCCGGGCGGCTGTACTTTCCGCCGGCCCTCATCCCCTACGGTGCTCATCCCCTGGTGTGTGCGCTGCCCGCGCGGGCGCGGGAGGCGCTGGCCGCGCGGCACCTGTTCCAGTATCTGGGCTTCACGACGCATTTCGAGACCCAGGTGGTCAATCGTGCCACCCAGCTCATCGCCACGGGCGGCTGCGGCGTCGACATCCCCGCGGAGACCAGGCTCGACGCCTTCCGGATCTACTGCGACGAGGGCTATCACGCGCTGTACAGCTTCGACGTCATCCGGCAGATCGCGGACGCCTGCGGCATCGAACCGGTGCCGTACGTGTTCACGCCGTTCCGGGCGCACCTCGACGCGATCGGCGGGGAGGCCCTGCCGGGCCAGCCGGTGCTCGCGCAGCTGCTGCAGGTCGTCGTCTTCGAAACGCTCGTCACCGCCATCCTCAGCGAGGTGCCCAAGGACGAGCGGGTGCTCGGTGTGGTCCGGCAGATCGTGCGTGACCACGCCCGGGACGAGGGCTGGCACCACGCCTTCTTCGCGGGCTTCTTCCGGGAGTTGTGGGCCCAGAACTCCTCCGCCCAGCGGGTGCGCATCGCCCGCTGTCTGCCGCGGCTGATCCGCTCCAGTCTGCTGCCGGACCTGCGCCCGGTACGGGCCATGCTGAGCATGGCGGGTCTCAGCGCGGCTCAGGTGGAGGACGTGGTGGGGGACTGCTATGCACGGGCCGAGGGCGAGCGGCGGACGCGCGTGGCGGCGCGGCACGCTCTACGGCTCTTCGAGGAGACGGGCGTGCTCGCGGTCGAGGGCGCCCGGGACGCCTTCCACGAGGCGGGCCTGCTGACCGAGGGGAAAGAAGGCGGTTCGTGAGTGAGGACGTGCTCTTCCTGGACCGTACGGCCGTGCGGGAGTGCGCGGCCGAAATCGACGTGTGCCAGGTCGTGACCGACGCGCTGGTCCGGCATGCCCGGGGCGCGGGCACCCTGCCCGCCGAGGGCTATCTGCCCTGGACCAACGACCGCGGCGGCTCCTGCCGTTCGCTGGCCATGCTCGGCGCGCTGGAGGGCGACGGCGCCCCACCCGTGCGGGGGATGAAGCTGATCAACGCCGCCACCAGCAACCCGGCGCTCGGCCGGGAGCGGGCAGCCGGCGTCAGCCTCCTGTTCGATCACGAGACCGCACGCCCGCTCGTGCTGGCCGAGGCCGGCTGGCTGAGCGCGGCCCGCACCGCCGCGTACACCATGGTGAGCCTGCGTCACCTGGGCCCGCCCGGCTGGCAGGAGCTGACGCTCATCGGCTGCGGCACCCTGGCCCGTATCCATCTGGAACTGCTCGGCACGGCCTTTCCGCAGGTGCGCACAGTGCACGTGTACGACGTCGATCCCCGGCGGGCCGATGCCCTCGCCGACTGGAACGCACAGCAGCGGCCCCAGTTGCGCACGCTGGTCCACGCCACCGCGCGGGAGGCGGTGCGGGCCTCCCCGGTGGTGGTGACGGTGACCACGACCGAGACGGGCTATCTGCCCGCGGCCTGGCTGCGTCCGGGGACCTTCGTCGCCCATGTGTCGCTCGCGGACCTGCTGCCCGAGGCCCTGCTCACGGCGCAGGCCCTGTACGTCGACGACATCGGCCTGGTCCAGGACAACCCGCGCCGCGTCCTGGGGGCGTTGATGCGCGAGGGAAGGATCACCGCCCGGGCGCCGGGGCCGGCGGGCGGACGCGCCGTCGACGGAACGCTCGGCCAGGTCCTCACCGGTGAGGTGGCGGCCGAGCGGCCCGGCGCCGGGCATGTCATCAGCAATCCGTTCGGCATGGCCGTCCTGGACGTCGCTCTGCTCGCGGCCGTCCACGAGGTCGCCGTGCGCCGCGCGTCCGGCCGACGGCTGCGCCTTTACTGAGACACGGAAGGCAGGACTGCGCATGCGTGACATCACCGGCCCGGACTCCCTGCTCGGAGCCCCTGTCCCCGGCCCGGAGCATGGACTGTTCTCCCTGGCCGACTTCCCTCCTGAGAAGCTGAGCAGTCTCCTTGCCAGATCGGTCGAGCTGTTCCGGGACCGCGACGCGCACGACCGGCCGCTGGACGGCCGGGTCGTCGGTGTGCTGTTCACCCGCACCTCCACCCGGACCCGCACCGCCTTCCACAGCGGCGCCGTCCGGCTCGGCGGTTCGCCCCTCTCCTATGGGCCCGACGACCTCCAACTGAACACGGGCGAATCGGTGACGGACACCGGCCGGGTCCTCGGCCCCATGCTCGACCTGCTGGTGGCGCGCACGGCAGGGCCGCTGGAACAGCTGCGCGAGCTGTCCCGTGCGGGCCGCCTTCGCGTGGTCAACGCCATGGCGGCCGAGGAGCACCCCACGCAGGGCGTGTGCGACCTCGCCGCACTGACACTCGCCTTCGGCGACTTGAGCGGGATCAGGGTGCTGTACGCGGGGGAGGGGAACAACACGGCCACGGCCCTCGCCCACGGCCTGGCGACGATCCCCGCGGCGCACGTCACCTTCGCCACCCCTCCCGGCTACGGCCTGCCCGAGGAAGCGCTGGCCGTGGCGCGCAAGAACGCCGAGGCCACGGGGGCGCGGATCGGCCAGATCCACGACCTCGCACAGGCGCCGGCCGAGGCCGACGTCGTGTACACCACGCGCTGGCAGACCACCGGCACCAGCAAGCCCGACCCTTCCTGGCGGGAGGTATTCCGGCCGTTCCACGTCGACGCCGCGCTGCTGCGCAGGTACCCGGACGCCGTCTTCCTGCACGACCTGCCCGCCCACCGCGGCGACGAGGTCGCCGCAGAGGTGCTGGACGGCCCCCGGTCCCTGGCCTGGACCCAAGCGGCCATGAAACTGCCCAGCGCCATGGCCGTGTTGGAGCACACCATCGGGCTGCGGCCCCGCTGACGCGACCATCCGGACTCCCACCGTCCATCAGGAGCGAGGCACGCCATGCCGCACGTCTCACGGGTCACCGACTACACCCACCTGACGCCGCACGATCTCGAGCCGCCAGGGGAACCGGAGGTCTTCTTCGAACCGGCCGACACCGAGACCGGCGTGTGGGTCGCCACGGACCTGCTGCCGCCCGGCGGCGGAGGCACGGTGCTGGACCTCGGGTCGGGCAGCGGAGCCGCCGCGGCCGCCATGGCCCGGGCCGGCGCGGCCCGCGTCCACGGCATCGACTCCGGTGAGCAGACCCTGCGCTACGCCCGCACGCGCTACGCCTCCCCTCCCGGTGACGGGAGAGTCACCTTCGCCCGTGGTGACTTCGCGCTGATGAGCGCGGCGCGGCTGCTCGCCACAGCCCCCGGCCCGCTTCCCCGGCCCCTGGTCGTCACCAGCAATCCCGCCTATGTGCCGCTGCCCCCGGAAGTGGGCCGGGCCCGCCCCTCGATCAGCGGTGGGGCCGATGGCCTGAGGTGGGCCGGGCCGATCACCGGGCACGCCCGGGCCCTCGGCGCCGACCTCGGCCTCACCCTCGGCAGCTACTCCGCGCCCCGGCGCGCGGTCGCCGGACTCGCCGAGGCCGGATACCGCATCGCCGCTGTGACACTGTGCCCGTTGCCGCTCGGCGACTTCACCCGACGCCATTCCGAGCGCGTCCTGGCCCTGGAAGAAGCGGGGGAGGCCGTCCTGTGGCGCCGTGGGCCCGGCCCGCTCGCCTACTTCATCGTCGGCCTGGCCTGCCGCCGGGCGGAGGCAGCGGGCCATCCCGCCGGCGCCAAGGAGCTGATGGACCTCCTGCACAGCGCGGCGCGGTCGAGGACCACCCGGCTGGAGAACCTCGATGCGCCGGGCGAGACCCCCTGCCCCTGGCCCGTACGCGTCCTGGACCTGCCCCTCGCAAGCGCACGTCACCACTGGTAATGCCGCTGCCCCAGGGAGCCCGCCTCATGCCTTCGTCCGTTCCTGCGGCACCGCGGCCCGCGGAGCCCGTCTCTCCCGTCAGCGTCACGGAGGGCGCCGTCGAACACAGCGTCGACTTCATCAGGCCCCACCTGCGCATGCACGCGGCCACTCGGGTGGTCCTGTACGCGGGAGTCCAGATCAACGGAGCTCCGCATCTGGGCACCGGCGTTCTGCAGACGGCGGCCTTCCTGCTGGCAGAGGCAGCCCGTGACCGGCTCGGCGTCCAGTCCGAACTCCGCTTCGGCGCGCTCGACAACGCCCCCTGCCAGACCCGCCTCTGCCCGCGCACCGGCACCCTCTACACCCGCTCCTACCACCACGCGGCCGGTCCGGACCGGATACTGGAGCTGGTGAAACGGTTCTACAGCGGTCTGTTCGACGCGCTCAGCGCCATGACCGGTGTGCCGTACTCCGTCGAGACGTACACGGACCAGCAGCGGACACCCGCCTTCCGCGAGGAGTTCCTCGATTCCCTCGCTCAATGGGACCGGCTGCGGTTCTCACTTGCCCCGTCCAGCGGGCACGTGCCCATCAGCTTCCCGTGTCCGCGCTGCGGCTGGCTGCAAAAGCACGGCGAGGACACCGAACTCCTGGCTTTCGACGGCAGCCGTGCCCGTTTCACCGCCCTCTGCCTCGACCACGGACGCCATGAGGCCGAGGCCGGGCCGCAAGGGGACGCGTACGTGGGGCTCACCACGCTGCACCGCAACGTCGTCAAAGAGCGGCTGGCCGCCCGGGAGGCCGCCCTGCCCGTCATCGTCAAAGGCGCGGACTGGGCGGCGGGTTGCCGTCTGCTGGACGAGGCACACCTCTGTTTCCCGGGCGGTGTCCTTCCGCCGGCCCGCGTCTTGACACCCGTCGTCCTGTCCGCGTCCGGTGCCAAACTGTCCAAATCCCTGATGCGGCAGGGAAGGGCGGACCTGTCCCCGGACACCCCGCCGTGGATGCTGGACGCGACGCGCTGGGAGGGCACGACGCAGGAGTACGCCTCGACGCTGCACCGGCTGGTGTCACTGATGCTGTCCGCTCCGCAGCACTTCGAGCGCGGCTACACCACATCGGAAGTGGTGCGGCTGCTCGGCCGGACCGGCTCCCGGCCGGGCGGCTGAGCAGCGCCGGGGGAGCCGGGCCGTCGGTCCCGGAGCGCCCCACCGGGGGTGCGGCGAACCATGCCACCTGCGGCGCGTGTGTGCCGCAGACCGTCGACGGCCCGGCGCGGAACCTCTCGTGGAGCGTGCCCGGAGAGCCTTCAGCGGTCGGCTGTGCCATCGAGCACCGCCAGGGCCCGCAGCGGGTCCGGTCGCTCGGGCGCCGCCGACCAGGCGGCCGTGCAGGCCGCCCACAGTCCCGCACAGGCGTCGCCGCCTCCCTCCACCAGCACGGCGCCGTCCTCGACCCTGGCGTACCAGCCCCGGCACCACCATCCCCGCGCCCGCGGGTCGGCGACGAGTGGCGGCGCGCACAGGGCTCGCAGGTCCCGTCCCAGATGCGTGGGCCGGAGGTGGGGCGGTGCGACGAACAGGTCGGCCGGGCGGGTACGGCCGGTCAGGACCAGGAGACTGTCGTATCCGGCACGCCGGGCGCCCTGGACGTCGCTGTCCAGGCTGTCGCCGACCATCAGGGGCCGGTGGGCGCCGGCCCGCCGAGCAGCCTCCCGGAACAACGCGGGTGAGGGCTTGCCCGCGACGATCGGCTCGGCTCCCGTGGCGGCCCGCACCACCGCGACCAGGGCACCATTGCCGGGCACGGTCCCCCGGGGGGTGGGAGCGGTCAGGTCGGTATGGGTGACGATCCACGGTACGCCGCGCGCCACCGCGTGACCCGCCTCGGCCAGCTCCTGCCAGGAGACCGTCGGCGCGAACCCCTGGACCACGGCGGCGGGACGGTCCCGCTCGAACGCCACGGGCCGCAGCCCGTGTGCGACGACCGCTGCCCGCAGGGCCGGTGAGCCGATGACGAGGACCGGCGCGTGACGGCGGCACCGCTCGGCGGCGAGGCGCGCGGCAGCCTCAGCCGATGTCACCACCTCGCCGTCGTCGACCGCCAGACCGAGGTGCCGCAGGGCCGCCGCCACACCGGCGGGGGAACGGTTGGCATTGTTGGTCACATAGACGGTCCGTCGGTCGGCCTCCCGCAGCCCGCGCAGCACGGGCACGGCATACGGCACGGGATGGGAGCCCACGCGGACCACGCCGTCGAGATCCACCAGTACGGCGTCGTACAGCCGCAGCAACGGCAGGCCGGCTGACGGGCCGGGTGCCGCTCTGTCCGCTGGCTCCGATCCGCTCATAGGCCCCCCTCTGCCGCCCCGTGCAGTGTGCTGATGGGACCCCGCCGGGCGAAAGGGAGCGATTCGGACACCAGGCCGATGCCGGAGGGACAGGCTCTCGTGGGACACACTTTCTTTGCCGGTTCCGGATGCGGCGATGAGTTCTCGCGGCCCGGAGAGTCTGAACACCGTTGTCGACCACATGGGAGGAACACATGCCTCAGCTGCTGAGAGTTCAGAATTTCAGCGTCTCGAGTGACGGGATCGGTGCTGGTGAGGACCAGAGCCTGGAGAATCCGTTCGGCCACGCCATCGATCCGGCGAAACTCTTCGCGTGGGCAGGCGCCACGGCGAGCTGGCCCATGCGCACCGACTCCGGGGGGAGCCGGGGACTCGACGACTACTTCACGCGGGACTACGCGCGCAACATCGGGGCCGAGATCATGGGCCGCAACAAGTTCGGCCCGCAACGCGGGCCCTGGAACGACCATGAGTGGCGCGGCTGGTGGGGTGAAGAGCCTCCGTTCCGTACCCCCGTGTTCGTCATGACCCACCACAGGCGTCCTTCGTTCACGCTCGCCGACACCACGTTCCACTTCGTCGACGGTGACCCTGCCACGGTCCTTGAGCAGGCGCGGGAGGCGGCGCGGGGCAGGGACGTCCGGCTCGGCGGCGGCGTCACCACCATCCGGGAGTTCCTGGACGCGGACCTCGTCGACACCCTGCATGTCGTGGTCTCGCCGGTGAAGATCGGCTCGGGACTACGGCTGTGGGAGTCCCCCGACGAGCTGCTCGACCGTTTTCACCTGGAGGTCGTGCCCAGCCCGAGCGGTGTGACGCACCACCTGTTCTGGAGGAAGTGACCGGGCCCCGGGGCTGAGGGCGAGCCTCAAGACCCCGCGGGCACGGCGGCCGCGGTCGGGGACAGCGCCGGGGCCAGCCAGCGGCCGAGAAGGGTTCGGAGCCGGGCTTCGTCCTGCGGCGGCTCGCTCGGGTGCTGCAACAGCGATGTGAGCAGCCGCATGATGATCTCGGCGAGGCCGTCGAGGTCGGGTGCACCGATGCCGGCGGTGGCCCAGTCGACGGGGAAACGCTGCAACATCTTGGCGCCGTAGGCGATCGTGTCCGGGGTGGTGGCGCCGCGGCCGAAGGCGGTGGTGTCTCCGAGTTGCAGCAGCAGGCTCAGGCGTGGCTCGGTGGGGATGGTCCGTACGCAGAAGACCATGCTCTCGACCACGGCTTCGGCCGGATCGGTGATCCCTTGGAGGTGAGCGATCATCCGGTCGACGAACGACTCGGCGCCCTGGGCCGCGACCTCGGCGATGATGTCGTTGAGGCGGCCGAAGTGGCGGTAGACGGTCTGGCGGGTGACGCCGAGTTCGCCGGCGACGTCGGACAGGGTGGTCTTGGTGACACCGTGCCGGTCGATGCAGCGGGCGGTCGCATCGATGATGCGCTGCCGTGCCTCCGCCTCCGATGCGGGAGGTCGGCCTCCCCAGCCGTGGTGCCCCATGGTTTCAGGATCGCACAGGCTCTTCGGCCCGGTGGGACGTGGTGGCGCGGAGCGCGGCGACGATGAGCCCGGTGGCGGCGACAGCGCACAGTGCGGCGTACCAGAGGCTGCCGATCGGGGTGCCCTGCTCGGTGATGTTGTCGACCGCCGCGAAGTAGGAAGGCAACGCGCTCAGCCAGAGGGCACAGTGGACGCCGAGGTAGAGCGCCGGGTAGGTCCGCACGAACAGGGGCGAGGCCACCGGGGCCGGATCGGTTCGCGGTGCGCGCCAGGCGTCCGCGAGAAGACAGAGGCCGACGATCCAGACCAGGGCGAGCTCGGCGCCGATGACGGCCCGCTGGACCCCGAGGTGGTCACCGCCGCGGAAGGCGTTGCCCGGCGCGCCGGCGATCACCATCGCCAACGGGGTCAGGACGCCGGCGGCGGCGGCGCGCAGACTGATCCGGCGGCCGTTGGGCGTGCTCCGCCGCCCGTCCGGCACGCCGACCAGGCGGATGACGAGGTAGGTCATCGCGCCGAAGGACACCGAGGCGAACAGGAACATGCTGTTCATCGGGACCGAGGCGAGCGCCGGCTCGTTGATCATCGTGTTGTCGGGGTTCCAGGCCCACCACTTCAGCTGGGGGCCGAGCTGGTCGAACAGCTCGTAGAACGCCTGGCAGACGAACGCGACCGCCAGCGAACCGGCCAGGAGCCCGCGCCGCGCGAAGACTCCGAGGGCGCGGACCACCTCGTAGGCGAGCTGCGCAAGGGCGGGGTAGAAGGCCACGATGTAGAGCGGCAGCCGGTCGTACATGAACTGCACGGTGAAGACGTTGTGGGAGAAGATGAGACCGACGTGTTCCTCCAGACCGAACCAGCCGGGGAAGTAGAGCGGCGGCTCGATCACCGCCAGATAGACGACGGAGGCGAACCACAGCGAGATGTTGACCGGGTCGCCGTCGCGCCGCCATCGCCGCCAGGCGTGGATGAGGGCGAACACCGCGCCGCCGATGACCAGCAGTTCCAGGAACGGCATGGTGGCGTTCTCGAGACCGAACGGGTTGCGGACGTCCACGACGGGGTGAGCGTCATGGCAGGAGAAGCCGAGCCTTTCCGCGAGGCGCTCGGCCGCTGAGTCGCATGCGTGGGCCATGGCGTGCTCCTCGGGTCAGTCGTGGACGAGATCGGCCTCGGCGGACGGCGAAGCACCGGCACCGCCGGGGCCGGTCCGGTTGGTGCGGTCGGTGCGGTCGGCGGAGCCGGTGAAGTCGGTGTAGTCGGTGCCGGGCGGGTCCTGTTGATCGTCGAAGCCGCCCGGCACGACCGTGCGTCCGAGCCGCTGACGGATCTTGTACCGCGCGATGCCGAACCAGAACCGCGGATCGGTGGCCATCTCCCTGAGTGATCTGTCGAGGTTGAAGACCTCGGCGAACGTCCGCTCGACGTAGGCGTCCTCGCGGCTGGTGGCGTTGATGGCGTCGAACACCGGCCAGCTCAGGCGTGCGGCCAGCTTGCGGCGCCACGGCGCGACGACCTCGCTGCCGGTGGCGAAGTCATAGGCCTGGTCACGGGCCATGGCGAGCATCCACGGCACGTCGAGTGACTTCTTCTGCCGGGCGAGGAAGTCACGGAAGAAAGCGAGGTCGAGGGCGGTGCGGCCGTGCAGCAGCTCGGCGAGGACGAGCGCGGAGCGGGCCGCCGAGCTCATCCCCTGGGCGTAGAACGGATTGAACGCGCAGATCGAGTCACCGATGCACACCAGCCCGAGCGGGGGCCGTTCCAGCAGGTCGTAGCGGCGCCACTTGTTGCCGGTCGAACGGGTCAGGTGCACCTCGGAGGTGGGAATGCAGGCACGCGTCGCCTGCCCGAAGGCGGCGGCCCGCACGCGGTCCACGGCCTTCTCGAAGGTGTCGGCCTCGCGCGGCATCCGGATGCCCCACGCCCCCATGCACACGATGGCGCGGTCGCCCTCGATCGGAAAGAAGTTGCTGAGGAATTCATGCTCTTCGGGATGGTCACCGGTGTCCCGCGTCGGAGTGACGACCAGGTGTTTCCACCACCATGACTGCGGACGCCGCCCGGCGGGCGGCAGGTCGTACCACCGCGAGGTGTAGGTGACCTTGGCGTCGAGGGTCTTCTCCGGCGGGGCCGGCCAGCCCGCTTCGACCAGCCAGTCGGCGACGGAGGACCCGCGCCCCAGCGCGTCGACGACCACATCGGCGGCCAGCCGCCCCGGGGCGTCGCCCACGCGGTACTCGACCCCCACCACCCGGCCTCGCTCGCTGCCGCCACCGCTGGTGCGTAGCCCGGTGACGGTCACGCCTTCGCGGACCTCAACGGCCGGCAGCTCGCGGACCTTGTCGCGCAGGACCCGCTCGATGAGTACGCGCGAGCTGTAGACCATCGTCATCGATCCGGACCTGCGGGGGGCCCATCCGCCGCTCTCACAGTAGGCCGCGTCCATCGACGGCATCAGGTGCATCCCGCCGGCGGCGAGCAACGCCTCCTCGAAACCGGGGAAGATCTCACCGATCGTGCGGCGCCCGGAGTTCAGAAGGAAGTGCGGATGCTTGCTCTGCGGCACGCCCCGCCGGTGCTTCGCGTCCGGCGGGAGCCGGTCCCGCTCCAGAACGATCACCTCGTCGAAATGCCGAGCCAGCACTCCGGCGGCGCACAGCCCCGCCACGCTGCCGCCGAGTACGACGGCTGTCTCTCCCCGCATGTTTCCTCCATTCATACATTTTCTGAGTGAACGTATGATCGGTGGGGAGCGGAGATTAGCAGGTACGGCTCGAACGAACCACCGTTTCCACGCGACGTAATGGCCGGCCCCTCAGCAAGGCGCGGGTGAATTCACCCGCGATGAGGCAGCTTTACCGGGTGTGACATGCCGTAAGCAGGTAAGGAGGGGGAGCGAGAGGAAGACTGGAGTGCGGTCTTCGGCTGACCAGCGACAGAGGAGGTCCCCGTGTTCGAGGTGGAGGACATCAGGGAGTGGCGGGGCCATGATGTGGTCGACCACGAGAGGCACAAGATCGGCGTTCTGGAGGCGGTCTACGTCGACACCGCCACGGACGAGCCGGCGTTCGCGACGGTCACGGTCGGTCTGCCCACCCGGCACCGGCTGGTGTTCGTCCCCCTGACCGGCGCGACCGTCGGTCCGGGGTACCTGAAGGTTGTCTACGGCAAGAAGCAGGTCAAGGACGCGCCGTCGATCGACACGGACGGCGAACTGCTCGCGGAGGCCGAGAAGGCCGTCTTCGCGCACTACGAGCTGGCCTACCGAACGGGTGCGGGCGGCGAACGCCGTCTCGCCCGCCGCTGATCCCTACCAACTTCCCCACCACGAGGTGACAAGCATGGCTCTCTTTCTCCTGCTGGTCATTGTGGCCATCGTGCTCGGCATTGTCGGTGTGGTGGCGAAGGGCCTGTTCTATCTCCTGGTCATCGGCGTGCTGGTGCTGGTCGCCGACCTCGTGCTCCTCGGCCTGCGCCTGGGTCGCCGCCGCAGGCGCCTTCCCCGGTGACGCGGTCACCCGGAGCAGACACCCGCCGTGGCCGCCCGAGCTCCACTGAAGAGGGTCACTGTCTGCTCGCGTCAGCGCTGCGGAATGGCCGGTCCTGACCCTGAGGGCGCGGAGGCGTCGGCGAGGTCGGCGCCGTTGTCGGCGTCCCGCTGGGACTGGCCCACGCCGTGCCAGTCCAGACACATGACGGTCGCGTCGTCCTGGAGATGGCCCTCGGTGGCGTCGACGATCGCCGCGATAAGGGTGCGGGCGGCCTCGCGGGGATGCAGCTCGCGGGTGCGGATGATCAGATCCGACAGGTCGAGGCTGTTGGCGTTGCGGTCCAGCATGCCGTCCGTCACCATCACCAGCCGGTCGCCCGGCCGCAGGTCCAGCGACTGGACCTGATAGTCGTGAGGGGCGTGAAAACCGAACGGCATATCGATCTTCGGAGCGATCTCCCGTACCTTCCCGTCCCGCATCCGCAGCGGCCAGGGGTGGCCGGCGTTGATGAACTCGGTGCTGCCGTCAAGCAGGCTGATGCGCAGGAGCTGACCGGTGACGTACCCCTGGCGGCCGTGCTCGCGCATGGCCCGGTCGGCCTGGCGGGCCTGTTCGGCGAGGTCGGCACCCGCCCGCCGCGCCCGGCGCAGAGCGCCCACCAGCAAGGTGGCCAGCAACGAGGCGTCGACGTCGTGCCCCATGGCATCGGTGACAGAGAGCTGGACCGTGTCCCGGTCGATCACGTAGTCGAAGGTGTCGCCCCCGACGTGGTCGGCCGGTTCCAGTGCCCCCGCGACCGCGAACTGCGCGGCCTCGCAGGCCAGTGACGCGGGAAGCAGCCGGTGCTGGATCTCCGCGGCCAGGCTGAGCGGCTTGGTGCGGCGGCCCCACTGGTAGACGTCGGTGAAGGAGCGGTTCGCGATGACGATGTAGGCCAGGGCGTGCGCGGTCTCGCCGATCTCCCGCATCACCTCCGCGTCCGGCGCCGCGGGCAGGAACAGTTCGAGGAGCCCGATGGCATCCCCGCGGTTGGTCACCGGGGCGACGATCCGCACCAGCCCGCCGTCGCCCTTGTCCTCCACGTTCGGCCGCTGGGTGCGGATCACGTCGTCGTAGAGGGTGCCCCGCACCTTGATGCGCCGGGCGGGCTCATCGGTCTCGACACTGCCCGCCGCCCCGAGTCGTACCACCGAGCCGCCGGTGAAATCGATGATCAGGAACGACGCCGACACGGCCCCGAGGTGCTCCTTGAGCATGCGCGCGACCACGTCGAGCGATTCGACGGGCGCCGCGGTCTCCGCCGCCGCCAGCACCCCCGCCAAGGTCATCGCCCTGTCCCGGGCACCGCTGTTCTCCAGGGTACGAGGGGCAGCCGAACCGTTCCCGCCCGGCCCATGTACGGTCACGGTCCGACTCCTCGTTGCTCGCTGACTCTCAGGGTTCCGCCCCGATCGCGCGAGGGGCCGGCGTCAAACCCGGTGCCGGGCAGATGTCCCATATTGCATCACAGGGCCCATGACCAGGCGCAGCGGTCGGCAAACCGGCCCCCGAATGCTCCGAATGAACGGCATCAGTGCTGTGCGAACTGGACCTGTGTGGGCTGCACGGCTTCCGGCCGCAGACCGATCCCGTTGACGGTCAGGCGCTCTCCGTAGATGTCGGTGATCCTGATGGGGCCGCCGCACCCGCTGCCGTCGGGGGAGAGGAAGTAGTTGTAGCCGGTCCGGGCCAGCTGGCGCCAGCCGCTGCTGGTGCGGACTTCGAGCCGCGCGAGCGGATTGCGGTGGCCGACAGCCTGAATGCCGCACCAGTAGGGGTTGGAACCCTTCTTGTAGCGGATGGCTATCGTGTCCGGTATGCCGGGGCTCAACAGGTTCCAGGTGATCGCGATCCGGCCGGTCGAGACGGGCGCCAGTTTGGCGAAGGCCTGCTCACTGAGGTCGAGTTGACCCGGCGCGCAGGGCAGCGGGCACTCGTTGGTGATCCGTACCGTGACGGAGGCGCCGTTCTCCGCACGGACGAGTACGTACGCCCCGCAGGCTCTGGACGTCTCGTAATCGGTGGTGTTCATCGCCGCGATCAGCATGTCGTCGCTCGCGCCGTAGGAGCACGCGCCGTCCCCTACACCGGCCTTGTAGACAGTGGCGACTCCGCGGTAGGTGCTCTTGGGCCGAATCCGCCCGGCGAGGGGTGAGGTGGCAGGGCTGCGCGGGGAGGCCGGGCGCGACACCGACGTGGTCGGGGACGGGGTCCGGGACGTGGCGCCGTCCGGCGTCGGGGTCCTCGCACCGGCCGAGGAGGCCGCGGAGGGAGCCGCCGGGGGAGTGGAGGCGGGCCTGGAGCCCGGCGAGGTCGGCGGCAGGGTCCCCCGGGTGTCGGCGACGGCCGTGCCCCGCCCGGCAGTCTTCCGGTCATGGCGGTCCGGTTGCACGGCCATGACCAGGCAGACGAGCAGGCCTGCGACGGCCAGCCCGGTGGTGAGGGCCGTTGTCATCCTTCTTCTGCGCCTGCGCTGTCGGGCAGCCTGACGTGTCTCGTTCATATGCATCCGTTCGGAAGAGCGAGCCGGTGTTCCCCCCATCAGTGGCCGCAGGCGACGAGAAGGTTGCCGCCGATCGTTCTGCCGGGCCGCGACAGCACCTCACCATGGGAGACCGGGCCCGGAGGCGCGCCGGAGGAGGCACTGGTTGGCATGAACGGAAACAGGCGCCGCCCGCAGCGAGAAGGCGGCGCCCTGCGTCGAACGCGTCCGGGCGTTCAGGCGTTCAGCGAGGCTGTCTCACATGCCGATGATCAGGCGGCTGACGACCCGGGCCTTCGCCGGTACGGCCGAGGAGGTGGCACAGGTACCGCCCTCGTACTCCCACGTCTCGTTCGGGTCGGCCGGCCGGTGGGCCGTGGAGACAGCGTGTCCGGCCCGGTCCGCGGCGAGGAGCAGGCTCGCGGTCAGCGCGGGGCCGTCGTAGTCGGACGCGGCCGCCATCAGACGGGCCGCCGACTCCGCATCGGTCTCGGGCGGTATGACCAGCAGATCCCAGCGCCCGGTGCCGTAGGAGAGCAGCAGCAGTTTGTGCGGGTCCATCTCGGGTGTGAACCAACCGGTCTTCACCACGTGGCCGTTGACGGGCACCTTGTGCGGGATGACCGGCCAGTGCTCGGGGTTGACGGCGATACGGGTGATGCGGCCCCAGGTGATGTCCAACACGTCGGTCAGCGCGGGCAGTTCGCGCAACAGATCACGTGAGCGGGGCCACCAGGCACCGTCAAGGAGCCCACGGGAGGGACCGTCCGGCTTCAGGGCGAGACGGGCGGGAGGAGCTGCGACGGGTGCGGGCCGCGGCAGAGTGGCTTGGAAGGTCGCGGTCATGATGCGGACCCGTCTCCGGGCCGCCCTTGTGAACAGCGGCCCGGGTTTCATCGCTCACCGGGGACGACCCGGCGTGGAAGCCGATGTGCGAGATGCCCTCGGTCTGTCCAGTCTACTCCCCGCACCCCTCGCCGTGGGGGCCGTCGCACCACGGAAGCAACGCGGGGGCGGCCGTTCCGGGCGGCCACAGGAGTACGCTGACAACTCGAGGGTGCGCCGTACGCCGGTGTTGGGGCCGGTGGTCTCGTCCTCGCCGCGGCCCTTCGGGAACGGGCCCGCGACCGCAACTCGCGATGGGCTGCTCACGCGTCATCGGTACGCTCGGCTCCAGCAGGACGCCCGGTGATGGTCCGCGCCGGCGGGACCGCCCGGCGGTCCACCGCCCACGCTCCACGTCCTGTCCAGTTTCCTCCATCCGCTCTCCGTGCGACTCGCATCCGCTCCCGGCGATGCCGTCCGCACGCACGTCGAAGACTCGCAGCCCAAGACCCCGGCCGCACTGTCGTCACCGAGGTCAAGGATCGCGTATGTCTCTTCAGCTCTCCCCTCACGTCTCCCGCCCCGCTTCCGCCGTCCCGCCGGACGGCACCCGGCCACTCCCGGAGTACGACGGGAAGGCGGCCTTCCCGCACGAAGGAACGGCCGACGAGCGCACCGGCAGCGAGCGGTTGTCCCTGGCCATCACGGCGTTGATCGTCTTCCTCCCGTTCCTGGCACTCGGTCTGGCCGTCTGGTTGCTGTGGGGGCGCCTGATCCATCCCGCGGATGTCCTGCTCGCCGCGGTGCTCTATGTCGTCACGGGCCTCGGCGTCACGGTCGGCTTTCACCGTGGCCTGACCCACAACAGCTACCGGGCCGTCCGGCCGCTGCGCACCGCGCTCGCGGTGGCCGGGTCGATGAGCTTCCAGGGCGACGTGATCGGCTGGGTCGCCATCCACCGCCGCCACCACGCCTTCACCGACCGGCCGGGCGATCCGCACTCCCCGTACCGCTACGGCACGTCTGTGTCGGGACAGCTGCGCGGACTGGTGGATGCCCATGTCGGCTGGCTGTTCCGCAACGACCCCACGTCCGCCGCGCGTTACGCTCCCGATCTGCTGGCCGACCGGGACATCCGGGCCGTGTCCCGCGCCTTCCCGGCCCTGTGTGCACTCACCCTCGCACTGCCCTTCGGTGCGGGGTGGCTGATCGGGGGCAGCTGGATGTCCGCCCTGACTGCCCTTCTGTGGGCGGGACTTGTCCGCACCGCCCTGCTCCATCACGTCACCTGGAGCGTGAACTCCCTCTGTCATGTGATCGGGGAGCGCCCGTTCCGTACCCGCCGCCACGACCGCGCCACCAACCTCTGGCCCCTGGCGCTGCTCTCGTTCGGCGAGAGCTGGCACAACCTGCACCACGCCGATCCCACCTGCGCCCGGCACGGTGTCGACCGTGGACAGCTGGACCCGTCCGCCGCTGTGATCCGTCTCTTCGAACGTCTCGGCTGGGTCGGGGACGTGCGCTGGCCTCGTCCGGACCGTATCGCCGCCCGCCGCAGGTGAATCCGAGCGACCCGGTCCAGTTCAGGAGTTCCCATGACCCTTGCCCCGCCCCCGCCCGTGCCTCCGCCCCCGCCGCCTCCGCTCGCCTCGTCATCCGACGTCCGCCTGCGCCTGGTGTCCCAGCCGGAAAAGGACCACGTGCCCCGGCGTATCGACGGTGCCTGGTGGCCCCTCTCGTCCGATCTGGTGGCCGAGCTGCCAAGACTGCTGGGTGCACTGCCGTACGCATGGGGACAGGTCACCAGCGCGCTCGTGGACGCGGCCGTGTGGTCCCCGTTCCCGGGTCGGCTGCTCGTCGCCAACCACGTGGTACGCCTGCGCCGGACAACCACCCAGCGGTCCCCGTCCACCATCTGCCTGCTGGCGCCCGGCCGTGGGCGGTGGGACCTGCTGGTGGTGCCGCCCACGGCCACAGATGCGGAGGCCGGGCGAATCATGGAGATCGTGGCCACCACTTCGAAGGACAACGAGGACAGCAAGGACAACGAGGACAGCAACGACAGCGCGGATTCGGGAGGCGCAGCCAGTCCACCGGGGGCGGCCTTCGGACGACGCCCGGACCCCGCCCCCTGAGCAGGGAAACCAGGAAACGTCAGGAGACTCCTGGAAGCTTGGTCACCGGACTCGTCCAAGGCAGACGCCACGTGACCGGCCCCGGACCCGGCACGCCGCCCGCAGAGGGCCGTCGTGGGCGTCGGCGGAGTACGCTGGTGTTACTGAGGGTATTTTGCGCACCTGGCTCCTCGTCTTGTCGCCTTGGACGATCCGATCACGCCGAGCCGACTCCGATCGGTCCTGAGCAGCGTTCGCGTCATGGCTGTGCCTGGCTGTGACCGTTGCGGCCGTTTCCCCTCACGCCGGTCCCCGGAAGCACGTGCTCTTCCCTGTCACGCGCAGCCCTGATGGTCACCTCGGTCGCAGACCCGGCGAGGAAGGGCCGGCGCACCCGGACATGAGGGAAGGGAGTTGCCATGAACACCGTCAAGCTCCTGGCGGACACCATCGATGAGCCGGTGCTCCCCGGTACTGCGGTCCTGCGGATGGAGACGACGACCAAGCGCACGGGGACGTTCGACGGCGCGTGGTGGCCCCGGACACGCGACCTCGTCAGCCAGCTGACGGGCCTCCTCACCGCGCTGACGGCCCGCCTGGGCCCCATCGCTCGTGTGGGCCTCGACGCGAGCGACTGGGACGAGGCCCCGGGCCATCTGTTCGTCGATGGGCACATGGTCCGTATCGACTGGTCCGCCGTGAGCGACCACACCATGATCATCACCCGTGGCGACCAGGACCACTTCCTGTTCTTGGTGATTCCGCCGGGGACCGGTTCCGGTCCGGCGCACGCCGCGATGGTCATGGCCGTCCAGGATGGCAACGCCGTCTCGGCCGAGCGGATTCTGGCCGTCACCGGTATCGACCCGGCCGACCGGACCGGCGTACCGCGAAGCTCTCCCGACTAGGCGAAGCGGGCCGGCATCGCGCTCCGCCCCGGGGACGGTGGCCGCACCGGTTCCCGCGCGGCGGGCTCACCGTCGCGCGTGAGCCGGTCGACGGGCACGCGGAGGCGGTCCAGGAGCAGCGGGACACTGGCCGACGTGGTGGGCACCCGGGGTGGACGGCCGATGGCATGGGGCGGGCGTACTCCCTCACCTCGCCCCCGGGAGGAGGAGGCGGCCCCCGGGGGGCCTATATGTGCAGCAGCAGCTCCGTGGTCTCCCTGTACTGCCGCAGCGCCAGCCGTAGTTCCTCGGTCTGCACTTCGGTGCCCTTGTCCTGCCAGCTCGCGCGCAGGACGCGGTGCCGCTCCACGAGAGTCTCGGTCACGCGGGTGACGGCCTCGTCGAAGACGCTGTCGGCCTCCTCCACCGCCTGGCGCGGGCTCTCCACGAAGGAGCTGAGGGCTTGCTGGAGCGCCAGGGTGAGCTTGTCCCGCTCGCCTCGGGGGAGGAGCGCGGCGTCCGGGGTGCGGTCGGGATCGTTGCCGTTGGCGGCCGGCTCGTGCGGGGTGCGGGCCGGTCCCGTGCGGGGCCGCTGCGGGCCGCGTCGCGTCGCGGGGTCCGGGCGCTCGCTCTGAGGCTGTTGTGCGCGTTCCTGGTCGTACATCATCCTGTCTCACTTTCCTTTGCGTGGCGCCGGTTCAGCGTCCATGGCACGCCTGGCCGCGCTGGTCGGGGTGCTTCGGCGTGCCGGTCCGTGTCCGCCGCTCGTCCGGTCCCGGGTGACGGCCTGCCGCCCGCTGACCGAACGAAGTCAGCGCGAGGGGCAGCCTGTTGGTGTCGATGCGACACGGGTACCCATCGGGACGTCCGGTGGCAGCGCCCGAAGGCATCCCTGGCCCTGTCGCCGGAGTGCCTGAACCCCGGGATTACGGGATCACGAGAAGCCGATGTCCACGTAAGCAACGCCGGACCTCCAGATCGCGGAGAGATTCACTGCTGTCCGCGGGGTCCGGGCGAAGCGGGAAGGATCATGTTTCGCCCCGTGGGTCCGGAGTGGCATGGCCCTGCACCGTGCTGCCACTCAACGCCTGTCGGCGTCTGTTGTCAACGTCCTTCAGGGGCGGAGGGGTTCGGGTGTGGTCGGGGCCGCACGGGACCGGGTGGATCGGCGGTCCGTGGCGAGGTATACGCGGCCGGTGCATAGGGCTACGCTAGGGATGAGGCCCCGGTCCCTGGCAGCGATGTCCCATTCCGCTCCGGGAGGCCCGCGTGTTCGTGCTGGTGTTCATTCTCCTCGTCACCCTCTTCGGCCTCGGTTTCGTCAACGCCCTGTGGTGGTGGGCCGCGGCCGTGCTGGTCTTCGCCCTCGTCCACTACGGCCGAGGCGGCACCGGGGGCTGGCTGCGCGGGAACGACGCGGGGTACGGGGAGTACCGGGACTACCGGGACCGGCAGGACCGGTGGGACCGCCGCTACCGTCATCAGCGCCGGGGGCGATGGATGCGCCAGGACCGCCGGGATCACGAGCATCGCAGGTGACCCGCGCGGTTGCCTGTCCAGGCACCCCGGAGCGGCACAAGCCGGGCCCGGGCGGAAGATCTCGGCGAGAGAGGCTTGCCATGCAGCGGACGACCACGATCCAAGAGGAGCGGTGGAACTTGAGGGCCCAAGCCGCGTGGGGCGGCGCGTCCCCGGGACCGGACGTTGCCGCGTTGCGAGCCGAGCTCGACCAACTGCGCCGGATGATGGCCGGCCGCGCCGTCGTCGACCAGGCATGCGGCATGGTGATGGTGCTGACCCCGTGCCGGCGCGCGGCAGCACGGGGAATGCTGGTGGATGTCGCACGGCGATGCGATCTCAGGCTGCGCGAGGTGGCTACCGCCCTGGTCGCCACTACGGAGGGGGAGCCGCTTCCCGGGCAGATGCAGCGCGCCCTGCGTCGCGCACTGCGGCACCTCCATGCGGCGGACCGGCGTTGAGCGTCGCACAGAACACCCCGCGTTGTGAGGTAGACGCCATGCATCGAGCGACCACATCCTGCGAAGAGCCGAGACTCCTGGCGGCTGAGGATTCGGCAAGAAATGTGGATCTTGTGTCCGAAATCCTCGAACTACGTTCGGAAAACGTCGAGTTGAGCAGGGCACTGTCGAGCCGAGCGGTGATCGACCAGGCGCTTGGCATGGTGATGGCCCTGGGACCGTGCTCCAGCGCGCGGGCCTGGGGCCTGCTGGTGGAGGTGTCGCAGCACTGCAACGTCAAGCTCCGGGAGGTGGCCGCGGCCCTGGTCGCCACTACGGAGGACGAGCCGCTTCCCGGGCAGATGCAACGGGAGCTGCGCCGCGCGCTGAGGCGCCTCAAAGACCGCCGATGAGGGCGTGTGCGTGCTGGGGCCGGCACCAGGAGCGGTGTTTCCCGCTCGCCGGTGCCGCTGACAGCTCGGATCACCGCCCGGCAGGGAGGTAGACGGTAAGGGCCCGGGCCCTCTTGTCGAGGACGAGGGTGTCGGAGGCGGCGCTGACCTCTCCGTCGCGGGTGTAGTCGCCCGCCTTTCCCGCGCAGTCGATCCGCAGGCGGACGGCGGTGGTCTCCTGGTAGACGCGGGAGCGGGCCAGGGTGCCGGTGAGGAAGGCGACGACGAGACGGGTGCGGGCGAACGGCTGCTTGCCGTCGACGATGCGCACGTCGAGGAGACCGTCGTCGAGGCTCGGACGGGAGGAGGGGGCGAAACCGGGGGGATCGTAACGGCTGTTGCCGACGAAGAGCAGCCACAGCCGTCGGGGCTGCCCGTCGACGGCGACATCGATGGGGGTGCCGTCGGCGAGGACCCGGAGCAGACCGAGGGCGAGGGCGGGCCATTTGCCCAGCGACGTCTCGCGGGCTTCGCGGGCCCGGACGAGTTCGGGATAGACGCCGATACTGAAGGTGTTGAGGAAGTACGTACAGTCGCCGTCGCCGGTGATGCGGCCGAGGTCGACGGTTCCGCCCCGGCCCGCTTCCACGGCCTCCGCGGTGTCCTTCACGGTCGGCAGTCCGAGGTCGGCGGCGAAGTGGTTGAGGGTGCCGCCGGGGAACACCGCGAGCGGCACATGGCTCTCGACGGCCAGCGCGGCCGCCGCGTTGACGGTGCCGTCACCGCCCACGACTCCGAGCGCGCCGCCACGCGCCCATACGTATGCGGCGGCTTCCTGGAGCACGGTGTGCAGATCCTCGCCCGCCTCGCACAGCCGTAGGTCCGCCTTCGGCAGGAGGGCGCGCAGCTCGACTTCTGCGGCGGTTTCGCTGCCCGCGTCGGTGTTGACGACCACCACCAGCCCCTCGCCGGACGGAAGAGCGGGAACCGGGAGCCTGGGCCGGGCGCTGTCGGCGGGCTCGTCGTGGCGCCGCGGCCACCAGTGGCAGGTCGCAGCCGCCACCCCCGCCCCGAGCGCGATGTCGCCCAGGACGCGGGTGGGCGAGTGCGCGTCCGAGAGGGCGCGGGCGACGGCGACACCGGCCGCGGCGGGGACGAGGACGACCCCCAGCGCGGGAGCCTCCAGGGTGACGGCCGTCGCGAAGGCGGCAGCACCGGCCGTGCGGTGGGACGGCGACGTCCCGCTCGGTGGAGGCCGCAGCGGTCGGCGGCGATCGAGGGCCTTGGTGGCGACCTGGATGGCGGCAGAAGTGAGGACGAGCGAGCCGGTGCCGCGCAAGGCGGACCGGCGAGCGCTGCGGCTGCGGGCCCGGCCCTTCGCGGCCGCGAGGGACCTCGTGGGTGTACCGGGTCGCGGTTCATGGGTTCGCATGGCGGCCGAGTACCCCTGCCGGTGCTGAACAGGCCGGTGTCCGCCCGGCGCTTCAGGTCTTCGGGCGGGGGCACTCGGGGGGAAGGTCGCGCATCGCGCGCACCACGCTGTGGGGAGGGTCTTGTGACGTCGTCTCAAGCACGGGAGGGGGGCCGGAACGCGGGTTCCGCGGTCGGCTCCGCCGAGAAGGAGACGCTGACCGCCGCCGGTCGGGCGGGCTTCGTCGCGCGTAGTGTCGTATACGTCCTCATCGGCGCCCTGGCCATCCAGATGGCCTTGGGGAGCGGTGGCGAGTCGGCGGACCGTCAGGGTGCGCTGGACCGGGTCGCGGAGCAGCCCTTCGGAAAGGTGATGCTGTGGGCGCTGGTCGTGGGCTTCGGCTGCATGGCCCTGTGGCGAGGCTCCCGTGCCGTGCTCAGCAGGGGGCCCCGCCGGAAGGCCGCCTCGCGTCTCCTCGACGGCGGCCGGGCGGTCTTCTACGGTTCGGTCTGCTGGGGAACCGCTGTGTTCGCCGCCGGTGGTGGGCAGGGCTCCAGCGGTAACGCGAAGTCCAAGGACTGGACGGCGTCGGTGCTGGAACTCTCGTACGGCCAAGTGCTGGTGGGAGCGGGCGGCTGCGTCCTGATCGGGATCGGTGCGGTGCTCGCGGTACGGGCGGCCATGGGCAAGTTCCTGCGACAGCTGGATCTCGGCGCGACGAGTCACCGCACCCGGCAGGTGGTCACCGGCCTGGGAGTGGGAGGGGGCGTGGCACGCGGGCTGGTGTTCGCCGCGGCCGGCGTCTTCATCCTGATAGCCGCCATCCGCTTCGACGCGAACGAGGCCAAAGGGGTGGACGCCACGCTCCGAAGCTTCACTCACACCCCAGCGGGACCCTGGCTCCTGGTCGTCGTGGCGGTCGGCCTGATCCTCTTCGGCGCCTTCTCCTTCGCCTCGGCGCGCTGGCGCCGTCTGTGAACGGCCGGCGCGGTCAGGTGACCAGGCCGGCCAACGGGTCGGTGTCGTCGATGAGGGCGCGGGCCACGTCGGACAGGCGGCGATTGTGGGAGCGGGCGTAGCCGCGCAGAGCGGTGAACGCCTGTTCCATGTCGATGCCCTGCCGTTCGGCGAGCTTCCCCTTGGCCTGCTCGATCAGTACGCGACTGTTGAGTGCGGTCTGTAGTTGCTCATTGAGCACCGTGGTGCGCTGGGTGGAGCGTTGCTGAAGGAGGCTGATGGTGGCGACATCGGCCAGGGCCTGCGCGATGGGGGCGTCGACCGGGTCGAAGGGGCCGGGGACGGCGCGGAACAGATTCAGCGCCCCGACGATCTCGTCCCGCAACCTCATGGGAAGCGCCTGGACCGAGCCGAACCCGTGGAGCTGGGCCCGGGCGACGAAACGCGGCCAGCGGGCGGTCTCCGTACGCAGGTCGGCGACGGCCACCGGGGCGCCCGTGCGGAAGCAGTCCAGGCAGGGGCCCTCGTCGCTCTGCAACTGGAAGAGCTCCAACAGCCGCACCTGTTCGTCGGAAGCGGCCATCACCCGCAGATCACCGTCCCGGTCGGCGAGCAGCACGCCCGCGGCGCTCGCGCCGAGCATCCCGACGCAGCGGTCCGTCAACAGGCGCAAAAAGTCGATCACATCGAAGTCGGCGACCAGATTGTCCGCCAACTCGACGAATGTCTTGGCCAGGAGTTGCTCATTCATCCTCTACACCCTTTGTCGAGACTGGCTCCGCCGGAAGCGGGCGGGACGTACGGCACATCGCGCGTTCACTGGACCGAGCGAGGGCGTCACGGGTCTTCGTCGATCTGGATCGGTTCCGCGTCGGGGGAGAAGCGCAGCCGCCGGGCCACCACGTCCGCGGCCACGACGGTGAGCCTGCGCCCCTGGGCGTAGGCGTACGCGCGCAGCCGGACGAAGGCTTCGTCGATGCCGACACCGAGCTGGACGGTGAGCATGCCGGTGGCCTGGGAGATCTCCGCCCGGTACCCGCCCAGGTCCGGGCCATGTCCCGGCGCCGCGGCGTCCGTCGGCGATGTGCCCGTGGCGTCGGTCCGGGCATCCAGCAGGACCAGCGTCGCGAAATCGGCGAAAGCCATGGCGTCGGCCAGTTGATCCGCGTCCAACCGGACCGGGCCCTGGGAGTACAGGTCCAGGACTCCGGGATTGATCGCTCCCATCTGCAGCGGGAGCGCGAAGACCGCGAGCGCTCCGACGGCCAGGGCCGCGTCGGCGAACACCGGCCAGCGTTCATGCAGTTCACTGGTTCGCAGGTCGGGAGTCAGGACCGCCGCGCTGTGCGTGAAGGCGTCCACGCACGGCCCTTCACCGAGGGTGAGCTGTAGCTCCTCCAGTTGCTCGCTGATGTCGTCGGTGCTGCACAGCGGGTGGCCTGCCGCGGTCCGGGACATCACGGAAAGCCCGGCACCATCGACCGGCAGCGCGGCCACGGCCGCGGTGCACACGTCCACCACGCCGACCCGGCCACCGCGCAGGGCCGCCTGTTCGGCGACCAGCATGCGAATCCGTGACGACCGGCCATTCACTGTCACCCGGACCACCGCGTCCAGGCAAGACGCACCGGCCCCTGGAGCCCCTCCGGTCTGGCGAAGGCCCGTTCTCCGAGGGCGGGTTCGGAGGAGGGGAACATGCTGCGGCCGGTCGGCCGCCCGAACTCTCCGAGGTCTTGCCGTCCCCAGCACGCCTCGATCACGGTGCCGAGGACGCCGCAGTCGCAGGTGGTGCCAGAGGTGACATCCCTGTCGAGTGTGCGCACGTCGTCCCGAAGGCACTCAAGCGGCGCACGCGACAGCGGTATCGTCTCCAGCGCGATCTGACCGGCCGGGGTGATCCGAGCTCCGGTGTTCTGGTCGCGGCTGTAGACGGTCAACTGCGGTACGGGCATGACGCCTCAGTTCTAGAGGTCCGCCGGGCAGGACCACGACGGGGAGCCTGACTCCAGGCTCCCCACGGGACGCTCCCGGCAGAGGCATACGTTCGACGGAGGCCGTCGAACAGGCGGTCCACCACTCCGTCCACACAAGGACAGGGACCGCTTGGTCCCCTCCCAGGGGGACGCACCGGGCGACCGGACGACATGGCCCCTCGCTCCGCGCAGGCATTTTGTGTCGAGCAACAACAAGTCCGCCGGGGTCCAGGGCGTCCTTACTTCAGAATAGCGCCCATCCGGCACCGGAAGGGGGCGATGGCTGCCCATTCTGCCGGGGTGAACCTCGGCGGCGGCGGGGCGGCAATCGCGAGCCTGCCCGTTATGCCACAAGGCACTTGGAGACCGGTGCGCAGCGCGGCGACCGATGGACCTCTGTGCAGGGGAGGGCGAAGGCAGCGGCCGGTGGCAGGACACGTCGGGCGGCAGCGCGGGACCGGCCGCGCGATCGGCAGGTCAGCCGAAGCCCGGGAGGGCTCAGCGCCGGCGACCGCGTCCCCGGGGAGCCCATCCGGACCCCACGCCGCTCGAGTGCAGCGCGAGGAGGGCAAGTCCGACCAGCATGAGGCTCGTCGGACTGAAGACCGCCTCGGTCGACGTCTCGGTCGCGTGGATGACGAAGGCGATGACGAAGAGCACGGCCGCCGCGAATGCCAGCATCTGTCTTCTCCTGCCGATGAAGGGCGAACCACAGGCGTATCCGGTGGCTTTTGCCGACACACAGGTTCCCCACTCAACCGTGATCATGCGTGCGCGGCGCCGGCTGCACGGCCGGCCGGGGCCCGTCGTCGACGGAGCCGCAGCGAACAGTCATCAGACCGCGGTTGCCCGGCGGCGCATCGTTCCATCGGTAGCCGTAGAAGATGAGCGGCTTGCTGGACCACGGCACGAGCTCCCCGTTGCCGTGCAACCCGTCACGCGAAACAGTGAAGGGTCCGAACCGGGCCTGGGCGCCCGCCGTGATCTGCCGGCAGAAGCGGGCAGTTGGGCGGCGGCGACTTTGTCCCGCACGACGCCGACCAAGGGCGCGAACTCGTGCCGTAGATCCTCACGCATGCCGTACGCGGCATAGTCGGAGGCCAGCGTACGGTCGGGTGCGTCCCACAGTTCCATGCCGAGGGTGGCGCCGTCGCCGAACTCGAACGTCACGTAGCGAACGAACTGGTGGAGGACGCTGCCGATGCCCAACTGAGGGTCGATGAGAACATGCACGTCGAACAGCAGCGAGTGCGCGTCGTCCCAGTAGGGCGCGGCGACGACACGGTCGCGGTGGTCGGTGAAGACCGCGCCTTCGTCGAAGGCGTACAGGGTCAGCCGTCTGCGTTTGTGGCGGCCGCCGCCCCGGGCGTAGGCGATGGCCCGGCCAAGGCCGAGTTCGGCGACCGCCACGCCCACCTCGTCGGGCAGGGGCCCGGGCACCAAGTGGCTCGGTATGTCCTTCGCGGCTTCGGTCATGTACTGGCTCCTCTGCGGATGCGGCGCCGACGTTCGCCCGGCGGATCCTCGCGGCGCTGATCGCATCAATCCCCCCAGTTCCCCGAGCCCTTCGTCGGCTCCGACGCCACTGAAGGTCAACACCGCCGGAAACCGGAGGCGACAGGTGCTTCACCGTTGCGCACGGGCATTCGGCGTGCCCGGTGAAGTGGCCTGGCTGTCGGGTGGGGCCGGATACCCGGCCCGGGTCGCGTGCGGACCGAAAGCCTCTCCGACTACGAGTGCCTCATTTGAGCGGAGAACTCCTGCCCTCCTGGATGTGTGGTAGACAGGGAGTAATCAAAGGGGTACTTTGCCGCAGCTCAAGCTCGGAATCATGTCGCAGACTCGCAAAGAGAACGAACACCGTCTGCCGATCCACCCAGCGCACTTCGAACGCATCGATGCCGACCTCCAGTCCAGCATCTATCTGCAGAGCGGTTATGGCGAACACTTCGGTGTTTCGGACCGGCAGCTTGCCCCGTGGGTCGCGGGCTTCCGCTCGCGCGAGGAGTTGATCGCGGAGTGCGACGTCATCCTGCTGGCCAAACCGTTGCACGAGGATCTGGCCGAGCTGCGGGACGGGCAGGTGCTGTGGGGGTGGCCGCACTGTGTGCAGGACGCGAAGGTCACGCAGGCCGCCATCGACCGCAAGCTCACGGTGATCGCCTTCGAGGCGATGAACCACTGGACTCGCGAGGGCGGCTTCAGCCTGCACGTCTTCCACAAGAACAACGAGCTGGCCGGCTACTCATCGGTGCTGCATGCCATGCAGTTGACCGGGGCAACCGGTGACTACGGGCGTCGGCGGCGCGCGGTAGTGATCGGCTTCGGCGCCACCGCACGTGGCGCGGTGACCGCACTCAGCGCGCTGGGCGTTCACGACGTGGACGTACTAACCGCTCGCGGCGTCGCTGCCGTCAGCTCGCCGATCCACTCGGCGCGGATCGTGCACTTCGACCACGACGCGGCCGACGACACCCGCGACCCGCGACGCAGCGTCGCGCTCACGGAGGACGGCCCGGAGCCGCTGGCGGATTTCCTCGCCGGGCACGACATCATCGTCAACTGTGTGCTCCAGGACACCTCGGCGCCCCTGATGTTCCTCATAGAGGAGGATCTGCCGAAGCTCGCACCCGGCACCCTCGTCATCGACGTCTCGTGCGACGAGGGCATGGGTTTCGCCTGGGCTCGGCCCACCACCTTCACCGAGCCGATGTTCACCGTCGGGGACCACGTCCACTATTACGCGGTGGACCACAGCCCCTCCTATCTGTGGGATGCGGCCACCTGGGAGAACAGTGAGGCGCTGATCCCGTTCCTGCGGCCGGTCCTGGAAGGTCCCGTCGGCTGGGACGGTGACCGCACGATCCAGCGAGCGATCGAGATCCGCGGCGGCACCGTCCAGAATCCCGCGGTCCTGGCCTTCCAGCAACGCGCCGAACAGTATCCGCACGCGCTGCTCTGAAGAGGCGCCACCTGGTCGAGGGAGCACCCATGCCGGGGTACACCGTCGACCAGGTACACCGTCGACCAGAGGCCCGGCTTTCCGTCTGCTGCGGCTCGTACGTTGCCGTGCGTCACCGTACGTCGCTGAATTCCGCGGTACAGCGGCTGAGCCCGCGGGGAGCCTCGCGCACGGAGCGCCGAGCCGCACGGGCGGCTGCCCGGTCCGCACCGCGTACGGCAGCGCAGAGCGGCGAACGCTGAACGAAGATCGCCGGTGCCGGCACCGGCACCGTGGCCGCGAGCCGGGTTTGCCCTTCCGGGGAGAGTCGGGCCGACATCGGCGATGGCCTCGCAGGTCGGGGGCGTACTGTGGAGGGAGGACTAGATGCCTGGAGCGCGCCATGTTCCTCCTCCTCGGGCTCATCATCTTGATCGCCGCAATCGTTGTCGCTGTGGTCGGTGTAGTCACCAATAGCGGCAGCGGGCACAATCTCGGGGGCAGTTTCTCCGTCTTCGGCTATCACGTCACCGGCTCCACCAGCACTCTCTTCCTCTGCGGGATCATCGTGGGCGCCGCCGCGCTCCTCGGCCTGGCCCTGCTTCTCTCCGGGGCCCGCCGCGGCAGCGCGTCCCGCCGAAGCCTGCGCCAGTCACGCCGGGACCAGTCGGTGATCGATCGGGAACGTGACGACCTCGTCGACCAACGCGACACCGCCCGCGCGCAGGCGGACGAGCTGGCTCGACCCGACACGGGACGCCATGGCAGGCACTGGTTCGGTCATCGCGCAGCCCATAGGTGACACCCGTCCACGTCCCGGCTGGTGCCGTTCCTGCCCTGGAGATAGCCGGGATGCGCCAGCCGGTGGCCGACCGTTACCTGCCTGTCATCGACGACCGTGTCCCGTGTCCGCCCAAGCGGCTGACCGCTGCAAACCGCGTGGACGCACTGCTGCACGACGCTGACGGGGATCATTAACACCTGTACCACGGCTCAGCTGATCCACCAGACTTGCTCTTGTCCGTAACGGAGAAGGGACGGCAAGCATGGCGAACAGCGCACTTCTGGTGATGGACGTCCAACGGGACGTCGTGGCCATCGCCGATGACGGTTCCGGATATCTGTCTCGCTTGCGTGGAGCGATCGACAGTGCCCGGGCTGCCGGCATCACCGTGATCTACGTGGTGATGGGGTTACGGCCCGGTGATCCGGAAGTCAGCCCCCGCAGCCGGGTGATGGCAAACGTCGTGCGGGCCGGATTGTTCACCGAAGGCGCCCCCGGCACCGAGATTCATGAGGCCGTTGCTCCGCAGCAGGGCGATGTAGTGGTCACCAAGAGGCGGGGGAGCGCGTTCTCGGGCAGCGACCTCGACTTGGTGCTCAGGGCTCGCGATATCGACAGCCTTGTTCTCACCGGCATCGCCACCAGCGCTGTAGTGCTGTCCACCCTGTGGCACGCCATCGACCTGGACTTCGGCCTCACCGTCCTGGCGGACGCCTGCCTCGACACCGACCCCGAGGTGCACCGGATGCTCATCGAAAAACTGTTCCCGCAGTGGGCGGATGTGGTCACCGTCGAGGACTGGATCAAAGCCATGGCACCGCGATAGCGGGAGGCCGTCCCGCCCTCGCGTGCGGGGTGGGGCGGCGTGACCTTCCGCCGGGCGGACGAGGCAACCGGTCATGGGGATCGCTCTGTTCGTGCATGGTTTCGGTGACTGCGCCCGGCGGAGGCGCGGTGCATGTTCCGAGTGTGATGGTGGTTCACTCCGATCGCCGCCAAGGCCGGCGCAGGTGTGGGGAGTGGGCCACCATGACGCCGCTGCGGTGCCGCCCGGCCGACGCGCAGTGCACGACTTCACTGACACTTGCGGGAATGGTGTGTCGGCCAGGCGGAAGTCGAACAATGCGCTGCGGAGGCGCCCAGGGGTGAAATCCACAAAGCCGTCGACTGAGGCTGATGGAAACGCTGCCGTAATATGCCCGCAACAAGCTTGTGCAGTCGCTCAGTTCATTCGGGCGTGCGGGTCCGCCATAGGAGCCCGAACCGATGGTGCATACCAATCCGCAGGTCAGCGGCGATTATTGACCATTCTTTGGCAAGAATTTGCCCTATCGTCGAGAGGTAATGCAAAGGCAAAGTGGAGGTGCGGCTGACGTCGGTCGAGCCGGGCACCCGCCCTGGGCTCGGACCACTGACATGCCGAGAACCTCAACCCTCTGACCCGACCACACCGCGCTCCGGCCCCACGCCGCAGCGGCGCAGGAGGCAGGCCACCATGAAGTCACTGATCGACCAGGCCCATTCATTCGAGCTCTTCGAACTGCGCACGGCGGAGAACGTCGTCCCCCCCGCCCTGTCGGCCGTGCGGGGCCGACAGGATCGCGCGGTGCCGTACGGGGCCTCGCTGCTCTCGCTCCCCGGCACCCGAGACGCCACCGAGTCCGTACGACCCCATGCGGCGGCGCACCTGGCGGCGTTGCGGGGATATCCGTGCGTCAGCGAGCGCCTCACCGAGGGCTCGCTTGCCCTGCACGCCTGGTACTACGAGGTCCTCACCGGCGCCATCCCCGCCGTCCACGTTCACCGGCCCGCGCCCTACGACGCCTCCGGTACCAGAGCGCGCGCCGCGGCCGTGAGAACCGGCAACGAAGGGCGCCCCGCCTTCGGGTCTCTCTGAGCTCCCCCTGCGGACCGCGCGCTTCCGGCGTGCAGCACGCCGTCCGAGCAAACCGGTGACCGCTACGCGCCCGTGTCCGCAGGCGCAGACGTCATCGCGTGTACTGCTTTTCCGCGTGCTCATGTGCGCGCGTCAGTGCCGTCACGCATCCCTCTGAGCGTGCCGAGGCGAGCCGCGCCGCGCACACTCCCGCGCCCGTGCCCGTAACCGTGCCACATCCGGGGTCGCCGGAGCCGCTCCACTGACGGCGCTCGGCACCCCTGAATCTGTCCCCCCGGCCTGTCAGACCGACCGAGGATTTCCCCCATGCCCCCCAGTCGTTCCCTTCTGCCTTCCTCCTTCGGCGAGTTGCGTCGCCCCGGCGTGCTGCGCCAGGACGTACTCGCCTCGCTCGTCGTCTTCCTGGTGGCCCTGCCCCTATGTGTGGGGGTCGCCGTGGCGTCGGGCGTCCCAGCCGAACTCGGACTCGTCACCGGTATCGTCGGCGGCCTCGTCGTCGGCTTCCTGCCCGGCAGCGCCCTCCAGGTCAGCGGCCCCGCGGCCGGCCTGACCGTTCTCGTCTTCGAAGCCGTCCGGGAGTTCGGGCTCAGTATGCTCGGCGCCATCGTGCTGCTGACCGGGGCCCTGCAGATCACGCTCGGCCTGCTGCGCTGCGGGCGCTGGTTCCGCGCGATATCCGTCTCCGTCGTCCAGGGAATGCTGGCGGGCATCGGCCTGGTGCTCATTTTCGGCCAGCTCTACACCATGGCCGGGCAGAGCCAGCCCCGCTCCGGCCCCGACAAGATCCTCGGGCTTCCCGGGCTCGTCGCCGACGTGGTGCGGGACGGCGACGCGCTGATCGCCACCGCGGTGGGCCTGGGCACGATCGCGGTGCTGGTGCTGTGGTCCCGGCTGCCCGCCAGGGTGCGGCTGGTGCCGGCGCCGCTCGCGGCCGTCGCGCTCGCCATCGCCGTGGTCGCGGCCCTGGACCTGGACGTCGCGAACGTGACGGTGCGCGGCCTGGTGGACACCGTCCAGCCACCCGGTCTCGGGGATCTGGCCGACCTGGGCGGCGTGGCCGTCCTCGGTACGGTCCTCGCCTTCACCCTCATCGCGTCCGCGGAGTCCCTCTTCAGCGCGGCGGCCGTGGACCGTATGCACGACGGCCCGCGCACGCACTACGACAAGGAACTGGTGGCCCAGGGCGTCGGCAACACGGTGTGCGGCATCCTCGGCGCCCTGCCCATGACGGCGGTGATCGTACGCAGTTCCGCGAACGTGCAGGCGGGAGCGCGCACCTCGCTTTCACGCATCCTGCATGGTGCGTGGCTGCTGCTCTTCGCGGTGCTGCTGCCCGCGGCGATCGGCGTCATCCCGCTCGCTGCCCTGGCCGGGGTCCTGGTCCACGCGGGCTGCAAGCTCATCCCGGTCAAGGACATCGCTCCGCTCTGGCGCGCCCACCGAGGCGAGGCCATCGTCCTGGGGGTCACCGCCGCCGCGATCGTGCTGACCAACATGTTCGACGGCGTGCTGCTGGGCCTGGTCCTGGCCGTGGCCAAGTCCGCCTGGGAAACGTCGCACGTCCAGGTCGAGGTGCGCGAACTGACCGGCGGGCGGCTGGTGGTGCGACTCGTGGGCAGCGCCACGTTCCTGCGGCTGCCGCGCATCCTGGAGGCCTTGGAGGCACTGCCGGAGGGGCGGCCCGTCGAACTGGACCTGACCGGTGTGCGCCATCTCGACCACGCGTGCCAGATCACCTTGGAGAACTGGGCGGCGCGGCACAACCGCGTGAACGCCGAGCCCGTACGGCCGACTCCGCAGCACCGTGACCACGCGTCGGCCGCCGAGCCCGTCCCGGTGCGCCCCGGCGCGGTGAACGCGGCCCCCGCGGTCGCGTTGCACGGCCACGACGGGGGAGCGGGGGAGCCGGACCGCGGTGGCCAGGGGGGCGGGAGGGCCAACAGGCACGAGTAGGCGCGGCAGTGTGGGGGCCGGAGCGTTCCGGCTCCCACACCCCGCCGGGTTCTCGGCTCAGGGGTGTGCTGGGGGCAGTCAAGCGCCCGTGCACAGCGTCCAAGCCGCGCTGCGGGCGCCCCGATCGCTTCATGTTCACCATAGCGGCCCCCTCGGTCGTACCGGCCTGCCACTCTGGTGTGATGGCCAGTGAACTGCCGCCGGGGATTGCGCCGCGAGTCCTCAACCCCCTGTGGATCATCGCGTTGTTCCTGGGGCTTTCGGAAACTACGGTAGGTATCGCTGCTGCTCAGTCAAGCGGCTGGGTACAAGGACTGCTCGCAGTGTTCGCCGTATCGTTTCCCGTCCTGGTCTCCACCCTGTTCTTCGTCATCCTGTGGCAGCGGCCGGAGGTGCTCTACGCGCCCGGAGACTTCCCCGAACACGTCCCGATCAGCACCTACGTGGATGGCATGCGCCGACGGTCTGTACAGGATCCCGAGACCATCCAGGCGGTAGTCAACGACACGCTACGGGCTGTGCTGCCGACTGCTCTGGCCAGCCCTTCAGAGGTTTCCGACGTGCTGGAGGAGGCGATGGCCACGGCCGAACAGGCACTCGCCGAGCGCACGCTGACCGTCGACATCAGCCCCATCACAGGGGCCGCGGGGGATGTGTTCCGCTGCACGCTCTTCAGCACGCAGACGGTAAGTGATTTCCTCGACGCACTGTGGGCAGACGCCCTCCACGGCTTCGTCCCACCGCTCAGATACGGCCGCGACTGGGTTTTGGTCGATCAGCGGAGCCAGAAGCAGCTCAGGCACCTGGGGTCCGACTGGGCGCGAGGAAACGGTATGAAAAGCGACGAAAGACCTCTCGGTGGTGTGGGTATCACCCCCGCGTCCCAGCTGGTCGCCGTGCGCTTGCACAGCAATGCCTGAGGTCGCTCGCCCCACCCTGACGAAGCCGGTGCGGCTGCGCCCCGGTGGACTGAGACAGGCCTGTCCCTGCGGGTTGTTCCCTGCCAAGCGAGGGCTTCCAACAACCGTTTCTGCCAGTCTCCGGGTCCGAGGCGGCCAGCAGTGACGTTCGCCCCGGTCGCCGACGTACGTACGTCCCAGCCTCGTGCTGTCCCGGCATACGATCAGCCTCAGGGTGTCAAGCATGTAGCCGTGGTCCGGGCCGTGGCCCGCAACACGCAGCTCCTGGTGCAACCGGTCCATCCACGCGAAGTCGTCGACCAGGCACCGGGGTGGACACTGGACGAGAAGATGCCAGGTCGCCCGTCAGCGTCAACGAACCGGGAACCGCGAACGGCGTCCGCCGGCAGCCGGACCTGGCCGCAATGGCCTACCGGGCGCGTCCCGGAGCGTACCTGCCTGCCTCAGCCGGCGCCGTCCCGCACCGGATAGTCGATGACGACCACACCGCCGGTGGCGTAGTTGACGACATCGGCGGCCGCCCGCTGGCCTTGCGGCGACGCCCGCGCAGCGGCCAGGGCGGCGGCGTCAGCGAAGTCGCCTTCGAAGACCGCGAAATACAGCGCTTCTCCCTTGGCAGCCACGTCGAAGCTGTAGCGGCACGCAAGCAGGCCGGGCATCTTCGTGACCAGCGGAAGGTGGGTGGTCACGTAGTAGTCGCGGAAGTGGTCAGGGTCCGCGGGCTTGGGATACAGGACCACCAGCTTATGCATGACGGCCTCCGTTCAGATCAGGGTCGGCGGGCTTGGAAGGGACCAGCAGCCGCGCCTCGGAGTGCTCCGGGGTGGTGCTCATCGGTTGGTCCCGGTGGTGATGGGGAGGAAGTCGGCGAAGCGAGGCGCACCGGGCTCGTGCGGCACGCGCGTGGCGCGCGCGGCGAAGCTGACGGCGTGGTACCACCCGCACAACAGAAGCAGATCGAGCAGCTGGAGCTCGTCGAAGACCGGCACGAGCCGCGTCCACAGCGCGTCATCGATGTCGGAACGCTCGTGCAGCGTGTCGACGGCGAGGATGAGCAGCCGTTCCCGCTCGGACGTCCAGCACTCGTCAGAGGGACTGCCGTGCATCAGGGATGCCGCCTGCTCGCGGGTGAGTCCGACCCGTTCGGCGAACATCATCATGTGCACGCCCCACTCGTACTCGCAGCCGCACAGCACACATGTCCGGGTGATGGCGATCTCGCGTTCCCTCATGGTCAGGGTCAGCTGTCGGCCCAGCTCATAGCGCCCCCATGCGTGCATGGCGCCGGCCATCGGAAGGTTTCTGGCGAACATCCGGAACAGTCCGATCGGCGGCGCGTCCCCGGGCATCATGCGCGCGAGCAGCGCGCCTGCCTGGTCGGTGTACGGCGGCTCCAGCAGGGCTATGCGCGACATCGGCGCTCCCGTAGAGGTTGTTTCGAAATGAGAAACACGGATGGATGCTAGCGTTTCGAATAACGCAACACAAGGAGGAGGATCATGCCAACACCGCGCCCAGGGACACCGGTTCGTGGATCGACTACCGGCCGTCCGATCATGGCCGCGATGGATCTCTTCGGGCGTCGGTGGGCGCTGCGAATTCTCTGGGAGCTGCGTGCGGGTCCGCTCGGTGCGCGTGCGCTGCTGTCGCGGTGCGCAGGTCTGTCATCCAGTGTTCTCTACCAGCGGCTTCGCGAACTCACGTCAAGCGGAATCATCGCTCCCTCAGCCGATGGCTACGAGCTCACCGAGCTGGGAACAGAACTCGGTCACGCCCTCCGACCGCTCGACGAATGGGCGGCCACCTGGGCGCAGGCGCAGGATCAGAACGATCAGAATCCTGTGGAGGCGTGAAGGCCGCGTGGTGCGCGGGCTGGAGGCTCAAGGGATGGAGATCGATCCGGAGGACCTGGCGCGGGTCTCCGGCTCTGACGCTGGAGCCGGTGTTCGGCCGCCGCGCTCCAACGCCCGTTCATCCCGGTCTGGATCGCGGTAGCACGCCCGCAAATCCCGGTGGGACCCGAGATGCCCATGTACGTACGCGGGCATGCTGGCCCACATGCCGCTGTGGGCGGGCGCCCAGCGGCTGGCGCCCCGGTGCAGGTGCCGGCGCTCCCGGAGGTGACGGGATCGGCAGCTGCCGCAGGGAAGAAGAGGCCCTCCAGGGAATCCGCGGCACCCCGCGTCCCGGAGGTCCAGGGGGACCAGCGTAAGAGCGAATATGGCGGGTACGCGCAGCTGTGTACGACGCACGCGCTATTCGTGGGAGGTACTCATGGGCAAGCTGGGTGACATGGCGGACAAGGCCAAGGAGATGGCCAAGGGCCACCCTGACCAGGCCGACAAGGGTGTCGCGGGCGCCGAGCGGCTGGTCGATGAGCGTACGGGCGACAAGTACGACGCGCAGACCGACAAGGCGGCCGACGCGGTGCGCCGTTCCTATGGCAGTGATACGCCGGAGCGCTGACGCTCACTCCACGCACCTTGGCCCCCTGGCAACGCGTGCCGGGGGCCAGGACGTGCTCGTGCTGCGGCCGCCGGTCCAGCCCGCGGGTGAGCCGTGGGCCGGTGTCGCCCTCGTCACACCACAGCTGGCCTTCGCCCTGAACTTCCAGCCGTGCCAGCCGACCCGGCGCAGCATCAACGTCTACGACCCGCTCCACTGGC
Organism: Streptomyces sp. NPDC026377; assembly: GCF_055567715.1. Classification (NCBI taxonomy): domain Bacteria; kingdom Bacillati; phylum Actinomycetota; class Actinomycetes; order Kitasatosporales; family Streptomycetaceae; genus Streptomyces; species Streptomyces sp. NPDC026377. The sequence goes on from NZ_JBVHPV010000003.1 coordinate 468,088, forward strand.
GCAGTGAGAGGGGAGTGCTTCAACTACTGCCCCCCGGCCGTGGGGCCAGGCGGTGCCGCTGTCATGGCAACAGGTGCCGGGGCCTGGTGTTCCGTCACGACCACGGTCCGTGCGGATGCGCGGATCATGTCCACCGGACCCCGGCACGTCAGAGTCGCACAGCCGTGGCGAGCGGAGCTGACCGGGGGTCGTCAGCAGCCGTGCCGCGCGACAGGGCTTGCCGCACCATTGCGCGCCGAGGATGCCCGCTGGGCCGTGTCTCCCAACTCGTCGCGGGTGGTCTTCCGGCCTGGTGGCGTAGGTATGCGAACCCGACGGGGAGTACTGCGAGGACGGCATACCAGCCGTCCAGGGAAAGGCGCGCCATGCCCGAGACAGGGCACGCGGGCGCCGTCGCCCGGGCGGCGTGCACGGTATCTGCGCCGACAGTCGGAGGCCGGCCGGCACCCGACCCCTCCACCCTGAGGGTAAAGAACAAGCCATCCCCGCACCATAGAATTGCAAAAGCAAATCGACATTTGGGTGTGCTGGACAAGATCATATCCTACTAGTCCGGTTTGACTCTTATCGGGTGACTCTTCAAGACTTCGCCTTCATCTCCCCTTTATTTACGGGGGCATTACGGGATGAAGAGGGTTAGTCAAACCAGCATGGACAAGCAAGACATCACTTCTGCGCGCATGCGCAGGGTCATCACCCGCGGCGTCGTCACCACCACCGCTCTGGCCGCCGTGGCCGGTGTGGCCGCGCCGGGCATCGCCGCCGCCAGGCCCGCGCAGGCCGTGGCCGCGGCCGCCGCCATCGGCACCGACGAGAAGCAGCGCGTGGAGGCAGCGGCTGTCGTCGGTCTCGACGCCACCTGGGACGTGCTCCAGCGCAGTGACCTGGACTTCATCCAGGAGCTGTGGCGCAAGGCCCGCGAGGGCGGCGAGAAGTACGAAGCGGTGCGGATGGCGGCCGAGGAGGCCATGCTCAGCCCCGACGCGGAGACCCACGTACGGTTCATCACCAGCGGTATCCACGAGGCGTACGCGACCGACAAGAAGCGTGAGCAGGAGCGCGAGGCCGCTGCCCGCGCCGACCGGCTCGCCAAGTCGCAGGCGCTGATCGCGGTGGGCATCCCCAACAGTCCCGACCTGCTGGCGCTGAGCGACGACAACTTCGTCCGCGCCATCATGAAGCACGCCGCCTCCGGTCCGCAGGTCAAGGCCGCGGCGGCAGCGGCGCTCGCCGGTGACGCGGCCACCTGGCGCGAGTTCATCACCAACGGTGCCCGCGAGGCCCACCAGCGCGACGTGGCGGCCGAGCTCAAGGAACTGGAGGAGAAGAACCGCGAGGAGGCGCAGCGCCAGCAGGAGCTGGCCGCCCGTAAGAACACGGCGTCGCTGTTCAACCTCACGCCCTCCGAGGCGATGCTCGGCCTCAGCGGTGACGACAACTTCATCCGCGAGCTGCTGCGCCAGGCCGTCGCCGCCAATGGCCCCGAGCTCTACGCCGCCGCCCAGAAGGCGGTGCTGAGCCTGAATGCGGCCGACTGGCGCGAGTTCATTCACACCGGCGCGGAGAAGGCGTACAAGACCGACGCGGAGAACCGGCGCAAGCAGATCGCCGAGGCCAACAAGCTGCGCCTGAAGCAGATCACGGCCGCTCTGGCGAAGACCGGGGTCAACCCCTGGTTCGTGGCCAAGGCCAACAAGGCGCTGACCGGCACGGACGAGGAGGTCGTCGACTTCCTCAAGGAGGAGAACCAGTACCGCGTGATGCGCCAGTCGCTCCAGCCCGCCACCGGCAAGCCGGGCGGCTTCTTCGTCCGGCAGTCGAAGGTGGACGCAGGCGAGGCCTTCCTCTCGCCCGCCTCCGCCAAGGGCAAGCAGGCCGACCGTGAGGACGCCACCTGGGTCGTGGTGCCCTCCCTCGCCAAGAAGGCCGACTGCTACTCCTTCGAGTCGGCCCGCGACCGCGGCTCCTACCTGACGCTGAAGGGCCAGCGGGTCGTCGCGGCCGCGCACGACGGAAGCGACGGCTCGGCCAAGGCGGCCACCTGGTGCGCCCGTACGGGCCTGTCCGGCTCGGGCAAGTCGTTCGAGTCGGTGAGCCAGCCGGGCCGCTGGCTGCGGCACTTCGCGGGTGATGTCTACGCGGCCGACAAGGACGGCAAGAACCGCTTCGACGGCGGCAAGGACTTCGCCCAGGACGCCAGCTGGAAGCTGGCCAACCCGCTCGCGCCCTGATCCGGCCCGACCGGCTCCCTCCCTTCGTAGACCTGAACAGAACGGAACACCCGATGTCCCGGATCATCCGAGCCGCGCTGGCCGCCTCCGCGGGCCTTGCCGCCCTGGCGGGCACCGTCACCGCGGTCCACGCGGACGACACCACCACGAACCATGCCGCCGCCGAGGTGGCCACCGTGCAGTTGCAGGCGGCGCACAGCGGAAAGTGCCTGACCATCGACAAGGCCAGCCTGCGCAACGGCGCCAACGCGGTGCAGAGCACCTGCGCCGACGGCGCCGACAACCAGCTCTTCGAGATGGCCCCGGTCGGCGACGGCACGCTCGAGCTGCGGCCCGCGCACAGCGGCAAGTGCCTCGAAGTGGAGAACAGCGGCACCGCCGGCGGTTCCAACATCCAGCAGTGGTGGTGCAGCGGCGGCGCCAACATGCGCTGGCGCCCCTTCCTCGTGGACGTCGTCAACGACCGCTACGAGCTGCGCCCCGCGCACGCCACCGCGGCCCGCTGTCTCGACATCAAGAGCGGCGCCACGACCGACGGCGCCAACGCCCAGCTGTGGTACTGCAACGGCAGCACGGCCCAGCAGTGGCAGATCAAGCCCGTCAAGGCCTGAAAACCGGTCCTCGCACCGGACCCGGCACCGGCTTTCGTCCGGGCCTGAGCACCCCCCACCTTCGAGAGGAAACCGAACACCCCATGTCCCGGATCATCCGTGCCGCGCTGGCCCTGACCGCCAGCGTCGCCGCCCTGGCCGGCACCGCGACAAACGTCCACGCCGACGCGTCCGAAGACGCGGCCAAGGCCGCCAGGGAAGCGGCCAACACCGCGCGTGCGAGCGCCGAAGAGGCGGCAGCGCGGGCCAAGCTGCCCGAGACGGTCGTCCAGCTCCAGGTCGCCTCCAGCGGCAAGTGCCTGGAAATCGACAATGGCGCGATCAAGGACGGCCTGCCCGCCCAGCAGTGGACCTGCAGCCCGGACACCGTCGCCCAGCACTGGCGCATGGTCCCGAAGGGAGGCGCCTCGTACGAGCTGCGGACCGTCACCGGCAACAAGTGCCTCGAAGTCGAGAACAGCGGTACCAAGGCCGGTTCCGCCGTCCAGCAGTGGACGTGCGGCGGCGGCGCGCAGATGCGCTGGCAGATCGTGCTCGTCGACCCGGCGAGGAAGCTCTTCCAGGTGCGTCCCACGCACACCGCGGACCGCTGCCTGGACATCATCAGCGCCAAGGCGGAGAACGGCGTCAAGGCCCAGTCGTGGTACTGCAACCAGTCCGACGCCCAGCTGTGGCAGATCAAGCCGGTCAAGACCAAGTGAGGCCGCCAGTGAGACGTCAGTGGTGGGTCGCCCAGGCCACGGCGGTCGCCTTGCTGACCGGCGGGGGAGTCCTGACGGCGGGGGTGGCACCGGCGTGGGCCGCGGCGCCCCTGACCGCGGCCGCGGCTGAGCAGTCGGCCGACCCGGCGGGGGCGCTCAAGGCCACCGCCGCGCAGAGCGCGCGTGACTACGTGCACTCGATCGCCGTCTCGAAGCTGCCCGCCGAGCTGCGCGTCTCCGCGTGGAACGCGCTGCGCAGCGCCCGGGGCGATGAGGCGATCGCCGAATGGATGGCGCCCGGCGGCGGTTACGCGTACGCCAAGCAGCGCCTGAAGGAGTCGCGCTCGCAGAACCGGAGTTTCTGCGAGCGGGTCGTGGCCACGCACACCGCGCAGTTCTCCCCGGCGGTGCGCGCGGCTGCCGAAAAGGCGCTCAAGGGCTCCGACGCCGACCGTGCCGCCTTCGTGAAGTCCGGTTACGCGCAGGCCCAGAAGCGTGATCGCGAAAGCCGTGCGGCCGACGTCGAGCATGGCCAGCAGGTCGCGGCCGCGGACCGGGAGTTCGTCGTCGTGCTCGCCCAGCACGCCCCGGGCGAGCAGGTGCGGGTGGCGGCGCAGTGGGCGCTGCGGCCGGGTGCCACCGACGCCGACATCGCCGAGTTCTACGGGTACGGCTGGGCCACCGGGGGTTTCCTGGACCTGGAGGCGTACCGGCTGCACGTGTCGGACGCCGAGACGGCCCGGCGCGCCGCGCTCTCCCAGCTGATCGCGAAGGCGGCGGCCGCCGAAGAGGCGGTCAAGGGCGCCGCCGACGCCGCGAAGGCCCGCGCCGAGGCGGAAGCCGCCTGGAAGGCGGTGTCCGAGCACGCCGGTTCCGCGCAGAAGGCGTGGCTGGCGGAGCAGGACGCCGCGGCCGCGCAGGCGGAGAACTGGCGGAGCATCGCCGAGGCCGCCAAGGAGTCCGCGAACGGCCTCTGGAAGGGCATTGGTGATCCCGCCGAGGCCAACCGGACGTCCTGGGCCGAGGAGCAGGCGCAGGCGACCGCGTCGGCCGGCTTCTGGAAGGACATGTTCGAGCGTGCCCGGGACGCGGAGAGCCGCGTCAAGGGCTGATCCGTGGGTCCGACCCGGGTGCCGGCCGGTGTGACCAACCGGCCGGCACCCGGGGGCGCCACGCGCTCAGCGGTTTCCCGTCTCGGCGCGCGCTTCGCCTGCTTCCCGCGCGTGTCCTCGGTCCGCTGCGCGTTTTCTGTTCTCCCTGACCCTCAGTGCGGTGACGCCTGGGGGCAGGGGGTGTTTTCTGTTTTCTTAGTTGAGGGGGATTCATCCCGTGATGGGTAGATTCCGGCCGAGGGCCGGAAGAATACGCGGTCGTGCGACCGCGGCGTCGGGGGCCTTGTCCGCGACGCTGGTGCTGGCGATCCTGGGCGGCTCGACCGCCGAAGCCACCGCCGCCACGACCGCCCGCGCCGAGCAGGCGTCGTACACCAACACCCTGGCGGCGCTGGACCGTGCGGCCGCGTCCCTGCCGAAGGCCGCCGCCACACCGCCGCCCGCCCCGCGCTCCGAGCTGGACAAGGTCAGCGCCGAGCGCGACCGCCAACTCGTCGAGGACTACGCCGAGTTCGACGAGGAAGACGAAGTCCGCGAGGCGGCGAAGAAGGCGCTGGAGAGCAGCGACCCGAACGCGATCAAGGAGTTCCTGGAGCACGGCGAGGCCGAGGCGCGCCAGCGCGCCAAGGACAAGCGCGACGGCACCGACGTCAAGAACCGCCAGCAGATCGAGGCGATGCGCGGCACCGGCGGCCCGGTGTTCAACGCCGAGGTCGAGCGGGTCCTGAAGTCCGACGCCAAGGCCCGTGCCGACTTCCTTGCGTTCGGCGCGGACATCGCCCGCGCGCAGGACAAGAAGAACGACCAGAGCGCCAAGGAGCGCGCGGCGGAGCTGCGCAAGCGCGTCGAGATGCTGGTCGCCTCCGGCGGTCCCGAGGTCAAGAAGGCCGCCGCGGCCGCCCTGGCCACGAACGACGACAAGGTCATCGCCGAGTTCCTGGAAAAGGGCTACCAGATCGCGTCCCAGAAGGACGCGGATGACCGGGCTGCCCACGAGAAGGCGCTCAAGGAGGCTCAGGAGGCCGCGGACAAGCTCCGTGAGCTGGCCGAGAAGGCCGCCCGCGCCGCCGAGGCCCGCACCAAGCTCATCGCCGCCCACGGCAACGCGGTCAAGGCCCTCAAGGAAGCGTCCAACGCGATGACTTCCGCGGCCGGCCAGGCGCGCCAGGCGGACCGCATGCTCTCCGCCGACCGCGCGGGCAAGACCCTCTCCTCCTACGACAGCGTCAAGGCCGAGGCCGCCCGCCAGGTCACCATCGCCTCCGGCGCGGCCAAGGCGGCCCAGATCGCGGCCGGGCAGGCGAAGGTCCAGGCGGACGTTCTCGTCGAGACCGGTCTGACGTACGGCACGCAGTGGTCCGACGTCGCCGCGGGCATCGCCTCGGCCGCGGACGCGGCCGTCAAGGCGAGCCAGACCGCGCAGCACGCCATCGACGCGACCGAGGCCGACGCCAAGGGCCTCAACGCCAAGAACCAGGCCGAGCTGCACGAGCAGCAGGCCAAGCAGTGGCGCGCCAACGCCGAGCAGCACGCCCAGGCCGCCGCTTCGCTGGCCGACGCCGCTGCCAAGCAGGCCAAGATCGCAGCCGATGCGGCAGCCCGTGCCAAGACCGCCCGTATCGCGGCCGAGAAGGCCGAGAAGGAGGCCTGGGAGCACGCCAAGAAGACCCGCGAGGCCCGCGTCGAGGCGCAGCGCCAGGCGAAGATCGCGGCCGAGCAGCGCGCCATCGCCGAGCGCGAGCGCAACCTGGCGGCGGCGGCGCGGGTCCGCGCCGAGAAGGAACGCGACATCGCGGCCGCTGCCCGGGCCCGCGCGGAGGCCGAGGCGCGCACCGCGTCGGCGGCTCGCGCGGATGCGCAGGCGGCCGCGGCCACGGCGGCGGGAGCGCGTGCGCACGCCGCCGAGCAGGAGGGCATCGCGGCGAAGGCCGACGAAGCGGCCCGCGGCGAGGAGACCAACGCGCGCAACGCCCGCGCCAAGGCGTTCAAGGCCGAGCAGGAACACCAGGCGAAGGAATCCCGGGCACGGGCCGCTGAGGCGATCGCGGCCTCGGGCCGAGGCACCGTGGACGCGGGTACGGCCCGAGCGGCTGCGGACTCGGCACGGGAGGACGCCAACACCGCCAAGACGGCGGCCGGCCAGGCCCGCGGCGCCGCCGATACGGCAAGTGGTGCGGCGGTACGAGCCCGGTCGGCGGCCACCGAGGCCGCGGGAGCCGCTGCTCGGGCGCGAGCCGCAGCAGCCGAGGCCACCGCGCACGCGGCGCGCGCCAACGCCGCCGCGAACAAGGCTGAGGCTGCCGCTGCTGCTGCCAACGCCGCTGCCAACAAGGCTGAGGCCGAGGCAGCGGCCACCCACGCGGCCGCGCTGCGCGCCAACACCCAGGCCGCCGAGGCCACCGCTCAGGAGGCCCGCGCCGGCGTCGCCGCGCACGAGGCCGCCCGGCTGGCGGGGCTGGCCGCCGCCGAGGCCAACAACGCGCTCCAAGCGGCCAACCGCACCAAGGACGAGGCGGAAGGCGCGGTCCGCGAGGCCGCGATGGCCCGGCTCCAGTCCGGCATCGCCGTCCAGGCCTCCAACGCCGCCCGCACCACCGCGGCCGGTATCGCCGACCCGGCCAACACCGCGATCGAGCTGACCGCGCCGTTCTCCGGCAAGGACATCGACGCCGACTTCGCCGCAGCGGTGGCCGCAGCCGCCCAGGACCTCGGTCAGGAGCAGGTCACCTCGGCCGATGCCAAGGCAACCGAAGCCGTCAAGGCCGCAGAAGCCGCCGAAGCAGCCGCACAGCGTGCCAGTGCCCAAGTAGCCCCCGCTTTCAAGGCGGCCGCAGACGCGGCACGATCCTCCGCCAACGCGGCACGCTCGACCGCGGCGGCGATGAAGTCCGCCGCGCAGGCGGCAGAAGATGGCGCCAAGGCCAGGGCCGCCGCGGCTCGGGCCAACCAGGCCGACGCCCAGGCCCAGGCCGACGCGAAGCTGGCCCGTCAGGCTGCCAACCAGGCCTTCAAGGACGCGGCGGCGGCCCGCCAGGCCGCCGACCAGGCCGAAGCCGAGGCGTCCCGGGCCCGGGGCGCCGCCGCCGAGGCCGACCAGCACGCGATCGCCGCCAACAGCGCCGCCAGCCGGGCCGAGCAGGAGGCCACGGTCGCCCAGGGCGCGGCCAAGCAGGCGGAAGAGGACGCCACCGCGGCCGGCAAGCTGGCCGAGTCGGCCGAAACCCACGCCAAGTCGGCTGAGGCCGCGGCCAAGAATGCCAACCAGTACGCCAAGGAGGCCGGCGAGGCGGCCACGAAGGCCGAGGAGTACGAACGCGAACAGGAGCGTAAGCGCCGAGAGGAGGCGGCCAAGCAGGACGGCAAGGGGGGCGGTCCTGAGCTGTCCGCGCAGGAGAAGTGGGCACTCCAGCAATCGGGCATGTCGCCCGAGGAGTACGAGAAGGCTCGGAAGCTCGCGGACAAGACGATCACCGATTTCCTGATGGAGAACGGTGGTGAGATCATCGTCGATCTCTTCTTCGAGGACATCAAGAAGTGCTTCACGGAAGGGAACATCGAGAGTTGTTTCTGGGCCGTGATCGGTTCTCTTCCTTGGGGTAAGGCCCTCACGGTCATCAAGAAGATGCCGGAGATCAGCAAGGCCATCAAGCGGATCGTCGGGGGCATCGACAAGTTCCTTGAAGAGTCCGAAACGGCGAAGAAGCTGATCAGCAAGGGTCAGCAGGCCCTGCAGAAGCTCGATAAGAGCCCCGTATGCCGGGTGAAGGCCAAGTCCAACAGCTTCACTCCGGAAACCCCCGTGCTGATGGCCGGCGGAGCACGCAAGCCGATCAGCGACGTCCAGGTCGGGCAGCAGGTGCTGGCCACCGATCCCGAATCCGGAAAGACGGAAGCGCGAACCGTCACCGACGTGATCGTCGGGACGGGGCAGAAGAACCTCGTCCAGATCACCATCGACACGGACGGAGAGGCCGGGAACGACACGGGCGTGGTGACCGCCACAGGCGGCCACCCGTTCTGGGTGGCCGATCAGGGCCGTTGGTTGGGCGCGGCGGCCCTCAAGGCGGGCGACCAGCTGCGTACCCCCGACGGTGCGCTGCGCAAGGTCGTCGGCGCGCGCTCGTGGACTGAGTTCCACACGGTGTACAACCTCACCGTCGATGGTCTCCACACGTACTATGTGCTGGCGGGCGCCACGCCGTTCCTGGTGCACAACTCGAATTACGCGTGGTGCACGGACGAAGTACGGATCGAAGAAGCCGATCTCATCGCCCAGGGACACGCACAGAGCAAGCACGCGGGAGACTTCCCCGGCATGTCGGTGGACGATCTCGTCAAGCTCACCCAGGACGTCATGAAGAACCCGTCGCGTACCAAGGATCTGGGCCGCGGACGAAAGGCCTATCTGGGAAAGGACGGGACGACCTTCGTGGTCCACAATCCGAACGCTGAGGACGCGGGGTCGGTCTACCGCGTGGATCCGACCAAGCTCGAAGACTACTGGGAAGGACTGGAATGACGTCTGCCGATGCGGTGACGGCGGGCGAACTGCTCGCCGAGGGTGAGATCGCCCTGCTGCGACGCGCCCTCCTGGAGTGGTGCGGGCCGGCTCGATGCAGTGATCAACTTGCCGTCGGCATGGGGTTCACGGATGCGCGAGACCTGGTCGACCAGTGCCTCGCGCTTCGTGGCGCGCTCGCCTCGAATGAGCCGATCTCTCCGGTGGAGTGGGCGCGTGTGCTGCTCGCAGTGGAGATCGTTTTCGCGAGCGACCTGATGGGGTCGGGAGTCGAATGGCCGACAACCACGGGGCTCGACGATGAGTCGACCATCACGACACTGCGCGTGATCCAGCGGAAGCTGGCCAGGACCATCCGTCCCTACTACGGGAAGACCCCGAACAGTCAGTGACCCAGGGGTCACTCCGCACCGCTGTCGGCTAAGGCATGGCGGGCACTCGCGCGAGTGCCCGCCATGCCTCAGCTTTTTGCGGGGCCCCGGCCGGGTCGGGCGGACGGGCGGTGAAGTGGTGGCCCCTGGCAAGGTCCTCGTGAACCTGCTGAGCGACACCAACTGTGTTGGCCGTGCATAGAAATAGGTCAGATGTGGGCCCGTACTGCAGTCGGGCAGGCAGGTACCCCGTGCCGGTCGCAGAGCATCCGACCGCGTGGCCCGTCCCGCCTGTCGGCGACTCCTCTGGGCCCCATGTCTGTTGCTGCCTGTTTGCTGTGTCGTATGTCGTCTGTCGGACGCGAACGGACTGCCGCTGGTCGTCGGTGTCTCCGCCGCCAACACGTACGACGGCGAAGGTCTGAAGCCGATGGTGGCGGGTCTCCAAACGCAGCACGCCCCCGCCGCGGCCGCTGCTTCAAGCTGCGGCATTACACGCGACAAAGCCTAAGGTGCCATCCACCTGCGGAAATGGCTGTGGGACAGACACATCGGCGTCCGCATCGCCCGCAAAGGTACCGAGTCCAGTGAACGTCTCGGCCGCCGCAGGTGGGTGACTGAACGAACCGCCCCCTGACTCTTCGGCTACCGGTGGCCACCGTCCGGCAGCTCGTCAGCAGCGGGCCGAAGAGGCCAGTGCCCTCGTCGTCGAGGACACAGCCCCCACCCCTTCGCCCTTCGCATCCCACAACGCGTCTGGGCTACTCCCCGAGCGCCCGCGTGTGCGGCGTGCGTCGCGCGGTCGTCTCCGGGTGGAGCCGCGTGGCGATCCGCCGGGCGTCCGGCCAGCGCACGTCGTAGGCCCAGCCCCACCGTTCGAAGCGGGCGATGAGCCAGGCCGTCAGGTCGGGCTGGCCCTTCAGACCGCCGTGCCGAGCGCTGTTGGGGTCGGCGTGGTGCAGATTGTGCCAGCCCTCGCCGAAGGTGAGCAGGGCGACCCAGGCCACGTCCCGGGACTGGTCGCGGGTGCGGTAGTGCCGGCTGCCGAAGGCGTGCGCCACGGAGTTCACGGACCAGGTGACGTGGTGGACGACGGCGTAGCGGACCAGGCTCGCCCAGAGGAGGGTGACCGTGGCCGCCCTCCAGTCGTGGGTCACCGCCAGGACGAGCGCCGGAGGCAGCCCGAGCGAGGCGGCCATGGTGAGGGGGTAGCAGCGGTCCAGTCGGCACACGTCGGGGTCGGCGAGCAGATCGGGCGCGTAGCGCGGGTAGTGGGAGCGGACCGGGGAGGAGGCGAACCACCCGACCTGGGCGTGCCAGAGCCCCTTGAGCAGGGCCCGGCGGCTGGTGCCGTACTTCCACGGCGAGTGCGGGTCGCCCTCCCGGTCCGCGTGCTGGTGGTGGCGTCGGTGCTCGGCCACCCACATCGTCACCGGGCCCTCCAGGGCGAGCCCGCCCGCGATGCCCAGGGCGATCCGCAGGGGGCGCTTCGCCTTGAACGACAGATGGGTGAAGTGCCGGTGGTAGCCCGCTGTGATGCCCATGATGGACAGGGCGTACATCCCGGCGCCGAGGACCGCGTCGTACCAGCGCGGCCCCCAGCCGCCGGCCAGGGCGGCGGGCAGCGCCAGGACCAGCACCGCCAGCGGCCCCACCACGAGCGTCAGCAGGTAGCCGGTGCGCAGCGGGAGGCCGACCGGGACGGTGTCGGGAAGCGGGGCCCGCGGGCCATCCGCGTGTTCGAGGGACGTGGTCATGGCGTACCTCCCAGGAGCGGGGAGGGAGACCCTCCCGGGAGCACAAGGGACGGTCCTGCCGCGAGGGGAGGAGTGCAGGGAGTCATGTGCGGCGATTATGCGCAAGCAACACGCCCCCGGAGTTCAGGCGCGGCGCGCGGGACGCCCCCGGCGTCATCCTCTACCTGGATGGATGAAGGGATGGATGAAGGGATGGAAGAAGGGATGGATGAAGGTGCGGGCCCGGAGACCCTGGCTGACGATGGGACCAGGCCCGGGACGCGTCCCGCGGGCACGGGCCCGCTCGGCACACGTCCTCGTACACGCGAGCCGTGCCGCGGCCAGTGGACGAGGGAGGGAGCCAGGGATGCGAGCGGACGGCCACGCGCCCGGACGGCCCACGCCGGACGGAGAGGACGACCGGGAGCTGCTGCGTCGGTGCGCGCGGGATGTGGTCGAGGCCGCAGAAGGCATCCGCGCGGTGTCCGCGCGCACCAGCAGTGCCCTGTTCGCACCGTCCCTGGCCGCCTCCGCGCGTCGTCGGCCCCGCACCGGCCTCGCCGCCCAGTGGGCGCTGCTGCGCGCGCTGACGAACAAGCAGGGTCTGGGTGGCTCGGCGATCACCGCGCCCACGGGCGTGGGCCAGGTGCTCGGCGCGGCGGGGGAGGTGCTGGGCCGGGAGAGCCTGGCCGCGCTGGTCGCCGTCACCTCGCTGCGGCTGAGGATCGCCGCCGTGCTGGTCGACCACCCCGAGTTCGAACGCGACCCCGGCATGCGCCGGCTGATGGCCGCGGTCACTGCGGACCGCGACCTGGAGGCCGTACGGGCCCTGCGCGCCCTGTTCCGGGACCAGGGCGCGCAGCGCGCGCTGTCCGGGCTCGCGCCGCTGATGGCCGAGCTCCTCGCCATTCGCGCCCTGCTGGACGAGGATCCCAAGAACGACGAGACCGGCTGGGCGCTGGCTGCCGGACGGGAGCTGTCCGCGGACCCGCTGCACGGCATCAGCGCCGCCCATCTGGCGGCCATGGACAAGGGGGAGGGTGCCGCCGAGCCGGTGGACCTCTCCGACCAGGAGCGGCAGCTCATCGCCGCTGAGGGATCCTTCCTCGGGTTCCTGGGCAACATCGAGGCGCTCCGCACCGATGGGCGCATCCTGGTGCAGAACGTGCGGGGCCCCGACGGCGTCGTCCGCTACGTCCTGCAGGCACCCGGCATGGCTCCGGGCCGCCCCCGCAACGACTCCCCGCAGGACTTCATCGGGGCCTGGCGCAACCTGTTCATGGCCGACTCGCCCTACACCCGCTCGATCCTGCTGGCCCTTGCGGACTACGGCATTCCGCGGGGCGCCGAGGTCGCGATGATCGGGCACAGCGAGGGCGGAATCGCCCTGATGAACCTCGCGCAGAACGAGGAGTTCTGCCGCGCCTACCGGGTCACGCACGTGGTGGCCGTCGGCTCGCCGGTCGACAACAAGAAGCCGGCCGATCCGCGCACCTGGGTCGCCAGCATCACCAATCAGCACGACATCGTCCCCGTCCTCGACGGCCGGGGGGCGGGTTCCGCGTTCGACCCGCACCCGAACTGGTACGAGGTCGACTACACCGGCCCCACCCACGAGTTTCCGCTGTGCCACATGCTCCGCGAATACATCGAGCACCTCACGACCGTCATCCCTGAGACGCGCGACCACGTGGACGAAGCGCTCAGCCCCTACCGCGGCGCCGTCGTCCGCAGCCAGGTGTACCAGCTCAAAGACCGCGCACGCCCGCCCGAGGGCTACCCCTTCCTCACCCTGCCCACCAGCGCGTTCCCCACGACGGCCGGCCCGGTCGACGTCCCCGTGCGCTACTACGACTCCTCAGCCGCGCATCTCTGCTTCGCGGTCCGCGCCGACACGGCCCGCGCGCTGCTGCCCGATGTGACCTGGATGACCCCCAGCCGACTGGCCGGACGGGCCCTCGCGGTGCTGTCGCTGTACGAGCACCGCTGCACCACGATCGGCCCGTACACGGAGATCGCCCTGTCCGTCCTGGTCGACGACCTGTGGCGACCCCGTCCGTACGACGTCGCGGCGGACCTGCTGCGGCGGGTGGACCTGCGCCGCACCGGCCGGTATGTCCTGTCCCTCGCCGTGACGAGCGAGGAGGCCCGGATCGTCGCCCAGGAGATCTGGGGGCAGGCCGCGGTGCGGACGGCGGCCGAGGCCGACCTGATGGGCCGGCAGATCACCGTCCGCTCGCCGGGCCTCGGGCTCGCCGTCGAGGGCCGGATCGGCCCTGGCGTGCGCTGCCCGGAGGCGGACTGGGTGCTCTACGGCCGCCGCGGCGGCAGCACCGTACGCACCCTGGTCCGGGACCACGGCAGGCTGCGGCTGCACCCCGGCGGCGGAGTCCGGCTGCGGCTGGACGGCGCGGCGGGCGGACCGCTCGCCGGTCCCCTGCGCGAACTCGGCATCGACAGGACCCGGCCGCTGTTCGTCCTGAGCTGCCCCCAGCTCATGCTCCACCGCAGCGCGGGCGCCGTCCTGCCGCGCTGAAGTCCGAACCGCACCGAGCCGAGTGGGAGCCGCCATGGTCACCGAGTCCCCCCGAGCATCCGCCGCCGCGTCCGACGAACTCGTCGGCCAAGTGGGTACGCTGCGGCAGGACGCCGACCGCATGGAAGCCTACGGCCGTCGGCTGCTCGCCACCGCCACCACGCTCGGCGGCTGTCCTGCGGCGCCCGAGTGGAGCCGGGCCACCCTGGAGCAGCAGGCGGCCGCCTGCGCCACGGCGGCGGAACAACTGCGCACCGCCGCCGAAGCCCTGCTCGCGCACGTCCGCGGCTGACCCACCGGCGCGGCCACGGGGCACCCCGGCAGGGCGGCCGTGGGACGCCCCGCTCAGAGCGCGGTTGGCCGGGTGTCGCCGACGGCGCTGCCCAGCGACACGAAGTAACGTCCCGAATCCTCCGGCAGGTTGCGGTGCACCAGGTCGGAGAAGCTCCGGGTCTCCCGGACGACCCGCATACCCTCTTCCGAGAACGTCGAGGGCGCGAAGAGACGGGGCGCGAGCAGCGGGTTGTTCAGCGCCTCGGAGAACGCGTCGACCGAGATGATCCGTTCGAGGAGCCGGCCGAAGATCGCACCGGGCTCCGGCTCCTCCGCGAACAGACCGACGTACAGGTCGATGCCGTCGACGCCGCCGTACAGGTCCAGCAGCGCTTCCTGGACCCGTAGGTCGCCGGTGATCTGCCGTGGATGGGTGACCGGCGGGAAACCGTAGTGGACGCGGTAGTCGTTGTACGACGCCAGCCGCAGCTCCCGGCCGACCGCGACGGAGCGCGCTTCGATGGGCAGCAGCAGCTCGTCGGTGTTGAACAGCCCGGAGAGACCGGCCGGTTGCCGTGACAGGTCCTCGAACAGCGGCCCGAGGCCGCGGTCGAGGACGAGCCGGCCGTTGGCGATCGTGCGGGCGAGCGGCAGGTCCTGGCCCGCGATCCGGTAGGTGGACGGGATGAGGCTGTGCCAGCGGTAGACGAGGCTGAACTCGATCGTCGCCCAGTTCTCCCGGTGCCACACCCCCCGGTCGGTGCGTACCGGGTCGAGGACGAAGTCGAAGTGGTACGGCGTGATGTGGTTGATGTACTCCTCCAGCATCACCCGGATCATCATCACGATCAGGGTGTTGCGGGTGGTCTGGAAGACGCGCTCGTCGTCCCACTCCGGATGGGCGGCGCCGAGGATGCCGGCGACGCGGTTGTGCTCGCGCAGGAACAGGACATTGAGCGCCATCGGGCCGATGTGCGCGTGCACCCGGTCGCCGCCGCAGGCGAAGAGCGTGTCGACGCAGTCCTTGGGCACCTCGCCGAAACGGACCGGTCTGATCGCCGCGAACTCCTCGATGATCCTGCCGTCCCGGCACAGCGCGGGCGGGAACTCGGCGCCGTTGATGACCCGGCTCTTCAGCCTGCCGCCCTCGAAGGTGCGCAGACACGCGGTGACCTCCTCGCGGTCGCCGTAGAGCTGGCACATGTCCAGGGTGTGCGGGGAGTCCGTGCGGCGCGGGTCGCCGGTGGCGGCGTGTCCGCGCAGGAAGCCGTCGGTGAACCACTGCGCGAACGCGGGGAGCAGCGCTGTGGAACGCGCGCAGTACGTTCCGCCGCCTTCGCGGCGGAACAGCTCGGCAACCTCCTGCGGGGCCGGCAGGTTCCCGGGTTGCCCGGCCGTCGGCGGCAGGTGCCGGCCCACCCAGGAGCGGTCGGTGAGGGAGTCCCAGGAGGTGTACGGGCTCTTCGTGCTCAACGGCTCCGGGCGCGGGGGCGCCTTGAGGACCGCCAGGTCGGTGAGGGTCGAGTTGAGCCTGCGATGCAGCCACCTGCTGCGCTGGGCCGCCTGCCAGGCGGGGCGGTAGTGGGTCAGCAGATGGGTCTCGAACCGGTTGCGCCGGCCGTCGCGGGACCTGTCCCGGGCTTCCTTGCGCGGGACCGTCCGGTCCTCGGTCTCGCGAGACGTGACGGTCATGGGGTCCTCCGGGTGCGCGGGCGGCGGCGGTCGGTGGCGGTCAGGCCGCGGGTACGGCCCGGCGGCCGGAACTGACCGGGTAGTGCTGCGGGAACGGGGTGCCCGCGTAGTCGAGGGCGCGTTCACCGCCGGGCAGCGGACGGACACCGGGGCGCAGCAGCACCCGTCGCACCAACTCCGGCACGATCACCTGGGCGGCGTACTTCCCGACGCAGTCATGCGCGCCGTACCCGAGGACGAGGTTGTGCGCCGACGGGCGGCCGGGGCGGAACTCGGCCGGCGCGTCCAGCACCTCCTCGTCGAACATGGCGGACGCGAAGCACGCCAGCACCACGCTCTTGGCCGGGATCACCGTCTGCCGCGGGGTCCCGGCGGCCAGCACGTGGTCGCGCACGCAGAGCCGGGGCGTGACGGGCACGAACGGGTGGAAGCGCAGGGCCTCCCACACATAGCCGTCGAAGAGCTCCGGGTCGCCCGCCCCTGCCGCCCGCTCGGCCTCGGCCAACGCCTCGGGGCGCAGCGCGAGCTCCTTCAGCGCGGTGGCCGTGCACTGGGTGGCATTCTGCTGATAACCCGTCAGGTAACCGGCCAGGTTGGCGTTGATCCGCTCGTCGTCGAATCCGTACTCGGCGGGCAGTCGCGTATCCAGCATCCGGCCCAGGATGTCCGTGGCACCGGCGCCGCCGTCCTCGGACGCGGACCGGCGCCGGGTGATCACCTCGGCCACCCGCTCGCGCAGCTCGCGACCGGCCGCCACCCCGGCCGCGTGGATCTCCGGGTCGCGGTCGGGATTGACGGCGAACGCCCACTGCATACGGCGGGTGCAGGAGTGCAGGATCTCCTCGTCGATGCCGTCCAGCCCCAGGTAGGAGCGGGCCACCCGGGCGGCGGCCAGACGGGCGTAGTCCTGGATCACATCGAAGGTGTCACCACCCCGGGCGACCGCCTCGTCCAGGACGGTATCGGCGATCCGTGCCGTCAGCTCGCGCACCCGGGGCGCGTCCTCGGCCGCCAGGAGCACCTGCCCGTAACCGCGCTCGCGCCAGTGCAGGTCGGAGCCGTCCCGGGCGAGGAGGAAGGGAGCACCGAGTACCTCCTCCAACGCAGGCCCGAACACGCCCACGGTGAACGTCTCGGGGGCCGACAACACCTCCAGTACGTCCGGGTGCCGGGTGATGAACACCCCGACGGGTGTGCTGAACACCGGCCGCTGGGCGCGCAGTTCGGTGAACAGCGCGGCCTTGTCGGCTGCCAGGCTCCGCCGCAGCAGGGCCACCCGCCGCGGGACGTCGTCCTCCGGGAGTGCGTCGTACGCGGTGAGGAAGTCCATGACGGCATTGAGCCATCGGACAGCGGGCGTCGCACCTCGGGCAGGCATCCGGGGCAGCGCCGGGGTGCGGGGGAGCGGAGCCGGGGTGACGATCGTGGGCGGGACCGGGGCCGCCCACGTGGACCGGCCCTGGCGGCGCGGACTGGCCCCGGCGGCGTCGGGGTACGAGGGGCGTCCTGATGGGCGCGCCGGTTCGGGGCGTCTGACGCGCGCTGTCCGCGTGGGTGGGCGTGTCCGGGCCGTCTGTCGCGCGCTGTCCTCCGTCCACCGTCGGTGTGCCGCCGCGTTCGGTCTGCCACCGCGTTCGGCCTGCCGTCCGCCGAGCCGCCGCCGTGCCGCGCATGCCGGACAGCGGCCCCGACCCCGCCGAACGTCGTCCCGGAAGGAGAGCCCGGATGCTGTCCGCATGGGCCGGATCCCTGGTGCCCGTCCTCAGCGACACGACCGTGAGCGGCGCCGAGCACCTGAGCCGGGCCGCTGGTGGCGGGTGTGTCCTCGCCGCAAACCACACCTCGTTCTTCGACCCGGTGCTCCTGATCGGCACCCTGCACCGGCTCGGGCTGCGGCCCGCCGTGCTGGCCACCGCCGGAATGTGGCGGGTACCTCTGCTGTCCCGGGCCCTCACCCGGGAGGGATACGTACCGGTGCACCGGGGGAGCCGCCGAGCCGGGGACGCCCTGCGACACGCCGCCGAGGCTCTCACCGCGGGGCGCAGCGTGCTCATCTACCCCGAAGGGTGTCTGCCTCACCACCGCACCTCCCACGACCGGCCGCCCGGCCCTCTGAAGACCGGTGTCGTCCGGCTCGCGCTGTCCATCGGCGCGCCCGTGATCCCGATCGGGCACGCGGGTGCGCGCCGGGTCGCTTCCGGAAGCCGGGCCAAGCAGCTGGCGGGCTGGGCCACCGCACCGGTACGCCGGCCTCGCGTCCACGTACACATCGGCCCGGCGCTTCGGCTCGACTCCTCGGACCGGCCGCTGGAAGACCTGGAGGCCGCACTGGGCGTCACCTGGTCCGGCGCGGTGCACAGGCTGCGGGACGGGCCGCCGTGCGAGGACCAAGCCCCCCACGACCAGTTCTGATGACGGGGCGCCACCATTCGCCGGCCGTACGAGGACCCGGCCCCCCTCCGGCTCACGCCGATGACGTGGCGCCGCCATTCGCTCAAACGGGTGGTACGGCTCCCTCCGTCTGGGCCGAACGAGTTGCGGTGTCCCTGAAGCTCCCCCTGCGGCCCGAACAATCACCCTTATGCACCTCGTGACAGCACATGGCCCCGCACGGCGCGCCCCCGTGGCCGTCACCGGACTGGGACTGGTCACCCCGGCGGGCATCGGCCGGGAGGCGGCGTGGGCGGGTCTCACGGCCGGGCTGTCCACGGCCACCGACGACCCTGCCCTGCGCGGGCTGCCCGTGGCCTTCTCCTGCCAGGTTCCCGGTCTCGACGCGGCTGGACTGCTCGGGCACCGGCTCGCCCGACGCCTCGACCGCTTCACGGTTTTCGCGCTGCTCGCCGCCCGGGAGGCCGTTTCCGATGCGGGCCTGGCCCCCGACGGCTGGGACGGCGCCCGTATCGGCGTGGTGATGGGTGTCGGTATGGGGTCCATACAGGGGTGGCAGGCGGAGTTCGACCGGCTCGCGGCCCAGCTGCCCGAACGCGTCTCACCCCTGGCCCTGACGCGCAGCGTGCCCAACATGGCCGCCGCCGAAATCGCCCTCGATCTCGGGGCGCAGGGTCCCAACCTGGTCGTCAGCGCCGCCTGCGCCTCCGGGACCAGCGCGATCGGAATGGCACGCGACTGGCTGCTGTCGGGGTCCTGCGACGTGGTCCTGGCCGGCGGCAGCGAGTCGGCGCGGCTGCGCATGACGGCCGCCTGCTTCGCCCAGATGCGCGCCCTCTCACGCCGCGCCGAAAGTCCCGCGACCGCCTCGCGACCGTTCGACCGGGGCCGCGACGGCTTCGTCCTCGGTGAGGGGGCGGGCGTCCTCGTCCTGGAACGCATCGAGGACGCCCGGGCGCGACGCGCGCGCCCCCAAGCCCTGCTCGCCGGATACGGGGCCTCCTGCGACGCCCACCACTTCACGGCCCCGCAGCCCGACGGCGACGGCGCGGCACGAGCTCTGCGCGCTGCCCTCTCGGACGCCGACCTGGCCCCGGAGGACATCGACCACGTCAACGCGCACGGCACCGCCACCCCGCAGGGAGACGCGGCCGAGCACAACGCGCTGCACCAGGTCTTCCGGCGGCCTCCGCCCGTCACCGCCGTCAAGGGCACCATCGGACACGCCATCGGCGGCGCGGGTGCCATCGAAGCGGCCTGCACCGTGCTCACCCTGCGACACCAACTGATCCCGCCCACCGCCAACCTCGACACCCTCGACCCCGAACTGGACCTGGATGTGGTCGCCAAGGTGCCCCGCCCCCAGCGGATGGGAGCCGCCGTCAGCAACTCCTTCGGCTTCGGCGGTCAGAACGCCGTACTCGCCTTCACAGCCACCCACTGAAAGCCCCGGCCCCGCCCCCTTCCTGCTGCTGCCCCTCCGGCCGGAATCGGGGGTCACGCCGCGCCATCCGTCTCCCGCAACGCCCGGCACGGCCGGTCGGCCCCCTCTGCTCACCCCCTCCGTGCTGAAGCAAACCCGTTCCTGCCCCTGGCAGTTCGCCAGACGGGACGGGCCTGAGGGGCCCAAGTGTTGTGACATCAGCTGGTTCGGGTGGGCGACTCCGCAGATGGGATGAAAGGCATGTCTGTGGTCCCCTGGGAAACCGTCGTGCGCGGCGTCGGATTCTTCGTCATCGTGATCACACTGGCCTACAACGGGCCGTTGTTCGTCAGTGGTCTCCTGTTCGCCCGCCACAGCGACACGTCGCTGCGTGGGCAGCTCGCGGTCAAGGACGGCGCGCCCGTGGCGCTGCCGCTGGGCTGGACGGTGTTCGTCGTGGTGCCGTGTCTGAACGAGGCGCGAGTCATCGTGAACACGGTCCGTTGTCTGCTGGACCTGCAGCCAGGGGTCCGGGCCGTGGTCATCGACGACGGCAGTGACGACGGCACCGCCGGTCTTGCCGAAGCCGCGGGCGGAGATCGCGTCGCGATCGTGCGACGGTCGCTGCCCGAGGCCCGGCGGGGCAAGGGAGCCGCTCTGAACGCCGGTCTGCGCCATGTCCGCTGGCGAGTCCGTGAAGAGTGCCTGGACCCGGCGCGGGTGCTGGTGTGCGTCCTCGACGCCGACGGCCGGTTGACGCCGGGTGCGGTGGCCCGCGTGGCCGCGCTGTTCGAGGCGCCGGCGGTGGGCGGTGTGCAGCTGGCGGTGCGTATCCGTGACCGAGGCCGTGTTGCCCTGCGGTTCCAGGACTTCGAGTTCTGGGCCCTGAGCGCGCTCAGCCAGTTCGGGCGGGCGGCCATGGGGTCGGTGAGCATGGGCGGCAACGGCCAGTTCACCCGCTTGTCCGCGCTGGACAGTGTGGGTGAACAACCGTGGTCGGACTCGCTGACCGAGGACCTCGACCTGGGCATCAGCCTTGCCGTCCAGGGCTGGACGGTGACATCCACCATGAGCGCCTACGTCTCCCAACAGGGCCTGACCGACCCTCGCCGCCTGCTGCGCCAGCGCACCCGCTGGCACCAGGGCCACATGAGCGCCCTCACGCGCCTGCCCGAACTGTGGGCCCGCCCCGGCATCCGGCTCGCGACCCGGATCGAACTCACCGGCTACCTGCTGCTGCCCTACCTGATCACCTTGCCGTGGTCACTCGTCCAGCAGTACGTGCTCTACCGCCTCGCACGAGAGCACGTGCCCCAACTGCTCCACTTCCCAGCAGGGCCGGTGTGGCTCCACGTGCTGGGCGGCCTTGGCTGCTACGCGCTGGTCTTCGCCGGATACCTGGCACTGGCGCTGGTGTACTGGCGACGCACCGATGATGTCTCGCTGGGGAAAGCGGCTGTCTACGCCCAGGCCCTGGTCCTGTGGAGCTATGTCAGCTTCATCGCCGCCTGGCGCGCCGTAGGACGCATGCTCACCCGACGCAAGGGCTGGGCCAAGACCGAGCGCGTCCAGGAGGTCCCCGTTGAGTACCCACCGCGCAGTCCCGTGGGGCGCTGTGAGTGTGTGACGGCTCATCGTGTCGCCGACTGGGCCCGCTGGCGGGAGAAATGCCGCTGTCGCTTCCCGGAACGGTCTTTGAACTGAGCACATGGCCCATGGGAAACCTCGTATGTCTGCCTGGTGTGCCGGGCCTCGTACAAGCAGTCCCACGACAGCACGAGGCAGCGGAGTTGTCCGCGCTGTGCGGGGCTGATGATCCATGCGGGGTCGGCGTTCGCCGCACCCCGACGACGGGACCTGGCGGCATGGCGGATCCTCACCGTGCTGTTGAACGCGGGCGTGGCTTTCCACAAAAGCTGCTGCGGCGGACCGGGATACCGGCCCCGGACACTGCGCGACGTGCGCGAACGGATGACGTACGCCCGGCGCAGCGGTGAACCGGTCGTCGAGGCGCAGGTGCGACATAACGTGCTGACATCGACCCCTCGACGCCCAGCCGGCTGAAGCGCTCATTCACTCAGCGTGGGAAGAACTCCGAGAGCGAAAAGGCGACCGGGCCCGGGTGGTCGGCTGAAGAGCTCGTTGCCCGCGAGGGCAAGGCATCGCTCCATTTGAACGTTGTCGGGAGCGATGAGGCAGCCATTGCCATGTATCAACGCAGTGGCTACGACGTGTCGTCAATGTACCTGTCCAAGAGCGTGCAACGTCAGAGTGGGCGGTCGGCGTCTGCTTCTTCGTTCTGTCGAAGCCAGGCGTGGGGCGGGCGTCGCAGTGACCGTGGGCCTGCGCGCGCCCGGACGCTGGTCCGGCGCACAGGCAGGCCGGGTCGGACCATCTGATGCCGCGTCAGCGGGTGACTACCGGGCCGGGCACGACCAGGCCGGTTTCGGACGTGGTCACCACCGCGTGGGTCCGGTTCTGTGCACCGAGCTTGGTCAGCACGTTGCCCCCGCACGTGCGTCTTCACCGTCTCTAGGCTCACCCTGGACCGCCGCGACCCCCCCCATACCGCTTCCGCGATCTTGGGAACGGGAAGCCGCTTGAGTACGAAGCAGCCGGCTCCGGCGCTGAGTGCGGCGGTCAACGCGATTCGGCAGGCGGGAGAGGTTCCTGCGGCGCGTCTGGCGGCGGGCCCCCTCGGCGTTCTGGATCCGAGTCCTGCTCGGGCGGCACAGAACCAGCTGCCCGGACCTCATGGCTTACAGCGGCGGCGTCGGCTGACCGATGGTGCACGCCCTCCCTTCCCTGCCCGTCCGACCCGACCGGTCGCCTTATCCCGACCGTGGACTGATGTCCCATCAGGCGCGTTGCACATCAGGCTACTTGCCGCATGGCAAGTGGTCCGTCACAGTGTGAACAGACGCGCAACCGGCGCGAGCAGGCCGAGGAGGTCTCGTGATGTACGCGCGCCAGGAGATGGTCCGGTCGGTGAAAACCACACGACGACGATTGGCGACGGTCTCGGCCTCCCTCGCCGCAGCCAGTGCCTTGGGCGTGGTGACCGCAGCGCCGGCGAGCGCCGAGGTCAAGTCCACTTGCGGCACTTACATCTGTGTGGCCACCGCCTATCAGGGCCGCGACTACGTCCAGGACATCACCGTCACGACCCGAGAGGGACTGCCGGGGACATTGCGCGCCTTCGTGGGCGATTACCGGGGGAGCAAGGCCGGCGTGTCCCGGTGGCGGTTCGTTGTCAACCGTGAATTCAGGGCGTATCCCAAGTTGGTCGTCTGCGGTGGTCTGGACCGTAGCGGTAGGTTCATCGAGAACCACTGCGTGCTGATCCCCTGACTGCCCCTCGGCCCCTCGCTGTCGACGGGTCGCATTCGCTGAGCTTGGATGCCCGGTGTCGTAGAAGCTGACGCATCCTCGTTCGCGTCTGAGCCACTGACTCGGACGGCATCAGGACTACGCGTCGTAGTCGTCCGTGAATAACGACTTCGTCGGGCCACGTCGCTGTGGTGCTTTGGCACAGCGAGGGCAGATGGCCGAAGGGGGATCGCCCTGGCCAGCACAGAAGACGGTACGGCCCGTGATCACTGTCAGTTCGTCCCCGGGCTCCTGGTCCAGTCCTGCGATCCTGGTACGCCAGTCCCAGGGAACCAGGTCGACGGCTTCCCGCCAGCGCGGCCCAGCCAGGTGCACCACATCGCCCTGCCACGGCACGGGGCGGATGTAGCTTTCCGCCTCCAGCCAGTTCCTCCCGCGCCGGCCGCACTCGGCGGCTTCTTCGACCGAGGCATCGAGGTCCACGACGGTTTGGCGGTAGGTACCCACAGACTTCTTCCTCTCCTGCGCGGTCGACTTCACTGATCGCGGCACATGGGCGGTTCTTCGGGGCCCCGCGCACCTGGCCGCGCAGCCCCCCTGGCGTAAGCGTCAGGCTGTGGCCGCGGGCAATGTGTCCCCGCCCGGTCTCGATGATCTGCAGTGCGCTGCAACCAGCGTCTCAAGTCCCCGCTTGCGTCTGTAGGCGCTTGGCTTGTCGTAGGCGGCGACGGCGGACGAGCGGGATTCGCCAGCTGGGTCGGTCGAGCTGAGAACGTAATTCGTCGTCGTGTTCGTCCTGCGGTCATCATCGCCTGTGGCACTGACAATCCCCTGCTCGCAGCGCATGCGGAGACTTCAGAGCCCGAGGCGGGAGACGGCGTCATGCCGGGGACCTTGTGCGGCGGGTGCTGTGCTGCTGCCTATCTGCGCGGGAGTATCCAGAACCCCCGCCAACCCCGACGTCGTGGCCGCCCAATGAAGCGAATGCACCCGAGTCCGCGGCGAAGAAGCTTCCGCTGGGGCCGGCAGACCTGGCGCGGATGTGACGGAGCCCGGGAGCATGTCCAGCTCCCGGGCTCCAGCTTGCCACCCATTTGCGCACACCGACGGCGTTTAAGAACCGCGGGTCATGTTGAGATCGACGTGTTCTGCCTTTGAACTACAGCGCCATGAGAGAGGCGCCGGGGGGACTTGAACCCCCATCCGTCGATGTTCGCCCACGCTCGGTCGATCCGGTGTTCGGCGGCGAATGCTGAGACTGGAGCGAGAATCTGAGTTTCACGGGGCCGCCTCTGCCAGGCTTGGGCCACCCCCGCATGTGGTGCGGGGAGAGGGATTCGAACCCCCAACTGACACCCCATCATCAGCTTCAACATCAGTTTCAGCTTGCGCTCATCGCGCACCCTCCGCTCGCGACGGAGGGCGTATGTGGAGGCTACCGGAAGAGGTAGCCGAATACCGCGTCGCCGACCCGCTGGTCGGTGACCTCGGTGTTGTTCGCCTCCTCGCGGGCGAACTTGACGGACTGCTGAAGCTTCTCGACGCGGTCGAGGAGCTCGTTGACCCGTCGGGCGGGCAGCGCGCCGGAGAACTTCACCGTGGTCCAGTAACCGACCGGGACGTCCTCGTAGTACACCTCGACCTGCGCCGGATGCTTCTCCGTGGCCTCGGCCTTCACGTGGTTGCGCGGAACCTTCTTCGTGCGGATGGTCCGCACCGGGTCCGTCTTCCACGAGTCCGTCGAGGGGTCCAGGTTCCACGACTCCGAGGCGTCGAGCACCGGCAGCTTGCGCACGAAGGTGTGCAGGTCGGTGAGCTGCTTCTCCAAGAACAACAGGTACGGAACCGGCACTTGGGGCAACAGCACCGTACCGTCGACCACCACGTCCGCGGCCGCGGACCGGTTCGCCCAGTCCTTCGTCGCGGTCACGTCGAAGAGCCGCGTCAGCGTCCCGGCGGTCGCCCGCAGAGCGTCCTCGGCCTTGATCTGCACCCGGGTGGACTCGGGCGGCAGCTGCTCGCCCTCTTCGTCCTTGGGCTGGTAGGTCCGGGAGATGCCGGCCAGCAGGGCGGGCTTCTGCACGTCCTGGTGAGCCTGGGTGAGCTCCTGGAGGGCCTTGGACTTGACGCCCTTTTCGACTGCGATGATCTGATTCAGCTTCGCCACACGTCGAACTTAGCAATCCCGCGCCGGACGCACATCCGATTAAATGCTGTCCCTGGCGCGGGACGGGCCGGGTGATGGGACGTGGACGCGACGTCAGTTGTCAGGGCTCGTTGGTCTGGGCGCCTGCTTCCTCCAGGTCGGCGACGGTCCCCGACATGATCGTCCGCATATGCCTGGTGATGTGCTGCACGGGCCAGTCCCACCACGCCACGGCGAGGAGCCGGGCGATGTCCGCGGCGTCGTAGCGGGTGCGGATGAGGCGGGCGGGGTTGCCGCCGACGATGGCGTAGTCGGGGACGTCGGTGGTGACCACGGCGCCCGCGGCGATGACCGCGCCGTGGCCGATACGTACGCCGGGCATGACGGTGGCGCCGTGGCCGAACCAGACATCGTTGCCGACGACGGTGTCGCCCCGGCCGGGCAGATCGCTGATCAGGTCGAAGTGCTCGGTCCAGGAGCCCCCCATGGTGGGGAAGGGGAAGGTGGACGGGCCGTCCATGCGGTGGTTGGCCCCGTTCATGATGAACCGGGTGCCGGTGCCCAGCGCGCAGTATTTGCCGATGACGAGCCGTTCGGGTCCGTAGTGGTAGAGGACGTTGCGTGTCTCGAACGCGGTCGCATCGTCCGGATCGTCGTAGTACGAGTAGTCGCCGACCTCGATGAGGGGCGACTTCACCAGCGGCTTGAGCAGGACGACCCGCGGGTGTTCGGGCATCGGGTGCAGCACGGTGGGGTCGGCGGGAACGGGGTGCATGGGGGAGACGGTCCTTTCAGCGGGATCACTACCGCGACATGCGTAGCATTAAGATGGGACCACAGCCCAGGCATGCCGCTCAACCGGATATGGGATCGCGATGACAGAACCGACGGCTACGAGCCCTGACCGCCGTCCAGGCGGTCGCACCGCCCGCGTCCGCGCCCAGGTCCTCGACGCGGTGCGCGCCGAACTCGTCGAAAGCGGTCACGAGGGACTCACGATGGAGGGCGTTGCCACCCGCGCGGGAGTGCACCGCACCACGGTCTACCGGCGCTGGCGCGACGTGGGCGGCCTGCTCGCCGACCTCATCAACGCCGCCGGCGAGATCGACTGGCAGCCACCGGACACCGGCTCATTGCGCGGCGACCTGACGGCCCTCAACCAGGAGATCCACGAGTCCCTTGTCGCCCAGCCGTCGTTCGCCCTCGCCCTGATGGCTGCCTCGTTCCACTCCGAACACGCAGCGCTGGCCCAGACGCAGCTGTGGGCGGACCGGTACGCCCAGTGCGAGGTCCTCGTCGAGCGCGCGATCGAGCGCGGCGAGCTCCCCGCCGAGCACGCGGACGCACGGAGCCTCCTGGTGGCCGCCACGGCGCCGCTCTACCACCAGCTGGTGCTCCTGCGCGCCGAACCCGACCCGCGACTGCCGGAACGGGCCGCCGCGGCGGCGGCACTGGCGGCTGCCGCCGGTGTCTTCTCCCACCGGGAGTAGGAAGCGTGCGATCGGGGAGACGGGGCGGTACCGGCCGCCACGGGCGTCAGGGCGAAGGAAGGCAGGTGGCCAAAGCCGCCGGAGGCGGAGGAGCGCGTTCTGGGGCAGCCACCTCGCCTTGGTGCTCAGGGCTCGCGAGCTCGACGGCCTTGTTCTCAGCGGAATCGCCGTCAGCGCTGTCCACCCTTATGGCACGCCATCGACCTCGACTTCGGCCTCACGGTCCTGGCGGATGCCTGCCTCGACATCGACCCCGAGGTGCACCGGATGCTCACCGGAAAGCCCCGCTAGTGCGGTGCGACAGCCGTGAACCAACGTGTCTCCCGCAGTTCTGGTGGTTGGTTCCGACCGTTAGAGGGGCGATGTGTAGGGGATGAGGCCGATGAGGAGGGCGGAGCGGTGGCCGGGGTGCCCGGGGCCGGTCGTGCGGACCGGGGAGACGTAGTGGCTGACCAGGCGGTCGACTACGGCGTAGGAGTCGAGGGGTTCGGTGAGGGTGAAGCGGGTCTGAACCTGTTCGTCTGGGACCTGGTCGGGGCGGGCTCCGGCACAGTCGGGGTGTGCGATGAGGTTGTCGCCGCCGGAGACGTTGTGGCGCTCCACCAGGTGGACGAAGTAAACGCTGTCCTTGCCACCGTCCTGGTGCAGGCAGTCGGGTGAGGAGACGGCGACTTCATCCGCTCGTGCGGCAAGGCGGACGAAGTGCACCCCGACATGGACTGGCTCCAGCGTATCTGTCAGGCCCGCGCGGTCGAGATCGAACAGGATGAGACGGGTAAGAGTGGGATCGGCGAGCAGTTCCTGGCAGGCACGGGGGAACACTCGTGGTGTGCTGGGGTATTCGGGGTTGTGGTCGCTTTGGGGGAAGTGCGCGACCATCCCGTACCGGGGATCGGACAATCCCGGGACCCAGCTGACCGCCCGGGTCCAGGGCAGTAGGACGCCGAGTGCGTAGCGGCGGTAGCGGTGGGTCTGCGGGGCCTGGGGGTCGAGGGGCAGGTCCGCGTAGTGATCCCGGAGCGATGCGAGATGCTCGTTGATTTCGGTGGGGCCGGCACCGGGAAATACATCGGCGGCGGTGTAGCGCGCGTAGCCGTCACGGACCAGGTCCGCTGTCTGCGCGGGGTGTATCGTCACCGCTTTGCCCCGTCCGTGAGCGGACGGGCGTACGGCTGGACGGCCAGTTCGCTGACGAGCAGGGCCTTGATGGCGTGCATCCGGTTCTCGGCCTGGTCCAGGACGAGTGAGGCGGGGCCGCGGAAGACCTCTGTGGTGACCTCCGCTCCTTCCCTGCCGGTCTCGGCCAGCACCGCCGCACCGATCGTGGTGCTTCTGTCGTGCACCGCGGGCATGCAGTGCAGGAAACGCACATCAGGGTTCTTCGTCGCGGCCATGGCCTGACTGTCGATGCGGTACGGGGCCAGGGCCTGCACCCTGGGACGCCAGGATTCGACCGGCTCTTCGAGATGGATCCAGGTGTCGGCGTACACGAAGTCGGCGTCCCGTACGCCCCCGTCGAGGTCGTCGCTCTCCTCTGCGCGACCGCCTGTCCGCACGCAGATCCGCTCTACTTGGTCGCGAACGGTCGGGGAGCCACTCATCGTCGCGGGAGCTACGACCCGTACCGTCATGCCCAGCAACGCGCATGTGACGCGCAGGGAGTTGGCGACATTGGAACGGCCGTCGCCGACGAAGACCAGGCAGATGTCGGCCCAGGGCTTGTCGCAGTGCTCCGTGATGGTGAGGAGGTCGGCCAGGGCCTGGGTGGGGTGCCACGGTGGGGTGAGCGCGTTCCAGACGGGAACGCTGGCGTGACGGGCCAAGTCCTCGACGGTGTGGTGGTCCGGCCCCCGGTAGGCGATTCCGTCGTACATCCGTCCCAGGACCATGGCGGTGTCGACGGCCGATTCGTGTACACCGAGATGACTCGCCCCGGGCCCGAAATAGGAGACCTGTGCGCCTTGGCCGAGAGCAGCGACCTCGAACGCGGATCGGGTCCGCGTCGAGGACTTCGCGAAGAGCAGGGCGATGGTCTTGCCCGTGAGCATTGGCTTCTCGTCCGCTCTTCGACGTGCGGACTTCAGACGCCCCGCGAGCACGAGCAGCTCTTGGAGCCGGTCGGACGTCAGATCGGTGTCCTGGACAAGACCCGTACCCGAGGGCATCTGCTGGATGCCGTCGGCAACGGCGCCCGCCGCGGTTTCAGGAATCGCTTGCTCGTCAGCCATATGCCCATTCCCCAATGACCGGCGCCCTGCCGCCCTGTTGAGAGCCTCGCAGGAGGCAATGTCACCGGACACTGACTCTCGGCGGAACGGCCGGTAATCGACAGGATGACCTGAAGGAACCGCGCGGTCTGAGAACGCGGGAGGATGCCGCGCACAGCCCTTGACCGTCCGGGCCCAGACCCCATGGGCGCGGTTACATGGTGGAACGGACAGCGTCTGTGAAAGTCGCCTGGGACAGAGCGCCGGGAGTTCCCCGCTCACTGGCCCGACCACGAAGCTCTGACCCGGGGGAGAACCGGTTGGAAGAGACGGGCTTCCGCCGGTTTGGGGCGTGGTGGCGGCGGATTCGGTCAAGCTCAGGAGGTTGACCGATCAGGAAGGTCGGCGGTGACAACGGATCGTGTGCCAGGAGAGCACCAACACGACGCGCTATCGACGGGCGATGTGGCCGCTGGCCTCGATCGACGGCAACCGGGGCCCCAATATCGCCCAGTTGGTGCAGGCCGACGAGGATAGGGTGCGGGACGTGATCCCACCGGTTCAGTCAGATCGGCCCGGCCTGCCTGGACCCACGGTGGGCGGAAGGCCGTCCCCGCCTGATCAGCCCCGATGAGGACTTCGTCGTGGCGACGGCCACCACCCGCCGACCAAGCTCGGCCGGCCCTTCACCCGCTGGTCCATCCGTGAACCGCTCGCCTGCCTGTGGAAGGTGCACGGCCGGGTGATCCGCATCGGCCGCGCGGCCCTGCGCTGCCTGTCCGTCCGACTCGCGCCCCACCCTCCAACTCGCCGCCGACGGCAAGGAGTTACCGACCCCGCCGCGAATCCCGGGCTCAGTGGCGCCCCCAGGAGCGCGCGCACCACCGACAGCTGCGTCGCACGTGGGCTTTTTACGCGTTCGGGTCCCAGTCCGCGAGCTGCTCCATCGGCTCGGTGTCGCCGGTGGTCTCCAGGCCGTCGAGCGGGACGCGGTCGTAGAAGTAGAGGACTAGTTCGCTCGCTGCGCCTCGCATCGCCATGTCGCCCGGCTCCGCGTCGGCGGCGAGGTCGTCGCAGCGGACGCCGTCGGCATCGAGGGTCAGACGCCAGGAGCGGCCCTCGGTCGCGTGCAGGTCGATGGTCGCCGGCTTGAACGGCCAGGGGACGGACGTCGCCGAGACGGTCGTCAGGAACTCGTCGACGCCCTCGACCGCGACGTCCGTCGGCAGCGGCTGTGCGGCCCCCTGGGTGAGCTGTGCGTCGTAGGTGTGGACGGCGAACTCCTGGACCTGGTGCCGGGCCACGGCTCCGCTGGTCTCCGGGGCCTGTGAGCGGCCCCACCAGGTCCAGCAGCCGCGATCCGGGCCGGCCTCGCGCATCGCGTCGAGCATGAGCTCGGTCGACTCGGCGAGCCAGGCGTCCAGGGCTTCGCGGTCGCGGGGCGCGGTCGGGGCGCCCTTCGGGTCCGTCCTCACAGGGGGCTCAGCGCCCGGGCCCGCCGCGATGATGGCGGCCTGGCGGCGACGGCCGTCACCGAGGTGCTGCGCCAGTTCGCGCAGCGTCCAGTCCGGACACGTCGGGACCCGGACATCGAGGTCGGGGGCGGACGCTATCGCGGCGCGGAACGCGGCGGAGCGGTCTTCGATCAGCCGAAGGACCTCGGGGAACTCCAAAATGTTGTGCACTTCGGTTGTCTATCACGCCGCTCCGGCCGCCGGGTAGCAAATTTGTCGGGCGAACGCGACAACGGCCAGGGGGAGCGCTCGATGTCAGCGGGCTGAGCAGTGTGCGGGCCATCAAGCGGCACCGGATGTAGGTACGCCTCGCGTTGGGCTGCGTGGGACCCGCGGTTCCGTCGTTGATGTTGTTTTCGCCCCTGGCGGCCGGGTCACGGACCGGCGGGCGAGTGTCAGGTGTTCCGCACCACCGGGGCGCCGGGGGCCGGGCCGGACGGGGTCCCCTCTCAGCCCGGCACGCACGGGTAGCGGGTCAGCAGATGACGGTCACCTCGTGGGAGACCGGGCGCGCCGTCCAGGGGAAGCTGGTGACACCAAAGGTGGCGCGGACGGTGGAGCCGCAGGCCACGTTGGCACTCAGGCCCGGGACGTCCAGGTTGGTGTTGTTGAAGAGGGCGAACTTGGTGACGTTCGGCAGCGGGACGCCGTCGACCGTGGCCGTGAAGGTGGTGGTGAGCTCCTTCGGCTTGGGGGCCGGGCTGCCCGGGGAGGGCGGGCCGGCAAGGCCGACCTTGCCGACGAACGCAACGGTGTTGCCGGTGACTTCGGCGCACAGGCGGGTCGAAAGGCTGGACTGGAGTCCGGAGTTGCCACAGGAGACCACGGTCTCTGTGGTGCTCGCGGGAGCGGCGACGGCGATCGCCGGGGTGAGGGCGGCCAGGCTCAGGCTTGCGACTGCGGCAGTGAGGAATGTCGAACGCTGCATGGTCGATCTCCTTGGAAGGACGGGCCGTCGGACGGATCCCGAACGGCTCACGTGACATGTGATATTTCACATGTCACGTGAGGATCAAGTGATCCCCGTGTGAATGACTTGAAATCGTGGGGTGACAGCTCGTCAACGTGCGGTTCCAGACACGGAGTTGACAGAGTGGGCGCCGACAGGCGGGCGCGTCGGCCCGAAGCCCCGGACCCCGCCGGGCACCCGGACCCGCCGCGCGGAGCCACGCACACCCGCTTTCGAGTTACCACGAAGCCAGTGGCAGTGCCCTATCCCGGAGGGGAATGCCGACCGTGGAGAGACGAGACTGTCGTCGGGCTCTGGAGGTGTGATGGCTCTGCCGCTCGGGCCCGCTGGGGGGCCATGAGCGTGCGTGCGGGTTCTCGTGCCGCATCATGCAACGAGGCGTGGGCTTCGATGTCAGTGGGCCCTCGCATGTTGGGCCGATGATTCCGAACATGGTCGACGAGCGGGCCTTCGCGGCAGCAGTCGATGATGCCCGGTCGGCGGTGGCCGAGTTCGACGGGGCCTGTCAGTGGCTGGCCGCTGCCAGGCACGGGCCGATGGAACCGCTGGCGGCCGAGGTCTGGGTGTTCGACGAGGGCTTCGCCCAGGTGTTGTTGGTGAAGCATCGTTGGCGAGGGTGGGTTCCGCCAGGCGGGAGAGTCGAGGCCGGGGAGACACCGCGCGAGGGTGCGCGCCGGGAACTCTTCGAAGAGACGGGCCTTCGGGCGCAACTGCTGCCCGAACCGGCAGCGGTTGCGGTTCGTTCCTATCACCCGGACTTTCCGGACACGCTCGGGCTGTCGTATGCCGCGGTCGTTGATGTGGCGACGCCGTTCGTCGCGGAGACCGGGCAGCCTGTGTCCTGGATTCCTCTGGATGAGGACTGGGAGAGCTGCTTTCCCGAAGACCCCTCCCGCATCCGTCAGCACGCCGTGTGGATGGCTGGCCGGGTGAGCCGTCAGTGAAAGGCTGTTGTGGCGCCGCCGCGGCGGGCGAGCCCGCGTCGAAGGTTTCGTCTCGGTTGAGGCGCCGGACTGACCCTAGTGTTCCGCCGCCTCCGTGCGATGCTGGTTTCGCATCCGGGTCGACGCACACAGCAGCAGTGCTGGCGATGGAGGAATGGCGTGGATGAAGGCTTCGTCGGCGAGGCCGAGGAGCGCAGCGCCGACACCGTAATCGCGCCGGTCAAGCCCTGCCGAATGACCGAACTCTCCGACAAGCACAAGGCCTCGAACAAGATCCAGGCGGCACTCCGGCCCCGAGCCGAACCAACGATCTCCCGGAACAGGCAGCGGCGGCTCTTGCGGCAAGCCCTAACAGCTCCTACCAGCCCTTACGAGTCCGAACAAGCTCACGGCAGTCGCCGCCACGATCCTCACCCTTATGATCTGGATGCGAAAGCTCCAGGTCAGACGCCCCGCAGCGAATAGCGGGATCCCCGAATCGACACCTCGCCATCACCCGAATGGGCGCACCCACATGGCGGTACTGGACCTGGCGACCCTACGGTCGGTTCAGATCTCGGTTCCGAGACAGGTGGCTAGTCAGGGAGGTCAACCATGAACCGACTGCGCACCCTCGTCATCGCGGCCGCGCCTGCGACATTGCTGATCGGCCTGGCGCTTCCGGCTTCCGCCGCACCTGCGCCGCAGGCGCCGACAGCGCCGAACGCCCGCTGTTACACCCCGCGGGCTGACCAAGTTCTCACTGCCCAGGAAGGCATCAAACTGGTCAGCGCCTGCAAGACTCAGAAGTCTGACCCCTCGTGGCACTGGATGGGCAACTACGGTTCGGTCTACGACGTGGTCAACGTCGCGAACAGCAGGGGCGTCGGCCCCGGTGGGCTGGTAACGATACCGAATGCCAGCGGTGGCGGCCTGATCCCGACCTTCATGTACTACTGAACGGGCGACCTGGACCCCAGCAGCGTTTCGGTGTCTGACCTGGGCAGGGGTTTCGTTAGGAGTGTAGGTGTCGGGTGGCGTTGGATGGGTGGTCTTGGCTGACCGCCCATCCAGCGAGCGAATCTCTCCCTGGTCAGCTTCGGACCGAAGCGGGCCCTTTCCGCGTGATCGACAACTTTGCGAACATGACATGGGGCCGTGAACTCTCCTCGACCTCGTCCCGCACATCGGCCATCGCTTCGGCCATGCCGACTTGGCCTCCCGAAGCTGCTTGCGCAGGTCGGCGATGGTCTCATGTCGCTGCACTTCCCCAGGAGCGCGGAGGGCCGGGCGGGCGACTGTGGCCTTCCATTCGGCCAGGACCACCTCGGGCCGGTGGACGGTCGCGTGGCTTACCTTCGCCTCCGGGGTTCAGCGATCAGTTCAACCGTGGCAACCCGCGATGACCTTGCCCCAGCCTGTCCTCCGCAACCGGCAGCCGACCACCGGCAGGGACTGCCACCGGTGTGCTCCCGTGCGTGCATCACGGCCGTCGCCCGGTCCCGCCGCGGCGGGCGCATCGCCGCCGGTCCCGCTCTCCCGCCATCGGTGAGGCCGGTCGGCGAATCCAGGAGCTCATGGGTCCACGCCGAGCTCAGAGGTGGTTTGCCGTATGGATGTGTGTCTTGATGATGTCGGTGATGGCGTCGCGGCTGCTGTCGGGGCTGAGTGCCTGGGCTTGGAGGTGGTTGTGCAGCACGCTGTACTGCTGGACATCGGAAGGCTTGTCCAGGCAGAGGTCGCTGGTGAATTGCTCCACATGCACCACCGCTGCCGTGGAGCTGTCGGCGGACCGCAGGATGGAGAACTGTCCTGACAGGCCCGGGTGGGCGCCCGCCGTGTAGGGAAGGACCTGCACGGTGATGTGCGGCTCGGTACCCAGTGCGTTCAGGTGTTCCAGCTGTTCGCGCATGATGTCCGGGCTGCCCACGACACGGCGCAGGACTGATTCGTCCAGGACCACCCACAGGCGCAGCGGACGGGCCGGGTTGTAGATCCGGTGCTGACGGCGCAGCCGCACCTTCAGACGTGTGCCGGCCTGTTCGACGCTCAGCTGGGGGATCGTTTCCTCAATCGTCGCAAGGGCGTAGGCGGGGGTCTGCAGCAGAGCGGGGACCACCATGGGTGCGTAGGTGTGGAGGCAGGCAGCGTCGCTCTCCAGGGCGATGTAGAGGCGCTGGGGGATGTCGCCGTAGGCGTGCCACCAGCCCTGCTGCCCGGATTCCCTGGCCATCTCCATCAGGGCGTCGATGACCTGCTGGTCCGTGACTTCGTACAGCGCGCACAGGTCGCGTACGTCGCGGCAGCTGATGGCGCGGTTGCCGTTCTCCATGTGGCTGATCTTGGGCTGGGAGACCATGAGCCGCTCGGCCACTTCGGTGCTCTTCAGCCCGCGCTCCAGGCGGAGCCGGCGCAGCTCGGCTCCCAGGAGGCGTCTCCTGACGGTGGGGTTGTTGTTCGCCGCCACGGGTGGTGTACCTCCGGCTCCAAGTCATCCTGCTGGAGCGTAGATTGCCATGGAGTACACGTCGTTGATCACGCGCCATGCCGTCCTGCGCGTCGGGTTACCGAAGCGGACGGTGACGCTGTCATGTGCCTCGTGGCACGGGCCGTCAGGCGTTCTGTTCGGAGGGAGAAAGAGCAGGCACTGGTACTCCAGTTTGGTTTCGTGATCTATCCGCTCGTTTCGAGGGCTGAGTGTCGTCGGTAGCGACCGCCGAAGAGGTGGTCAGCGAGATCGGCTTGCTGGCTCAGGTGTGATGATGCGGTATGCGTCGCGAAGCTTCCCCGTGGAATACCTTTCTAGAACCAGTCTCCGGCTGGTCACACCCGCAAGAACCTTCGGCGTAGTGGATCACCGGCAGCTCGCGTGGCGCGAATTCGCCCTTGACTTCGTCGCGACCACGCGGTCACGCTCGACCCGGGTGTTCGCTGTGGCCGATGAAGCTCGCTGACCCGCGAGAACGGCCACATCGCATTTTTCGGCTCACCTACGGGGGTTGTTGTGCCGAGCTTATCCGACGCTGCCCGCGCAGCGATTCAATTCACCGGCGACCAGCGCATTCTCTTCTCCTCGCCAGAGCTTTCCCTGCTCGGAGTCGAGGAAGTGGCATACCACGCGGTCCGCCCGGGCCAAGACGTTTCCGAGCTCTTACGGGACGGGGGCGGGGTCGGTTTCATCGCATTCCCCTTCCGGCGCGGCGAACCCGTCCGGCTCGCCGTCCCGGAACGCACTCTGCGCCTGGCGCGAGGCTGCGACCACCGTGCGCTCCTCGGTTCCCTGGGGCCTCCGCCGCAGATCAACCGGGCAGCTCGGTCCTATTCGCTACGGCCGGTCGAGCAGCCCGAGGAGTGGTGCGGGAACGTCGCCGACGTGGCCGGTGCCGTACGGCGGGGAGAACTGCGCAAGGCGGTGCTCGCCCGGCGGGTGGTGGTCATGAGCGACACCGTCATCCAGCCGACGCAGGTCCTCGGCCGGCTGGCGCAGACCTTCCCCGGTGCCTATCTCTTCTCCGCGTTCGGCCTGGTCGGAGCCAGCCCCGAACTGCTGCTCTCCAAGCAGGGGCGGCATGTGGAGTCGAAGGCCCTGGCCGGCACCGTCCGCCGCGGCGGTGACGACGCCTCGGACCGCGAGCTCGCCCGCTGGCTCGTGGAGTCGCCCAAGAACCAGCAGGAACACCGCATTCTGCGCGACATGGTGCTCGAAACGCTCGCACCCCACGCGGTCAGCGTACGCGTGGAGAAAGAACCGCAGATCCTCAAACTCGCCAATGTGCAGCACCTCATGACCCACCTGGCGGTCGAACTCAAACCGGATCACCCGTCTTTCCTGGAATTGGCGGAGGCCCTCCATCCGACACCGGCTGTCTGTGGCTGGCCGCGCGACGCCGCGTATGAAGTGATCGACCGGGTCGAGGACTGGGACCGTGGCCTCTACGGCGGAGCTCTGGGGTGGGTGGACGCGCAGGACAACGGCTGTTTGTGCGTGACGATTCGGTGCGCCGAATTGGACGGGGCGAACGCGACGGTCTTCGCCGGCAGTGGAATCGTGGCCGACTCGGATCCCGCCGAGGAGCTGGCGGAGACCCGCGCGAAACTCGACGCTCTTCTGCCCGCTCTCATCGCGCCCTGACCGCAGGAGTGAATCATGGCATCGACCGCTGCCGAATTCTCCGGTGTACGCGCGCCGGACATCCCGTTCCCGGCCGATAGGCGCACCCCGCTGGACTGGTCCGTCGCCCCCGTCACAACGCCCTCCCAGGGCAGCCCCACCCTGCTGGAGCAGCCCATGCGGGCGGCTGCCGCAACGGCGCGACTGCGGCTGTTCGTCGCCTGTGATCTACGGGGAGCCGTGCGCCTGCACGCGCACTCCGCGAAGACGCGCCAGCCGCTCACGACGTACGACATCCGCTATCCCGACTGCCACCAGCCCTACGACGCGCCCCTGGACCAGGAAGCGACACGGCTCGTCTTCGCCGAGGGGGTGTCGCTCAGCCTGTCCGAACCGCCGCCTCACGACAGCGACTTCACCGGCGGACCTCCGACACTGTGGATATTCGCGGGCCCGAAGGCGCCCCCGGAGCGCCGTCCCGTACTGCTCCTCGATGGCCTCGACGGCGCCACGCCGGCCCCGGTCACGGACGCAACGGCCCGCGTGACCGCGCTGCACCGCACCCTCGCCGGGATCGGCAGCCTGCAGCCGTTCGGCTGGATGGAGGGGTGCGTACTCGATGCGCTGTACGACCTGACCGTCACGTTTCCCGGTGACGGCCGCGCGCGCACCACACTCGCGGACCAGCTGGCCGTCTACTTCCCCGACGGCAGCCTGCGGTACGAGGACCCTCGCGGGCGCCCGGCCGACAACCGCCTCTACGGCATCGAGGCCACACTCCCGTACGCGATCCTCGCCAAGCTCGATCCCCTCGACCCCGCCCTGGCCCGGGCCGTCGAGGCCTGGCGGGTCCGGGCCGACGACGAGGGCTGCGTCAAGGACGTACCGACGACCGCCGAAGGTTCGTACACCGTCGCCTACCCCATGGCGGCGATCGCGGGGAGGGCCGATCCCTCCCTGCGCGAGCCGGCCCTGCGACAACTGCGGCTGCGCCGAGCCAGGTTGTGCACGGGAGACGATCTCCATCTGCGGCTGCTCCCGGACGGCACTCACCTCTACCGCAACTGGGCCCGCGCCTACGCCTGGTACCTGCTGGGCCTGGTGCGGACGCTGACGGAGCTCGGCGAGGGGGCGGGCACCGCCCCGCTGTGGGACGAGGCCCGGCGGGTCGCGGCCCTGGCCCTGTCCCGTCGCAATGCCGCGGGTATCTGGGACTGCTACCTCGGCGAGCCGGAGACCGGCGCCGAGACCTGCGGATCCGCAGGAATCGCCGCGGCCCTGGCCCTGGGCACCGAGCAGGGCCAGTTCGAGGCCGGCCGCGAGGGCGCGGCGGCGCTGCGGGCGTGGGAGGTGCTGACCGAGGGGCATCTCACCGAGGACGGCTGGCTGTCGGGCGGTTCACCGTCGAACAAGGGCGGCGAGGAGTTGCAGCGCAGCGGCTACCGCATGCTCTCCGGGGTCGGCAACGGCCTGATGGGGCAGCTCGGCGCCGCGCTGGTGCGCCTCGGCACCGTAAAGGACTGGACCCGGCCGTGAAGACTCCCCAGACCGCTTCCGAGGGCCGTGCGCGGCTCCGGGGGAACGCCACCGAGCAGTCGGCCGACAGTGCGGGCGCACCCCGCGCGGAGGCGGACGCCGGGCGCGTCCAGGCCACCTTCGCCGCCACCCTGGTCGACGAGTGGGCACGGTTCGGGGTCACCGACGCGGTGGTGTCCCCCGGTTCCCGTTCGACGCCGCTCGCGCTGGCCCTCGCCGCCGACGGCAGACTGCGGCTGCACATCCGGCTCGACGAGCGCACGGCGGGGTTCTTCGCCCTGGGCATCGCCCGCCGCACCGGGCGCGTGACGCTGGTCCTGACGACCAGCGGCACGGCGGCCGCCGAGCTGCACCCCGCCGTCGCCGAGGCCGACCTCGGCGGCGTACCCCTGCTGGTGTGCACGGCCGACCGGCCGCCGGAGCTCCAGCAGGTGGCGGCTCCGCAGACGATGCGGCAGCCGGGCCTGTACGGGTCCGCCGTACGCTGGGCGGTCGAGGCCGGGGTGCCCGAACCGGACCAGGGGGTGTTCTGGCGGTCGCTGGCCGCCAGGGCGGCCGCCGAAGCCGCGCACGGTCCCGTGGGGCCCGGCCCGGTCCATCTCAACCTCGCCTTCCGCGACCCCCTCGTCGCGGAACCGGGACCGCTTCCGCCTGCCCGGGCCGCCGGGCCGTGGCACCGTGTCGTACGCGGTGAGCGTGCCCCGTCCCCGGAGGCCGTCCGCGATCTGGCGGGGTGGGCCGGGCAGCGCGGTGTCATCGTCGCGGGCAGCGGCGCGGGCGACCCGGAGGCGGTCCGGGCGCTGGCGGACGCGCTCGGCTGGCCGGTGCTCGCCGACCCGCGTTCGGGCGCCCGTACACCCCACTCCACCACCGTGGCCGCGGCCGACGCGATCCTGCGCGCCCCCGCCGCCCGCGACCGGCTGCGTCCGGTGGCCGTGCTCCACCTGGGCGAGCGCTGGGCCTCACGCGTCATGGCCGAGTGGCTCGCCCAGCCGGCCATCGAGCACCTGGCCGTCGACCCCGACTGGCGGTGGCGGGACCCGCAGCGCAGGGCCGACACGGTGCTGTGCGCCGACCCGGCCGCGCTCTGCCGTGCCGCCGCCGAAGCCGTGCCGCACCCCGCGCCGGTCGGCTGGCGCGATGCCTGGGCCGACGCCGAGGCCGCCGCACAGCGGGCCATGGACGCCGTGCTCAACAGCTACAGCGACTGGACCGAGCCACTCGCAGCGCGCCAACTGTGGTCGGTCCTGCCGCCGCACACGACCCTGGTCGTCGGATCGTCGATGCCGATCCGTCATCTGGAGTGGTTCACCGCGCCTCGGCACCGGCCGCCGACCGTCCTGTCCAACCGAGGTGTCAACGGCATCGACGGCGTCGTCTCCACCGCGCTCGGCGCGGCGGCGGCATCCGCCGACCCCGTGGTCGCACTGATCGGGGACCTCACCTTCCTGCATGACGCCGGTGCCCTGCTCGGCGCGGCGAACGCCGGGCTCAGCTGCACGTTCGTCGTGGTCGACAACAACGGCGGCGGCATCTTCTCGTTCCTCCCACCCGCCCGGCGGCTGCCCCCAGCCACCTTCGAGGCGCTCTTCGGCACCCCGCAGTCCGCCGACATACCCGCCATCGCGGCCGCGTACGGCGTCACGGTCCGCTCCGTCGGCGACCACCGTCAGCTCGATGCCGTCCTGGCCGAACTCGTCGGAAAACAAGGGGTGTCGGTGATCCATGTCCGTACCGACCGCGCGGCGAACGTCACCGTGCACGAGCGTGTGCACTCGGCCGTGGCCGAGGCGGTCGACGCCGTCCTCGACCCCGAACGGCTCGGGTGACCGCGTGATCCAGGTCATCGACGGTTTGGCGCCAGGTGTACGGGCCCTCCTGCTCGACCGCCCCGAGTCCCGCAACGCGCTGACGACGTCGATGGCCGAGCTGGTCGCCGGCGCCGTGGCGGACGGGGCAGCGGACTCCGGCGTACGCGCTCTGGTCATCGCCACCACGGGAGAGGACTTCGGCGTGGGCGCGGACCGGCACGAGCAACTCGACGCGGCGGGGCGGGCGTGCAGGATGCGGGCCTTCTCCCGGCTCCACCAGGCGGTGACCATTGCGCCGAAGCCGGTCGTCGCGGCCGTCGAGGGGCGGTGTGTCGCCGTCGCGGCGGAGCTGGCAGCGGCCTGCGACATCCGGGTCGGCGCCGAAGGCAGCTCCTTCCGCTTCCCTGGCGCCGAGATGGGCATCCCCATCGGGGCCGCCCGGTTGGTCGGTGTCGTCGGACCGGCGGCTGCCAGGGACATTCTCCTGACGTCCCGTTGGGTACCGGCCGACGAGGCGTTCCGGATCGGGCTGCTGCAACGCCTGGTGCCACGGGGTCAGGCACGGGCGGCCGCTGTCGAGGTGGCCGCGCAGGCCGCTCGCGCGGACCCGGCCACGTCCGCCCGTCTCAAACGCCAGCTACAGGCGTTCGGCGGCGATATGGAGCGTGTGGAGACCGAACGTCGCACGCTGGACGCCTTTTTCGGTCCGGGGAAGGGGGAGGACGAGACGTGCGGCTGACCGGCATCGCGGGGACCACCGCCCTCATCACCGGCGCCGTCGGAGGCATCGGCTCCGCCGTCGCCCGCTGCCTGGCCACGGCGGGAGCGTCCGTGGTGGCGGCCGACATCGACGACGCGGGTGCCACCGCACTGGCGCGGTCGCTGCGCGACCAGGGTGCCTCGGCGCTCGGAGTGCGTCTGGACGTCACCGACTCCACCGAAGTGGAACGGGTCGTGGAGACCGTCGAACGTACGGTCGGGCCCATCGGCGTTCTGGTCAACGCGGCGGGAGTGCTGGGCCGGGTCGCCGCGCTCACCGCGTACGACGACGGGGAGTGGGAGCGGGTCTTCGCGGTCAACGCCCACGGCCCGTTCAACTGCATGCGTGCGGTGGGGCGGCGCATGGCCGACCGCCGCGCGGGCCGCATCATCACCATCGGGTCGAACAGCGCCACCATCGTCAAGACCGGCCAGGGGCTGTACGGCGCTTCCAAGGCGGCGGCCCACTACCTCACCAACTGCCTCGGCCTGGAACTCGCCGGGCTCGGAGTGCGCTGCGTCGTCGTGGCGCCGGGCACCACCGAGACCGCGATGTCCCGAGCCAACTGGCATGTCTCAGGGCGCCGCGAGGCGCTGCTGCACGGGGAGCCGGACCGCTATCGCGTCGGCATCCCGCGCGGGCGGTTCGCGGATCCGGAGGAGATCGCCTCCGTCGTGGGGTTCCTCGCCTCCGACCAGGCAGCACACCTCACGGTCACCACGGTGACGGTGGACGGGGGTTCCTCCCTCAGACCATGAGCCGATCTGTCA
This sequence comes from Streptomyces sp. NPDC026377, assembly GCF_055567715.1. NCBI lineage: Bacteria > Bacillati > Actinomycetota > Actinomycetes > Kitasatosporales > Streptomycetaceae > Streptomyces > Streptomyces sp. NPDC026377. Next base: position 509,252 of record NZ_JBVHPV010000003.1, read on the forward strand.
CCCCGACACACCTGCCCCCCCACACCTGTCCCCCCCCACACCTGTCACCCCACACCCTTCGCCCCAACAAAGCCGGAGCATCCGCATGCGCGTCGACCGGATCGATCTGTACGTCATCGAGCTGCACCTCAACCATGCCTTCCAAGCCAGCACCCACGGCGCCGGCACCCTGCGCCACGTGGTGGTGCGGGCAAGCGCCGAGGGGCTGGTGGGCTGGGGCGAAGCACCCGCGCCCGTGGACCCTTACTACACGGGCGAGACCACGGACACGGTCTGGTCCGTCATGCACGACTTCCTCGTGCCCGCCGTCCTGGGACGAGCATGGGACACCATCGAGGAGTTCGCCGCGCTGTACTCCCGGGTCAAGGCCAACAACTTCGCCCGCAGCGGCATCGAGATGGCCGCCTGGAACCTGCTGGCCGCCGCGACCGGCCGCCCGCTGCCCGACCTACTCGGTGGCGCCGCCCGCAGTACCGTCGAATCGGGCGTCAGCCTGGGCATGGACCGCGATCTCGGACGGCTGTGCGACACCGTGCAGCGCCACGTGGACCAGGGCTACCGCCGGGTGAAACTCAAGATCGGCCCCGGCGCGGACGTGAACGTGCTGGAGGCGGTACGCGACCGGTTCCCCGCCCTGCCGCTCATGGTCGACGCGAACTGCGCCTACACCCTCCAGGACATCCCCCACCTCCAGGAGCTCGACGCCTTCGACCTGATGATGATCGAACAACCTTTCGCCTGGGACGACTTGACGGACCACGCCGTCCTGCAACAGAACCTGCGAACTCAGCTCTGTCTCGACGAGAGCCTCAACTCCGCCAAGCGGACCCGCCGCGCCCTCGAACTCGGCAGCTGCCGGGTCGTCAACATCAAACCGGCCCGGCTGGGCGGTCTGCTGGAAGCCAAACTGACTCACGACGCCTGTCTGGCGGCCGGGACACCGGTCTGGTGCGGTGGCATGCACGACTTCGGGATCAGCCGCGCGGCCAACATCGCGCTGTCCTCACTGCCCGGCTTCACCCTGCCCGGCGACAACTCCGGCTCGGACAAGTACTTCGACCGGGACATCGTCACCCCCGAGACCCGGGCCAAGGACGGTTTGATCGACGTCCCCGATCGGGCTGTCCCGTACGAGGTCGACATGGGGTTCTTGGCCGCGCACACGCGCAGGCATGCGAGGCTGACGGCAGACGGTTGAACGCGGAGGGGCTGACAGTCGGCCACCCAGGGGACTTTCGGCTGTGCACGGTCAGATATGGCCGCCGCCTCCTTCGAAGCCTTCGAAGAGCGCCCGGACGGCCCTCCGATCCGGCTTCCCCACGCCCCGCACAGGCAGCTCGGCCAGCACTCGTACAGCCTTCGGCGCGGCCGTGGCCCCGAGCCGGCCCCGCACCGCAGCTGCCAGTTCAGCCTCTGCCCCCGCCCCGAGGGCACCCGGCTCGTCGGGCATGACAGCCGCAGCCACGATCTGCCCCCAGTGGTCGTCGGCGACGCCGACGACGCAGGCGTCTCCCACCCCGGGCTGCTCGCGCAGGACCGCTTCCACCACGGACGGGGAAACCTTCACCCCTCCCGTGATGACCACGTCGTCAGCCCTGCCGAGCACGTCCAGATGGCCGTCCGCACGCCACCGGCCGAGGTCGTCCGTACGGAACCAGCCGCGCGAGAAGGCCCGTTCCGTCAGCTCCGGCTCGCCCAGATACCCGGAGGCCAAGGTCGGTCCGCCGAGGAGTATCGACCCACGGGTGGTCCCTTCTGCGTGGCCTTCGGTGTCGACGTGCCGCGGGTCGTCGACGACCCGCACGCGTACACCGTCGAGTGGCACCCCGTCGTAGACACACCCTCCGGCGGTCTCACTCATGCCGTACGTGGTCACCACGCGCACCCCGGCCGCCCGGGCGCGCTCGATGAGCTCGGGCGGCACGCCGGCGCCGCCCAGCAGAACCGCGTCGAAGGCACACAGGGCGTCGACGGCCGCGCCGCCCGCTCGTAACAGGCGTACGAGCTGGGTGGGCACCAGAGCGGTGTACCGGCAGTCGGCCGAACGGAAATCCTCGGCGCGGAACCCGTCGCGCGAGTCGTGGACGGCGGGGGCGCTCCCCGCCAGCAGCGACCTCACCACCACCTGCAGTCCCGCGACATGGTGGGACGGCAACGCCAGCAGCCAACGGCCCGGCCCGCCCAGTCTGGCGTGCGTCGCCTCCGCGGACGCGCGCAGGGCGTCGGCCGACAGCAACACGCCTTTGGGGTGGCTCGTCGAGCCGGATGTCCCGACGACGGCAGCTGTTCCATCGGGCACACCGGCGGTGACGTCGAACGACGGCCGCGCGGCGGCGGCCGCCACGGGCAGGACCGCGGGACCGCCACGCTCCAACGCGGCGCTGACCGCCGCGGCCAAGGCCGCCACCGACTCCGGCGACCCGTCACAAGGCAGTGTCACCAACATCGCCGTCGCCCCCCGTCGAGCGCCCGAGGTACGCTCTCGGGACGCGCTGCGCGCCGTAGATCCTGCTACCGGAAAGTCTAACGGGCTTGTACCGTAAGGGAGTTGAATGGACCTGAGTGGAGCGCGCCGGTTCGCCACCCACGCATATGGGACGACACCGACATCGACACCGGCGCCATCGCGGAGGGCAGACAGTCGTTCGAGACTGCTGCTGCCCGCGAAGCGCTGATACGGGTTTCTCGCGACTCGCTCCCGGGGCTTTGGGGGAGTGGGTCTGGCCGATGGGGCGGACCACCACGGTGTTCACATCAACCGGCCGGCTGGCCGAGCGTCCAGCTGATGGCGTCGGCGATGTTCTCCGCGGTCATCATGGAGCCCGTGGGCGCGGCGCCCTGTGGGTGACCGCTCCAGAACGGGGCCCTCAGGTGTCCCGTCAGTGATTCTGACGGGACTCGGGCATGTGCGCTGCTGTACGGCCTGGTGGTCCATCCGGTGAAGGGGAGGGGCTGATCGGGCGCAGTCCGTCGTGGCTCGGGCGACACGAAAGGGTCACTCTCCATGGCAACCATTCCCGGCTCTGTGGCAACTGCGGAGTAGCCCGCTCCTGGCGGGTGCCCCCACGTATATGTACAGATTGGGACAACGCGCATGACTGAGCTGCACGGCCACGGCAAGGCCCGGCACCGCAGAAAGAAGACGGCCCTGCTGTCAGGGATCGCACTGGCGCTGGCCGCCGCAGGCGCCATGGCCTACGGCACAGCCTTCGGGGTGTTCGGCGAGGACGTGCAGCCGAAGGCCGCGGCGGCGGTGCCGAGCGCGTCCGCCTACCCGGCCCCCGGGAGGGTCACCGGCGACGTCGTCGTCCACGACCCGACCATGCTCCGCGCGCCCGACGGGCGCTACCTGCTCGAGTCCAGCCACGGCTACCTGGAGTCCCGCACCTCCACCGACCGCGTCGCCTTCGGCCGCAACGGCAACGCCTTCTCCACGCCGCCCCGTTGGTGGTCCCGCTACTCCTCCGAGAACGACCCGTGGGCCCCCGACCTCTCCTACCACGGCGGCCGGTACCTGATGTACTACGCCGTCTCCGGCTTCGGTTCCACATCCTCGGCCATCGGCCTCGCCACCTCCACGACCGGGACACCGGGCAGCTGGAAGGACCAGGGCATCGTCCACTCCTCCTCGGCCAGCAGCGACTTCAACGCCATCGACCCCGACCTGTTCGTCGACGACGACGGCAAGTGGTGGCTGGTCTTCGGCTCCCATTGGAGCGGGATCAAGATGATCCGCCTCGACCCGAAGACCGGCAAGCAGTACGCGGGGGACACCACCCGCCACTCACTCGCCGCCCGCTCCACGGGCACGAGGGCGGTGGAAGCCCCGACCGTCGTGAAGCGAAACGGCTACTACTACCTGTTCGCCTCCTACGACGCCTGTTGCAGCGGTACCACTTCCACGTACAAGATCAAGGTGGGCCGGGCCACTCGCCCCACCGGGCCCTACTACGACCGCAACGGCGTCGCGATGAACAACAACGGCGGCACCGTCGTCATGGCGTCGCAGGGTTCGGTGATCGGCCCCGGCGGGCAGGACATCATGCGCGACAGCGGCAAGGACCTGCTCGTCTACCACTACTACGACGGCAAGGACGGCGGCGCTCCCAAGCTCGGCCTGAATCTGCTGAAGTGGAAGGGCGGCTGGCCCACCGCGTACTGACCGGGGCCCGGCGGTGAGGGGCGGCGGCCCGCACAAAGACCGCCGCCCCGGCCCCGACCGCACATTCGCCCGGCCCGGGGGGCGGGGCGGGCCCGGCCCCTGGTCTTGACCGCCGCCGCAGGCCAGGCCGGTGACGCGGCTGCCTTCGAGCAAAGGCAAGGCAGGAGCGCGTCCGACGACACGGTGGTCACCACCTGGAGCAAGCGCAGGGCGGTCGGCCACCACTACGAGGACCTGCTCGCCACGTTGGTTTGTGCCGCCGAAGGTTGATCCGGCTGACGCCATCGGCCCAGTCCATGACGCGTTCCCGGAAACACCGCCCCCCTGCGTGGCCTGTTCGGATCCTCTGCCCGATGGGTGCAGCAGGTCACAGCGCCGGACGTGCTCCCGGCGTTGCTGTCAGAAGGCACACCGCCAACGCAAGGGGTGCTCTAGCGGGTCTGCCCTCGAACGTCCAGGCCGGTCAGTTCAGCAGGGCAGTCGTGAACGTCTTGCGGTGGTCCACCAGCCAGGTCTGCATGCGGTCCCAGCGTTCCCAACCACCACGCTCGGCCAACGCCTGGAGATAAACGGGGTCTCCGCCGGCCACACGGCGGGCGACGAATGCCCGGCAGACCTCCGTGGCCTGCTCGATGACGCCGGGCAACTCGGCGCGGTCCACCGCCGAGAGGCCGTAGCCGTCGGCGAGGATCCGCAACCGTGCGGCCGCATCCAGTCCGGGGGGGGGGAGAGAGAGAGCGGCCGCGGACTCGGGATCAAGCATGGGTACCCAATAGCGGGCGGTCATGGCGATGTCCCAGAGGGCACGGCCCGGGGCCGCCAGGTCGAAATCGATCAGGGCCGCGGCACGACCGTCGCGGAAGACGACGTTCTCCGGGCACACATCGTTGTGGCACAACATCGTTCCCCCTTCCGGGTCGGCGAGGTCCGCGGGCCACTCGGCACGGGTGTCGACTGCGACGGCCGTGCTGGTCTCATGCAGACGCCGCAGCAGGCTCCCCACCGATTCGAGGGCAGAACTCGTCATCGACCAGTCCGGGAACGGCGGCAGAGCCACGTCGCCAGGGATGAAAGTCAGCTGCTCACGGCCATCCGCGGTGAGATGGACAGGGGTCGGCGCCGAGTCGAAGCCGTGCTCCTTGAGGGTAAGGAGATAGGCGTGCAGGGCGCGCGCGTTGCGCGGTGCCGGTCGCTCCACCAACTCCCCCCGGCGGAAGACCGCCCCCGTGTTCACCATCCCGCCGACCAGCGCCTCGTCTCCAGCTGTCATGAGGATCACGCTATCGCCAGATCGATTCCGCGCGGGACGACCCGGTTCGCCGACAGAAGGCCTTCGCCGCGGCGTGGATCAGCGCACGAGGGAACGCGCGACGCGGAATCCCACGTCGTCGACCTGGAAAGTCGGGTGGCTGCGACGCCGTGCGGAGGCTCGGCAACTCCAGTGCTCATCGAACCAACCACCGCCACGGAGCACCCGATAGGCGCCGTAGATCTCGGCGTCGTAGACGTCCCAGCACCAGTCCCAGACGTTGCCGAGCATGTCGTAAAGCCCCCACGAGTTGGGGCGTTTGCCGCCCACCTCGTGAATGCGCTCGTGCGAATTACCGCGGTACCAGCCGATCTCGTCGAGCTCCCCGTAGTGCGGCCCGTTCGTTCCGGCGCGGCAGGCGTGCTCCCACTCGGCTTCGGTCGGCAGGCGGTACCCGTCGGCGGACGCGTCCCACTCGATGTCTTCGGCCTCGGAACGGAAGTGGTACGCGGGCGTGAGGCCGGCGCGCTGTGACAGGGCGTTGCAGAACCGCGCCGCGTCCCACCAGGAGACGCTCTCGACGGGCAGACGGTCCCCAGGGGTGGTACTCGGCCGCTGGCCTGTGATCTGTGCGTACAACGCCTGGGTGACCGGGGATGCCGCGAGCTGGTAGGGCGCAAGCTCGACCGACCAACTGCGTTGCGTCCGCCGGTCCGACAGCGTCACCTGGCCCGGCGGGATGGCGACCATCTCATTCCCCGTCAGCACGTCCACGATCAGGAAATCCTCATGCTTGTCACCTCGCCAGGGAGCCGTGTGGCAGCCCCGCCCGACAGTCGATCAGTTCGGACATCCAAGCACGGATCGGCCCGCCCCTCTCTCTCCGGGCCGATTCCGCGAGACAGGCGCGACAGCGGGACACCTCACCGGGCCGGTGATCAGACTCTGCTTGACCTGTGACAGCGAACCTTGTCCCATCGGCAGTGACGAAGACTTCGAAGGGTTCGAAGTCGACACCGTCCTCGCCGATACAGTCGAGTCGCACCGCCATGGCGGCGGCAAGCGCAGGGGGAGAGCGGCGGTCTTCGTTCGGCGTCATGCGAACAGATTTGCGACTGGTTGGACCGTGGCGGCACCGCGCGGGGAAGCCCTGGAGCCGAGCCGGTCCGGCCGAGAAGCCTCGGGTATTCAAGCCAGATCATTTGCGACGGGACAAACCTGGGCCGATTGCCATCGAAGGTGGACCAGTCACCGAATCGGCCGTAGACCGGATCGGCCGACTGGGCGGGTGCCGGGTGAGCCAGTCGGAGGGAACGGGACCTTGGTCCCGTGTGGAGTGCTCCCGAGCGGATATCCCTATGTCGCCGGGTCGTCGCGGGAGCAACCTGCGGGCAGCCCCGGCGGAACCCCAGCCGGGCCCTCCTCGGCACCACCTACAGCAAAGGACACATACCGTGGGCATCATCGCCTGGATCCTCATCGGCCTCATCGCGGGCGCCATCGCCAAGGCACTCACGCCCGGTAGGGACCCGGGCGGCTGCGTCATCACGATGCTCATCGGCATCGTCGGCGGTCTGCTCGGCGGCTGGCTCGGCAAGGTGATCTTCGGCGTGCACTCCATCAACGGCTTCTTCCACCTCTCGACGTGGATCGCCGCGATCGTCGGCTCGGTGATCGTGCTCCTGCTGTACCGCCTCTTCACCGGGCAGCGTTCGCGCTGACCGCGACCGGCGATCCGCGTCCGTCCGTCAGTCGCGTCCTGTGCGAGCGCTTCTCGGCCGGTTCCAGGACACGGCGCCGGGTCCATGCCTGACGCGGGCGCCCGTGGGCGCCGGGGAGAGTGCCGTCGGCCTCTTTGAATAGGGGCAGGTTTCCCCGGGACAGGCAAGGGCACCTGCATGCCCCGCACCGGTTTCTCGTACGAGTTGTCGTACGACACTGCTGCGGAACGGATCCGCGCCTTGTTGAGCACAATGGCCGACAAGTCGGCCCCGTGCACGCGCGGGTCACCCCTCCCGTCGCGTGCCCGGCTGGGCGCGGCGCGGTTCCCGCGACGGCGCAGAGGCGGAGATCGTCTGCCATGGCTGTTACGCCTGCCACCTGCGTCACGTGGGCCCCCGTCGTCGTCATCCCAAGAACGGCGAGCTGCTGGTCGCGAGCGAGGGGACCTGAGCTGCGGCCCGACCAAATCTTCTCGGGCCGCAGCTCAGAAACCGGATACGCTTTGGCAGTCGGCCTGTGCGCCGCACTTCAGCCGGGCATGGCCCGGGACGAATCAGGGGGACGAGATGACCATCACAAAGACCTCAGGCCCGGCAGCATCCGCGCCTGACCGGATGCCGAGCAACCCTGTGGCCCTCTTCAGTCATGAGACGGCCGCGGTGACGAAGGCCGTGCCCGGCGCGGCCCGGAACCTTCCGCAGCCTCTGGACACCCTGACCTGGCAGGAACCGCCCACCCTGGAGGACGCGGACAGCGACGCGCGGTGACCGAACGGCACCCGGCCCGTCGCCTCTGGCCGCACGGCTGATCCGCCCGAGCGCTGGAACGGTCAGCAGTTGTGCCAGGCGACGTGGTCCTCGTCCCATGGCAGCCGAGGCCGGCCGGGGCGCTCTGCTGCCGCCTCCAAGCCACCCGCCGTCATGGCGCCGCGCCGGCGGCTTGGGGGGGGCTGGCATTCCGATGGGGTGCGAGCCCTGGACTTCCGGTTTCAGCGGAGGGGCAGGCCTACGTTCCGGTGGGGTCGCTTGATCCAATGCGTTCTCGGTGGCCTTCCTGGCCCCTTCAAGGGACGTGGGGGGGCTGCCTCATGATGCCCCTCCGCCACCCGTACGAGGTCCGGCAGCTGACCTTCGATCGGCACGCCGAGGGAAATGCTCCTGCGAGCCGTGCGAGCCGTGCGAGCCGATGCCGATACGCAGGGGCGAATCGACTGGATGGCGAGCGTGGACCCGACCATCTGCAGGGCCCACCAACCCGCTGTGGGTGCTGGGCACCGGCCCCCGACGGTGCCGGGCAGACAAGCCCGGCCAGCCCACCACCGGGACGATGAAGGTCTTGGCCGCTCCCGCGGCGGCCTCACCAAAGATCCACTGAGTGATCGCGCGCTTCGCACGCAGAGAAGTGGCGGGGCGGCCGTCGCCGGGCCGGTACAGAGCTCGTGCGGGCAAGCCGTAGAGCGGGCACAGCCCCGGGAACAGGTGGCGCCGGGCGACGTTCCGTGGTGAACGGGTTACGCCTCTGGCGTGGCGGCCGCCATAGGAAGCACACCCGGAAAGGGTCAGGAAAGTATCTGGTTCAGGTAAAACGCCGTGTCGCGGCAGCCGGCCATGTCCCGGTGTGTCTTGAAGGAGCCTGATCGTGAGTTACGGAAACGCGCTGAGGGCGGCGATCGCCACGCCTGGCACGACACCGCTGATCGGCGTGTACGACATGTACTCGGCGTCCGTGGCGGCCGGGCACTACGACGGGATGTTCGTCTCCGGGTTCGGGTTCGCCGCCTCCTATTACGGGCTGCCCGACATCGGGTTCATCGCTTGGCCCGACATGATGGCCTTCGTCCAGCGGCTGCGCGGCGCCTTCCCCCGCCATCATCTCCTGGTCGACATCGACGACGGGTACGTCGACGCCGAAGTCGCCTGCCACGTGGTCGAGGGTCTTGAGCGGATGGGCGCCTCAGGTGTCATCCTCGAGGACCAGAAGCGGCCCCGCCGGTGCGGGCATGCGGACGGCAAGCAGGTCCTGCCCCTGGAGGACTACCTGGAGAAGCTCGCCATGGTCCTCAGTACGCGCAAGGACCTGGTCGTGGTGGCCCGCACCGACGCCACGGAGGAGGACGACATCCTCCGGCGGGCGGAGGCGCTGGCCGCCACCGATGCCGATGTGGTGCTGGTCGACGGGGTCCGCAGCGTGGAGTGGATCGAGCGGATCCGCCAAGTCGTGGGCGGGAAGCCGCTGTTGTTCAACCAGATCGCCGGCGGCAAGTCTCCCCGCCTCTCCCTGAGCGAGCTCACCGGCCTCGGCGTCGACGTCGCGATCTACAGCACTCCATGCCTGTTCGCCGCGCATCGGGCGATGGACACTGCCCTCGCCGAACTCCGCCGTGCCGATGGGCGCCTGCCCGCCGTCGAAGACGGCCAGGAGATCGGTGTCACCGAGTCCACCCACCTCCTGGCCAAGAACATTGCCCGCCACCACGCCCTGCCCGCCGCCCGCGACAGCACCGCCCACGTGATCGCTCCATCCTGACCTCGGCACGGGCCGTCGCCCGCCTCGCCGTCTCGTGCTTCTCGGTGCCGCGGTCCGCCCCGTCCGGGTCGGCCAAAGCCCAGCACGGTCATCGATTCCTTCCACGCCGACTCCGCGCAGCCCCGAATCTTGCCGAACCTGAGGGGCGAAGAACTTGACCGGTTGTCTACGGCAGTCAGCCGGTAGCTCCCAGCACGTCGCGCGCTATGTCAACCACTGCTGAAGAATGCGCCATGCGCCTTGCGCCTTGCACCATGACACATGGCGCACCGCGACCTACTCGTTGTGCACCCCTGACTGCAAGGCTTCATGCGCGCGGGGGAAGGTCTCGTCGGGGGTGCCGCCTTCCCTCGGCTCGGCTCGGCGGCGGCTCCTGCCGCGGCCCGGACGGACCGGCCACCAGATGCCCCGGCCGAGGAGTACGGCGAGCGCGGGCACCAGCGCGATGGAGAGGACGAAGGCGGAGAGCAGGATGCCGAGTCCGGTCGCGAAGCCGATCTGCTGGGTGGCGGGTGCCGCGTTCACTGCGAGGCTGCCGAAGGAGGCGGCGAGGACCACACCGGCGGTGGCGATGGCGGGAGCGGTGTGGCGGACGGCGCGGGCGACGGCGGTCCGAGCGGCCCCCGGGCGCTCCATCTCCTCGCGGATACGGTCGCTGATGAGGATGTTGTAGTCGGTGCCGAGCGCGACCACGAAGAGGAACAGCACCAGCGGCAGCACGAAGTTCACGCCCGGCTTGTCGAGCAGCTGCTGGAAGAAGAGCGCGGAAGCACCCAGCGTCGCGGCGAAGCCGAGCCCCACGGCGATCATCAGGACGGCCGGGGCCAGCAGGCTCCGCAGCAGGACGATCAGGATGAGGGCGATCAGGCCCGCGGCGACCGGGAACACCGTCTTGAGGTCGTGGTCGACCGCCGTGGAGATATCCGCGAAGATCGCCGCCGTACCGCCGACATGAGCCTGCATACCGGCCGGCGTGTGGAGGGCGACCGCCTCGCGGACGGGCCCGGAGACGAAGTCGCGTGCCTCTCGGCTCTGGGTGTCGGCGGTGAGGTAGACGTCGATGCGGGCCGCCGAGCGGTCCTCGTTGAGGACGGTCCTGCCGACCTCTCCGACCCCTTGGACCTTGGCGAGGGCCCGGGGCAGGGCGTCGACGCTCCCAGGGGTGAGCGTGCGGCCCGGGGCCGCCGTGACGTAGACGATGGTCGGGTCCGACACCCCGGCGGGCAGTGCGCGGTTGATCTCGGCGGCGGTGGCCGCGGCTGGAGTGTCCTTGTCGCCGCCCGTCTGGTCGAAGTCCATACGGACGCCGACGGCCCCGGCCGCAAGAGCACCCAGCAGCGCGACCGAGGCCATCACCAGGGTGAGCGGGCGCCGGGCGACCAGGTCACCGATGTGCCCCGCGACGCCCGGCCTGGGCTCGTGCCGCAACGAGCGGGACGGCCAGAACATCCTGCGCCCGCTGACGGCGAGCAGCGCGGGCATGAAGGTCAGCGCGGCCAGCAGCATGACGAGCACCGATACCGCGATGGCTGGGCCCAGGACGCGGAACTGGCCGAAGGTCGCGATCCCGAGGGTGGCGAAGGCGGCGACGATGGTCAGCGCCGCCGAGGTGATCGCCGTACCGACCTTGCTGGTGACATCCGCGGCCACGGCACGGGCGGGCAGGTCGGGACGGGCCCGCAGCTGTTCGCGGAAACGGAATAGGAGGAAGAGGAAGTAGTCGACCCCGATGCCGATCAGGACCACGCCGATCAGGTTCGGCGTGGAGGTGTCGAGGTCAATACCGGTGACCAGCGCGGTGCACACGACCGTGCCCAGTGCCGCGCCACTGATGATGGCGACCGCCAGCAGGGGGAGGAAAGCGGCTAGCACACTGCGGAACACCAGAATGTTGATCAGCACGATCAGACCGACCATGAGGGCGCTGACCACGTCGCCGGTGGTCTTCTCCGCCTCCGTGGTGTCGACGAGTTCGGCGAGTCCGCCGGTGAACCCGGTACGCATCTGGATACCGGCGAACCCGCGCTTCACGTCGTCTCGGAAGGCCCGGTAGAGGTCGTGCATGCCGGGGTCCGTGGCATTGCCGGTCAGCTGTACGGAGAGCAGCTCGAAGCCGCGGTCGGGAGCGACCATGGCGGGGCTCACGCGGGGTGACTGCGAGTAGTCCTTGGCCAGGAACGCGGGTCCGTCCCCGCCGGGTTCGGGCATCTGGACGTGGCGTCGGCCCAGCTCCTCGGCGACGTGACCGATGCGCCGCTCGTCGGCCCCGGTCAAGGGCCTGCCGTCCGTCCGGGCGACGAGCACGGTCATCGCGTTGGCGTCGGGCTTGGCGCCGAACTTCTCCTCGGCGACCTTGAGCGCGGCCGCCGAGTCGTAGGTGGCGGGCAGGAAGTCCCCGCTCTGGCTCTGGGTGACGCGGAAGAGCAGCGACTGGCCGAGCAGGGCGAGGAAGAGGCCCACCACCGACCAGGCGAGGATGACCTTCCAGGGGTTGCGGGTGGAGAACCCGGTCAGGGCGCGGATCACTTTGTCCTCCGGTGAAGAGTGGGGCGCGGCCGGCGGGCGGGATGCGGTCCCTGATGGGGTCGCGGTCCTTTCGGCGCTGTTGACCAGCACATCAGCGCGCCGGGGCGCGGTCGTCCGAGCACGGGAGGAGAAGTGTGCTGGGAGTTTGGGGTGGGTGCGGGCGGTGCCTGGGACCGTGCTCCCAGAGTGGGCCCGGACCCTGGGCCGGATGTGGGCCCGGTACCCGATGCGAGACTGGGATCATGGAACGAGGGCCGCGGCACACCGTCGGCGGCCGGCACCGCCACTCACAGAATCGACAACCGCCATGGTGACGATGCCACCCGGCCCCTGGGCCCCGGCGACCCGGCAGGGCGGCGACGGGCTGCCCTGGACACGCAACGACGGCCTGGTCGCGGTCGGCGCCGGGGTCATGGACCTGGTCAGCTTCACCTTCGCCAGCCAGGCGGAGCAGGGTGAGGTGCCGGTGGGCGGATGCCTGCTGGTGGTGGCGGCGGCGCTGCCGCTGCTTGCACGGCGTCGCGCCCCGGTGCCGGTGCTCGCGGCGGTGCTCCTGCTGGGCCTCGCCATGAATCTGACCGTGCCGACGCCCCAGCATTTCGGCGCCGCCGTGGTCGTCGCGCTCTACACCGTCGTACGGCTCAAGGGCATGCTTGTGGCAGCGGCGTCGGCGGCGGGCGCGGTGGTGGCGCTGGTGGGCTGGACGAAGTGGCCGCGTCTGTCACTGATGGAGATCGTGGCCAATGTGCTCGCCGCGGTCGTCGTGATCATCGCGGCGGCCGTGATGAACCGCTGGCAGCGCGACATCACGGCCAACCGCCGACTGCTCGCGGACCGGGCGGTGGCCGCCGAACGGCGGCGCATCGCCCGCGAGTTGCACGACATCGTGGCGCACCACATCACCACCATGCAGCTGATGGCCGGGGGAGCCCGGGCCAACCTCGCCCGGGATCCGGAGGTGGCCAGGCAGGCGCTGGTCGAACTGGAGGGTTCCGGGCGCATGGCCCTGCGCGAGATGCGCCAGCTCCTCGACGTACTGCGGGCCGGGGACGAGGCGGAGGACGAGCCGACCGCTCCGCAGCCCGGCATCGCGGACCTGGAGCGGATCGTCGCCGAGTCGTGCCGGGCCGGGCTCCCCACCGCGCTGGACGTACGGGGCAACGAGCGCCCGCTGCCGCCGAGCGTGGGCCTGACCGTCTTCCGGATCGTGCAGGAGTCGCTGACCAACGCCCGTAAGTACGCGGGCGAGGCGCGGGCGCGGGTGCGGCTGGTCTACGAGCCGGATGGCGTGGTGGTGGAGGTCCGGGACGACGGAGCCGGCGCCGACGCGGGACTCGCGCGAGCGGGAACCGCGTCGGGTTCCGGTTACGGACTGGTGGGGATGGGGGAGCGGGCCGCGCTGCACGGCGGGACGTTCCAGGCCGGTCCCCTGGACGGGGCGGGGTTCCGGGTGACCGCCCGGCTGCCGCTGACGGCTGACGAGGGAGCGCCACGATGAACGCGAGGGCACACGACGCGAGGGAACCGAAGCCCATCAGGGTGCTGATCGCGGACGACCAGCCGCTCGTACGGCGCGGGCTCGCCCTCATCCTCGCGCCCGACCCGGCCTTCGAGGTGGTGGGCGAGGCGGGTGACGGCGAGGAGGCGGTGGCCCTCGCCCACCGGCTGCGCCCCGACGTCGTGGTGATGGACATCCGTATGCCGGTGCTCGACGGTGTCGCCGCCACTGGCCGTCTCGCGCGCGAACTGCCCGGCTGCCGGGTGCTGGCGCTGAGCACCTTCGACCTGGACGAGTACGTGGTGGCCGCGCTGCGCGCCGGGGCCTGCGGGTTTCTGCCGAAGGACATCTCGCCGGAGGAGCTGGTGGCGGCGGTAGGGGTGGTGCACACCGGCGAGGCGGCCGTCGCGCCCCGGCTGCTGACCCGGCTGATCTCCACCTACGTCAGGGCCCCGGAACGTCCCGGGCCGCCCCCGGCTCAGGTCGGCGGCCTGACGCCGCGCGAGGCGGAGGTGTGGCGGTTGATGTCCACGGGCCTCGACAATGCGGAGATCGCCGACGCGATGGGTGTCAGCGCCTCCACCGTCAAGAACCACATCACCGGCCTCTTCGGCAAACTCGGCGTCCGCGACCGCGCCCAGGCCGTGATTGCGGCGTACGAGACGGGAGTGGTCGAGGTGCGTCGGTCTGCCCCCAACTGACGTAAACGTGCGCACATTCCCCTGGTCGCGCGGAGATGGCCGAGGAGGCACTACGCACAACGCAGTCCCATGACGTACTTTCTCTGGCACGCCCTGGACCCCGGCCCATGCTGATGTCGTACAGCAGCGGCAGGTGTGGCGCCGGACCGGCCTCGCCTCCCGCCGCCGTTCACCTTTCCCGCTGCGGAAGGCACCCCATGCCGCGCCCCGTCCAGTCCTCCTCCACACTCGCGCGCACGTCGGACACCTCTCGGAGTTCACTCCTCCACGTGTCGCTCGCAGTGGAGGCCGAACGCGCCGAACGTACCCACACCCTGCTGGGAGAGGCTGCGGGCAGCCTGCTCACCGCGATGGCGGTCCCCACCTCCCTGGTCCGGCGGCTGGCGGACACGGCGACGGCCGCTGCCCGCTACCTCGTCGAACACAGCGAGCGGCCCCGGTACCGGCTGTGGATCCAGGCCGATTCGGGCGGGATGACCCTGGCCGTCACCGACTGCATCGAGCACCCCGGCGCGGAGCGGCCTGCCTGGCTGCCCGCCACCTGCATCCGGTACCAGGGATCCGCCTGCATGCCGGACCCGAGCCCACCGGGTTGCGACGCGGACCACGCACTGGACGTGCAGCGCACTCGGGAAGGTCACTTCCGCGTCGCGTGCCGCATGTCGTGGGCCGAGCCGGCAGGCTCGCAGTCCCCCCGCTGAGCCGTCGCGCCGCCAGAGGGGTCCGTGAGAGCAGCACGTGCAAGATCACGCGACCAGTCGGGGCAGCGCAGCAAGCGCGGCCAGGGTCCACAGCAGGACGCCGGGCCATTCCAGGCGGAAGAGCAGCGACGCGAAGGTGAGCAGCGTCGTGCCGATGATCGGGCCAGCATGGTCAGGGCGGCCATGCCGTGGGGGGCGCTCCACCAACGCGTGTCATGGAGGGCCTCCAGGCGGCTGCAGGGCTGCTTCTTCGACATTGGACGCCGACATACGGTCCCTGTCCCCGCACCGGTGGAGCCTGTCATTGCGACGCCCGGCCCGGCCTGCGGCGCGGACCCTGAGCGCTCCACCCACGTCTGGAGAACGGAGAGGGCCGGGGGGGGGGCAGCAACTGCTGCCCCTTCTGCGTTCAACGGGCTGACGCAGCAACCACATCGTCAACCGCACGGTGAACCGACCTGCCTTGTCCAACGAGCCCGCGCCGGCCCCGGCCACCGTCGCGGCATCCGTGGGGCCGGCTCACTCGTTGGAGTGGGACGAGCGCGAGGCGCCCTTCCCGGACACGGCCTCCTGGCAGCGTGGCCTGCGGGCGTTACCCACGCGGTGGCCGAGGGAGGGGGAGGGGCACATGTCCGAGCACGGCACGCCGGACACCTCGGCGTCCGAGGGTCCTTTGCCTGGCTATTACCCCGACCCGGCCATTCCCGGGCACGTCCTGTACTGGGACGGCCGCGCGTGGCGGCCGGGCACCAGCCGACCGGCGTCGCGTGACCGCGGGCCATATCCCCTCGTGACGCCGCCCGCGGTGGGCGCGGTTCCGCCTCCGGTGCCGTGGAAACCACCCCATCAGAGCCCCCTCGCCCCCGTGGGCGCGGGCGCGACGCCGGCGCCCTATGGGCGGCGGGTCGCCGCGCGGGCCGTGGACGGGCTGCTGAAGTCCGCCATTGTCGTAAGCGCGTGCACGCCGGTCTGGTCGATGGACGGCACGACCGGCGCCCGATTGGGGGCGATCGTCGCGGTTGCCCTGGTCGCTGGAGTCCTCTACGAAGTGCTGCCCACGGCCAAGTGGGGGCGCACCCCGGGCAAGTGGCTGTGCGCGCTTGCGGTAGTCGACGTCGAGACCATGACGCCGCCGGGCTTCACCCGGTCGGTGTGCCGCTACCTGCTGCGTTTCGTCCTGAACATTTCGGTCGTCGGTTTCCTCGTGTCGTGCGTATGGCCCCTGGCCGCCTACCCCAGGCGCCAGGGCTGGCACGACAGGGCCGCCCGCACCTGGGTGGTACGCAAGAGCACGACTCCTCTTGGCGGGGGGCTGCGGCGAGTGCGCTTTCGCGGGCTTACCAGCCGCACGCGATGGTCGTACAGGCCCCGGGTGCGGCTGCGGATCCCGGCGGGGGAGAGCGCGACCGAGACGGAGCGGCCCCCAGGGCACTCCCGAGAGCGCTCCCAGCACCGCGGGCCCCTCGACCTGATGGCGTTGGGTGACCGACCGGAGACCGCGGCGGCCGTGGGCTCCGTGGAAGCCGTCCTGGAGCGCGTGTTCAAGGCCCTGGGCCCGCCCCCCGAGGGCTTCTCCCACGACAGGGAACCCGTAGTCCACGGTGGTGGAGGAAACACGCAATGAGCCAGGGACCGTCACCTTCCACCGCACGGTCGAGCGGGCTCGACATCGTTCTGCGGTGGGCCCAGCTGCCGCCGGAACACCTGGAGATCGCCCTGAAGGCGATCGAACCGGAACTCGCCCGGGAGCACGAGTGGCGCATGGAGCAGGCGAGGCTGAAGGCGCTGGACGACAAGGACCGCCGGGCACACGCCCTCTACCTCGGCGGTCTGGTGGCGGGATTCGTCCTCGCAGCCGGCATGCTGACGGGAGCGGTCCTCGTCGGCGTGCACGGCGCACCCTGGCTGGCCGCGCTGCTCTCCGGACCGAGCGTGATCTCGCTGGCCGGCCTCTTCCTGCTGCGCCGCGTGGACACCGCCCACGCCCGCGAACTGGGCCGCGCCCACCGGGCCGTCCTGTCCGGCGCGGCCGCGCAGCAGCCCGCACCCGTCGATCCCGTGCCCCCTACGGGCGTTGTCTGAGGGGAAGCCGGGTCTCGGTGGTGCAAAGGGACCGGCCCACGAAGCGGACCGAGTACGTGCGCCTCGACGCCCTGTTCGGGGGCCGGGCCGCAACGTCATCGACTTCGGCCTGATCGAGTCCCGGTTCCGGCACGTGATGCGGGTGGCGATCCCAGGAGGAGGGCCACGTCATCGACCCTGAGGACCTGGCGCGGCAAACTGAAGTCGACGTCCAGGTACGGGTTGTACGCCTGGGTTCAAGACCGAGTCCATGGGTCGGGTACTCGCGGAAGCGGCGGGGATCCCGGCACCTGCTCCCCGGTCACCCTGTCGCTTCCGCAGCAACGCCCGGCTGCAGCCGGGTCCGCATGCCCCAGCGGGCGAGAGATGGGCCGGCAGCACCCAGCGCCGCGAAGAACAACGCCAACAGCAGCCAGCCCGCCGTGCCAAGGCCAAGCACCACCGTGGTGAGGATCGCGGGGGCAAGAGCCTGGCCCGTGCTGAAGCCGAGGCCGAGAACACCTTGGTACTGACCCTGGGCATGGTTGGGGGCAAGACCGAAACCCAAAGCGAAGCCCGCCGAGGACTCCCAGACCTCTCCCAGGCTATGGACGAAGATCGCTGCCAGGACCAGTCCCGCCGCCGCCCAGACAGGGGCGTACGCCGTCAGCGCCATCATCGGGCAGCTGACGAGGAAGAGCAGCCCCGCGGTGCGAAATGCCCGGCCGCCGTCGTGCGGGGTCTCGATACGGGAGCCGATCCTGGTCTGCATCAGCACGCAGAAGGCGGAATTGACGGCGAACAGCGCTGCCACTGTCCAGCGCGGCGCCTCGGTGTGCTCGGAGATCCAGATCGGCAGGAGCAGCGAGACCACCGGGTACTGCAGTCCCATAGCCCCGTAGAGGGCGGTGAACGTCAGGAACGGACGGTCCGCGAAAGCGAGCCGGCGACGCTGCTGGGGCGGTGCCGACAGCACCGGATAGCGGGGCAGCAGGAGCAGAAGCACCGCGCACAGGGCGAAGCTCGCCGCGTTGCCGAGGATCAGCGTGATGTAGGCGCCACGGGTGTCCGCGGCCAGCGCCAGCCCGGCGCCCACCGTTCCCAGGACGACGCCCAGATTGACGAAGGTGCGCAACTTCGCCCGGAACACGGCCGGGCGATCACCCCCGACCCGGACCACCAGAGCACCCCAGGCCGCCCCACCAGCCGCCGCGGCGATCTGGTCGACCGTCGCGATGATCGTGAGCGCGGCCCAACTTTCGACGAGGACGAGGGCCGCCATCGACACCGCCTGGACCGAGAGGGCCGGCATCACGATGGTGCGCGCGCCGCGCCGGTCGGCGAGCTGCCCTCCAGGTATCCCCGCGCACAAGCCGATCACTCCGGCGATGGTGAGCGCGGCACCGACCTGCGCCGCGGGCAGGCCCACGACCAAGGTGAAATAGAGCGCCGAGGCCGCGTTGAACAGACCATTGCCGACCCGGTTGACGAAGCTGGCGGCGACCAGCACCCGCTCCGGCCCGCTGTCCCCCGCCATCCGGCCTATTCGGCCTGCCAGGCCGTCCTTGATCATGGACGGCACGCTAACAGTGGTCGCAGAACCCACCGCGGTCGTACCAAGATCGCGTGCCCTGACTGCGACGCCGGTCCCAGACGCGTGCTCCCTCCCTGAAGACGGCATCCCGAACCCTGCCGCCCACAGCTCGTACAGGCTGATCCGTCGGTCCGAGGGGTCTGGTGTTGTCCAGAACGGCCGAAATGTTGGTCGCTCACGCGTCCTGGGCCTGGGCCGCGACCATCCCGGCCAGGCCGTCACGCCACCCCGAAACCCACCGCCCGGAGCCCTGCCCGGCAGAGTCGAGCATTGGGACCACGACCGCCACGACCACTCCAGTGACCGCATCAGCGTCGAGCATGCGCTGGCATTCACCGGCCGACACGGGCGGCCCCACCCTCCGCGCCGGGAGTCACGGCTGGGATCAGGAGGGTGTCAAGGATCAGCGAAGTAGGCTCGCTCCATGGATGCGCTCTTACCGTTCCTGATCTTGAGTGGCGTTCTTGCCGCAGTGCTGGGCTTCTTTGCGTGGCTGGCCTCACGTATCCGCCGCCGGGGTCTCGCAGGCGGGGCCATGAGCGCGTCCCTGGCCTCATACGAGGAGGCGTTCCGTATCACGGCCCACGCATCTCACGTTGAGATCCGAGCTCAGGCAGAACGCAACGTGCCGATCCTCTCGCCTGACGACCACTGGGGGCGAAGCCCCGGTGGTGCGGATCAGGAGAGAACAGGGGAGCGTCGCCCCCTTGAGCCGCGTCCACGCAGGTCCCGAAGAGGGGTTGGCCGTTGGATCGATCGGCTCAGACATGGTCGCTGACCGGTGGCTACCCGGCGCCCGCCATCAATCCTTTCCCCCTGCGAAGCGAGATCGGACCACCCGCTGAGGGCTGTCGATGCGACGCCCGCTGGGGGCGGGCTACCTCTGCCCCACGCGCTGGGGCTCGATGGTGGGGGGGGTCGGACGGCTTCACCCGGGGGCCTTGCTGGTGGAGACCGGCGGGCTGGGTGTCGCGGTCGTGCCGGTGGAGAGAAGAGGACGCGGCGTAGCTGGAGGCCACTTCGGGGCCGACTTCGGCGTCGGAGGGGGTTCGGTGTAGCCGACCATGCGTCCGTCCCGGCCTCAGCGGGGCTTTCCGCGGCAGTGGATGGTTTCCCGCGGCCGTTCTGGGCCACCTCCGGGAGATCTGCCTCAGGACTGACAAACCGGTCCGGCCCCGGTCGGCGTTCCTCCCGCGCGCCGACCGGCCAGCAACCTGCCCGCCAGCGCACTACGCCAGCGCAGCGTCCAGCATCCGCCGCGCCACCCCCGTCAGTTCGGCCAGGTCCGGGGCCGGGCGGGAGTGGGCGAGGGCTCCTGCCAGGCGGTCGTAGAGGAGGCCGTCGGCCCAGCCCACCAACAGCTCCGCGGACTCCTCGGGGCGTTCCGCCCCCAGCCCGGCGAGCAAGGCGGCCGCCCGGGCTCGTGCGCCCAGGCCCGCCCTGTGGAGTTCCGGAGCCAGCTCGGGCCGCCGGGCCGCCTCAAGACTCAGTTCGAAGCGGGCCAGCTGCCGCACGCGCCCCGTGGTCAGCCACCGGTGCAGCAGGGCGGCGATCGCCGCCGCCACCGCGTCGCGGTCCGGCGCCGGAGGGGGGCCGTTGCCCTCGAAGTCGCCGAGGTCGAGCTCGGCGAGCCGCTGGTAGCAGGCGCCGATCAGCGCCGTCCTCGTACGGAAGTAGTACGAGGTACTGCCCGCCGGCAGCCCCGCCGCGGCATCGACCGCCCGGTGGGTCAGACCGCGCAGCCCGGCGGCGGCCACGAGGTCGATCGCGGTGTCCGCGAGAAGAGTTCTGCGATCAGTGGTGGACATGGCAGCACTCTATAGCTGTAGAGTGCCGCCATCGCCTCTACGGCTGTAGAGGATCCGGGCGTCGAACAGGTGAGGGGGAACGTGCCATGACGAACACTCCACGTCACGCGGTCGTAGCGGGTGCGGGCATCGGCGGACTGACGGCGGCGGTCGCGCTGCACCGGCGCGGCTGGCGGGTAACCGTGTGCGAGCGGGCGCCCGAACCGTCCGCCGTCGGCGCCGGCATCGTCCTCGCCCCCAACGCCCTGCGCGCCTTCGACGCCATCGGCTTCGACGCCACCCGGGCCGCGGGTCACGCCGTACCCGCCGCGATGGGCCTGCGGCGCCCCGGCGGCGACTGGCTGAGCCGCGCCGACACGGCGACGATGGCGGCCCGTTACGGCCACCCCCCGCTCGCCGTGTACCGCCCGGCCCTCGCGGCCGCCCTGGCCACCGCGCTCCCGCACGGCGCGATCCGTTACGGCACCGCCGTCAGCGGCATCGACGACGGTGAGGGCGGCCCGGTCGTCCGCACCTCGTCCGGCGACCTCAGCGCCGACGTCGCGCTCGCCGCCGATGGCATCCGCAGCGCGCTGCGCCGCCAGTACTTCCCCGACCACCCCGGACTGCACTACAGCGGCGAGACCGCCTGGCGCACCGTACTGCCCGGCGACGGCCTCCCGGGCCTGGCCGCCGCCGAGACCTGGGGCCGCGGCGAGCGCTTCGGAGTGGTCCCGCTCTCGGACGGCCGGGTCTACCTCTACGCCACCGCCGTCGTTCCCGAGGGATATGAGCCGGCCGACATCCGCGCCGAACTCCTGCGCCGCTACGGCACCTGGCACGCCCCCGTACCGGCGCTGCTGCAACGGATCGACCCGGCGGCTGTACTCCAGCACGACCTGCACGACCTGGCCGCCCCGCTCCCCCGTTACCACCACGGCCGGATCGCCTGGCTCGGCGACGCCGCCCACGCCATGACCCCCAACCTCGGCCAGGGCGGCTGCCAGGCCGTCGAGGACGCGGTCGTCCTCGCACACCTGCTGGACGGGACCGACATACCCGCCGCCCTGGCCGCCTACAGTGCGGCCCGGCGCACCCGCACCGACGCCATCCGCCTCCGCTCCCGCCGCGCCGGCCGTATCGCCGCCCTCACCCACCCCGTCGCGACGGCCGCCCGCGACCTCGCCGTCCGCGCCACCCCGGCCCGCACCGCACGACGCGCCCTGGACGACCTGTTCGACGGGTTCAGCCTGCCGACGACTACGGGGTGAGTCCGAGACAGGACAGGAAACCCAGGCCGAACCCGGGCCAGATCCTCGGCGAGATCAGCCGACGCCGTCCACGTCATGCGTGTGTTGCCCGGGACATGCCCCCAAGTCCTCCGTCAGGGGCAGGCACTCGGTGAGCAGGTCGACGACGTCGCGCCAGGCGCGCTGCGCGTGCTGTGGGTGGTAGCCGACGCCAGGACGCACGGTGTGGTCGACCGTCGGGTGGTGGAAGGCGTGCAAGGCGCCGCCGTAGACCGTCAGACGCCAGTCGACGCCCGCAGCCTGCATCTCGGCGGTGAACGCGCTACGTTGCGCGGGCGACATGATCGGGTCTTCCGACCCGACCCCCGCCCACACCGGGCAGCGAATACGCGCCGCCTCGCCCGGCCGGCCCGTGATAGTTGCGTTGACTGTCCCGATCGCGCGCAGGTCGACGCCGTCGCGCCCGAGTTCCAGTCCGACCGCGCCCCCGGTGCCGTAGCCGATGGCGGCTATCCGGTCGGGGTCGGTCCGCGGTTCGGCGCGCAACACGTCGAGTGCCGCGTGGCCGATGCCTCGCATCCGGTCGGGGTCGGCGAGCAGCGGCATGCAACGGGCCAGCATCTCCTCGGGGTCACTCAAGTAGTGTCCGCCGTGCAGGTCGAAGGCCAGCGCTACGTAACCCAGTTCGGCGAGAGCGTCGGCCCTGCGGCGCTCGACGTCGCTGAGCCCCGTGCCCTCTGGTCCGAGCAGCACCGCGGGCCGGCGGTCGACACCGGCTGGGAGTGCGAGGTGCCCGATCATCGTCAAGCCGTCGGCCGGGTACTCGACCGTACGCGTCGTAATCTTCGTCATGAGACTGGACTGTAGTGATCGTCGAGCCCGGTCCGGCCGGTGTTCTGCCGCTAGCAGAACAGCGCGGGCGTTCCCATGACATACGGGACGGGCCCGGCGCGCGGGTTCCAAGATCATCCCGTTGCCATTGGCGCGCGCCTCGGTCACAGCCCATATCCCGGCGCCACCTCGGCGCGGAGACTGCGGCCGTGAGTGAAATGAGCCATTATTTTGTCGATTTCACCATTTCGAGACATTTGATCATTATTTGGTATGCAATATTTATAACTCCCGCCTAGGCTCAGCGGTGTCAGTCGGAGAATTTCTTCGGCTGTACAACCGAAAGGCGTACCTCATGCGCTCCATGCGCACCATCTCCATCCCCCGAAGCCTTTTCGTCGCCGCGTTCGCCGTAGCCGGCCTTGCCGCTACCCCGGTCCTCTCTTCCGCGACGGCGCAGACCAACGCGGGCACCGCCCGTACCCACACCGGCCTCAGCGCCCTGGGGCTGCCCGGCGGCAACGGAGCCAACGGCGTGGGGAGCAACGGTGGGATCGGCGGCCTGGGCGGGACCGGCGGCGCGGCAGGCGCCAACGGCAACGGCGGCAACGGAGGCGGCGGCGGCAACGCCAACGGCCTCGCGAGCGTCGGCGGGGCCGGCGGCGCGGGTGGCGCCGGCGGGGCCAACGGCAATGGCGGCACCGGCGGGTTCGGTGGCGTGGCCACACTCAACGGCACCGGTGGCAAGGGTGGCGTAGGCGGAGTCGGTGACGCCGGGACCGGTATCACGGGCGGTGCGGGCGGCAACGGCGGCGCCGCCACGGCAGGCGGCGGCCACAAGGGCGGTACGGGCGGCGCCGGCGGCGCTGCCAGCCCCGTGTGTGCGGGCAAGCCCGGCGGCACCGGGACCGCTGCCACGTTCACCGCTGACGGCACCACGGGTGCCACCGGCACTGCGGGTCACACCACCCTCCCCTGCTGATCCCCGCTCAACCAGCAAGAGAAGGCCGGTTCTTCCACCCTCAGCGGGTGGGAGAACCGGCCTTTCGCACGCCCGGGGCCGCACTCGACTTCTGTGCCCGTTCGACTCAAGGGCACGTTCCGACCCGAGACCCCCGAGGTCCGCCGCAAGCGCGGGCACGTCGGTCGGCGCGGCGGTCAGTCACGCGGCAGGGGCCCCGGATGCCGTCATCGGGTGTGCCACTGGTGGTCGGGCGGGAAGCGCACGTCGTACTTCCCGGGGCGGTGGCGAACTTGGGGTCCGGAACGACGGACCGGTGGGGAGGCCGAGTTCCTCCGCCGGGGCCCCGAGGCTTTCGAGTGTGAAGCCGCCGCCTGAAAGGGGCGCGGGGCCAGGAGCAGCGCACCGATGTTCGTGGTCCTCGCCGCTCTCGTCCTGCGCGCGGCGCCGCCGCTCAGTCTGTGGACACCGGGGTGGAGGCCGCTTGAGGAGCGCTTACGGTGCGCGTGGGGTTCACTTTCCGGCACCCTTGGCGAAGCCGTTGTAGAGGTAGCGCTGGAGGAAGAGGAAGACCAGCAGCGTCGGGACGATGACCAGGATGGCCCCCGCCGAGATGTCCTCCCAGTGCGCGCCGAAGGGCCCCTTGAAGCGGAACAGCGCTGTCGAGATGGTCCCGAGTTCCTCGGAGGGCATGGCGGAACGTCGCGGAGAGCCGTCATCGAATCTGATTGGTCGGCGCCACCGTCGGGCCCCGGAAAGCGCGGGTTCATGGGACGGGTGTGGCGCCTGTCGTCATTCGATCGTTTGCCGACACCGTCTGAGCTGGCGGAAGCGGCCCTGGTTCAGGGACCGCCGGAAGTCGAGCGCTCAGATACGGACGACGGAGAACTGGGATGACTCTCACCGCCCATGGCCGGTTTCGCCCGGTGCCTGACACGGAGTGGCGCGGGCCCTGTACTACCGCCCCGGGACCTCTGTCAACCTAGGTGAAGCCGAATTGCTTGAAATCATCCACTTCGGTTGACGTGCCCGCCCAGCGGCCATTAGATTTTTGGCCGTTCGGCAAGCGCAGCAGCGACCACATCAATCCCCGGAATTTGTCGGACCGGGTTCAGTACGTGCGACCGCACGCAGCATAAGCACCGGGGAGGTGCGGATCTGCCAGACCCCCTCTTGAAATTCTCGACTTCCGCGATAGGCAAGAATGAGCGGCATCTGTACGAGCAAGGGGAGAAACTGTATGAGCCAGTCAGTAGAAGTTTCCAGGGTCAGCAGGCCACTCACCATCCTCGCGATGCTGGCGATAGCGATGACGTCACTGACCGTCAACGCCGAGACGGCTTCGGCGGATCAAAGTAAAAGTGGCAACACCACCTGCTACCACGGGCGACGGGTAGGTGTCGAAGACAAGTCCAGCGGGGTTGTGACTGTCCATGCTGTCGAGGTCACCAAAACGTACATCTCCCCCTTCCTGGGGGTGCACCGTACACAGTCGGCGAGTTTCTACGGCAACTGGTCGGTAAATGCCTATGACGCGGGCGGCCCCGGAATCATCGTCAACGCCTTCGGATACTGCTATTTCTGAGGTCCCCTGAGCAGTATAGGGCGTTTGCTCGTTGAACTACTGTTGGCGTTCGTTTCCCAGCGAGCTGGGCTGCGGACGCCAATGACCTCTGAGCGCAGGTTGGGGTGTTTGTTATCCTCCGGCTGGAATCGAAGAGCTCTGTTGCGCTGACTTCCTGCTTGTTGCTCATCACTCTTGGCGGCTGTGATCAAAAACCATCGCCGCCAAGAGGTGCGGAGACTACGGACGAACGCGCCATCTCGGATGCCGACAGATACGCTTTCAAGCAGTACTGGAATCGTATGACGGCCTACAAGAACGAATACGCCGCCTGCCTGCGGTCGCGTGGCCTGCGCGGAGTCAGCGTGAAAGAGTTCTCTGTCGATTTCCCAACGACGGGAAACGATACCGAAAAGGCCGCATCCGCCCAACGGATATGCAAGTCAAAGGTTACATATCCCGAAGGCCCCAATGACGCAATTCTGCGGGGTATGTATGCGGCGGCCCTGAGCAGTCACCGGTGTCTCGTCAAAGGCGGATGGAATCCTGGACGGCCGCCGTCACTGAGCGCCTACCTCGCAGGTGGCGCCCAGTGGACTCCCTACTCCAAACTGCCTGTGAGCGAAGCCGGTTGGGAGACGCTCAACAAGCAATGTCCGCAGTTCGCTTCGTGAGTAGGCGTGAGTGGCTGTGACGATGACAACCGGCTCCACCGGTAGGTCAGTTCTGACTCCGCTCAGGGGTCTTAGGAAGAACTGGTGGCCCAGTCGCGGGAGTTGGTCGCGCAGGAAGGCCAGATCCAGTTCAAATTAGGTGACAATCACTTGGCCGCAACCTTGGGTCCACACATGCCGCCCTCGTCGTTCGTGAGCGGCACCCAGCTGATTCGAGGTAATCAAGAATCCCGAGCGCAGTGCCAACCATTGGTCTCGCGAGGCGATCGGTCGATACGCCAGGGTCTTGTCGATCACCTCGTCGGCCGAGAGTTCCCGTCCCGGCGGCCAGAAGATCAGGTCACTGACATGGCCAGTTGGGCAGGCCAAGGCTCGGTCCAGCACCATCACTTTCAGGGTCGTACCGTCGCCGAGGCGGTGGGGCCCAGCTTCGCCTTGTACGCCCCCACCTTGGTCGTCGCCGCCGTCCCCCGCTGGCGGACCCCGGCGTCGGTGAGGTAGCGGAGCAGTTGCGGCGGAAGACCTGGCGGCGGTGCAATCATGCGACCACGTTGTGTATCCGTGCAGCCACGATGCGGCTCGGGTAGGTCTCTACAGGTCGACGGCGGCGGTGGGCGTCTTGTTGTCCAGCGCCTGTTGCGCCCGGGCGGTCACCGTCCGGGTGAAGGCGTTGAGCGCGGCGAGGTCGACGGTGCTGCCGTTGTCGTCAGAGATGATGACCCGCACCACGATGCTCTCGCAGCGGACCACCGCGAGTCCCTGTGATATGTGCAAACCGCTGCCGGGCACGGTGGCGTTCATGGTGACGGCCGACAACTCGTCACCGTAGGACGGCAGCGTCACGGGCGTCACCTGCTTCGCCTCGTTGCTGTCAGCGTTTTCCGCCTCCACTCCCACAAAGCCCTCGGCGGCCGTGGCCACCGAGGGGTACGCCAGCACCTCGACGTACACCTTGTTGTAGTCGACCCCGGGCCCCGGGTCGTATCCCGACTGCAGGTCGAGGACCGGGCCCGTCTTGCAGATGTAGTGGGACTGCCGGTCCTTCGAAATGCCGACGCGGCTGGTACGGCACCGCTCCGTCGTCGGCGAGCCGCTCGCGACAGCCCAGCCCTGCGGCAGGCTCGCTGCGTCCGGGAGGATCTGCCGGCCCTTCGCCGCGTCAGTCACCATCGGGGCCGCATCATCCGACGTATCGGAGGGCGCCCGGGAGGGTGTTGCCGTAGGGGACTTCGAGCCAGACGGCGCTCCGGCCGCCGAGTGGGGGGAATCATCACCAGTGAGCAACTGCACGCCCCCGTAGAGGCCCAGGGCCAGTAACGCGACCAGCAGGGCGGCGATCCCGGTGAGGGATGCGCGGGTGGCGCGGGTATTGGTAATGGTCAGCGGGCCCAGCGAGATCTGGCTGTTCCGTACCTTGCTGCCGCCCCCGATGATGATGCTGCCGGTGTACCGGGGGCTGACGGCGTGCGCAGGCGGCGCGTCCGGCGGCGGGCCGGCAAGCACTACTGCCAGGCGGCTCCGGAAATCGGGATCGGCGGCCAGCGCTTCCTTGATCGCCTCGTGCAACCCCTGAACCGCCGAGGGATCCGCGGGGGCGGCGCTTACCCCATCCAGCGCGGCGCGACCTTCCTCGGAAGTACCCAGCCGCGCCCGCACGATGTCACCCACCGCCCGGCCCGCCTCGTTGCCCGCAGCTGTGGCCGCCCCTGACGCCAGACCGGTCAGTATCTGGACGGCGGATAACGCCATGCTCCCTGCCACATCCATGTGACACCCCCTAGCCGTCGGACCTTGAGATAACCACAGCCCCAGCAGCAGCGCCAGGATGCCCGGCCTGTCTTCGGTAAGGCCGAGGAACGGTCTTCTACCTCCAGCAGACACCACCCTTTGTCGCTGGGTCAGAAAGCGCCGGGAGCACCGCCTGGTGCTGGAGCTGTGCCAGGACATCGCCGGGGACAAGACGCTGGCGTACCTGGAGGGCTCGGTCGCGCAGATAGGGTGGGGGAGCGGAGACAAACACCGTGGGCCGGTCCGGGACAGCTCATGGAGCAGCGCTCACGCGATCTGCGCCGTCGACGGCGCCTGGAATACCAGGTTCATGGCCAGCAAGGGCTGATGGTCGTCGTCTTCCGCCACGATGAGTCGAGGGCCGGAAAGCCGCTGCTCTTCTGGTGGTGAAGAATCACGGGCGTAGAGGTGGAACCAACGGGGGAAGGATCCTGATCATGGCTGATGTGCACGTCCGTACACACACGAGGCCCGTTGCCGAGAGCGCGGTGGCAAGTCTCGGCGGCTATGACCACGTGGATGCGGTGGCCGTCGATCTCCCCGCGGGTACGAGCGCCATCGAGTTCACTCGTATGGTCTTCACCGGGACTCCCGAGTGGGTGCACAGACTGCTCACCCTGCGGGACATGCTGATGACGCCCTTCGGGCTCCAATCCCAGCAACGCGTCCCGGTGCAGGACATCCGGATCGAGCCCGGCCTCAAGATGGGTCCCTTCCGACTGTTGGCCGTGAGCGAAGACGAGGTCTTGGGCGGAGACGATGACAAGCACCTGGACTTCCGTACCTCTTTCGCGGTTCGTCCCTCCCTCTCTGGTGGCGGGCGGGAAGGCGTGTGCACGACGGTCGTGCGGTTCCATCGCCCGGCCGGACGCCTGTACTTCAAGGCGATCCAGCCGCTTCACAATCTCATCGTTCCCCGCGTTGTCGCCGGTGCTGTCCGGGCCTGACAGCTCATCGTGGTGAGGCTGCCGGGGCGGCCCGCGCGCGTACCCACAGTGGGATGGCTGCGGCCGTGACGGTTCCGTGCATGGCGTACGCTCGCCCGTCGCAACGGGTGGCCACGAACCGAACAAGCCCCAGGCAGGGTCGCCGAGGTCCGGGTGAGTCTCCAGGCTCCCGTCTGGTGCGCGACGGCGCCTCGCGCACGCAACCTAGCGCTCTGCCTTCGCCCATGGTTTGACGCCGAGCCTTCCGGTGGTTCCCAGGTCGAGGTTCAGGGTTACCGTCACCGGAGGGGCACCTGTTTTCGCCCGGACCCGCACGTGGGGCACGTTCACTGGCGTGCCGGACTCGGTGGTGTTGCGCCACACCAGGGAGGCGGTCGCCGACTCGCCGGGATGGAGCGTGACGGGCCGGGGCTGCTCATCGGGACCGGCGCCCGTGGTGATCTCACTGCTGCCGTGGAGGATCTTGATGCCGTGAAGGGCTTTGAAGTCACCGTCCAGGAGTTCCAGCAATGGGTAGCCCTCGACGGTGTAGCTGCGCGTGCCGCAGTTGTGGAGATGCAGACCCACGACGCGTAGTCCCATAGCCGCATCTCCGTTGTCGGCGCTGACGCGGATCCCGGAGGTGGGGCACGCGCCGGGCTCGGCCGGAGCCTCGCTTGCGGGCACCTTGGTCACTTTGAGGACCTTGGCTTGTGTCACCCGCGGTGCGGAGGACGGCAGTTGTCCGGCCCGGGCGGTCCCCCTCACGGTTTTCCCTGGGCCGACGCCGCGCACGGTTGCGGTCTGATTGGCCATCGCCCCTCCATCACTGCTCATGAAGGTGATGGTGACCGAGTAGGTCAGGGTCTCGGTGCCCTGGTTCGTGACCTCAAAGGAAGCAGCAACCCCTGAGTCCGTGGCGAGGCTGTCCGCGGAGACGGAAGAGCTGCGGGTGGGTGCGGGGGAGGCGGACGGGAGGGCCAGCGAGGTGATCCGTACGCCGTCCTTGCCGGGATCGTCGACCTGTGTACGCAACACTGGTCCGGACGGGCGGGCGCCGGAGGCCCCGGCGCCCGCGCGCTCCGTACCGCAAGCGGCGAGCAGGAGGGCGGTCACGCCAACAGCCGACAAGAGGGAAGCAGCTCTTCGCATGCGGTCACCTCACCAGGGAGTGGGCCATGCGCGTGTGTCGGAGGCCATAATTCCGGTCACAGGCATGTCACAAGCGCAGCTTGTCGATCGCCGTGAAGGGTCCCACGTACCCCATGAAACCGTCGCCGTTCGCGCCCACCCCCGGCAACGGCAGCGTCTCGCAGGGGCTGGTCGCCCCTCTCCGGGGACGACCAGCAAGTGGCCGTCATCAAGGGGTCGAGCTGACGGCGGACGTGGAGCGGTGCCGTTCAATTTCGTGCACGAGCCGTGGCGCTGACCGTGGTGTTCGAGCAGGTCGTCCAGGCCGCGCTGAGACCGGTACTGGGGCCGATCCTCGAAGTCTGATGTCATTGCGCCCGCATCGGATCATTCTCCCTCCTTACACCCCTTATGCGCGTTATGCATGTTTATGTTCATAGGGGGTACGACCGGAGTAGGCCCACGTTCGCCGTAGTGCGGAGGTGAGAGGCAATGGGTGCAGGCAAAAAGGCAAAGAACGCCGGGAAGACGACCAAAGGCAAGGTGAAGGAAGCCGCGGGCAGGGCTGTGGGAAACGAGAGTCTGGAAGCCAAGGGGCGGGGAGAGCAGGCGGTGGGTGACGTCAAGCAGGCTGGTCAGAAGGCCAAGGACGCGCTCAAGCACTGACGCCCAGCTGCCGAAGGCCGACGGAGACGTTCCGTCGGCCTTCGTGCGAGGTCTTTACGCGTATACGGCCATGCGAGCGGGCGGGCGCGTGTCGGCCGCCGCTGTTACGCGGAGCGTGAGTGTCGGCGCCGCCGGGGCGGTGGTGGCTCGTACTCCTCTTCCTCCTCCTCGTCCTCCTCGTCCGGTTCGTCCTCTGGTTCATCCTCTGGCTCGTCCTCTCCGGCGTACTCCGCGTCCTCCTCCTCGTCCGCGTACTCGCCTTCTTCCTCGTCCGTTTCCGCGCCGTCGTCCTGGTCGGCATACTCGTCCTGGTCTTCCCCTTCCTCCTCGTCCGGGTTCTCGTTCTCTTCGTCCTCGAGGGCCTCTTCGTGGGTTCGGACGACCTCGCCGTCGCGGATCTCGCCACGCCAGCCTTCCGGCTCGTCGGTGGTGAGGGTGGTGTGGCGTAGGAAGTTCTTGAGGTCGAGGCGCAGACGGCGGCCCTGTGCCCGCCAGAGGTTGCCGGTCTTCTCGAAGAGCCCGGACGGGTAGTACTCGACGACGATGACGATGCGGGTGAGTGTGGGGGCCAGCTCGTGGAAGCTCACGCAGCCGCGCGTGGTGCCCTTGGCGCCTTCGGAGGTCCATACGATGCGGTCGTCGGGTATCTGCTCCTGCACGGTTGCTTTCCAGCTCCGCGTGGAGGGTCCCACCTTGACCTTCCAGTCGCTCTCCGTTTCGTCGCCACGGGAGACGTCGCGGACGCCCTTGGCGAATCCGCTGAAGTCCTCGTACTGGGTCCAGAAGTCATAGACCGTACGCAGGGGGAGGCCGATGTCGAGCGCCTCGACGATGTTGATCACCTTGCCGCCGCTTTTGCGACCGCGGCCCTTGCCGCCGCCACCGAGGCCCTGCGAGACGGTATCGGTCACCTTGTCCTTGAGGCTGCCGAGTTTCTGCCCGGCCATGGCCTTCAAAGGGGAATCGCCCTGGAGGAGGCGACCGCCGATGCCGGCGACGTCGGACAGGGAGCCGCCGTTGTCGGCGACGTCGTAGAGCTGGTCGGTGAGATCCGAGAGTTTGTCCGTGACCTTGTCGGCGAGCTGGTCGGCCTGGACGCCGAGGTACCCGGACGCTTCCTTCAGTAGCTTGTCCAGCCCGGAGGACTGCGACGACGAGCGGTCTGAGGTTGCCATGGCCTACCTCCGTGTGGCCGTCTTGCGGGCCGCGGTCTTCTTCGCGGCTGTCTTCCGGGCCGGAGTGCGGCCGGTGGTCTTCTTGGCAGAGGCACTGGAAGCGGCGCCCTTGCGTCCCGTGCTCTGAGCTGCCTTCTTGCGCGGCGCGCCGCTGCTCTTCTTCGCCGTCGGCTTCGACGCGGCCGTCCTGGGGGCGGAGCTCTTCTTGGCGGGTGCGGACGCGTTCTTCGACGCCGCCCGGCTGCCGGTGGCCTTCCTCGCCGTCGTCTTCTTCGCCGGGGCCTTCTCCGCCTTTTTCGCCGTCGCCTTCTTGGGGGGCGCGGAGCTTTTTGCCGGGGCCTTCTTGGCGGGCGTGGCCTTCTTCGCCGGTGCGCGCTTGGCGGCTGCGGTTTTCTTGGCGGGCGCCGCCCTCTTCGCAGGGGCGGGACGCGCTGTGGCCTTCTTGGCGGTAGCGGAGGTCCTGGCGTTACGGGTGCCGGCCGGGGTGCGGGTCCGGCGCGGTGGCGGGGGAGGTGCCTCTTCTTCTTCCTCCTCCTCGGTTTCTCCCTCCTCGGCCTCTTCCTCCTCAGGTTCTTCCTCTTCTTCCGCTTCGTCCTCGGCCTCGGTGTCCGCTTCGTCTTCCTCGGCCTCGGTGTCCGCTTCGTCTTCCTCGTCCTCGGCGTAGCTCTCCGCGTCCTCCTCGTCCTCGTAGGGCTCCTCTTCCTCGTCGTGGTCCGCCTTGTCCCGGCCGCGGCCCGTGTCGCCGCGGGACAGTTCAAGGGTGCGTTCGTGGAGGGAGCCGGCGAGGTCGGTGAGCTTGCGGTTGGCCGCCGTGGCCAATGCCTGGCGGCCGGCGTCGAGGGCTTCGCCTCGCAGCTGCTCACCGAGGTCGGCGAACTGCGGCATCTCCTTCAGCCGGGCGGCGCCTTCCTTGAGCAGTTGCTTCGGTTCGAGACCGAAGCGGCGCCCGGCGAGATAGGTCGCCATGGTGAACGCCAGGCGACCCTTCTTCGTTCGGCCGAGTACGTAACCCCCAGCCAGGGCGGCTGCGAACGCGATCTTGCTGGTGTCCTCCATGATCATCCCCTACGAAGGCACTGACGAACTGGCGGCTCACCCGAGGGCGGTGGCTACGCTGACACGCCGCCCACCGAGGAGCGGGAGGTCCAGCCTGGGCGGTTCTCGAGAAACTTCTGCCCCTACGGCAAGACTTATACGTACATATGGTGCCATTCTAGGTTGTGTGAGGCGGTCTTCCCAAGGGAGGGATCCATGACCGCAGCGGAACCAGCACGCCCCCGACGCACCTCGTCGCAGGCCGTCGGTGAGGGCGGAGCTCCGGAGAGAAAAGCGCCCCGGCGCGCCGCACCCCGCCACCGTTCCGGTAGGCCCGGCGCCGCGGCGGCGATGCGCGCCGCGGCCGACCAGCTCGCGGAGCTCCTGGGGCGTCTCCCCGAATCCGTCTCCTCGCTCAAGCCGGCCGAGGGCGGGTGGGAGGCGCAGGTGGAGGTGGTGGAGCTGGAACGGATCCCGGACAGCACCAGCGTGATGGCCAGCTACCGGGTCGCGCTGGACGAGGAGGGCGAGCTGATCTCCTACGAACGCACCCGCCGCTACAGCCGCGGCATGATCGACCGGCAGGCCTGAACGGGCAGGCCGGCGGAAGGAGGCACCATGACCATGGTGCCGCAGGGCGGCAGCCCAGTAGCGCGAGGGCAAGGGGGCGGCACTGGCAGCCTCTACGACGTCCTGGAGCTCATCCTCGACCGCGGGCTGGTCATCGACGTCTTCGTCCGCGTCTCGCTGGTGGGCATCGAAATCCTCAAGATCGACGCGCGGATCGTGGTGGCCAGCGTCGACACCTACCTCCGCTTCGCCGAGGCCTGCAACCGCCTCGACCTCGAAGCGGGCCGCAAAGCCCCCGCCCAATTGCCGGATGTCATGGGCAACATGCTGGAAGGCGGCGCACGGGGGAAGACCAAAGGAGCCCTCGGCGGAGCTGCAGAGGCCGTCTCCGAAGCCCTGACCGGCAAATCGTCCAAGTCCGCGGAGCCGGAGCCGGAGGAAGTGGAAGAGGAAGAAGAGGAAGAGGTCGAGGAGGCTCCCCGGCGTCGTAGGCCCGCCGCTCGGCGGCCTGTACGGCGGGCGAAGGAGTAGCGATGCCTCTCTACGTGTACTCGATCACCGCCGAGGACCATCCCCGCCGCCTGGACGGCGTCAGCGGTGTCGGATCCGAACCCACAGCGCTGCGGACCGTCGCCGCCGGCCCTCTGTGCGCGGTGGTCAGCGACATCGCCGAAGAAGTCCGGCCCAGGCGCCGGGACCTCACCGCGCATCAGGAGGTCCAGGAACGGCTGATGGCCGATGGTGCGGTCCTGCCCCTGCAGTTCGGGTACATCGCCACCGACGACCTCGCGGTCCGCCAGGCCCTGGAGAGCAACGCCGAGAGCTACCTCAGCGCCCTGGAGCGCCTTGAGGGCTGCGCCGAGTACCACGTGCGCGCGTCGCAGAGCGACGAGACGCCACTGCTGCAGCAGATCCTCGGCGATCTGCCGGAGGCGAGGGACCTGAACGACCGGATCCGCAGCGGGGACACGGACCCTCGCCTGCCGCTGGCCCTGGGAGAGCTGGTCGCCCGCGAGGTGGAAGCCAGGCAGGAGGCACTGGCCGCCGACCTCACC
Source organism: Streptomyces sp. NPDC026377 (assembly GCF_055567715.1). Taxonomy (NCBI): domain Bacteria; kingdom Bacillati; phylum Actinomycetota; class Actinomycetes; order Kitasatosporales; family Streptomycetaceae; genus Streptomyces; species Streptomyces sp. NPDC026377. The sequence goes on from NZ_JBVHPV010000003.1 coordinate 543,405, forward strand.
GAGGCGCTTGTCCCCTTCTCCCGCGACCACCTCGCCCGGCCGCCGTCGGCGAACGATTTCCTCAACCTCTCGCTGCTCGTGCCGGACGCGCAGAAGGACAGTCTCCGAGCGGCTGAGGCCGACCTGGCCCGTGACAACGGCAACGGTGTCGACCTGCGGTTCTCCGGCCCCCTGCCGCCTTACAGCTTCGTGTGATCCGGCAACCACACCGCGCCGCCACCCGCGCCACCAGTGAGAGGAGGGAGACCGGATGGGACTTCTGACCAGCCTTTTCACGCTGCCCATTGCTCCGGTCCGTGCCGTCACCTGGGTCGCCCAGCGCGTGGTCGACAAGGCCGAGGAGGAGTACTACGACCCGGCACCGGTCTGGCGCCGACTCGCCGAGCTCGAGCACCAGTTGCTGCGTGGCGGCATCGACCAGGAAACCTTCGACCGCCAGGAGGACGAACTGCTCGACCGGCTGGAAGAGATCTCCGAGTTCCGCCGGCAGTTGCCCTGAAGACACCGGGAGCCACCCATGAGTGAACCTTTGCCCGGTCGACCCGGATCCTTCGCCTCCCGCGCGCCGGTGCCGTACGGGCAGAGCTCCTCCTCCAGCCTCGCCGACATCCTCGAGCGGGTGCTGGACAAGGGCATCGTGATAGCCGGAGACATCCGCATCAACCTCCTCGACATCGAGCTGTTGACCATCAAACTCCGCATCCTGGTCGCCTCGGTGGACAAGGCCAAGGAAATGGGCATCGACTGGTGGGAGCACGACCCCTCCCTGTCCTCCCGGCACACCGGCAGCCCCCTCGAACAGGAGAATCGCCGCCTGCGCGCCGAGCTGGAGGCCCTGCGGCAGGAGCGGACCGGCGAGCCTGAAATCGTGGAGAGCACCGAGGAGCCCGGAGCAGCGCCCGGCGGGACGAGACAGGGGCGTCAGCGGTGAGCACCGGCCAGGGAACCCTCACTTACGTGTATGCCGTCACCCGGCAGACGGAGCCGCTGCGCTCAGTCCTCGCCGGCCTCCGGGGCGTCGGCCGCGCCCCCGTCCTTCTGCTGGTCTGCGACCCGCAGGCCGGGCAGGCTCCCGCCGGGGACGGCTTGGCCTCTCTGGCCCTGGTCGTCAGCCCGGTACCGCACGAGGACTTCCATGAGAGGGCTCTCAAGGACCACTTCGAGGACCTGGAGTGGCTCGAGAACATCGCCCGCGCCCACCACGACGTAGTGCAGGCCGTCGCCGCCCGGGAAACGGTCCTGCCGCTGCGCATGGCCACCGTCTACCGGGACGACGACCGGGCTCGCCAGGCCCTGACGGCACAACAGCCCGCCCTCGCCCGACGGTTGGCGGAGCTCGACGCCCACACCGAGTACGGTGTCAAGATCTACCTCACTCCCTCGGCCTCGCCGACCTTGAGCACACCCCCCGGCAGCGTCGACCAGCCCGGCCCCACCACACCGGGCAAGGCATACCTGCAACGCCGCAGAGCACAGCGCCACGCCCGCGAGACGACCTACGAGCAGGCGCAGCAAGCCGCCGAAGCTGTCGAGGCGATCGCCACGAACTACACCCCCCACCGCATACGCCACGCTCCGCAGAGCGGAGCACTGACCGGCCCGAAGGAAGAGCGCCGGGAAAACATCGTCAACGACGCCTACCTCGTACCCGACGACGACGCCCCCAGGTTCCGGGCCGACATCGAACAGGCCGCCCAGGAATTCCCCGGCATACGCATCGAAGTGACGGGCCCCTGGGCCCCGTACTCCTTCGCCATGACACCCGACCAAGTGGCGGACCGCGCCGAGGCAGAGGGGCAGGGGCCATGACGCCCGCGGAGCCGCGCGAGCCGCTGCCCGGGCGCCAGGTCGCCCTGGTCGACCTCCTCGACCGGCTGCTCAGCGGGGGAGTGGTCGTGGCGGGTGACATCGTTCTGTCGATCTCGGACATCGACCTCGTCCGTATTTCGCTGCGCGCCCTCATCGTGTCCGTCAGTTCCCCGACGACACCCGCCGCGGCGCCGAACCTTCCGGCAGGCCGACGTGGCCCGTGACCATCCGCGGGAGCCCCGCCGCCCTGGCTCCGGCCCGGACCTGGACGGCGTGGGCGACACCATGTCGAGGGCGTTCCGGCTTGTCCAGGCGCCCCCCACCCCACGCGACGCCGCAGCGGCCGGTCCCGCCCACCGCATCCACGCGGAGCCCGACACCGTGGGGGAGGACCTCCTCAAACTCGTCCTCACCCTCATCGAGCTCCTGCGCCAGCTCATCGAACGCCAGGCCCTGCGCCGGGTGGACGCCGGCGACCTCACCGACGACCAGGAAGAGGAACTCGGCGCCACCCTGCTCGCCCTCCACGACAGCCTCGCCGACCTGTGTGCTGAGCACGGCTACTCCCTGGAGGACCTGAATCTCGACCTCGGCCCCCTGGGCACACTGCTCCCGCGCGAGGAATGACGACGCTCCGTTTGCGTCCTGGGCTGCTCGGGACCCCTGCCTGGTTCTTCCTTCGGGGGAGAATCAGGCGTTCCCAGCTCTGGAGATGTCGGCCGTAGTCGATGGGGTGCGTCCGGATCCGGTCGTGCGCTCGGGTTACCCGGGCCCCTTCTTGTGCCTGGACTGGTGGGAACGGCTGGCCAGCTCCTGCGGCCGTCGGGGTCTGCCTGGTCCGGGGTCGGGATACCGCCGAGACCGACCGCCAACTGGAGGCCGCCTTCGACACCGGCGATCCAGGCCCGCGTCAGCGCTACGAGGAGTTGGCCCCGCACGGTCTCGACGTGTTGGCCGGTGACCTCGGCGAGGAGCGGCTGGGTCTGGCCACGGACACCCGGATCCGGGTGGCCCGGGAGGTCGGCCTGATCCCGCACCCGGCGGCGCTGGTCAATCACGTTCTGTCCTACGACCAGCTTGGCGGACCGGCTCGACCCACGACTCGACGAGAGCGCCGACATTCGGCTGGTGAGCCCCGTCCGTACCCTCGGCATGCCGCAGGCGGGCTCGGCGGTCTTCCGCCGAGCCCGCCACGCCGGCTCCATACAGAGCCGGACTCGTGTCACGCCGTCAGCGCTGCAGTGTCAGCAGACCCGGTCGGTAGGGCAGGAGGCCGTAGTCGACGCCGTCAGAGTTGGGGCTGCGTCCCTGGTAGAGGAACTGCAGGTTGCAGGGATCGACGGTCATGGTCTGATCGGGGCCGGTGCGGATCAGTTCGCCATGGCTGATGTCGTTGGTCCAGGTGGCGCCGCTGTTGGCCTTGCCGGCGAAGGGATTGCTCTCGGTCGCGGCCTGCGGTGTCCATGAGCCGTTCAGACTGGTCGCCGTGAACGAACGGAAGTAGCGGCCCTGCGAGCCGATCGCCTCGACGACCATGAGATAGCGGTTCTGGCCCTGGAGCTTGTAGACCTGCGGGGCTTCGAACAGGTTGTTCCGCGTATCGCTCATGATCACTGTCGAGGTCGTGCCGAAGCTGCCCGGGAAGTTCCCGATCGGCATACTGGCCCGGTAGATCTTGCCGTTGTCACCGGCGAAGAACAGGTACATGTTGGTCCCGTCACCGATGAGTGTCTGGTCGATGGGTCCTGTTCCGGAGTCGGAGATGCTTCCGGAGAAGAGCACCTGCTCCGATGACCAGCCGTTCGGGTTGGTGGGGTCGCTCGACGTCCGGTAGGAGAAGGCGGTTCCACCCCACTGGTAGGCGAGCACCCAGATGTTCTTCGGCGCGAAGTACAAGAGCGTGGGCGCGACGGTGGAGGCTGACATCGTGTTCTGGCTGGCCGAGGCCATCTCCGACCAGTTGGTGAACAGGCCGAAGTTCATCGAACCCCATCGCGTCCCCGTGTCGTGCGTCGTCGCATAGACGAGTTGCCTGCCGTTGTAGGGGACGACGGTGAAATCCTTGAGCGAGACCCACCCCGGCTTTGGCTGCGCGAGGGCGCCCGTTGATGTCCAGCGGTACGTCGACGGAAGAGCGCACGGGCCGGGGTTGTCGGCGCCGACCTTGACGAGCTGCCACTGCTGGTTGGCGCCGCCCCAGTCGTCGTACTGGACGATGTTCGCGTTGTCGGCGGTGGAGGCGCCTTGTACCTCGAGGGCCTTGTTGCTGTGGCGCGAGATGAACCTTACGTAGCCATCCGAGCTCTCGGCCAGCCGCCACTGCTGGTTGGTGGCGTTCTGGTCGGCCCATTGGACGATCGGGCCGCCGTTCGCGGTGGACCAGTTGTGGACGTCCAGCACCTTGCCGGAGTGGCGGGACTTGATGCGGTAGTAGCCGCCTCCGGAGTCGATGAACTGCCACTGCTGCTGGTTCTGATCGTTCCTGGTCCACTGGGTGATGCGGGCGCCGTCGTTGGTCGCCAGGTTGTAGACGTCCAGGGCTTTGCCGCTGTTGCGGTTGACCAGCACGTACGAGGCGTTGGGGTCTACGGTCGCCGCTCCGGCCGGCTGAGCGCAGAGGAAGGTGGCCAGGAGCAGCAAGGGCGCGAGGACGGCGAGTAAGCGTCTTGGGCGGACCGGGGACGGGGGGCGAAACCACATCAGCGGTGGCCTCCTTCGGGGGCGGGGGTGAGGTGACCCGATGAACGCGGAGCGGACGTGCCGAGGGACAGAGACATTCTCGAATGTTTCGAAGAATTGTCCGGATGCTTCGACGCCACAAGCTAGGAACGCGGGGCCCTTTGGTCAAGGCCTCGCGCTGATCTGTCCACAAAGCAGCGCATCCCTCTGGGTCTGACAAGCTGTCGCGCCGACCGCAACCGGTCTGGGAATGTGCGGATACAGCTCGCAAGTCCGAGGCGGCAGCCGTCGACGGTGACGCCGAGGGTCCGCCTTCCGGCTCGCCGGGATTTCGAAATATTTCGGGCGAGTAGCCGAAACTTCTTCTGTGAGGAGTATTGACGATCCATCGTCAATACCTCAATCATCCCTGTCTGGGAAACGGAGCATTGTTCGAATTTTCGAACCACATCAACCCTGCAATCTGTGCCGCACGGCAGATCCACGCGCAGCTGCACGACAGATCCGCGCACCGAGCACCTGCGCCAACCCTTTCGTTCCGGTGAGGTTCGCACCACGCATCCTGGCTCTTCGCGCAGTTGGAGAGGTACGCGACGCCGCGTGGCGGTCCCCCGGCTGAGCCGCGATGGAGTACCCGCATGCCTGTGCAACACCGCCGCCGTCCGCCGTACGTCACCCGAAGGCCGACCGGCCCCGTCCGTGCCGGTTGAGATCGCCCCGGGCTCGTGACCGCGGTGTCCGGTGATCGCGTGCCCCCCCGGGTTCCGCCCTGCCGTACCCGTCCGCCGAGTGGGAGCGGACGACGTATTCCCCTGCGCTTCAGTCCTTGCGCGATGTCTACCCTGGAGGTACAGCCATGGGCTCATATGCCCTTCCCGGACCGGCTATCCGCCGGAAGATCCGCGGTCTGCTGCTGGCGCTGGTCGTCGGCGTCCTCGGTGCGGCCGCCGCACTGGTCGCGCCGCCGACCGCACAAGCCGCCGAGAGCACGCTCGGCGCCGCGGCGGCGCAGAGCGGCCGCTACTTCGGCACCGCCATCGCCTCGGGTCGCCTGGGCGACTCGGCGTACACGACGATCGCGGGCCGTGAGTTCAACTCGGTGACGGCCGAGAACGAGATGAAGATCGACGCCACCGAACCGCAGCGGGGCCAGTTCAACTTCGCCGCCGGTGACCGCGTCTACAACTGGGCGGTGCAGAACGGCAAGCAGGTGCGCGGCCACACCCTGGCCTGGCACTCTCAGCAGCCCGGCTGGATGCAGAGCCTCAGCGGCAGCACGCTGCGCCAGGCGATGATCGAGCACATCAACGGCGTGATGGCCCACTACAAGGGCAAGATCGCCCAGTGGGACGTCGTGAACGAGGCCTTCGCCGACGGCAGCGCGGGAGCCCGGCGCGACTCCAACCTGCAGCGCACCGGCAATGACTGGATCGAGGTCGCCTTCCGCACCGCGCGCGCCGCCGACCCGGCCGCCAAGCTCTGCTACAACGACTACAACATCGAGAACTGGACCTGGGCCAAGACCCAGGGCGTGTACGCCATGGTCCGGGACTTCAAGCAGCGTGGCGTGCCGATCGACTGCGTCGGTTTCCAGTCGCACTTCAACAACGACAGCCCGTACAACAGCAACTTCCGCACCACCCTGCAGAGCTTCGCGGCCCTCGGTGTCGACGTGGCCATCACCGAACTCGACATCCAGGGCGCCTCGGCCACGACCTACGCCAACGTGACCAACGACTGCCTGGCCGTCCCGCGCTGCCTCGGCATCACCGTCTGGGGTGTGCGCGACACCGACTCCTGGCGAGCGGAGCAGACGCCGCTGCTGTTCAACGGCAACGGCAGCAAGAAGCCCGCCTACACCGCCGTCCTCGACGCACTGAACGGCGGCACCTCCACGCCCCCTTCGGGTTCTGGACAGATCAAGGGCGTCGGGTCGGGCCGCTGCCTGGACGTGCCCGGCGCCGGCACCACCGACGGCACCCAGCTCCAGCTGTGGGACTGCCACAGCGGCACCAACCAGCAGTGGGCATACACCGCCGCCGGCGAGCTCAGGGTCTACGGCAACAAGTGCCTGGACGCGGCCGGCACCGGCAACGGCACCAAAGTCCAGATCTACAGCTGCTGGGGCGGTGACAACCAGAAGTGGCGCCTCAACTCCGACGGATCCATCGTCGGCGTCCAGTCCGGTCTCTGCCTCGACGCCGTCGCGGGCGGTACCGCCAACGGCACCGTGATCCAGCTCTACTCCTGCTCGAACGGCAGCAACCAACGCTGGACCCGCACCTGAGGGGACCTGCCACAAACGAAAGGGTCAATCGATGAAGACCTACGGTGAGGTTTCTCCCGCCTCTCCACCATTACATCGCTGGTGGTCCCGGGTCGCCGCCCTCGTGGCGCTGACCCTCGCGCTCGGCATGCTCGCCGCAGTGAATCCGGCGCCCGCCGAGGCGGCGACGGTGGACACCAACGCCTGGTACGTCATGGTCAATCGCAACAGTGGCAAGGCGCTGGACGTCTCCGGTGCCTCCACCGCCGACGGCACGCGGGTCAGCCAGTGGACACGCAACGACGGAGCCAACCAGCAGTGGCAGTTCGTGGACTCCGGGGAGGGCTTCTACCGCCTCAAGGCCCGGCATTCGGGCAAGGTCCTCGACGTGGCCGGCTCCTCGACCGCAGACGGTGCCGCGATCCAGCAGTGGGCCGACCACAATGGGGCCAACCAGCAGTTCCGCCTGGCTGACTCCGACGCGGGCCACGTCCGGTTGATCAACCGCACCAGCAGCAAGGCGGTGGAGGTGCAGGGGGCCTCCACCGCCGACGGCGGCAACGTCGTCCAGTACACCGACTGGGGCGGCGCCAACCAGCAATGGCAGATGATCAAGCTGTCGTCCGGTGGCGGTGGCGGATGCGGCAGCGCCCCGACCCTGGCGAGCGGGACGCACACGATCCAGAGCGGCGGCAAGAGCCGCAGCTTCATCCTCAGGGTTCCCGCCAACTACGACAACAGCCACCGCTACCGGCTGATCTTCGCGTTCCACTGGCGGGGCGGAACCGCCGGCGACGTCGCCTCGGGCGGCACGAGCGGGACCGCCTGGTCCTACTACGGCCAACAGGAACAGTCGAACAACAGCGCGATCCTGGTCGCCCCCCAGGGCCTCGGCAACGGCTGGGCCAATTCGGGTGGTGAGGACGTCACCTTCGTCGACGACATGATCCGGCGCATCGAGGGCGGCCTCTGTGTCAACCCGGCACAGCGTTTCGCCACGGGATTCAGCTGGGGCGGCGGTATGAGCTACGCACTCGCATGCAGCCGGGCGGACGTCTTCAGGGCCGTCGCGGTGATGTCCGGTGCTGAGATCAGCGGGTGCAGTGGCGGCACCCGGCCCATCGCCTACTTCGGAATCCACGGCGTCAGCGACTCCGTCCTCAACATCGCGCAAGGACGGTCCCTGCGCGACAGATTCGTCCGCAACAACGGCTGCGCCTCCCAGAGCCCGCGCGAGCCCGCGCCGGGCAGCCGAACGCACATCACCACCACCTACTCGGGCTGCCGTGCCGGATACCCGGTGCAATGGGCCGCGTTCGACGGAGGCCACATGCCCGGTCCGGTGGACGGCTCCACCGGCGAAAGCGGCATCGCCACTTGGACCAAAGCAGAGATCTGGAGGTTCTTCGCACAGTTCCAGTGACACGCCCGCACCACGGAGTGGAGCCCGGATCGATCCTGGCTCCACTCCGTCGACGTCTGTCCCAGATTCCTCCGGCGGTTGCCTCTCGGCAGGCGTCGCCGCCCTCGGGCGCCTGGCTGCGGCACGAGGTCGGCGTCCGCATCTGCGACGCGATCTTTTTCGGCGGGTACTCGTTCTTGGCAGCCCTGGGCAGGGACGGTGTGTGTATAGGCGGGCTGGCCGCCGTGCAAGCCCTGAACCCCGGGGTGGCCACGGATCGCAGGCTATGTGAGCGTGCGGGCCGCCTCCACCCGCTGGAGGTGGATCACGACGTCGTGCGCTTGCGCGAGCCGGATCTGCGGGGCGTCCGCGATCCCGGGGTAGGCGGCGCCGATGTTCTTGACGGGGTGCGGCGCGGCGAGCCAGGCGCGGGCCGCTGCCGGGGTGTTGCGCAGGTCCACCATGAAATCGCGGTACCGTACCCGGTCCAGGGTGTGCTCGGCGGTGCCGGGCGCGGCCGGCCCGACGGTGAAGCGGTGGACGCCGCCGTCCTGGCCGAGGGCGTTGAACGAGCCCTGGCCGAAGGTGAGGCCGACACTCAGATAGCCGCCGCCCAGCTGCTCGCGGAGGAATTCGCCCTGGACCCGCGGATAGGTGGCGGGGGTGTAGCTCCTGAGGGCGACGTGGCCGTTGTGGGCGGCGAGCACGATCTTGTCTCCGGTTCGTTGCTGCCACCAGGCGATGTTCTCCGCCATGATCCGGTCGCGGTGGAGCATGGCGCCGGTGATGCCCTGCGGATCGTCCAGGTCGAAGGCGAACAGCGTGGTCATCTGGTGGATCGCCGTGGCGTGCTGCACGGCCCAGGCATGTGCGTCGGCGCCGGCGCCCGTGCCGGGCCGCTGCTTGAGCAGGTCCACCGCCCGGCCGGTCCGCTCGGCGAGTTCCTTCCGTTCGGCCAACGGCTTCGACAGGTAGTCGTTGACGTACGTCTCGGCGTCGGTGGCGGGCCGCAGACCCCGGTACAGCTCGGTGAGCTTCGGGACGAGTTCGGGGCGGGCCGCGGCCGCGTAGGCGTTCACCTTGTCGTACAGCTGGGCTCCGGCGAACCCGCCGTCGTCGCCGACGAAACGGACCGGGTCCTTCGGGTGCTTGACGTTGTACGCGCGCATCCACTGCAGCAGATCGCGGTACTCGGCCTGGTTCCACCACCGGTAGGTGCCCTGGAACTCCTCGTCCATGATCTGCTTCAAGTCGCCCTCGCCGCGCAGGAGGTAGGCGTCGAGCCGCAGTCCGGTGCTCCAGGGGGCTTCGAGGGCGAACACCCGGAAGCCCTTCTCCTCGACCAGGTACCGGAATATCCGGTGCTTGACGGTGAAGAACTCGTGGGAGCCGTGGGTGGCCTCGCCCAGGCCTACTACCTGCGCGTCCCCAACCATCCGACCGAATGGGCGGAGGTCGGCAAGGCTGCCGGAGGGCTGGGCAGTGCGCAGCGGGTGGGACACCCGGCCGAGGGCCGCCTCGGGGGAGCGGAACGCGGCGGCCGCGGCCTCCTTGGGGCCGGCGGGAGCGGCGGCGTCGGCGGCGGCCGGGGCGGCCAGTGTGGCGGCGGAGGCGGCCGGGGTGACGGTCAGGATGGCGCCGAGCGGGATGAGCAGGGCAGCGAGCAGGGCCTTGTGCGTGTTCATGGGGCCAACTCTCGCTGCGCGGGGCCGCTCCGTACCATCCGCTGCACCCCCCGATCGGCCCGGGGGCTAGCCTCACCCGCCGACGGTCGGGGGACTGGGACCCCGGCCACCCGCTCGCAGTGGTCACCAGCTGCTCACGTGCGGACCTTGACGGCCGTCAGGGGCTGATGATCAGCCCCACCGTCGCCAAGGCGCCGCCCGCGAGGGCCAGGAGCGCCATTCGCTGGGCGTTGCGTACGTAGCCCTGGCGGCGCTTGCGCTCCCTGCGGACCGCGACCTTCGTTCCCAGGTGTACCCGCCTGGTGTTCTGCGGGTTGAAGACGAGGGGATAGCTCTGTCCGACCACATGGGCGTGGCCCATGTTCGCGCCCGTTTGGTGCCGGCCGGATCCTTCCGTGGACTGCCACTCGTAGACAGCGCTCGCGTAACCATTGGTGCCGAACGGCACTAGGCTCACCAGCTCCGCTCGCACCTCGACGCCGGATTCGTAGAGCTCAGTCATCTTCTTGAGCTCCGCTCCTTCGCCTTTGATCAGCATCAGGCCGAACGAGCAGAAGGCCGCGGATGCGAGGACGGCAAGGAGGAGTACGGTCATCACCAGGTTCACAGACGGACGGTACGGCACCGCAGGTTCAATCCGAAAGCCCCGCAGCCTCTTCACCGGCAGGGACTCCGCCACCTACGATCAAGCGCATGTCGATCTCTTCGCCCGTCCCCGTCCTCCGTGGCGACAGGGGCGTCGAACTCCGGTCCACCGGTGAGGAACTGCTGCTGCGGCGTCCGGACGCCGAGCTGCGCATACCGTTCGCCGCGATAGCCCGGGTCCACGCCGAACGGCGCGGCATCCATCTGGAGCTCACCGCTCCGGTCGGAGTCGATCCGACGGTGTACCGCGTCAGCGACGTCAGTGCGGCCGCCGCAGGCGTCTTCGCCGACGCGGTGAACGCCGCTCTGCCGGAACGGACCGCGGACGAGGAGACGGCCGACGGCTCCACGCTTGTCGTGATCCGGAGCTGGGTCACCGGCGACGAGGGCGAAGACGAAGCGGACGAGAACCTGGTCCAAGTGGGATTGCCCTCCCACGGCATCCGGCTGATGTACACCGGCTGCGCGGCCCTCGCAGCCCTGGCCGTCGTCGTCGGTGTGCTGGGCGGGGACTGGAGCCGGGCCATCGCGACACTGCTGCTCGGGGCGACAGGCGTGGCCTGTTCCTACTTTGTTGTCATGCTGTTCGCGATGGTGTGGCGGGACTGGTACCTGCCCCGCTACGGCATCACTGTGGAGGGGCGGCAGGTGTTTCGGGAGGACGACGGCGACACCGCCCACGCGTTCTCGGCCACCGACGGCGTGACCCGCTACATCCTCGGCCACAACAAGGGGAAGACTGTCCGGATTGCCTACGACCCGGAGAACCCCGCGTACGCCGCCGTCTGCCCTTCGACGGGCGACAGGGTGCTCATGCTCGTCGTTTCCATGGTTGCCGCCGCCATCGCGGGGTTCATGGACTACGGGACGTACCAGCTCGTGCTCCCCGCCTTCGCAGGCTGACCCTCGTCCTGCGAGTCGGGTCGTGCCATCGAGAAGCCGGCCTCTACCGTCGCGCCGCCACTGGCACTCGCTGTCCCCGGAGGCGGTGTGGCGGCGGGTGACGGCTTGGTGATGTCTGCACCAGCGGGACCAGTTGAGTGCGCGGAGTTGTCGGTCGTGGTGGGACTTCAGGTGGGGAAGCAGAGTGTCCAGCAGGCGCCGGACCTCTGCCACGGTTGAGGGGGACGAGGCTGATGGTGTCGTTTCTGCAGCCCGTTTGCGGCTTCCCGGTCCTGGTCCTGGGCCGCGAGGACGGTCAGGAAAGCGTGGGCTGCCATCTGTACCTGGGACGCGGTCGCCGTCCCTGCCGCGCAGGTAGACGGAGACGGCGACCACCTTGGACTGGGTGTGGTCGAAGGCGCCGATGAGGTGGGTGCCCCGGCCGAAGCCACGCAAGAGAAGGCCCAGGCCCTGCTCCGCAACCGTGGATGGAGTTTCAGCCACACATACAGCCCATTCGGCGTGATCGACACCAGCGGTCCTGCGGGTGATACAGACACTCACCAGCCGAACTCCGCCTCCGCCGGTATAGCTAACGCACCATCGAATGATTAACGATCACGCGCCTTTCAGTCGATCCGCCTTCGAGGTCCTGCACGCCCCCCATCCCCTGGGTAGCCTCGAAAGGTCCACATCCACCTAGCTGAGGAGACTCTCATGAGCTACCCCGAGAAGTGGAAGGCAGCCCGCGAGGCGCGTAAGAGCAGGAAGCACCTCTCCGCGCACTCCAAGTGGTAATTGCCGCTGAATAGGGCATAGTTCGAGGGCTTGCGGCTTTCTTTCGCGATTTCCGCAAGCCCTTCCTGGAGGGTGGAAGTGGCACACTGGCGCGACATTCTCTCTGACCTGGACACCCGTATCGCCGAGCGCTCACCCGCCGTAATCCAGCAGGCCCTGAGCGAGCTGCGCGGCGCTGCCGCCCACGCGCCGACCACCGAGCTGGAGGAACTGTGCGGCGTCGCGGCCGTGCACGACCTCCCGTGGGTCCGGCACGCCCTGATCCAGGCGTTGGCCGCACGGGCCCCTGAACACCCCGAGACCCGCGCCGCAGTGGCCTGGCTGACACACGACTACGAGGACTTCGTCGCGTTCGAGGCGATCGGGCTGGCGGGCACACTCCGCATCGAAGAGGTGCTGGCAGACCTCTTCGTCATCGTCGGCAGGGCGAGCGACCGGGTGACCGGGACCGCCGGCAAACCGGTAGGGCTCGGCCACGCGGTCGTCCTCAGGGCGATCACAGCGATCGCCGGGAGCGAGGAGAAGCACGAGCTCGCCGCGCTGGAGGAACAGCTCTTCCCCGAGGGAACACGGGACGACGCGTACGAGCCGCAGTGCCCGATCGACGCCGTCCACCGGGGCGTCCATTCGCACCAGGGGATGGTCCGGGTCCCAGGCGGCCGTGCGCGGGGCGGCCCTCCCGCCGCCCTCAGCCCCCGCACGCTCCAGTTCGACTGGGACGATCCAGAGGACCTCGGCGAGTGCGCGGACTTCCGCATCGACACGCTGCCCGTCAGCAACGTCGAGTACGACGCCTTCGCCTCGTCCCCCGCCGCCGCCGACCACCGCTACTGCCACCCGGCGGAGCCGAAGAGCAAGCTGCACTGGCGCAACAGTCTGCTGGATCGGCGCAGCGGCCCCGACCATCCCGCCGTCGGCGTCGACTGGTTCGACGCCTATGCCTACGCCCGTTCCGTGGGCAAGCGGCTGCCCACCGAAGGCGAGTGGCAGCGGGCCGGACAGGGGGACGACGGCCGCGCCTGGCCCTGGGGCGACACCTTCGACGCGGCCCGTACGCACTGCCTCCCACCGCCCGGCCCTTCCGGCTGGGAGGGCATCCGCGCCTGGCGTACGGAGCTGCTTCGTCTCGCCGACCAGGCGCCGCTCACCACCTCCCGGACGCGCGGCATCCCCGGCAGCGAGAGTCCCTACGGCGTCCAGGACCTGTCCGGCAACGTCTGGGAGTGGACGGCCTCGTCCTTCGACGGCCCGCCTCTCCATCCCGTCAGCGCGGGCCGCGACGCCCTCGACGTCATCTATGACCCCCGGTCCTACGCGGTGATCAAGGGAGGGGCCTGGAGCAGCCTGCCCGAACAGACATCCGTCGCCTTTCGGGGGCGAGATCTGGCGCTCGACCGGCACTTCGAGATCGGCTTCCGCTGTGCCTGCGCCTGCGCGTGAGAGGGAAGTTCCCATACGAGACGCCTCCCGATCCCCTTCCCACCGAGACCGCATGGACGGCAGATGAGCGACGAACTCCCCTTCCGGACGCTGGCCGACGCCGAGCTCCTCCAGGACCGGCCCGAGCCGTTGGCAGCGGCCGAAGCACAACAGTGGTGCAACTTCGTCCTCCATGTGCCGGCCAACCTCCCGGCGGACTGCGCCGTCGAGACCGGAACGCTGCGCAAGGAGGCCCCGCCCGGGCGCAAACCCGGTGTCACCGAAGGGCGCACCCCCTGGTCCACGAACAACCCCTCCGCCTACCGGTACGAGGTAAGGGGCCCTGGACGGCGGTTGCGCGTCAAGCAGTTCTTCTACGACTGGGCCTTCCCGGCTGCCGACCACCCCTGCTTGTGGAAGAGCCACGCTCATGCCGTCCCCATCAGCGCCGAGCATGTGCTGTGGTCCGGCAGAGACTACATGGGCAACGCGGCCGCCTCGGCCCGGCTGGACTGGACGACGATTGAACTCTCCGTCCTGGAGGGCTCTTTCAGTGAGGAGGAGCTGCTCGCTTTGTACCAGGGCATGCGCCCGGTCGACGCCGCGTTCGCCGTCGAGCTCGGCGAACTCCCCTTCGCCCGGCGCAGCTACTGGAGCCGACGCCGTACGGCGGAGATGGTGAGTACCCCCACCGGGCTGTGGCACTTCCGCCGGCAGACCCGGAAGGGCGTCCACGAAGGGGAGTGGGCCTCGCCCCCGGACAGCGCGGAGCTCCTCAAGAGCTTGGATCTGCCGTCCCGTCTGGGCGGTCTCCCGGTGGACAGTGCCGCGCTGTTCGCGGGCGGCGATCCGGGCACTGAGATCGAGGTCGTGTACGCCACGCCGGGCGGCAGTGGCCGGGAGCTGCGTCTGATCGCCCAGCGGACGGGAGAAGGCAGGCTCACGGTGCCCGCCGAAGCCGAACCCCATCCCGCGTCGCGCGCCACCGTCGACGTGGCGGGTGTGGCCGTGCAGTTCGCCTGGATCGACGAGCGGTACGGGCCCTTCGACGCGGTGCTGCGTACCTCTCGCTCCGGCATCGAGACCAAGCTGATGAGCAGCACGGGAGTGGGCCTCGACCGGGCCTGGTTCGAGCAGGCGCTGCACGAGCTGATCGCCCATCTGGACTCCTCCGGCGGCTGAGCGGCACGCCGGGGCAGGCGAAGACGGCGGTGGCGCCGGGCCGCGACTTCACGAAGGAGGGCATTGATGATCTTCCTCCAGCACCGGCGCCTCGCGCTGGGCTGGCGTTCCCCCTTCGTCAACGCCTATGTGCGGCAGGAGGGGACGGTCGTGGTCCTGCTGCGGCTCACCTCTCCCGATGCGCCTGGGGCCGAGGGCATCGGCGAGGCGGCCCCGTGCCCGCTGTGGGAGGACCCGACCACGGTCGGGCGTGCGTACACGGCGCTCGCCCAGGGCGCGGACCTGACGCACGCCCGCCCGGAGGACCCGCACAGCTGGGACCCGGCGCTGGCCGCACTGGACGGCCTGCCCGCGGCGCGGGCAGGCCTGGAGATGGCGCTGTCCGACCTCTCGGCGAAACTGCGCGGGCTGCCGCTTTGGCGGGCGTGGGGACTCTCGCCGGGGCACCCCCGGCGAACGTTCTTCACTGTACCGATGGTCGACGGAGCGGAGTTGGGCCATTGGCTCGGCCATGTGCGCAGTCAGGGGTACACGGCGGTCAAGGCCAAAGTGGGCGGCCCTCCGGTCGAGGCGCTGACGACGGCGGCACACCGGCTGGAGCGTATCCGGCGGGAGCTGCCCGAGGCACTGCTCCGAGTCGACGCCAATGCCTCGTGGACGCTGTCCCACGCCCTGTCGATGGTGCCCGTGCTCGCCGAGGTCGGCGCCGAGGCGGTCGAGGAGCCATTGCGGGGCGAGGCCACCGCGGCGGAGCGGGCGCAATTCAAGGAGTCGTCCTGCTGCTCCGTCCTCGGCGACGAGCACTGCGTCGGCGAACAGGCGCTCGCGCGCCGGGCGGCCTCGTACGACGGGCTGGTGGTCAAACAAGCCAACTGGGGCGGCCTCACCCGTGCCCAGCGGGGCATCGAAGCGGCACGGCGGTACGGGCTGTCGGTCACCCTCGGCTGCAATGGCGAGACGAGCCTCGGCATCAGCGCGGCCGCGGTCCTGGCCCCGCTGGCCGACCACCTCGACCTCGACAGCGCGCTCCTGCTGGCCGACGACCCGTTCGCCGGCGTCTCGTTCGCCCGAAGCCGGGCGCAGCTGAGCGACGCGCCCGGGATAGGCGCCCTGCCCAAGGATCCGGAAGCGTGGCGGGAGCTTTTTCCATGAAGACCTCAGAGGTAGCGGGCCGACTCGGAACGGTCGTCACCGGCGTTGACGTACGCCATCTGGACACGGAGCAGACAGCCGTGCTCCACGCGCTCCTGGCCGAGCGGCATGTGCTCTTCTTCCCCGGGCAGGACATCGCCTCCGCGACACTGGACGTCTTCGCCCGGCGCATGGGGAAGGTACGCGAGATCATCCGTGACGGCCCCCCGGTCTTCCCCGACCACCCCCAGGTCACCGTCCTGGAGACCCACCAGCGCGCCGACCGCTGGCACACCGACCTCACCTACCTTGACGCTCCCAATCCGGCGACACTGCTGCTGTGCGCGGACGTCCCGTCCGGGGCCGGGTCCACCATGTGGTCCAGTACGCGCGCCGCCTACGAGGCCCTCTCCCCGCGCATGAAGAACTATCTGGGCGGCCTGTCGGCGGTGCACACCGCCCGCAACAACGGTCACCCGGAACTCTCCAGCAGCCATCCCGTAGTCATGGTCCACCCCCGCACGGGTGCACCCTCCCTCTATGTGAACCGGCACTACACCTCACACATCGAGGAGCTCCCCCACGAGGAGAGCGTGGCCGTCCTCCACTTCCTCTTCCGCCACATCGAACAGGTGCACTTCACCTGCCGGTGGCAATGGACACCGGGCGACCTGTGCATCTGGGACAACCGGACCACTCAGCACATCGCCGTCAACGACTACCCCGAAGGCGTCCCCCGCACCATGTACCGGATCTCCACGTCGACCCTGATCTGAAGGGATCCCCGCGCATGCGCATCGCGCTCACCCACAACCTCCGGGCCACGGACGCGGTGGAACAGTCGGTCTACGTCTACGAGGCCACTCTCAAGCGCCTGTGCGCGAGCATGTCCCGGCTCGGGCACTACGTCCTGCCCCTAGAGGTCTCCCGCCCCCTGCCTGATGTCATCGCCGAGTTGCGGAAGTATCGGCCCCATCTGGTCTTCAACATGGCCGAGGGCTCGTCGGGCCCATGGCGGCAGTCCGCCTGCCCGACCCTCCTGGAGGAGCTCGGCATCCCCTACACCGCTTCCCCTCCCCAGGCACTGGCCGTCGCCCTGGACAAGAACCTCACCAAACACGTGGCCCGGGCAGAGGGCATCCGCACCCCTCCGGCTCAGTTCATTCGCGTGCCGGAGGAGTTCGACCGGGGCGCGGCCGGTGAGCGGGTCATCGTGAAGCCCAACTACGGCGCCTGTTCGATGGGCATCGGACCCCGCGCGATGCCCCGCGAAGCCGCCGCGGACCGCATCGCCGAGCTGCTGCCTCTCTTTCCCGACGGACTGCTGGTGGAGGACTTCGTGGCGGGTACGGATCTGACGGTCGGTTTTCTGGAGGCCGTGCGCAACGAGTTCGGCGGTGCTCTCCTGCCCGCGCGGGCCCTCGTCCACGAGAAGTCCGGCCCACAGGAAGGGATCATGGACTATGCCCTCAAGAACGAGCCGGACCGTGCCACCGCACACGCCGAGCTCCAGCTTCCCGCCGATGTGCCCGCCGACGTCAGCGACCTTGCCCGGCGCTGGGCCGTCCAATTGGTGACCGCCCTCGGCTGCCGGGATGTCGCCCGGGTCGACTTCCGCCTCGACGGCGGCGCACTGCACTTGCTGGAGGTGAACTCCCTTCCCAGCATGGACGAGCAGGCGTCCCTGGCACGCGCCGCCGTGCTGGCCGGGCTCGATCCCGACCACGGCTTGGTCGGTGCCATCATCGCGTCGGCAACACGCCGCTACCCGGCGCTCGCCGGGTACCCGCAAGGAGCGGCACGGTGAAACGCCTGGTCGTCTACGCGGACCGCCGACTGCACTGGCAGGCAGCGAAGACCGCCGTGGGGGTCATCCGATACAGCCCCCACGAGGTGGTGGCGGTCATCGACCAAGAGCACGCCGGACAGACGGTCGCAGAGGCACTGGGGACCGGTGTGGGACACGGTATCCCCGTAGTGGCCGCCCTGGAACAGGCGCTGCCGCTGCGCCCGGACACCCTGCTCGTCGGTGTCGCGCCTTCGGGGCACCAGCTCCCCGCCGAACTGCGCGACACCGCGCTGCGGGCCGCCACGCACGGCCTGGACCTGGTTAGCGGACTGCACGCCTACCTTGCCGACGACGCGGAACTGGCGGCGGCCGCCGCCGCGTCGGGCAGCACCATCTGGGACGTGCGCCGCCCGCCGGACGAGTTCCCCGAGGCGACCGGCCTGCCACACCCGTCCGGGACGCGGACGGTGCTGGCGGTCGGCTCCGACTGCTGCATCGGCAAGAAGACCCTGATGCTCGAACTCGACCGGGCGGCGCGCCGACGCCACTGGTCCAGCGGCTTCCTCGCCACCGGCCAGACCGGAATCATGATCGCTGGCGAGGGCCTCGCCGTGGACCGACTGCCGGGCGACTTCCTCGTCGGGTTGGTGGAGTCCCGGGTGGCACGGCTCCTGAAGGACGTGCGATGGCTGTTCGTCGAGGGACAGGGCGCGCTCAATCACTACGCCCACGCTCACGTGCCCCTGGGGCTGCTCCAGGGCGCCCGTCCCGACCACCTCCTGGTGTGCCACGATCCACGCGCCACCCACCTCGCGGGGCACGCGGACCGCCCCCTGCCTCCGCTCTCCGAGGTCGTCAGGATGAATGAGGAGGCGTCCAGCTGGGGGCGTGGGGGGCCCGGGGCCCGGGCTGCCGGGGTCTCGCTGATTACCGAGGGCATGACCGACGACAAGGCGAAGCAGGTGATCGCACGGACGGAGGATGAACTGGGGCTGCCTGTGACGGACTGCCTGCGCTACGGTGCGGAGCCGCTCCTCGACGCCCTGGCCGCTCTTACTCCGCCGCCGACGGGGCCCTGGGGAAGTCCCGGCGATTTCGCAGTGCCGAGGTGAGCAGCGGCAGCCCCGCCAGCACCAGGCACACCGTGGCGGTCCAGAGCGTTGTGCGGTTGCCCACCGTGCTCCCCAAGGCCCCGAAGAGCAGGGCGCCCACCGGGATCGCACCCCGATTGAGGAACCGGAGCGTGGCGTTCACCCGGCCCAGCAGTTCCTGCGGACAGTAGCCCTGGTAAAACGTGGTGACGGTGACGTTCGTCGCAGCGATCCCCACCCCCATGCAGATGAAACCGATCGCCAGCAGGGCGACACTCCAGCCGGGGTGCGCCAGCGGGATGAAGAGCCCCATCGGCGCGGCGGCGAAGAAGCTCAGCAGCACGGAGCGAGCGGTGCCGAACCTGCGTGCCAAGGCCCCGGCCAGCACTGCCCCGGCGATTCCGCCCACCCCGAAACCCGCGAGCAGGACACCTACCATTCCGGCGGGAAGCCGCAGATCACGTACGACGAAGGCGACTTGCACAGTCTGCAGGCCCGTCAGGGCGAGATTGGTGGCGCCGCCGAAGAGCGCGAGCGACCGAAGGTACACGTCGCGTCGCACGAACGAGACGCCCTCGCGCAGTTCCCTGGCAACCGTGCCCGCTCGCCCCCCCGTGGCCCTGAGGGGCTCGCGGTGCGCGATGCCCCTCAGGCACAAGGCGGACACCAGGAAGGACACCGCATCCGCCACCAGGGCGGTCGCCGGACCGAGGAGCTGGACCAGGAGTCCGCCCAGGCCGCGGCCGGTGATGGTGGATGCCTGCTGGCTGCCCTGGAGGAGCGCGTTCGCCCTCGCCAGACCGGCCGGGCCGATCAGTACAGGGACGTACGCGGTAGAGGCCGTCGTACTGAAGACAGCAGCGGTTCCCGCGAGCAGGGCCACGCACAACAGGTACGGAACAGTGAGCACACCGATCCAGGCGGCAAAAGGAACACTCGCGAGCAGCACAGCAGACGTAACATGACAGGCCATCATCAGGATGCGGCGACGCACCCGGTCGACCCACACTCCCGCCAGCAGACCGATCAGCAGCCAGGGCAGCCATGCGGCGGCGGTGAGGAGGCCCAGGGTGAAGGTGCTGGCGCGCAGGGTGACAGCGGCGACGAGGGGAAGCGCCACGACGGTGACCGCGCTGCCGGCCTGACTGACGGTCTCGCCGATCCACAGGAGCCGGAAGTCCCGGTTGCCAACGGCGGCAGTGCGACGGCCCGTTGGGGTCACCTTCCCCGGCACTGCCCCACACTCCACCTCCTCTGAGCGGTGGGCCGGCGTCTCGCCATGGTCCATGCCGTGGAGCCTACGGGAGACCTGGGAACCCGTACAGATCGCCCAACGGGTGCGCGTGTGGACGTCTGCACGCGCTCGGCCGGGTCACCGAAGAACCTGACGCCCCTCCCGGGGGGTGCAGCTCCGGGCCACGCAGGTTCCTACCTTTCCAGGCGTGGGTCTGACGGTCATTCGTAGGATCGGAGAGCCCGGGGGCTCCGGGTATGGCTGTGTCCGGGTATGGCTGTGCCCGGGTCGGCGCCGATGGCGCGGCCGGGGAGCCTGTGGAACTGGTCGAGTGTTGGCCATCGTCGTCGATGGCCGCGGCCTTGTACCGGTCGTCCAGGGCTTTGATCTGCGGGGTCCAGAGCTGGACGGTGTGTTCGTCCAGCAGGAGCCACGCCTCGTGCAGCCAGTTTCGGCAGTACAGGTCGTTGGTGTACTCGTGGATGTCGTCGCTGTAGCCGCGCTCGATGGAGCTGAATGCGGCAGCTCGCCCCGCTGTTCGGGGTCTCGAAGTCGGCGGCGGACCGGATTATCGACGGAGTCGGCCTTCGACCGGGCTGTGAACCTTCTGCGCAACCGCGGTAACGCCGGAAGCTGACCCAAGGAGAGCGGGACCGCACGGGCCTGTGAGCGCAGCGACGGATCGGAGGTTGCCTCGTGACCGTGTCCTGCTTGCCTTGTGCGGCTACCCGGCTACCCGGCTACCCGGCTACCCGGCTACCCGGCCACGCGTGCACCGGGTGGCGAAGCCCGGCATGGGGCTTTGTAAAGTGTTCAACTGCCGGACACTACCTCGTCGCGAACACGGCAATTCTTGACACGAGTGTCTTGCCGTCAGGGTAAACCCCTTCTAAAGGTAGAAGAATGACGATACGTATCGCCGCTCGCGTTTCCACGTTCGTGCTTTGTACGGCGCTCGCGGCCTCCGCGGCCCTCCCGGCCCGGGCCTCCTCGATCAGCAGCATCCGGCCCAAGGCCGAGACCGCGCCGCTGTACGACGACAAGGCCGGCGGCGATGCCAACGCGGATGACCCGGCGATCTGGCGCAACGCCGCCGAACCCGGCCGCAGCCTGGTCGTGGCCACCGCCAAGAAGGGCGGTCTGCGGGTGTACGACCTGGACGCCCGTCAGGTGCAGTCGATCCCCGCCCCCGCCGGCCCGGGCGCCGACGACGCCCCCGGCCGCTTCAACAACGTCGACCTCGTTGAGGGCCTGCGCCTGGCCGGCGGGCGCGCCGACGTCGCCGTGGTCAGCGACCGCGGCAACGACCGGCTGCGGATCTACCGTATCGACCGGGACAAGCCCGGCGGCCCGCTCACCGACGTCACCGACCCCGGCGCGCGCCCGGTCTTCTCCGCCGACCAGGCCGAGATCAACAAGCAGAAGACCGCCTACGGTCTGGCCACTTGGACCGACCGCAGGACCGGCCGCTCCTACGCCCTGGTCAGTCAGCGCAACCGCACCCGGATCGCCCTGCTGGAGCTGGTCGCCACCCCGGCCGGTACGGTCGGGTACCACCAGGTGCGCACAATCGACCTGCCGTCCTCGTTCCGGCTGCCCAACGGCGCCACCTGGACGCCGTGCGCCGAGCCCGGGCAGCTGCCTCAGGTCGAGGGCATGGTCGTCGACCCCGCGGACGGCACTCTGTACGCGGGGCAGGAGGACGTCGGCATCTGGCGCATCGACGCGGGCCTGACCGGCACGCCGAAGCTGATCGACAAGGTACGCGAGTACGGAGTTCCCGGCACGTACGACGAGCAGACCGAGGAGTGCACCCCGGGCGCCGACCCCGGCTACGGCGGCAAGCGCCTGACGGCCGATGTCGAGGGGCTCACGCTGGTCACGGAGCCGGACGGCGACGGCTACCTGCTCGCCTCCAGCCAAGGCGACAACACCTTCGCCGCCTATGACCGCGAGCGCGAGGACGGCCACGAGTTCGAAGGCGCCTTCCGTATCACGGCGGCCTCCGCCGCGCTCGACGGCTCCGAGGTCTGCGACGGCGCCGCCGCCCTGAACGCCCCCCTCGGCGCGCGCTACCCCCACGGCCTGCTCGTTGTCCAGGACGGCCAGGAAACCCCGGCCGATGGTGACCGCGAGGCGACCGGCTTCAAGTTCGTCGACCTCGGCGAGGTCGTCGGGGCCCTCGACTGATCCCGTACGGCTGGCGCCTGGGGTATGCGCCGAGGCGGCAGGGGCTCGAGCCTGGCGACGGTGTGGAGTTGTTCCTGGCCGACCGCGTCGACTCCGTCCTGGTGCAGTTCGTGGTTCATCTGACCGGCTGCCGCGTGGTGTTCCTGCGGCCCGGGCCGGGGCCCCGCGAACCCGCCCGCCGCGCTGGTCGAGCAGTCCAAGGCGCGCGCCGTGGTGACCGATCCTGTCTTCGCGGCGCGCGCTGCCCACGTACCCGTACCTCTCAGCATCGGTCCCTGCGGGGCCGCCGTGCACGGACCTGCTCGCCGTGGCAGCCGAATGCCGGGTGGTGCGCCCGACGGCGTGCCGGGCCCGAAAGCGGACGAGGCCGTCGCCTTCGGGCCACTGGCCAGTGGACGCACGGAGACCCGGACATCCGATCCGGTTGGTGGATCAAAGGCCGGAGCCGGGATCGTCAGCGGCTCAAACCCCTGAATCTCTTCACTCCCAGCGGGAGGAACACCGCGATCAGGACCACCGGCCAGACCAGCGCGAGAAGTTCGGCGTGCTGGGCGGCCCAGGAGTCAGCGGCTCCGCCCGGGTTACCGAACAGACCGCGGACGGCGGTGGCCGTCGCCGACATCGGGTTCCACTCCACGATCGCGCCGAGCCAGGAGGGCATCGACTCGGGCGAGGCGATGGCGTTGGAGAGGAAGCTGACCGGCCAGACCAGGATCTGCACGGCCTGCACCAGTTCCGGCTTGCCCGCGACCATGGCCAGGTAGATGCCGATCCACAGCATCGCGAACCGCAGCAGCAACAGCAGGCCCACCGCTCCCAGAAAGGAGACGAAGCCTTCGTGCCAGCGCCAGCCGATCGCGTATCCGACCGCGATCATCACCGTGAGGCCGACCGCGGACTGCAGCATGTCGGCGACGCTGCGGCCGACGAGGACGGCGCCGGAGTTCATCGGCATCGAGCGGAACCGGTCGATGACGCCCTTGCCGAGATCCTGGGTGACCGAGAGCATCGTCGCTTCGAGTCCGAAGGCCATGGTCATGGTGAGCATGCCGGGGACCAGGTAGGCCTTGAAATCGCCCTGGACGCCCTGCCCGCCGCCGATGAGGTAGCTGAACATCAGCAGCATCATCACGGGGAATACCAGTCCGACGACGACCCGCACTGGTTGGCGGGCCCAGTGGGCCAGTTCGCGTCGGGTCATCGTCCAGGAGTCGACGGCCGCCCAGCTGAGCTTCGAGCCCGTGCCGTGCGGTGTGCTGACAGTGTGGGCCGCACTCATGCGGCATCCTCCTTCGTCAGGTGCATGAACACTTCGTCGAGGGTGGGCCGGCGTACGGCGATGTCCTCGGCCTGGATACCGGCCCATTCCAGCGCCCGGACGGTCTCGGTCAGCGCGGCCATTCGGTTGCTGACCGAGGCGCTGACCATCCGCCGGTCCTCGTCCACCGTCACTTCGCCGGGCAGGAGCGAGGCCGCGCGGGCCAGTTGGCCGGCATCGTGCAGGACCATGTCGATGCGGTCGCCGCCCGTCTTGGTCTTCAGCTCGTCCGCCGTGCCCTCCGCGATGACCTTCCCATGGTTGATGACCGCGATCTGGTCGGCCAGCTGGTCGGCTTCCTCCAGGTACTGCGTGGTCAGCAGTACGGTCGTGCCGTCGCCGACCAGGGAGCGCACCGCGTTCCACACCTCCGTGCGGCCGCGGGGGTCGAGCCCGGTCGTGGGCTCGTCCAGGAACAGGACCTGGGGCTGAGAAATCAGGGAGGCCGCGAGGTCGAGCCTGCGCCGCATGCCGCCGCTGTACTGCTTGACGGCCTTGTTCCCGGTGTCCGTGAGCCCGAACTGGCTCAGGAGCTCATCGGCTCGGACTCCCGCGCGGCGTGCGCCGAGGTGGTAGAGCCGTCCGAACATCTCCAGGTTCTGGCGACCGCTGAGCTCCTCATCGACGGCGGCACTCTGACCGAGCAGCCCGATCCGCGAGCGCACCTCGTCGGCCCGGGACCTTGCGTCGATGCCTGCCACCGTCACGCGCCCCTCGTCGGGCCGCAGGAGCGTGGACATGATGCGTACGGCCGTGGTCTTCCCGGCGCCGTTCGGGCCGAGAATCCCCTGGACGGTTCCGGCTCGGACCGTCAGATCGAGGCCGTCGAGAACCCGCTTCTCCCCGTACTTCTTCTGCAGACCTTCGACGGCGATCGCCAGATCGTGGTCAAGCAAAGCACCCTCCTCCGATCGGTGATCAAACTTGACTAGAGACTTCCGAAGTGGGCACCGTGGTGGTGCCGCCTCCCCCCCCGGCTCGTTAATCAAACTTGAGTAGGCTTTTGAAGCTACAGGGGACTGCGCGCCTAGTCAAACTTGTATAGGGGTGGGACTCGCCTGAATGATCTACGAGGAAGAGGCCCATGTCGGTGAAACGGCAACTGGTCCTCGGCGCGGTCCGCACGGACGGGCCCATGGCTACCAGGTACGCAACAACCTCGAATTCAGGGGCGCCCACGAGTGGTCCAACGCCAAGCCGGGCCCGATCTACCACGTGCTCAAGCAGATGGCCAAGCAGGGAACCGTCATCGCGCACGAGTTCTCGCCGAGCACCGCCGGGGGACCACCCCGCCTCGGGTGCGAGATCAACGACAAGGGCGCCGAGGAGTACTTCACCCTGCTGCGCGAGGCCCTGAGCTCGCACGAGCAGAAGTCCGACGTCCTCTCCTCCGGCCTCGGAGTGTCCTGGCCCGCCACCTTGTGGCCGCACCTTCGACGGCGGAATCAGCGGCCTCGCGATCTCCCACAGCCGCGCGAGCAGGTCCAGGGTGGGAACAGTCACGAGGATCCGCCCGCCCGGGAAGCACTTCAAGCCGAGGAGAGAAGGCCCGCGATCATTCGTCACGCGCACTCCCTGGAGTTTCCGTCGGTGCGAGGGAAGGGCAGCGCGAGGGGTTCACCGGCCGAAGCGGCCCTTCTTGGGAGGCTCGGTAGGGACCAGCTCCTGCACGTGAACGAGCTCGGCCACACGGATGTTCAAGTGCTCGGTGTACGTGGTCGGTGACTTGTCGCCTTTGGCCCAGGACGACTGGGTCAGCTCAACGAGCCAGCTCGTCGGTGAGGTGCGGAAGACCAGCCGGCCGCACGGGTCGGAATCGGTGCTGCCCCATGGGGGACGGGTACGAGCGGTATCCTCACCGCGCGCAAGAGCCGCCTCCTCTCCGCCTTCGACGGAGATCTTGTCCACCAGTTCCCACTCCCCGTACTTGACCCGCTCCACCAGCACGTACCAGCCCACAACCCGTTCCTCCCCACGTATGACGACCACTGCCGCGCTCCGCCCGGCCGGTACCAGGTTATTCAGCTCTGGTGGGAGTTGGAGTGGGCGTGTGGGCTGGCATGGGGTGTTGCAGTTTGAGTGAGAGCCGTCCGGGGTGGTCTCAGGTGGAGGGGTGGGCGGTGGGGTGGCCTGGCGTTGTGTCAACCATGGTGGGATCTACCGAGGAACCTCACCATCAGTGGTGCGGGCACGATCGAGGGTCAGGGCGCCCCGTGGTGGGCCAAGAACTGGGCGGGCCAAGAACTGGCGGCGATCAAGGCGGCCCAGACCCAGCCGTCCCGGCCCGGCCTGATTCTCGCGACCGACACCTCGAACGTGAAGATCACCGGGATCACGCTGAAGAACGCCCCGAACGTGAATATCTCACTCACGAAGGTGACGAAGGTCGACGTCGACCGGATCACGATCTCGGCGCCGTCGGACGCGCCCAACACCGACGGAATCGATGTGTGGTCGTCGTCGGTAGTCGCGGTGACCAACAGCACGATCGACACCGGGGACGACAACATCGCCATCGCCTCCTCGTCGCAGGGCCCGTCCCACGACATCTCGCTGAGCAACTGCGTGATTCTGCACGGCCATGGACTGTCCATCGGCAGCTACACGGGCGGCGGCGTCTACGACATCAACATCCACGACAACACCCTGACCGGCACCAGCGCGGGGGCCCGCCTCAAGACCGCGCGGGGCCGTGGCGGCGACGTCCACGACATCACGTACAAGAACCTCACGATGACCGGCGTAAGGACCCCGATCCAGATAACGGGGTACTACCCGCAGGTTCCCGCGGACGGTGACGCCGCCCAGGCGATCACCAGCACCGCGCCGCACTACCACGGCATCACCATCGCCAAGGTCACCGCGACCGGCGCCGAGGCGGCCGGTCAGATCATCGGCGTGCCGGAGCAGCCGATCAACGGACTGACCCTGTCCTCGGTGTCGATCAGATCGAAGGCCGGGCTGACGGTACGCAACGCCACCGTGACCACGACCTCCACCATGGTCAAGCCGGCCGCGGGCCCGGCCTTCATCAGGCAGAGCAAGGCCACCGTCAAGTAGCAAAGGCATCTCCCCTCCGGTCGGTATCCGGGCCGACAGGACACTGTCGGCACATGGTCCGGCCCCGGCGCGTGACGTCGGCCTTCACCACTTGGTGGTGGGTGGTGAAGGCCGACGTACGTAGGAAGAGAGAGGGGTGTCAGTGTCGCTGCGCGAACCCGGGTGGGCCGCGACTCCGGTGGAGACGGAGCGTGTCTTCGTCACGCGTGTGACAGCCCCTTGTTGACGAGCTCTGACGTCGTCGTCGTCCGGCCGAGGACTGCGTGGATCCTCA
Source organism: Streptomyces sp. NPDC026377 (assembly GCF_055567715.1). NCBI lineage: Bacteria > Bacillati > Actinomycetota > Actinomycetes > Kitasatosporales > Streptomycetaceae > Streptomyces > Streptomyces sp. NPDC026377. The sequence continues at coordinate 570,259 of NZ_JBVHPV010000003.1, forward strand.
TGAGTTTCGAAGTCACCTGCTGACGCGGCCGAGTCCTCTCCGCGGCTCGCAACAGGGCCGTCACCGGTTCCAAGACCGCTTGACCCTGCCCCAGCAGGAAGGACGCCGTAGGTTCTCCTCGCATGTGGCCCAGTCGATGCCGTGCCAGTCGAGTAAGTCCTCGGGCGTTGACCGGCCGGAGATCCGCGAGCCCGAGGTGACCGGCTTCATCCACTTCGGCGTCGAGCCGCCGGTTGAGGGGCACGGCCTGGTCGGGCTCTTCCCGCCCGACCTGGCCGGCTACCACGACGGGGCCGAGGTCTCTCTCGCGGTGGCTCTGGAGCTCGTCCGTGCCATGCTGCGCGATCAGGGCGCCTGGTGCCGGCTGGAGGCGGGGGAGGTGTTCACCGTCCACGTCGGGTGGGACCAGTACGTGTATGTCGGGAGTCATCGGCCCTGCGCGGACGCCGTAACCCGCACTCGCGAACTCGGCCTCTTCCCAGAGCCGATGGCGGCCTCGCCCTACGCGGTTGAGCTCGACGAACCGGAAGTTTCGGAGGCCGCCGACGCGGACTTCTGGGGACGCGTGTGCACGCAGCTGACCGCACGTCGGACGCTGCTCCTGGAGGAGACCTGTATCCGCAACGCCACTCGCTGGCACCGCCTCGGGCCGGAGAACCTCCATACGGTGCGCGCCGCCCTCGGCCCGCGTGCCCTGCTGACTGTCTGGCCCGACCTGAACCCCGATGTCGACGCGGTCCTCGCCGCGCTGCCCGAGGAGGGGTCCTCGGAGTTCGTCTGGGAACAACGGGACGATCAGCCACGCGATCGTCGACGACACCGGCCACCAGGAGCTCACCGCCCTGGTGGCCGACGCGCGGGCAGCCTGCGCGCTGCCTACGTACCTCGACGAATGTCACCCACTGCTCTGCGCCGTTCTGCCTGACAGCGACGGCGTGCTGCGTGCCCGCTGGTAGCTCTGCTTCACGCCTGCTGCTAGCCGTTATTGTGCATTGAAGCTGTCCTATCAGGCCAGGTGCCGCGCTCAGTCACAGTGAAGTCCTGGGGCGGCAGGGTGTACGGATCAAGGTGGTCGGCACGACTCAGTGGGCAGCCAGAAGCCTTCGGTCTGCCTCCAGGTGCCTGTAGATCTGCACCGAGCGATAGGGTGTGGCGCCTCCGCCAGGTTGCGGCAGGCGAGTAGCAGCGCCGGGTAGGCGTGAGCTGCGTGGGTCATCCGGTTGGCAGTTCGGCGGTCACGGTGAAGCCGCCGTCCGGTTGTCGGTGTGTGCTAAGCCTTCCGCCGACGGACCGGGCGCGTTCGCGCATACCGAGGATGCCGTAGCCGGATGTGGTCGACGACGTCGCGCGAGTGGGCCCCGGGTTTGTGACGACGATCCGCAGGCGGCTGTTCGTGTAGGCGAGATGGACCTCGGCTTGTCCGGTGACGGCGTGTTTGGTGACGTTCGTCAGCGCTTCCTGAACGATCCGGTAGGCCGTCAGATCAACCCCGGGGGGCAGGGGCCGGGCCGTGCCCTCGACGGTGACCGTGGCGTGGAGACCTCCTGCGGCAAACGAATGAAGCAGGGAAGCGAGTTGAGTCAACCTGGGTGCGGGATCCGTGGGAGCGGTGTCGTCGGGTTCGCGCATGAGTCCGACGGTGGCCTTCATCTCGCGCAGGGCTTCCCCGGTAGTGGTGGTGAGCTGTTCAATGAGGTGCTGCGCCTGGGCGGGGTTGCTGTGCAGCAGTCGGGCAACGGTGTTGGCCTGGGCGTTGGCCAGGGCGAGGTGGTGTGCGACGACATCGTGGAGCTCCCGGGCGATGCGCAGGCGTTCTTCGGCGACACGGTGGCGGGCTACCTCCTCGCGGGTCTGTTCGGCACGCTCGGCGCGAGTGCGCTCCGCGGCCAGCAGGGTGTGCTGGAGTCGGGTGAGGCTGCCGAGGGCTGCCGGGAGCAGGAGCCAGGCTGCGGGGGCAGCGGTCTTGAGTACCAGGGGTTCGTGCGCTGGGCCGCCGAGGAGGGCGGCGACGATCACAGCTGCGGCACTCAGGCTCACGCCCGGGTACGCGACGCGGGGCGGGCACCGGAGGGTGGCTGTGTACAGGGCGATGAGGAGAGGGGCGAGGAGCAGGATGGTGGGCAGGTAGCCGAGAGTACCGATCGCTGCGCCGCAGACAGCGGTGATCGCCAGGACGGCCAGGGGCCGGTCGCGGCGCCACAGCAGGGCTGCGCTGCCGATAGCGGCGATGAGCGTGGCGGGCCACCAAGGTACGTCGACGCCGCGGAAGTGCGGGATCGTGCCCGGACCGGCCAGCACCAGGCACAGGACGGCCACCATCGCGTCGCCGGCGCGGGGGTGGGCGCGGAGGGCTTGCCGCCATCTGCTGATCATGTCGGGTCCCTGTCCAGCCTCGGGTGCGCGTTCACAGCCATCGTCGCCGGGCCGGTGCGTGGCTGTCGTCATACACGCGCCGACATGCGCCGACTGCGGATACTGCCGCTGCTGTATGACGGGGCAGCCAGAGCGATCCTTGTCCCCGCGCGCGGCTCCGCACTGCCCGGGGCCCGGTGGTGTATCGGTTGGTCGCAGACTTGTGACCTGCCTGTCCGTACGCAGGATGCAGTAGCGCGAATGTCGGCATCCGCACGACGACCGTGGCATCCCTCGCACCGCAGCCTTGTCGGGTAATCCGAGACGAGCGCTGGAGGCCCTCTTCCCATGGCTGCATACCTGTATCGACTGGGCCGGCTGGCGTTCCGGCGCCGATGGCTGTTTCCCTTGATGTGGGTGCTCATCCTGGCCGCTGCGGGGGCCGGCGCAGCGCTGGCCCCCTCCGCGCCGGACGATGGGTTCTCGATGCCGGGCACCGAGTCCCAGAAGGCGCTCACCCAGATCGAGCAGAACTTCCCGCGCTCGGCCGCCGACGGCGCCAACGCCCGGATCGTCTTCGTCGCACCGGCGGGACAGAAGATCACCGCGCCGGAGCACCAGGCTGTAGTCGACCAGGTCGTCTCCGAGGTCGCGGGCGGCCCCCAGGTCGCCGGCGCGGCCAACCCCTTCAAGGCCCACACAGTCAGCCCGGACGGCACCACTGCCTACGTCAACGTGAGCTACCAGGTGCCCGCCAAGGAGCTGACGGCCGCCGCCAAGAGCACCCTTGAGCGGGCCGTCGAGCATGGCCGGGACGCCGGAGTGAGCGTGGAGGCCGGCGGCACGGCGCTCGCCACCCCTGCCTCCGCGGGCGGAGCGAGCGAGGGGATCGGAATCATCGCCGCAGCCCTCGTGCTGCTGGTCACGTTCGGCTCGCTTGTCGCAGCCGGGTTGCCCTTGCTCAACGCCCTGCTCACGGTCGGCGTAAGCGTCGCCGCGATCCTGGCCCTGGGCAGCACGCTGGGCCTGTCGGCCACCACGACGTCGCTGGCCAACATGCTCGGCCTCGCCGTGGGCATCGACTACGCCGTCCTGGTCATCTCCCGCTACCGCGAAGAGCGCGCCAAGGGACACCCCCCGCAGGAAGCCGCCGGACGTGCCGTCGCGACCGCCGGATCCGCCGTCGTCTTCGCCGGCCTCACCGTGATCATCGGCCTGGCCGGTCTCTCGGTCGTCGGCATCCCCGCGCTGACCAAGATGGGGTTGGCCGCCGCAGGGGCGGTCGCAGTCGCCGTCCTGATCTCCGTCACGCTCGTTCCCGCTCTGCTCGGCCTCGCGCCGCGGGCCGTCCTCGCCCGCAAGACCCGCAAAGCCCCGCCCGGCCGCCGCGATCAGCACTCGGGCAAGGTATCCGGCGGCACCCGCTGGGGCCGATTCGTACTGCGACGCTCCTGGCCGATCCTGGTGTTCGCCCTCGTCGGTCTCGGCGTCGTCGCATCCCCGGTGACCTCACTCCACTTGGGCAGCAGCGGGGACGGTTCAAAGCCCACCTCCACCTCCGAACGCCGCGCCTACGACAACCTCGCCAAGGCGTTCGGCCCCGGCTTCAACGGCCCACTCACCATCGTTGTCGACGCCCAGGGCGCGGCCGACCCGCACACGGCCGCCACCACGATCGCCCAGAGGATCGCTTCCACCCCGGGCATCGTCTCCGTCTCGCCCGCCCGGTCCGACCCGGCCGGCGCCACCGCGATCCTGTCCGCCGTCCCCTCCACCGCGCCCACCGACACCAGGACCGATGACCTGATCCACACCCTGCGCGGTCAGCGGGCCGCGATCACCACGGGCACAGGAGCGACCTTCGCCGTCACCGGCTCCACCGCGATCAGCATCGACAGCGCCCAGAAGGTGCAGGACGCGCTCATCCCCTACCTCGGGATCGTCGTCACCCTCGCCTTCCTCCTGCTGATGATCGTCTTCAGGTCCGTGCTGGTTCCGCTGAAGGCGGCCGTCGGCTTCCTGCTGTCGGTGCTGGCCGCGCTGGGCGCGGTGGTCGCCGTGTTCCAGTGGGGCTGGGGCGCGAGCCTCCTCGGCGTGCACGCCACCGGCCCCATCATGAGCCTGATGCCGATCTTCCTGGTAGGCATCGTCTTCGGCCTCGCCATGGACTACGAAGTCTTCCTGGTCTCCCGGATCCGGGAGGCGCACACCCACGGCGAATCCCCTCGCGACGCGATCGTCTCCGGCATGCGCACCAGCGCCCGGGTCGTCGTCGCGGCAGCTCTCATCATGATGTCCGTCTTCTCCGGATTCATCGGCGGCACGGACCCGCTGATCAAAATGATCGGCTTCGGCATGGCCATGGCCGTCCTGTTCGACGCCTTCGTCGTCCGCATGGCCATCGTTCCCGCCGCCCTGGCTCTGCTCGGCCACACAGCGTGGTGGATGCCCCGCCGACTGCTACGGGTCCTGCCCCGCGTAGACATCGGAGGAGAAGCGCTCACCCACACCCCCGGAGCCGCTACCACGCCCGAACCCCCATCCCTGACGACCGTCTAGCGACGCGGCCATGCAACGCCAGGGCCGCCTGACGCAACCCGTCGGTGGCCCTGCCCACCATCATGGAACGACACTGGGTACGCCCGCCCTTCACCCGCCCATCGAAGAAGAGCCCCCCCATGACGATCCGTGTCCTGCTGGCCGACGACCAGACACTGCTGCGCGCCACGTTCCGTCTCCTTGTCGACTCCGACCCCGACCTGGAGGTCGTGGCCGAAGCCGCCGACGGGGCCGAAGCCATCGCGCTGACCCGCACCGAGCGTCCCGACGTCGTCGTCATGGACATCCGCATGCCAGGCACCGACGGGCTCGCGGCCACCACCGCCATCTGCGCCGATCCAGACCTTGCCGACACCCACGTGCTGATACTCACCACGTTCGAGATCGATGAGTACGTCGCCCAGGCCCTGCGCGCCGGCGCGGCCGGCTTCCTGGGCAAGGATGTGGGAGCCGATGACCTCCTGGCGGCCATCCACACCGTCGCCGCCGGCGACGCCTTGCTCTCGCCGCAAGCCACCCGTGCTCTCATCACCCGCTTCCTCACCACAGCGGACCAGAGCACCACGGCCGCCGGCCCAGTCAGCCTCGGCGACCTCACCGCCCGCGAACGCGAGGTCATGGCCCTGGCAGCGGAGGGGCTGTCCAACGCCGAGATCGCGGACCGACTCGTCATCAGCCCGCTCACCGCCCGTACCCACATCCACCGCGCCATGACCAAACTGCACGCCCGCGACCGCGCTCAGCTCGTCGTTGTCGCTTACCAATCCGGCCTCGTCCGCCCACACCCCAGCCTCTGACGCCAACCCTTACGACCGCTGGGGTGCATCCCCGGCTGCGGCGGCCTGACGGCCGACCGCCCCACGACCGAGGCACGTCCCGTACTTCGTGGGCGATGCCGATCAGGAATGGTCGGCGGGACTGGGGGGCGCTGCACTCAAAAGCTACTGGAAGTTCGGCATGGGTTGCGGCCACAGCACGAAGGGCGAGTCCAGCGTGGAGTGGAAGCCGTAAATAGGCAGATCACTACGGGGATGCGGTCCGCGACCGCCCGGCGGACCATGGCCTTGGCCACCACCTTCGTCTCGAAGCCGGCTGTGTCATCGATACCTGCGGCCGGACACCGGTCGCGGACACCGACGACTGAGAGTGCGCCCAGTGCGACTCCTGGTTCCTCTACACCGTCCATGCTTTGCCTGGACAGTGACCGGGTATGACGCCCATGTTCCGGCCGCCCCCTGAGCGGCACGTGCAACGGTACGAGGGGCCAGTGGTCAGGCCCTGCTACGGCGCCACGGCTTGTCGTATGAGCCGCCGCAGGCGCGGCGCGAGCTGGTGAAGATGGCGCTCGCCGGAGTGATGTGACCGGCGGGTTCAGCCAGGTAGGGCTGGCCCAGGATGACTCGGACGCAGGCGTGGCCGGCGCGATGTGCCTATCCAAGTCGTTGGCTGTTCAGGAGTGACCGCCTGGTGCCGGCTCCGGGACTGGACTGGACTGAGGCCGGCGCCTGGCTCCGCTTGCACGAGGTCCTTCTCGCTGAACTGCGAGCGGCGGGTCTGCTGGCGACGGAGGACTCGGCGATCACATCCCGGCCGGGGCCAGGGCGGTGCTGCTGACCGGAGCGGCCAGGGAGACGTTGGCGTATGCGACCGGGCTACGGCCTGAGCCGGCCGTGTGGCTCCTCATCACCCCGGCCCGGTGTCGTACGGGATGTGCTCGCCGAGTGCAGGGTGACCTTCGACGGGGTGCAGCGGGCCTTGCTCAGAACAACGGAGGCTCGCTCAAAGCAGGTTGAGGGACGAGGCCGGGCCGTGGCACGACTGACGAAAGCGTCGGGCCGACGGGCATCCTTTACGGCGGTACCCCTCCACTTGACACGCCAACCTGCGGGAGGCGGTCCGGCTGGTTGCTGCGAGCGCCAGTCCCATTCCCGAACCCAGTTCCCGTATGCCCGGCCCCAGTCGCGTCGGCAGGGCGAAGGCTCGCTGCCCTCGCCCTGCCTGCTGCCGGGCCCGCCCGGGTGTGTCAGGGCGCCATGCCGGTGTTCTTCAGGCCGGACAGCCAGAAGATCTCGTGGTAGCCGTTGCCGTCGAAGTCGTCGGCGTAGAAGAGGT
>NZ_JBVHPV010000004.1:0-202688 GCF_055567715.1 Streptomyces sp. NPDC026377
GGGGGGGGGGGGGGGGCCGGGGGCCGCGCCCCCCGCGGCGCCGGGCGGGGGGGGGGGGGGGGGGGGGCGGGCGGGGGGGGGGGGGGGGGGGGGGGGGGGGGGGGGGTGGGGGGGGGGGTGGGGGGGGGGGGGGTGGGGGGGGGGGGGGGGGGGGGGGGGGGGGTGCTGGTGACGTGGGTGGGCTGAGGCATGTGCACGGCCCCCCCCACCCCACCCCTCCCCGAAACCCCTCGCCGGGGGGCTGGTTCACGGTCACCCGCGGGTGGGTGGGGGCTGGTCGCGCAGTTCCCCGCGCCCCTGAGGGGGCGGGCACGTAGTTGCGCTCCGGACCCCAGGCCCCCCACGACCAAGCTGCTCAACCGACCCCCGAGGCGGCGGCCGAAGGCCCCGCCGTTCAGGGGCGCGGGGAACTGCGCGACCAGCCCCCACCGGCTCGCACACCAAAACAAGCCCCACAGCGGCCGAAGGCCCCGCCCACCCCAGGGGCGCGAGGAACCGCGCGACCAGCCCCCACCGGCCCGCAGGCAAAAGGACCCCGGGGCGTAGCCCCGAGTGGGGTGCAGGGACGGAGCCCCACTGCGGGGGTCCAGGGGCGCAGGCCCGAGCGGGGTTCCGGGGGTGCAGGCCCGAGCGGAGTTGCGATCCCCGGGCAGTACGTCTCAACCCCCGCCCGTCCTCGGAGAGTCAAGGGAACGGGCGGGGTGGGGAAAACCTACTCCGCCAGCCCGGCCAGGTCCCGCAGGCGCCTCCCCTGAGCCCCCCGCTCAGCCACCCGCTGCTCCTCGTACGACCGCCCGGAAACCCCCCGCAACAACGCCTTCGTCTCGATCACCGCATCCCGCGGCGCCGCGACCAGCGCAGCAGTCAAGTCCCGTACGGCCGTGTCGAGTTCGGCCCCCGGCACCGCGAGGTTCGCCAGCCCGGTCCGCTCCGCCTCCTGCGCTCCGACGAATCGGCCGGTCACACAGATCTCCAGGGCGCGGGCGTAGCCCACCAGGTTCACCAGGGGGTGGGTACCCGTCAGGTCCGGCACCAGACCCAGGCTGGTCTCGCGCATGGCGAACTGCACGTCGTCCGCCACGACGCGCAGGTCACAGGCGAGCGCGAGCTGGAAGCCCGCTCCGATCGCATGCCCCTGGACCGCCGCGACCGACACGATGTCGTTGCGGCGCCACCAGGTGAACGCCTCCTGGTACTCGGCGATGACCCCGTCGAGCTCCTCGTCGGAGCCGCGCGCGAGGTCGAGGAAGGACGGCTCGCCGTCGAAGCCCTCGGGAGTGAAGGCCTGACGGTCGAGCCCGGCGGAGAAGGACTTGCCCTCTCCCCGCAGGACGACGACCCGGACGGTGCCGGGCAGCTCCTGACCGGCCGCCGCCAACGCCCGCCACAGAGCGGGAGACTGGGCGTTGCGCTTGTCCGGATTGGTCAGGGTCACCGTGGCGACAGCGTCGTCGACGGTGAGCCGGACGCCGTCCTTGTCGAGTACGGGGTCGGGCGAAGCCATGGGGCGCCTCCGGGTCGGGTGCGGTCGTGCGGTCAAAATAAGTGACTGCACAGTAACCACCCGGCCGACCGCGCGGCCGACCGGGTGGCAACCCGACCCGACGGACCCCGGAGCCGGGCCCCTGAAGGAGCCGGCCCCGGATCCGCCCGGGCCCCGGTCAGGCCGAGGCGGTCTTCTTGCCGCGTGTTGCTCCGCCGCGTCCGCGCAGTACCACCCCGGACTCGCTGAGCATCCGGTGGACGAATCCGTAGGAGCGGCCGGTCTCTTCGGCCAACGCCCGGATGCTCGCACCGGAGTCGTACTTCTTCTTCAGGTCTGCCGCGAGCTTGTCGCGCGCGGCGCCGGTCACCCGGCTGCCCTTCTTCAGAGTCTCGGCCACCCGTGCCTCCTCATGGGAAGTGCGCTCTGGACTTCTCATGATCACCCCTCCCGGGCTTCCTGGCCACCCATTCGGCAAGGTCGGTGCAAGCGGGTTTCGGCGCAGGACGGCTCCAGAGAGGGCCGGAATCAAGAATTCCGCACGGCCGCGGAACCACCCCGGATCACAGCGGGCCGAGAACTCGCTGGTCAGGGGTGTGCTCGGGGTCACACTCCGGAATGAGCCCGTCCCGTACTCGCCGGATCTTGATCCCGTGCATGACACGCCGGGGTACGAGACGCACTCACTCAGATTGAGGATCACGCGTAAGCCGAATGATCCATACGGAGTGGATCAGTCGCCCAGCGTCACGCGAGGGCGACGAGGTCCGCGTAGTCCGGACCCCACAGGTCCTCGACCCCGTCGGGCAGCAGAATGATGCGCTCGGGCTGTAGAGCCTCGACCGCGCCCTCGTCGTGCGTCACTAGAACGACCGCGCCCTTGTACGTGCGCAGCGCGCCCAGGATCTCCTCGCGGCTGGCCGGGTCCAGGTTGTTGGTCGGCTCGTCCAGGAGCAGGACGTTGGCGGAGGAGACCACCAGCGTGGCCAGGGCCAGCCGGGTCTTCTCGCCGCCGGAGAGCACACCCGCGGGCTTGTCCACGTCGTCGCCGGAGAACAGGAACGAGCCCAGCGTCTTGCGGACCTCGACCAGATCGAGGTCGGGGGCGGAGGAGCGCATGTTCTCCAGGACCGTGCGGTCCGGGTCGAGCGTCTCGTGCTCCTGGGCGTAGTAGCCGAGCTTGAGGCCGTGGCCCGGCGTGACCTGGCCGGTGTCCGCCTTCTCGGCGCCCGCGAGCAGCCGCAGCAGGGTCGTCTTGCCGGCGCCGTTGAGGCCGAGGATGACGACCCGGGAGCCCTTGTCGATGGCCAGGTCGACGTCGGTGAAGATCTCCAGCGAGCCGTACGACTTGGACAGGCCCTCGGCGGTCAGCGGGGTCTTGCCACAGGGCGCGGGGTCGGGGAAGCGCAGCTTGGCGACCTTGTCCGAGACCCGGACCGCGTCCAGGCCCGAGAGGAGCCGCTCGGCGCGCTTGGCCATGTTCTGCGCGGCCACCGTCTTGGTCGCCTTGGCGCGCATCTTGTCGGCCTGGGAATTGAGGGCGGCGGCCTTCTTCTCGGCGTTCTGGCGCTCGCGCTTACGGCGCTTCTCGTCCGCCTCGCGCTGCTGCTGGTAGAGCTTCCAGCCCATGTTGTAGACATCGATCTGGGAGCGGTTGGCGTCCAGGTAGAACACCTTGTTGACGACCGTCTCGACCAGGTCCACATCGTGGGAGATCACGATGAAGCCGCCCCGGTAGGACTTGAGGTAGTCGCGCAGCCAGACGATCGAGTCGGCGTCGAGGTGGTTGGTCGGCTCGTCGAGGAGCAAGGTGTCGGCGTCCGAGAACAGGATGCGGGCGAGCTCGACGCGGCGGCGCTGACCACCGGAGAGGGTGTGCAGCGGCTGGCCGAGCACCCGGTCGGGCAGGCCGAGCGCGGCGGCGATGGTGGCGGCCTCGGCCTCCGCGGCGTACCCGCCGCGGGTGAGGAACTCCGTCTCCAGGCGCTCGTACTTCTTCATCGCCTTCTCGCGCGTGGCGCCCTTGCCGTTCGCCATGCGCTCCTCGTTCTCGCGCATCTTGCGCAGCACCTCGTCGAGGCCGCGCGCGGAGAGCACACGGTCGCGCGCGAGGACGTCGAGGTCGCCGGTACGGGGGTCCTGCGGGAGATAGCCGACCTCACCGGAGCGGGTGATGGTGCCGGCGGCCGGGATGCCCTCACCGGCGAGGCACTTGGTGAGGGTGGTCTTGCCGGCTCCGTTGCGGCCGACGAGACCGATGCGGTCACCCTTGGCGACACGGAAGGAAGCGTTCTCGATGAGGATGCGGGCGCCGGCGCGCAGCTCGATGCCGGTGGCGGTGATCACGGAAATACTCCAGGGCGGGTATGGACGGCGGGGTGGACGGGGGTCGAAGGAGTGTCGACGCCGTCTAATGCACAAGGAGAATTGCCATGGGCCAATTCTAGCGGGGGCGTGCAACTGCTTTTACGTGCGGTGATCCCTTGGGCAAGGTCGTCCGCGGGGCCCGGCGGCGGCCCGCCGGGGGCGCCGTCACACGCCCCGTGCGACGCCCACGCGCGCGGGGAGCTCGTTGCCCAGCGGGGTGCGGCCGGGTGCGACGGGCCCGAGGGTGTCCACCGCCACCAGCTCCTGGGTCCACACGTCCCGGTCGGCGCAGGGCTGGGCGACGATCAGCACGCCCGCCACGCGCGCGACGCGGCCGGGGTCGAAGGCGCACTCCCTCCGCGCGGCCAGCGTCCAGCGCAGATCCCCGTCGGCGGCGCGGTACGCGGCGATGCGCCCGGGGGTGACGACGGCCAGCATCCCGTCACCCCGGGCGGCGGGGGCGAACTGCTGGAGGACGCCCGCGGCCCGGCCGGGGCGCCCGGCGAGCCAGCCCGCGAGGCCGGGGACGGCCCGGTGCCAGCGGACGGCGTCGACGGAGAGCACGCGCGCGGTGTCGGTGACCATGCCGTCGCTCCACAGGGCGAAGGCGTGCCCGGGCGCGCTGCGCACCGCGAGCGGGCGGCGCCCCTCGCGGCGGTAGGTCCAGCTGCGCGCCCCGCTCCTGAGGTCGTACGCCTCGACGGCCGCGCCCCGCACCCGTACCGCGGGGCGGCCCGGCGCGGCGGCGGGCAGCACGGTGAGGCGGTCGCCGTAGGGGGCCGGCCTGGCCTGCTGGGCGGCGGTGACGAGGGGAAGGGCCAGTACGGCGGCGACGGCGGCCAGCGCGAGACGGTTCCGGTCCATGAGGCGCCGAGCGTATCGGCCGTCGCGGCGAAACGGGCGCAACGCCATGACCTGTTCCATACTCTTGCGTGGTACCGCGTGACGGAGGGTGGTGGCCCGTGCAGTTCGACGACGACGCCGATCTGGACACGTCCGAGGTCCAGGACGTCCGGGGCAGCCGGGTCCCCGGCGGCAGAGCCACCATCGGCGGTGGCCTCGTCGGGATCATCGCGCTCGTCCTCGGCCTGCTCTTCGGGGTCGGCCCCGACCAGCTCGGGCTCTCCTCGGGCGACTCCGCCCCGTCGTCCTCGGTGTCGGCCCAGGGGCAGGTTCAGGAGAACTGCCGCAAGGGGCGCGACGCCAACACCAAGGAGGACTGCCGCGTCCTCGCGGTGGTCAACAGCGTGCAGGACTACTGGTCGCAGGAGCTGCCGCGCCGGGGCGGGCGCTACACGTCCGCGCAGACCGTCTTCTTCACCGGCCGCGTCCCCACCGCGTGCGGGACGGCGACGTCGGCGGTGGGGCCGTTCTACTGCCCGGGCGACCGGAAGGTCTATCTGGACCTGGGGTTCTTCGACGACCTGCGGACCAAGTTCGGCTCCACGGGCGGGCCGTTCGCCCAGGCGTACGTGGTGGCGCACGAGTACGGCCACCACGTCCAGAACCTGCGGGGCACCCTCGCCCGCTCCCAGGACGGGCGGCAGGGCGCGGACAGCGGCTCGGTCAAGGTGGAGCTCCAGGCCGACTGCTACGCCGGGGTGTGGGCGCACCACGCGACGACCACCCCGGACCCGAGGACCGGCAGGCCGCTGCTGACCCGGCTGAGCGACCAGGACATCGATGACGGCCTGGACGCGGCGGCGGCCGTGGGCGACGACCGGATCCAGGAGAAGTTCCAGGGCCGGGTCACCCCCGAGTCCTGGACGCACGGCTCGTCCCAGCAGCGTCAGCAGTGGTTCCGCACCGGCTTCCGCACGGGCGACACGGCCCGCTGCGACACCTTCGCGCGCTGAGCCGCCGGGGCACCGGGCCGCCCGTGGTCGTGGGGCGTTGTCAGCGCCGGGTGCGAGACTGAGATCCAGGTCACATCGGAGCGGTTCGACGACTGGGACGGGAGTACGTCATGAGTGTGTATCCGACGATTCTGTACACGGACGCGAAGGCCGCGATCCGGCTGCTGAAGGACGCCTTCGGGTTCACCGGGACGGCGGTGTTCGAGGACGCGGAGGGCCAGGTGCTCCACGCCGAACTGGCCAGCGGCACCGGCATGGTGATGCTCGGCTCCAAGGGCCGGGGCGGCGTCTTCGCCGACGCCATGCGCGACGCCGGCCCGGTGGGCGTCTATGTGGTGGTGGACGACGTGGACGCGCACCACAAGCGGGCGGTGGAGCACGGCGTGGAGATCCTCATGGAGCCCACCGACCAGGACTACGGCTCGCGCGACTACATGGCGCGCGACGCCGAGGGCAACGTGTGGAGCTTCGGTACGTATGCCCCCGGCGCGGCCGGCTGACCCCGGCTACACCCCGCCCGTATGGACCTGGAAGGCCGCGCGGCGCACGGCCTTGGCGAGGGCCGGGTCCGGGTGGGCGGCCGCCAGGGCGACCAGGACCTGCACGGTCCGGGGGTGGCCGACCGCCCTGACCTCGTCGAGCAGCGCGGGAACGGTGCCCTGCACGGCGGAGTCGAGGTGGCGCACCATCAGGTCGACCTCGCCGTGGTCGGCGACGGCCGCGGCGGTGTCGACCCACAGCCAGGTGGACTCCTCGCGGGTCAGGACGGCGGTGGCGTCCTCGGGGTCGGTGCCCTCGTGCTCGGCGAGCCACAGCAGGGCGTAGGGGCGCAGGAAGATCTCGTCGGTGGCGGCGCGCACCTCGGGCTCGGCGGGCGCGCCGACGACCCGGAGGGCCTCGAAGGCGAGCCCGCGCACCAGGGCGTCCTCGCCCCGGGCGGCGTCCAGCAGCTCGGTCACCGCGCTGCCGACTGGCCGGGCCGCGAGCCAGGCGCGGTACTCGGCGCGGGCGGGGCCGGGGGTGAGCCGGGCGCAGCCGCGCAGCATGTCCTCGGCGGACTGCTCGATGTTGCCGGCCGGGCTCTGCGCGGCGACGCAGATCTGCTCCAGCTTGACCCACACCGCCCAGTTGCCGAGCGGGGTGAGGGTGGCCGAGCCCCCGCCGAGGGTGAGCGCACCGACGGCGGCGAGCCCGGCGAGGGCCCAGTCGAGGAGGAGGGAGAGGAAGGCGAGGGAGGCGGGGTGGTCCCCGCCGGCGGCGTCCGCGTCGGCGGCGCCGGGCACTTCGCAGCGCTCGTCGCGCAGTTCGGCGACGCGCTGGCCGAGCAGGTCGAGCAGGGCGGGGACGACGACGGGTCCGGCCGAGAGCTGGAGGAGGGAGAGCACCTGGGGGACGGCTTCGACGACCTCGGCCACGGCGGCGGGCGCGATGGCGGCCGGGGCGGGGTGGACGATCGACCAGGCGTCGAAGAGGGCGACCCAGCCGCGCAGCACGGCGGCGTCGTCACGGTCCCAGGCGCGCAGCCGCCAGCCGGGGCGGGCGGTGCCGCCGTGCAGTTCGACGAGTCCGGCGAGCCGGGCGCGGTCCCAGCCGGCCCGCACCTGGGCGGGTGTCAGGCCCAGGGTGACGGCGGCCTGTTCGGCGGCGGCGCCGGAGAGGGTGCCCGTCGGGGCGGGGCGGGGCGCGCTGCCCCGGGCGCGTTCGGCGTCGGCCCAGCGGGCGACGCGTACGGCGTCGGCGAGCACCGCTCTGGCCTGGCGGGCCAGTTCGGCGGGGGCCGGGGTGCCCTCGGGCGGCCGGGACGCCCGCGAGCGGCGGTCGCTCACGGCGCGGCGGGCGCTGGCGAGCGGCCGGGCGTCCTTCGCGTGCGGTGTGCGGACAAGCCGCAGTCTGGAGTCTCGCGGCAACTTCTCTTCAGGCTTCCGGGACGTCACGGATGCAGTCTTCCCGTTGACGGCCGGAAAGCCCAAACGGAATGGCGGACGCCTGCCTTCGGCGCGGGCCCGGCACGGCGGCGTACGCGGCGGCGGGCCCCGGGAGCGCGCCTCGCGGTGACGTCCCGAAAACCGAAGCGGAACACGCGCCCTGATCGCCGGCGCGGCGCCGCGGGCCCCGTGCGTCACTGACGGGCCGTTCGGCACCGCCTGTCACATCAGCGGGGTCAGAAAGCGCCGCAGGGCCTCCTCGTAGCGGCCGGGGTCGGCGTTCCACATCGCGGCGTGCGGGGCGTCCGGCACTGTGTGAAGGGTCACCAGGTCGGGTCGGCGTTCCGCGAGTCGGCGGGTGAGGGGCCAGGAGGCCAGGGTGTCGCCGGGGCCGTGGAAGACCAGCGTCGGCACGCTCAGGGCGGCCGGGTCGGCCGCCCCGCGCAGCCGGCCGGCGTGCGGGCCGGTGCGGCCCTGCGCGGCCCGGACGGCGAGCGGCAGCAGCGCGCTCGGGGCGCCGTGGGCGACGGCGAGGGCGCGCACGGTGCCCTCCCAGTCGAGCACCGGCGAGTCCAGGACGACGCCGCGGACGCGCTCGCGCATCCCGGAGTTCGCGGCGGCGAGCAGCGCCATGGTGGCGCCGGTGGACCAGCCGTACAGGATGACGTGCCGGGCGCCGGAGCGTACGGCGTAGCGGATCGCGGCGTCGAGGTCGCGCCACTCCGAGTCGCCGAGGTGGCCGAGGCCGCCCGGGGGGCGGGGGGCGCCGGCGTCGCCCCGGTAGGCGAGGTCGAGCACCGGCAGCCGGTGGCGGTGCAGGAACCCCATGACGTTGAGCGGGTGCTCCCGGGTGGTGCCCAGACCGTGCACGGTGATCACCCAGGTGCTGCGGACGCCCGGCACCAGCCAGGCGGGCAGCACGCCGAGCTCCGCGGGGATCTCGACGTCCTCGTGGCGCAGACCCAGTGCCTCGGCCGGGGTGCCGTGGTGGACCTGCGGGGTGAGCCGGACGCGGTCACCCGGCTGCGGGCTGCCCCGGGTGACCCGCTCCAGGCGGCGCACCACGGTGTCCGCGGCGTGCGGCACGTCGACGACCTCGCCGATCACCGCGTGGACGCCGGGGCCCTCGATGCCGTAGAGACCGGGCCGCAGCGAGGCCAGGCAGCGGGTCAGGGTGATCCGTCCGGGCGCCGTGGCGTGCACGGTGAGCTCGGGGTCGGCGGGCAGCGGGCGGCCCGGCGGCGCCTTGAGGGCCGCGTCGCTCGCGTACCGTCCGGCGGCCACCGCTGCCGCGCCGACGCCGATGAGTGTGGTGACGGCCGCTGCCGTCGCTGTAGCCGGGCGCACGGTTCCAGTGTCGGCAGTAAGCGGCGCCACGGCCAGTGGGCGGGGCTCAGGGGGACACGTGTGGCGTACCGGACGTCAGCGCTGCCCGTACCCGCGGAACTGCTCGGCGGCCCGGCCGAGGTCGGCGGCGGAGAGCAGGGAAGGGGTGCGGCCGGGCACGGAGGAGGCGGTGAGCCAGAGCCGGCACATCCATTCCAGCTGAGCGGTGCGGTCGTATGCCTGGGAAAGGGTGGCTCCGTAGGTGACCGTGCCATGGTTCTGAAGGAGACAGCCGGTGCGGCCGTCGAGGGCGCTGAGCATGTTCCCGGCCAGCTCCTCGGTCCCGTACAGCGCGTAGGGCGCGACACGGACCGGGCCGCCGAGGGCCGCGGTCATGTAGTGGACCGGTGGGAGCTCGGTGACCAGGGTGGAGACGGCCGTGGCGTGGACGGCGTGGGTGTGGACGACGGCCCGGGCGCCGGTGTTCCGGTAGACGGCGAGGTGCATGGGGAGTTCGCTGGTGGGCCGCAGGGCGCCGGCGACCTGGCGGCCGGTGAGGTCGACGGCGACGGTGTCATCGGGGCCGAGGCGCTCGTACGGCACCCCGCTGGGGGTGACGAGCACCAGGTCCCCGACGCGCACGGAGACGTTGCCCGAGGTTCCGACCACCAGTCCCGCCTCGGCGGTGCGGCGTGCGGTCGCGGTCAGCTCGGCCCAGGCCTCGGCGGTCGCGGCGGAGTCGTTCGGCTCTCCCATGGCAGTGATCCTCGCAGGGTCCGGGCCGGGGGCGGAGGGGTGAGCGGAATCTCGCTCATGGGCTCTATGGCCGATATGTGCGCTTCATCCGTAACCGCCCGCCCCAAATCCCGGCCAAGAAGAGGATGGATACACCGTGCGGTCCGGCCCAGTTCACCTTCCGTTCATCCAGGTTGCTTACGTTCGTCGCGCCACTGACGTCGAACGATTGCCTGGGTAAATGGAACACATCACGCTGCTGCTCGCCATTGTGGTCGTGACAGCTCTAGTGTTCGATTTCACGAACGGTTTCCATGACACCGCCAACGCGATGGCCACGACCATCTCGACCGGCGCCCTGAAGCCCAAAGCCGCGGTCGCCATGTCGGCCGCGCTCAACCTGGTCGGCGCGTTCCTGTCGGTGGAGGTCGCCAAGACGATCTCCGGCGGCATCATCAACGAGAAGGGCCTCCGAACAGAGGTCATCTTCGCGGCGCTCGTCGGCGCCATCCTGTGGAACCTGGTGACCTGGCTGCTCGGGCTGCCGTCCAGCTCCTCCCACGCCCTGTTCGGCGGTCTGATCGGCGCGGCCGTGATGTCGGCCGGCTGGTCCTCCGTGAACGGCTCGACCGTCGTCACCAAGGTGCTGCTCCCCGCCGTCGCCGCCCCGATCGTCGCGGGCGTCGCCTCCATGCTGGCCACCCGGCTGACGTACCGGATCAACCGGAACGCCGACCCGGCGGCCGAGAAGGCCACCGCCAAGGGCTACCGGGCCGGACAGATCGCCTCCGCCGGTCTCGTCTCGCTCGCCCACGGCACCAACGACGCGCAGAAGACCATGGGCATCATCACCCTCGCCCTGGTCACCGGCGGCGTGCTGCACCCGGGCGCCAACCCCCCGCTGTGGGTCATCGTCTCGGCCGGCATGGCCATCGCCATGGGCACCTACCTCGGCGGCTGGCGCATCATCCGCACCATGGGCAAGGGCCTGACCGAGCTGGCTCCGCCGCAGGGCTTCGCCGCCCAGTCCGGTGCCGCGACCGTCATCCTGGCCTCCTCGCACATCGGCTTCTCGCTCTCCACCACCCAGGTCTGCTCCGGCTCCGTCATGGGCGCCGGCCTCGGCCGCAAGGGCGGAGTGGTCCGCTGGTCCACCGCGACCCGGATGTTCATCGCCTGGGGCCTGACCCTGCCCGCCGCGGGCCTGGTCGGCGCCGGCGCCGAGTTCTTCGCCGGACAGGGCACCTGGGGCATCGTCCTCGTGGCGGTCCTGCTGGTCGGGGGCTCCGGCTTCATCTGGAAGCTGTCGCGCCGCCAGCCGGTCGACCACAACGACGTCACCAACGCCCCGGCCGCCATCCCGGCCGAGCCCGCCGGTGTCGTCACCACCGCGATCGCCGCGGTCACCCCGCCGCCCACCGCCGCCGCCGTGACCGTCGACCTGACGGCCACCATCCCGGCGCCGTCCCCCGCCGACCCGGCCCGCCCGGCCGTCGTCTGACCCGGCCGCGCTCCCCGAAGGAATCGTCATGCACATCGACTGGGCAGCTCTCGGCACCGTCTTCGGTGTCAGCCTCATCGTCACCGTCGGCCTGGTGGGCCTGTTCACCGTCGGGATCGTCGGTCTCGCCAAGCAGCAGTCGGCGGCGGCCGGCAAGGGCAACATCGCCGTCGCCCGCACCACCGCCTACCTCTGCTTCGCGCTCTGCGCGGCAGCCGTCGCGTACGGCATCAACCTGATCGTCGCCAAGTAGGCCGACGAGCCGCGCCGCACCCTCCACAACCGCCCTCCGGCCCTGCCGGGGGGCGGTTTCCTGTGTGCCTGCGCACACTCTCCCGTCGCAGGTCAGCAGCGAGTTGACGGGCGTTCCCGGGCATGGTGGACTGCCCGAGCCATTTACGGCGGCAGAAGAGGAAGCCGGTGCGAATCCGGCGCGGTCCCGCCACTGTCATCGGGGAATGCATCCCCGTGAGCCAGGAACTCTCACCGCCGGTCGACGTCGTACCAGGGCGCGGACACCCTGAGTGAGGACATACCGCCATGCGCGCCTGCCTGTTGCCGGCACCCCCCGGACGTACCGGAGCTCCCCGCGGCGTTGCGGCGGGCTGACCCCATGCGTGCCGATCGCACTTTCGCGTACGGCGCCACCGCCGGTCTCCTCGGCGACCTCCTCCTCGGCGACCCCCGCCGCGGACACCCGGTCGCCGCGTTCGGCCGTGCCGCGGCGGCCGTGGAGCGCGCGCTGTGGCGCGACCACCGTGGCTGGGGCGCGCTGCACACAGCTGTGTGCGCCGGAGGCGCCGCGGGCGCCGCGCTGCTCGCCACCCGTGCCGTACGCCGTCGCCCCGCCGCCTCCGTCGCCCTGACCGCCGCCGCCACCTGGGCCGTGGTGGGCGGCACTTCGCTGGGCCGGGAGGCCCGCGCGATCGGCGCGGCCCTCGAAGCGGGCGACGTCGAGGCGGCCCGCGCGCGGCTGCCGCACCTGTGCGGGCGCGACCCGCAGTCCCTGGACTCGCCCGGCATCGCGCGCGCGGTCGTCGAGTCCGTCGCCGAGAACACCTCCGACGCCGTGGTGGGCGCGCTGGTGTGGGGGGCGCTCGCGGGCGTGCCGGGCCTGGTGGCGTTCCGCGCGGTCAACACCCTGGACGCGATGGTCGGCCACCGCTCGCCGCGCCATCTGCGGTACGGGTGGGCCTCGGCGCGCCTGGACGACGTGGCGGGCTGGCCGGGCGCCCGGCTCACCGCCGCGCTCGCGGCCGTGGCCTCAGGCGCGCCGCGCGCCGCCACGCGCGCGTGGCGCTCCGAAGCGGGCAGGCACCCGAGCCCCAACGCCGGGCCCGTGGAGGCCTCGTTCGCGGGGGCGCTGGGCGTACGGCTCGGCGGCACCCTCTCCTACGGCGGCCGCGTCGAGCACCGGCCGGTGCTGAACGGGGACGGCCGGGCGGTGGAAGTGGCGGACATCGAGCGGGCGGTGCGGCTGTCGCGCCGGGTGGGCTGGCTGGCGCTGGGCGTGGCGATCGCGGTGAGGAAGGTACGGACATGAGCGGCGGACTGCTGATCGCGGGCACCACGTCGGACGCCGGCAAGAGCGTCGTCACCGCCGGGATCTGCCGGTGGCTGGTGCGCCGGGGCGTGAAGGTCGCGCCCTTCAAGGGACAGAACATGTCCCTGAACTCCTTCGTCACCCGCGAGGGCGCGGAGATCGGGCGCGCGCAGGCGATGCAGGCGCAGGCGGCGCGCGTGGAGCCGTCCGCGCTGATGAACCCCGTGCTGCTCAAGCCGGGG
Organism: Streptomyces sp. NPDC026377; assembly: GCF_055567715.1. NCBI lineage: Bacteria > Bacillati > Actinomycetota > Actinomycetes > Kitasatosporales > Streptomycetaceae > Streptomyces > Streptomyces sp. NPDC026377. The sequence goes on from NZ_JBVHPV010000004.1 coordinate 12,979, forward strand.
AGCGACCGTTCGAGCCAGGTCGTGCTGATGGGCAGGCCGGTGGGCGAACTGAGCGCCCGCGGCTACCACGGCGGGCGCCAGGAGGCGCTTCTGGGCACGGTCGTGGACTGCCTGGAGCGCCTGCGGGGCACATATGACGCCGTGATCTGCGAGGGGGCGGGCAGCCCGGCCGAGATCAACCTGCGGCGCACCGACATCGTCAACATGGGTATCGCGCGCGCCGCGAAGCTGCCGGTGGTGGTGGTCGGCGACATCGACCGGGGCGGGGTGTTCGCCTCGTTCTTCGGGACCACGGCGCTGCTGAGCCGCGAGGACCAGGCGCTGGTCGCCGGGTACATCGTCAACAAGTTCCGCGGCGACGTCTCGCTGCTCGAACCCGGCATCGACATGCTGCGCGGCCTCACCGGGCGCCACACGTACGGGATCCTGCCGTTCGCGCACGGACTCGGCATCGACGAGGAGGACGGCCTTCGCGTCTCGCTGCGCGGCGCGGTGCGCGAGTCCGTGGTGGCGCCGCCGGTCGGCGAGGACGTGCTGCGGGTCGCGGTGTGCGCGGTGCCGCTGATGTCCAACTTCACGGATGTGGACGCGCTCGCCGCCGAACCGGGCGTGATCGTACGGTTCGTGGACCGGCCCGAGGAGCTGGCCGACGCGGATCTGGTCGTCGTGCCGGGAACCCGGGGCACGGTCCGGGCGTTGGAGTGGCTGAGGGAACGGGGGCTGGCGCGGGAGCTGGCGCGCAGGGCGGCCGAGGGGCGTCCGGTGCTGGGGATCTGCGGCGGGTTCCAGGTGCTCGGCGAGCACATCGAGGACGAGGTCGAGTCACGGACGGGCTCCGTGACGGGTCTTGGACTGCTGCCCGTGCGGGTGCGGTTCGCGGCCGAGAAGACACTTGCACGGCCGACCGGCGAGGCGCTGGGCGAGCCCGTGGAGGGATACGAGATCCACCACGGCGTCGCCGAAGTGCTGGGCGGGGAAGCCTTCTTGGACGGATGCCGGGTCGGTGCGGTCTGGGGGACGCACTGGCACGGGTCACTTGAGAGCGACGGATTCAGACGACGGTTTTTGGAGCTGGTCGCGAGCGCCACGGGACGGCGTTTCGTGCCCGCCCCGGACACGTCGTTCGGCGTGCTGCGCGAGGAGCAGCTGGACCGCCTCGGCGACCTCATCGAAGAACACGCGGACACGGACGCGCTGCTGCGGCTCATCGAGCAGGGCGCGCCCGCAGGACTTCCCTTCATCGCACCTGGAGCACCCGCATGAGCACTGTGCTGTTGTTGTCGACCGCCGACACGGATCTGCTGGCGGCCCGGGCCTCCGGGGCGCCCTTCCGGATCGGCAACCCGACCCGTATCGACGTGGCGGAGGAGCTGCCCGCGCTGATCGAGGGCGCGTCGGTGGCCGTCGTGCGCCTGCTGGGCGGCAAACGCGCCTGGGAGGACGGTCTGGCCGCGCTGAAGGCGTCCGGGATCCCCACGGTGCTGCTGGGCGGCGAGTCCGTGCCGGACGCGGAGCTGATGGCCGAGTCGTCGGCCCCCGCGGGCGTGGTCGCCGAGGCCCTGCGCTATCTGGTCGAGGGCGGCCCCGGCAACCTCGTGGAGCTGTCGCGCTTCCTCTCCGACACCGTGCTGCTCACCGGCGTCGGCTTCGCTGAGCCGCAGAAGATGCCGGAGTGGGGCGTGCACGGCACGCGCGCGTACGTGGAGGGCCGCCCCACGGTGGGCGTGCTCTTCTACCGCGCCCACCAGCTCTCGGGCAACACCTCCTTCGTCGACGTGCTCTGCGACCGCATCGAGGCCCAGGGCGCCAACGCGCTCGCGGTGTACGTGGGGTCGCTGCGCGGCGCGGACCCGGCGCTCTACGAGACGCTGGGCCGGGCGGACGCGCTGATCGCCACCGTCCTCGCGGCGGGCGGCACCACCGCCTCGCAGGCGAGCGCGGGCGGCGACGAGGAGGCGTGGGACATCGGCGCCCTGGCCGACCTGAACGTGCCGGTGCTGCAAGGGCTCTGCCTCACCTCGTCCAAGGCCGCCTGGGAGGCGTCGGACGCCGCCCTCTCCCCCATGGACGCGGCGATGCAGGTCGCCATCCCCGAGTTCGACGGCCGGCTGATCACCGTCCCGTTCTCCTTCAAGGAGCAGGGCCCCGACGAGGTTCCGGTCTATGTCGCCGACCCCGAGCGGGCCTCCCGGGTCGCCGGGATCGCGGTGCGCCACGCCCGTCTGAAGCACAAGCCGAACGCGGAGAAGAAGCTGGCCCTGGTCTTCACCGCCTACCCCACCAAGCACTCCCGGGTGGGCAACGCGGTGGGTCTGGACACCCCCGCCTCCGCGGTCCGGGTCCTGGACGCGCTGCGGGACGCCGGTTACGCGGTGGAGGGCCACCCGGACAACGGCGACGAGCTGATCCACCGGCTGATCAACGCGGGCGGCCACGACGTGGAGTGGCTCACCGAGGAGCAGCTCGCGGCGGCCCCCGCGCGCGTGCCGCTCGCGGACTACCGCGCCTGGTTCGAGAAGCTGGACCCGGAGCTGCGCGAGGGCATGCTGGAGCACTGGGGCGAGCCCCCGGGCGGGCTGTACGTGGACGGCGACGAGATCGTGCTCGCCTCCCTGCGGTTCGGCAACGTCGTGGTGATGATCCAGCCGCCGCGCGGCTTCGGCGAGAACCCCATCGCGATCTACCACGACCCGGACATGCCGCCCTCGCACCACTACATGGCGGCCTACCGCTGGCTGGAGAACAGCTTCGGCGCCGACGCGATCGTCCACATGGGCAAGCACGGCACCATGGAGTGGCTGCCCGGCAAGGGCCTCGGGCTGTCCTCGGGCTGCGGCCCGGACGCGGTCCTGGGCGACCTGCCGCTGGTCTACCCGTTCATCGTCAACGACCCGGGCGAGGGCACCCAGGCCAAGCGGCGCGGCCACGCCACGGTCGTGGACCACCTCGTCCCGCCGATGGCCCGCGCCGACACCTATGGCGACCTGGCCAAACTGGAGCAGCTCCTCGACGAGTACGCGCTGGTGAGCGACCTCGACCCGACGAAGGCCCCGGCGGTGCGGGCCCAGATCTGGACGCTGGTCAAGGCCGCCGAGCTCCACCACGACCTGCACGTCGACGAACAGCCCGACGACGGCGACTTCGACGAGTTCGTCATGCACATCGACGGCTACCTCTGCGAGATCAAGGACGTCCAGATCCGCGACGGCCTGCACATCCTGGGCGGCGGCCCCGAGGCCGAGCCCCGGGTCAACCTGGTGCTCGCGGTGCTGCGCGCCTCCCAGGTGTGGGGCGGGCAGGCCAACGCGCTGCCCGGACTGCGCGCCTCGCTCGCCGAGCACTTCGGCCTGGTGGAGAAGGAGCTGCTGGCCGAGCCGGGCGCGCCGGTGAAGGTCCCGGTGGAGCTCACCGACCTGGTCGAGGGCCCGGCCCGTACGGCGGCCGACACGATCGACCTGCTGGAGCACCTGTGCCGCCGCCTGGCGCAGGGCATGGAGGAGCGCGACTGGGCGGTACCGGCCTGCCGCCCGCTGGTCGCCGAGGTCGTGGGCACCGAGCTGCCGGACGCGGTGGCGGTCCTGGAGTTCGCCTGCCGCGAGGTGGTGCCGCGCCTGGCGCGCACGACCGACGAGATCACCCACATCCTGCGGGCGCTGGACGGCGGATACGTCCCGGCGGGCCCGTCCGGCTCCCCCACCCGGGGCCTGGTCAACGTCCTGCCGACCGGCCGCAACTTCTACTCGGTGGACCCCAAGGCCATCCCGTCCCGGCTGTCCTGGGAGGTCGGCCAGGCGCTCGCCGACTCGCTGGTCGCGCGCTATCTGGCGGACACCGGCGCGTACCCGAAGTCGGTGGGCCTGACCGTGTGGGGCACCTCCGCGATGCGCACCCAGGGCGACGACATCGCCGAGATCCTGGCGCTGCTCGGCTGCCGTCCGGTGTGGGACGAGGCGTCCCGCCGCGTCACCGGCTTCGAGGTGGTCCCGGTCGCCGAGCTGGGCCGTCCCCGCATCGATGTGACGGTCCGCATCTCCGGCTTCTTCCGGGACGCGTTCCCGCACGTCGTCGGGCTGCTCGACGACGCGGTGCGGACGGTGGCGGAGCTGGACGAGCCGGCCGAGTCCAACTACGTACGGGCGCACGCCGACGAGGACACCGCCGAGCACGGCGACCGCCGCCGCGCCACGGCCCGTATTTTCGGCTCCAAGCCGGGGGCGTACGGGGCGGGCCTGCTCCCCCTGATCGACGCGCGCAACTGGCGCAGCGACGCAGACCTCGCCGAGGTGTACGCGGTGTGGGGCGGCTACGCGTACGGACGCGGCCTGGACGGGCGGGCGGCGCGCGGCGACATGGAGACGGCGTTCCGGCGGATCGCGGTGGCGGCGAAGAACGTCGACACCCGCGAGCACGACCTGGTCGACGCCGACGACTACTTCCAGTACCACGGCGGCATGGTCGCCATGGTCCGCCATCTGACGGGCGAATCCCCCGAGGCGTATGTGGGCGACTCGGCCACCCCCGATCAGATCAAGACCCGCACCCTGGGCGAGGAGACCCACCGCGTCTTCCGCGCGCGCGTGGTCAACCCGCGCTGGATGGCGGCGATGCGGCGCCACGGCTACAAGGGCGCCTTCGAGATGGCCGCGACCGTGGACTACCTGTTCGGGTACGACGCGACGGCCGGCGTGGTGGACGACTGGATGTACGAGAAGCTCAGCGCGGAGTACGTGTTCGACGAGACGAACCGGGACTTCATGAAGAAGTCCAACCCCTGGGCCTTGCGCGGCATCACCGAGCGGCTGCTGGAGGCGGCCGACCGGGGCCTGTGGGCCGAACCGGACGCGGAGACGCTGGAGCAGCTCCGCGCGACCTATCTGCAGCTCGAGGGCGACCTGGAGGGTGACGACGCATGAGCACGCCTTATCCGTTCACCGCGATCGTCGGTCAGGACGATCTACGTCTCGCGCTGTTGCTGAACGCGGTGTCACCGGCGGTCGGCGGCGTGCTCGTCCGGGGTGAGAAGGGCACCGCCAAGTCGACCGCCGTGCGGGCGCTCTCGGCACTGCTGCCCGAGGTCGAGGTGGTCACGGGCTGCCGGTTCTCCTGTGACCCGGCCGCGCCCGATCCGGCGTGCCCCGACGGGCCGCACGAGGCCGGGACCGGGGCCGCCCGTCCCGCGCGGATGGTGGAGCTGCCGGTGGGCGCCTCCGAGGACCGTCTGGTGGGCGCGCTCGACATCGAGCGGGCGCTCGCCGAGGGCGTGAAGGCCTTCGAGCCGGGCCTGCTGGCCCACGCCCACCGGGGCATCCTCTACGTGGACGAGGTCAACCTCCTCCACGACCACCTGGTGGACCTGCTGCTCGACGCCGCCGCGATGGGTGCCTCGTATGTGGAGCGCGAGGGCGTCTCCGTACGGCACGCCGCGCGGTTCCTGCTGGTGGGGACCATGAACCCCGAAGAGGGCGAGTTGCGGCCGCAGTTGCTCGACCGGTTCGGGCTGACCGTCGAGGTGAAGGCCTCGCGGGAGCCGGACCAGCGGGTCGAGGTGGTCCGCCGCCGACTCGCGTACGACGACCAGCCCGCCGCGTTCGCCGCGCGCTGGGCCGACGAGGAGAGCGCGGTCCGGGCGCGGATCATCGCCGCGCGGGCCCTGCTGCCCCAGGTGCGCCTCGGCGACGCCGCGCTCCGGCAGATCGCCGCGACCTGCGCGGCCTTCGAGGTCGACGGGATGCGCGCCGACATCGTGATGGCGCGCACCGCGACGGCGCTGGCCGCCTGGGCGGGGCGTACGGAGGTGCTCGCCGAGGACGTGCGGCAGGCGGCTCTGCTCGCGCTGCCCCACCGGCGCCGACGCAACCCCTTCGATGCCCCGGGCCTCGACGAGGACAAGCTCGACGACACGCTCCAGGAGTTCGGGGACCAGGGCGAGGACGACGACCCGGATCCGGACGGGCCGGGCGGCGGAGGCGGCCAGCCCCCGCAGGACGGTGGCCCGACGCCGGACGCGGGCGCCGGGGACACCCCCGCGCGCCCCGAGGCGGGCGAGGGCGGCGAACCGCAGCCGTCCGGCGCGGGCGAGCAGCAGGCCGTCCGGGCGGGCGAGCCGTTCCGTACGAAGATGCTGAGCGTGCCGGGCCTCGGCGAGGGCGCGGCCGGGCGCCGCTCGCGGGCGCGTACGGCCCACGGGCGCACCACCGGGGCCCGTCGCCCCCAGGGCGCCCTCACCAAGCTGCACCTGGCGGCGACGGTCCAGGCGGCCGCGCCGCACCAGCGGGCGCGGGGGCGTTCCGGGCGCGGACTGGTCGTGCGGCGCGACGATCTGCGCCAGGCGACCCGGGAGGGCCGCGAGGGCAATCTGGTGCTCTTCGTCGTCGACGCCTCCGGCTCGATGGCGGCCCGGCAGCGGATGGGCGCGGTCAAGGGCGCGGTGCTGTCACTGCTGCTCGACGCCTATCAGCGGCGGGACAAGGTCGGTCTGATCACCTTCCGCGGCAAGGAGGCGGAGGTGGCGCTGCCGCCGACGTCGTCCGTGGACGCGGCGGCGGTCCGTCTGGAGACGCTGCCGACGGGCGGGCGCACCCCGCTGGCGGCGGGGCTGCTGAAGGCGCACGACGTGCTGCGGGTGGAGCGGATGCGCGATCCTTCGCGGCGGCCGCTGCTCGTGGTGGTGACGGACGGGCGGGCAACCGGCGGCGTGGACCCGGTGGCGCTGGCGGGCCGCTCGGCCCGGCTGCTGGCGGCCGAAGGGGTCGCGTCGGTGGTCGTGGACTGCGAGGCGGGCGCGGTGCGCCTGGGGCTCGCGGCGGAGCTGGCGCGCGAGCTGGGCGGCCCGGCGGTGACGCTCGACGAGCTGCGGGCCGACTCGATCGCGGGTCTGGTCAAGGACGTGCAGGGGACGAACAGGAGGGCCGCCTGATGCCGCAGGGACAGCCGAGTGTGGTGCCGGAGGACGGCCTGACGACCCGTCAGCGGCGCAACCGGCCGCTGGTCGTGGTGCACACGGGCATCGGCAAGGGCAAGTCGACGGCCGCGTTCGGGCTGGCGCTGCGGGCCTGGAACCAGGGCTGGCCGATCGGGGTGTTCCAGTTCGTCAAGTCGGCGAAGTGGAAGGTCGGCGAGGAGAACGCGCTGAAGGTGCTGGGCGCCTCCGGCGAGGGCGGCAGCGTGGCCTGGCACAAGATGGGCGAGGGCTGGTCGTGGATCCAGCGCGCCCCCTCGGAGGGCGAACTCTCCAACGAGGACAAGGCCCGCGAGGGCTGGGAGCAGGTCAAGCGGGACCTGGCGGCCGAGACGTACAAGCTGTACGTGCTCGACGAGTTCGCCTACCCGATGCACTGGGGCTGGATCGACACGGACGAGGTCGTCGCGGTGCTGCGGGACCGTCCCGGCACCCAGCACGTGGTGATCACGGGGCGCAACGCCCCGGAGAAGCTGGTGGACTTCGCGGACCTGGTGACCGACATGTCCAAGGTCAAGCATCCGATGGACGCCGGCCAGAAGGGGCAGCGGGGCATCGAGTGGTAGCACGTCTCGTCATCGCGGCCCCCTCGTCGGGCAGCGGGAAGACCACGGTCGCGACGGGCCTGATGGCCGCGCTCGCCGCGACCGGGCTGACCGTGTCCCCGCACAAGGTCGGCCCCGACTACATCGATCCCGGCTACCACGCCCTGGCCACGGGGCGCCAGGGGCGCAACCTCGACGCGTACCTGTACGGGGAGGCGCTGGTGGCCCCGCTGTTCGCGCACGGGGCGCGGGGGTGCGACGTCGCGGTGGTCGAGGGCGTGATGGGGCTGTACGACGGAGCGGCCGGGCTCGGTGAGCAGGCCTCCACCGCCCAGGTGGCGAAGCTGCTGCGGGCGCCGGTGGTGCTGGTGGTCGACGCGTCCTCGCAGTCGCGGTCGGTGGCGGCGCTGGTGCACGGCTTCGCGTCCTGGGATCCGGGGGTGCGGATCGGCGGGGTGATCCTCAACAAGGTGGCCTCGGACCGGCACGAGGCGCTGCTGCGGGAGGCGCTGGACGAGTCCGGTGTCCCGGTCCTCGGCGCCCTGCGGCGCGCGGCCCCGCTGTCGACGCCGTCGCGCCATCTGGGCCTGGTGCCGGTGGCCGAGCGGCGGGCGGACGCGGTGGCCGCGGTGGCGGCGATGGCGGAGCAGGTGCGGCAGGGGTGCGATCTGGCCGCGCTGGTGGCACTGGCGCGCTCGGCGCCGCACCTCGGGTGCGAGCCGTGGGACGCGGCGACGGCGCTGCTCCCCCACCCCGCCCCTTCCCTGAACCCTCCGGGGGCAGGGGTGGGAGAAGGCGGTTTCCCGGGGGTTACGCCCCCGGACCTCTCGGGCGGGGGCTCCGCCCCCGGCGGGGCCGCGCCCCGGCCCGTGGACGGCAAAGGTCCCCGCCCCGTCGTCGCCCTCGCCGGCGGCCCCGCCTTCACCTTCTCGTACGCCGAGCACGGCGAACTCCTGGCCGCCGCCGGGGCGGACGTCGTCGTGTTCGATCCGCTCAGGGACGAGGCGCTGCCCGACGGCACCGCCGGGCTCGTCATCGGCGGCGGCTTCCCCGAGGTCTACGCGGCCGAGCTCAGCGCCAACGAGCCGCTGCGCGAGGCCGTCGGCGATCTCGCGCGGTCGGGGGCGCCCGTCGCCGCCGAGTGCGCCGGGCTGCTCTATCTGGCGCGTTCGCTCGACGGGCAGCCGATGTGCGGCGTCCTGGACGCCGACGCCCGGATGTCGGAACGGCTGACACTCGGGTACCGCGAAGCCGTGGCCGTGGGCGACAGTTGCCTGGCCGACGCCGGAACCCGGCTGCGCGGCCACGAGTTCCACCGGACCGTCCTGGACCCGGGGGCGGGACCCGCGCCCGCGTGGGGTCTGGTGCACCCGGAGCGCCGGGTCGAAGGGTTCGTACAGCAGGGCGTGCACGCGAGCTATCTGCACACGCACTGGGCCGCCAGGCCCGCCATCGCCCGTCGGTTCGTCGAGAGGTGCCCGCAATGAGCAAGCTGGTCGGAGTCGGAGTGGGGCCCGGCGACCCGGAGTTGGTGACCGTCAAGGGCGTCAAGGCGCTCCAGGCCGCCGATGTGGTCGTGGTGCCCGTCATGGACACCGGGGAGCGCGGCCGCGCCGAGGCGACCGTACTCCACTACGTGGACGGCGCCAGAATCGTCCGGGTCGTCTTCGCGCTCAACGAGCGCACCGACCGCGGCCGGCGCGAGGCGGCGTGGGACGCGGCGGGCGAGACGGTCGCCGCGTTGCTGCGCGCCCACGAGCGCGTCGCCTTCGCGACCATCGGCGACCCCAATGTGTACTCGACGTTCACCTACCTCGCCCAGACCATCACCGAGCTGGTGCCGGGCACGGAGATCGTCACCGTGCCCGGGATCACCGCCATGCAGGACCTCGCCGCGCGTTCGGGAGCCGTGCTCACCGAGGGCACCGAGCCGCTCACGCTGGTCCCCGTCACCGCCGGGGCGACCGTCCTGAAGGACGCGCTGGAGGGGCCGGGCACGGTCGTGGCGTACAAGTTCGGCCGCCAGGCCGGTGAGGTGGCGGCGGCGCTGCGCGCGACCGGGCGGATCGAGGACGCGGTGTGGGGCTCGGCGCTGGGCCTGGACGAGGAGTTCATCAGCCCGGCCGCCGAGCTGGACGGCCGCGCGCTGCCCTACCTCTCGACGCTCATCGCGCCCGCGCGGCGCGAGGGCGGACGCGGCGGCAAGCTGTGACCCCGCCGCCGCCCCCGCCCCGGGCGCCGCGGGGCTCATCCCGCGATGCCCACCACCAGCCAGATGAAGGCCACGCCCGCGACCGTGCACAGCAGGGTCGAGCGGGCCGGGTGGTCGTGGTGCGCCTCGGGCAGGATCTCGGCGGCGGCCAGATACAGGAGCACTCCGCTGAAGAAACCCAGATAGCCACCGAGCAGCTCGGCCGGAAGGGTGAACAGCAGGGTGGAGGCGGCGCCCGCCATCGGAGCGAGCGCGTCGGCGACGAGCATGGCCACGGCCCTGCGCCTGTCGTTCCCGTACAGGCTGGTGATCGTGTAGGTGTTGAAGCCGTCGGCGAAGTCATGGGTGATCACCGCGACCGCCACGGCCGCGCCCATGCCGCCGCCCACCTGGAACGCGGCGCCGATCGCGATGCCGTCCATGAGGCTGTGCCCGACCATCGCCGCGGCGGCCGTCAGCCCCACCTGCGGTGCCCTCTCGTCCGCCCCGTGGGCGGCCCGGCGTACGGCCAGCAGGCGTTCCACCAAGTGGGCGAGGAGGAAGCCGCCCACGAACAGAAGCAGCGCGGCCGGTACGCCGAAGACGTCGTCGCCCGCCGCGTCCAGCGCCTCCGGCAGGAGGTCGAGTCCGACCACGCCGAGCATCAGGCCGCCCGCCAGTCCCAGCACCAGATGGCGCCGGTCGGTGACGCGCTGGGCCGTCCAGCCGCCGACCAGTGTCATCAGGAAGGCGCCGAGCGCCACGATCACCACCATGCGCCCTTGCTAACCGACTGACCCACCCCCGCGCATTTCGCTTTACCGACTGTGTGACGTACGAGAGGACCCCTCCCATGGCCGATGCCCCCACCGGCAGGCTGACCGTCGTCGGCGCCGGCCCCGGCGCCGCCGACCTGCTGACGTTCCGCGCCGCCCGGGCGATCGCCGAGGCCGATGTGGTCATCTGGGCCGCGAGCCTGGTGCAGGCCGAGGTCCTGGACCACGCGCGCGAAGACGCCGAGATCCTGGACTCGGCGGCGATGTCCCTGGAGGACGTCGTCGGCGTGTACGAGCGGGCCGCCCGCGAGGGTCTGAAGGTCGCCCGGATCCACTCCGGCGACCCGGCACTGTGGGGCGGCACCCAGGAGCAGCTCGACCGGGTGGCGGGGCTCGGCCTGGAGGTCGAGATCGTCCCGGGTGTCTCCTCGTTCTCCGCGGTCGCGGCGATCGCCCAGCGCGAGCTGACCATCCCGGAGGTGGCCCAGTCCGTGATCCTCACCCGGCTGGGCGGCGGCAAGACGCCGATGCCGCCCGGCGAGGAGGTGCGCGAGTTCGCCCGGCACGGCACGACCATGGCCGTCTTCCTGTCCGCCGCCCGCTCCGGGCAGCTGGTCGAGGAGCTGCTGGAGGGCGGCTACCCGACGTCGACCCCGGTCGTCGTGGCGTACCAGGCGACCTGGCCCGAGGAGCTGGTGCTGCGCTGCACGATCGGCACGCTGGAGGAGACGGTCAAGGAGCACAAACTCTGGAAGCACACGCTCTTCCTGGTCGGCCCCGCCCTGTCGGCGTCCGGCACCCGCTCGCACCTGTACCACCCGGGCCACTTCCACGGCTTCCGCCGGGCCGATCCGGCGGCCCGGCGCGCGCTGAAGGCCGAGAACGCCCAGAAGACGGAGCGCTCCCCGTCATGATCACCGTCATCGGTACGGGGACGGGCGCACCGCTGGCCCCGGACGCCCTGGCGGCGCTCGCCGAGGCCACGCTGGTCACCGGGGCGGCCCGGCATCTCGCGGCGGCCGAGATCCCGCCGGGCGCCGAGCAGGTGGTGCTCGGTCCGCTGGCGCCCGCCCTCGACGCCATCGCCGAGCACCGCGAGCGGGGCGGCCGGGTCGTGGTGCTGGCCTCGGGCGACCCCGGCTTCTTCGGGATCGTCCGGGCGCTGGGCGAGCGGTTCGGCCCGCGTGAGCTGGACGTACGGCCGGGGACCGCCTCGGTGGCCGTCGCCTTCGCCCGGCTGGGGCTCCCCTGGGACGACGCGCTGGTGGTGAGCGCGCACGGGCGGGACCTGCGCACGGCCGCCAATGTGTGCCGGGCGCACCCCAAGACCGCCGTGCTCACCGGGCCCGGCGCCGGGCCCGCCGAGCTCGGCGCGGAGCTCGCCCGCCGGGCGCCCGAACGCGTCCTGGTGGTCGCCTCCGCCCTGGGCGACCCGCGGCGGGAGCGGCTGGTGAAGGTGACCCCGGCCGAGGCCGCGGCCCGCGAGTGGGACGCGGTCAGCGTGATCATCTGCCTGGACGAGGAGCAGGCGCTCTCGCCGCTGCGGACGGTCGCTGGCGGGCGGGCCACGCCCGACCGCTGGGCGCTGGAGGAGAGCGCGTTCGCCCACCGCGACTCGATGATCACCAAGGCCGAGGTCCGGGCCCTCGCGCTCGCCCGTATCGGCCCGCGCCTGGGCGATCTCGTCTGGGACATAGGGGCCGGATCGGGCTCGGTGGCCGTGGAGTGCGCCCGGTTCGGGGCGGCGGCGGTCGCGGTCGAGAAGACCGCCGAGGGCTGCGAGCACGTCCGGGCCAACGCGGCGGCGCACCACGTGGACGTGCGGGTGGTGCACGGCGCGGCGCCCACGGTCCTGTCGGACCTCACCGACCCGGACGCGGTGTTCATCGGCGGGGGCGGCCGCGAGCTGCCCGCGATCGTCACCGCGTGCGCCCGTCGCGCCCGGCGCACGGTGGTGGTGGCGCTGGCCGCGCTCGACCGTGTCCCGGCGGTGCGGGCGGCACTGGCCGGTGCCGGTCTGGAGACCGACGGGGTGCTGCTCCAGGCCTCGCGGCTCGCGCCGCTGCCGGGCGATGTGACCCGCCTCGCCGCCGCCAACCCCGTCTTCCTCCTGTGGGGCGACCGCCCCGCACCCTCTGCCGTATCGGTTGTCGAAGGAGCTGTTCAGTGATCGGCCTGATCTCCGCCACCGCGGCGGGCGCCACCGCCCGCGACCGGTTGGCCGCGGCCTGGCCCGGCCGGGTCCGGGTGTACGAAGGACCCGTGCGGGAGGCCGTCGAGCGGGCCTTCGCCGAGTGCGAGGCGCTGGTGTGCTTCCTCGCCACCGGTGCCACGGTCCGGCTGCTCGCCCCGCTCCTCGCGGACAAGGCGTCCGACCCGGGTGTGGTCTGCGTGGACGAGGCCGGGCGCTTCGCGGTCTCCCTGCTCGGGGGCCACGGGGGCGGTGCCAACGCGCTGGCCGCCGAGGTCGCCGAGGTCCTCGGCTGTACGCCGGTGGTGACCACGGCGACGGACGCGGTGGGCGTGCCGGGCCTGGACACCCTCGGTCTGCCGGTGGAGGGCGCGGTCGCGGCGGTCTCGCGCGCGGTCCTGGACGGCTCGCCGGTGGCGCTGCGGGCGGACGGGGTGTGGCCGCTGCCCGCCCTCCCGCCGAACGTGCGCCCCGACGCCGGGGGCCCCGCCACCCTCCACCTCACCGACCGGCTGCTGGAATTGGGCCCGGACGAGGCCGTACTGCGGCCCAAGTCCCTGGTCGTCGGCGTCGGCGCGTCCAGGGGCGCCCCCGTCGAGGAGGTGCTCGGCCTGATCGAGGACACCCTCGCGGGCGCCGGTCTCAGCGCGCTGAGTGTGGCCGCGCTGGCCACCGTGGACGCGAAGCGCGAGGAGCCGGGGATCGTGGAGGCCGCCTCCCGTCTCGGGGTGCCGCTCACCACGTACAGCGCCGAAGAGCTCGCCGGGATCACCGTGCCGAACCCGTCCGACGCGCCGCTGGAGGCCGTCGGGACGCCGAGCGTCGCGGAGGCCGCCGCGCTCGCGGGCGGGGGCGAACTGCTGGTGCCCAAGCGGAAGTCGAGCCCCGAGGGGCGTGCCGCGATGGCCACCTGCGCGGTGGTGCGGCGCGCTCCGCGCGGACGGCTCGCGGTCGTCGGGCTCGGCCCCGGCGCCCGGGACCTGCTCACCCCGCGCGCCAAGGACGAGCTGCGCCGGGCCTCGGTGCTCGTCGGGCTCGACCAGTACGTGGACCAGATCCGCGATCTGCTGCGGCCGGGCACCACGGTCCTGGAGTCGGGGCTCGGCGCCGAGGAGGAGCGGGCCCGTACCGCCGTCGCCCAGGCGCGCGCCGGGCACGCGGTCGCGCTGATCGGCTCCGGCGACGCGGGGGTGTACGCGATGGCGTCGCCCGCGCTCGCCGAGGCCGCCGACGACATCGAGGTGGTGGGCGTGCCGGGCGTGACGGCCGCGCTGGCCGCCGCCGCGATCCTGGGCGCGCCGCTGGGCCACGACCACGTCTCCATCTCGCTCTCGGACCTGCACACGCCGTGGGAGGTCATCGAGCGCCGCGTACGGGCGGCGGCCGAGGCGGACATCGTGGTCACCTTCTACAACCCGCGCAGCCGGGGCCGCGACTGGCAGCTGCCCAAGGCGCTCGGCATCCTCGCCGGGCACCGCGCCCCGCACACCCCGGTCGGCGTGGTGCGCAACGCCTCGCGTCCCGACGAGAGCAGCCGGCTCACCACGCTCGGCGCGCTGGACCCGGCGACCGTGGACATGATGACGGTGGTGACCGTCGGCAACACGGCCACCCGGGAGATCGCGGGCCGCATGGTGACCCCGCGCGGCTACCGCTGGCAGAACTCCGCCCCCGGGGAGGCCAGGTGAGCAGGCCCTGGGAGCGTACGGTCCACCCCATCGAGGTGGAGTCCTACCGGCGGATGCGTGCCCGCCTGGACACCTCGCACCTCGCGCCGCTGACGAGGGCCGTGGTGGAGCGGGTCGTCCACTCCGCCGCCGACCTCGGCTACGCCACGGACCTCGTCATGGACGAGGACGCCCTGGTCAAGGCCCATGCCGCGCTGCACGCGGGGGCGCCGGTCGTCACCGACGTGGAGATGGTCGCGGCCGGGATCACCCGGCGCGAGACGGTCTGCCGCCTCCGGGACGCCGAGTCCGGTCCCGGGCTCACGCGTTCGGCGCACGCCATCCGGCTCGCATACGAGCAGGTGGGCCCCGGCGCGCTCTGGGTGATCGGCAACGCGCCCACCGCCCTGGAGGAGCTCCTCACCCTCGACGCCGCGCCCGCGCTGGTGATCGGCCTGCCGGTCGGCTTCGTCGGAGCCGTGGAGTCCAAGCAGGCGCTGCGCGAGAGCGGCCTGCCCGCAGTCAGCAACGTTTCCGAGAAGGGCGGCTCGGCGGTGGCCTCCGCCGCGCTCAACGCCCTTCTGTACCACCCCCTCGCCAAGGAGAAGCAGTGACCACCCCCCAGACCAAGCCCGCCCTGCTCATCGCCGGGCACGGCACCCGGGACGACGCCGGGGCCGAGGCGTTCCGCGCGTTCGTCGAGGAGCTCGGCCGCCGCCACCCCGAACTGCCCGTCGCGGGCGGCTTCATCGAGCTTTCGCCGCCCCCGCTGGGCGACGCGGTGACCTCGCTCGTCGAGCGGGGGGTGAAGCGGTTCGCCGCGGTGCCCCTGATGCTGGTGTCGGCCGGACACGCCAAGGGCGACATCCCGGCCGCGCTCACCCGCGAGAAGGAGCGCCACCCCGGCATCTCCTACACCTACGGCCGCCCGCTCGGGCCGCACCCCTCGCTGCTCGCGGTCCTGGAGCGCCGGGTGGACGAGGTCATCGGCGACCTCGACCGCTCCGAGGTGACGGTCCTCCTCGTCGGCCGGGGCTCCACCGACCCCGACGCCAACTCCGAGGTGCACAAGGCGGCCCGGCTGTTCTGGGAGGGGCGCGGTTACGCGGGCGTGGAGACGGCGTTCGTCTCGCTCGCGGCGCCGGACGTCCCGGCCGGTCTGGACCGCTGCGAGAGGCTGGGCGCGCGGACGGTCGTCGTCCTGCCGTACTTCCTCTTCACCGGCATCCTGCCGGACCGGGTGCGGCAGCAGACCGAGGAGTGGGCGGCGGCGCACCCCGCTCTGGACGTGCGGTCCGCCGAGGTCATCGGCGCGGCCGAGGAGCTGCACACGCTGGTCATGGAGCGGTACGAGGAGGCGGTGAAGGGGGATCTGCGGATGAACTGCGACTCCTGCGTCTACCGGATCGCGCTGCCCGGATTCGAGGACAAGGTGGGAATGCCCCAGCAGCCCCACTTCCACCCGGACGACGACGGCCACCATCATCACCACCATGGCAGCCATGCGCACGCACATCACTGAGCACGATCTGCGCCACCACGGGGACGCCGAGGTCCGTGACGCCGGCGCGGGTCTCACCGACCTCGCGGTCAACGTACGGGCGGACACTCCTCCGGAGTGGCTGCGGGAGCGGATCGCCGCGTCCCTGACCGGGCTCGCCGCCTACCCCGACGGGCGGGCGGCCCGGGCGGCGGTCGCGGAGCGGCACGGGCTGCCGGTGGAGCGGGTGCTGCTGACGGCGGGGGCGGCGGAGGCGTTCGTGCTGCTCGCGCGGGCGCTCCCGGTCCGCCACCCCGTGGTGGTGCATCCGCAGTTCACCGAGCCCGAGGCGGCGCTGCGGGACGCCGGGCACGAGGTCCGGCGGGTCCTGCTGCGCCCGGAGGACGGCTTCCGGCTCGACCCGGCGGCCGTCCCCGAGGAGGCGGACCTGGTGGTGGTGGGCAACCCCACCAACCCCACGTCGGTGCTGCACCCCGGCGGGGTCCTCGCCGCGCTCGCCCGGCCCGGGCGGACGCTGGTGGTGGACGAGGCGTTCATGGACGCGGTGCCGGGCGAGCGGGAGGCGCTGGCGGGGCGTACGGACGTGCCGGGCCTGGTGGTCCTGCGCAGCCTCACCAAGACGTGGGGCCTGGCGGGCCTGCGGATCGGCTACGTCCTGGCCGAACCGTCCGTGGTGGCCGCGCTCTCCCGGGCCCAGCCGCTGTGGCCCGTCTCCACGCCCGCCCTGGTGGCAGCGCAGGCGTGCGTGTCGCCGCGGGCGCTGGCGGAGGCGGAGGAGGCGGCCCACCGCCTCGCCGCGGACCGGGCGCACCTGGTGGCCGGGCTCGGGGAGTTCGAGGAGGTACGGGTGGTGGGGGCGGCCGAGGGGCCGTTCGTCCTGGTACGGATGGAGGCGGCGGTGGAGGTGCGGGCGCGGCTGCGGGGCCTGGGGTTCCTGGCCCGCCGGGGCGACACGTTCCCGGGCCTCGGCCCGGAGTGGCTGCGGCTGGCGATCCGGGACCGCGCGACGACGAATCGTTTCCTCCAGGCCCTGGACCAGGCGTTGACGCTGGCGTCCCCCAGCGGGGGCCCAGGCCCTGGCCCCCACCTTCCCTGAGCCGACCCCCGCCGCCCTGGGGGTCCGGGCTCGACCCGGGGGAGGTACGGATTTCGCCTGGTGACCGTCAGTGGCTGAGCGCGCGGTTCCCCGCGCCCCTGAGTACCTGGGGCGCGGGGAACCGCGCGAGCAAGCCGCGACGGCCCGCACCGGCCGGCGGACGCGGCGCGATCCCCCGGAGGGTTCAGGGAGGCCCCCTTGCTCGTCCGTGGGGCTCGCCACCGTGCCGCGCAGCGCGAAAGACCGCTTGACCGGTCTCGGCGGTATGGGACGGCCACGGAGGACCGTACAAGCTGGTTCCCGGTGTCACACGCAGAGCATTCGCTTCTCGCTCATGTCGGGCACCGCGGGTCAGCTCGGGGCAGCCGGTGACAGAGCACGGGAGGCGGGGTCGTCGGGGAATGGAGGGCCTTCCGTTCGGACGGGGCGCGGCCTCACGCGCACCGCACCGTCACGGCGTGACAGAGCGAGGGGTCCCCGAGTCATTACCCAAAGGCGATATCAATGGGTAAATGGGTCATATCGCAGTGACACTGAGTGCCGCCTTTAAGCCCAATGGTGAGCCCCGAGTGCACTCTCCGGTGCGATTTCGGGGATGGTGAAGACATGGGACCGGCCCCAAACGCCCCTGTCAGACACCAACCTGCTGGAGGATCAGCTGATGCGGCCAAACCGCACGCCACCGGCGCTGGACATCCGTATCGGTGGATTTCGCATGACACTTCAGCGCGTACCCGCTTGGCTCATCACGCTTGTGACCACAGCCACAGGCACCGGGGCCGCCTGGTGGACGAGCCACTAGCCCGCCGCCCCGAACTCCGCGTGCGCCGTGGACCGGTGGGGCCTGTGGCACCCCGCCCGCCGGTGGTCGGCTCTGGGCATCCGGGGAAAGGGCACGGTGCGGGCAACCCCCCTCAGCCCCGCCGCGCCCGCACCACCCCCGCCCCGCCCAGCGCCACCAGCACAACCGCCCCGCCCACCACATAGCCCGCCGCCGAACCCCCGCCCGTCTCCGCCAGCCTGGGCTCCGCCACCGTCTGTGTCCGCGCACCCGCCCCCGTACTCGACGTACGCGCAACCGGGCCGGAAGACGGTGCCGGGGACGGGGACTCGCAGCGGGCCTCCCCGAGCGTCACCTCCCCCTCCACCTCCGCCACATTCAGCTTCAGCGGATTCACCGACACCCGCAGCCGCAGCGCCGTCGCCGCCGCCGTCCGCGACGTCGTGTGCGTCGACGACAGGTCCAGGCGCACCTCGCCCACCCCCGGCACCGCCACCCGCGTCGTCCCGGCCGTCGTCAGGTTCAGCCTCCGGCCCAGGACCGTCACCGCGCCCAGCGGGTTGGAGGACGCCACCGGGCGCGCGCCCGCCTCGCAGACCGCCTTGGAGGTCACGTCCTCGATCTCGACCAGGGACAGCAGCGGCAGACCGGGGACGTGCAGCCGGGCGTGGAGGAGGCGGGCGGTGGCCTCGGCCCTGCCCGCCCCCACGGTCGCCGTCGCGGTCGCCACGTCCGCCTTGAGGACGTTCACCGGCCGGCCCTTCTCGACGCCGTCGAGCCTGACGTCCAGCGCCGTCCTGCCCGCCGTGCCCGAACCGGCCGGTGCCTGGACCTCGTTGAGCGTGGCCTTCAGGGGGACGTCGATCGTCCTGTTGAGGAGCGAGACGTCCAGGGCGGTGCGCAGCACCACCGCGCTCGCCCGCCCCTGGCCGCCGCCCGTCACCGCGACCGTGCCCGTACCGGCGCCCGGCCCCGTCGCGTACGCCGGGACGGGCGTCGCGAGGGCCAGGGAGCCGAGGGTCAGGGCCAGCGCGGCCGAGGTGCGTGCGGGCAGGCGGAAGTTGATCGTGTTCACGGTGGTGGAACCCCCACAGGAGACATGAGCCGTCACCCGGCGCGCGCCCACCACGGGGACTCGTGGGCTCGTGTGAGCCAGGGGCGCTCCGGTGACTGGAGACACCGGAATCTTTACGCACGGAGAGTGAAACTGCGCCTACGCGCGGTCAGTTCACCCCAAGGGGGGTCGTACCGGCCATCCGTTCGATGTTCGTCGCGCATCCGTTCCCAGCCACGGGCCCCCTCGTCCCTCCGGCGGCGTACGCCGGTGGCCTGCCCCGGCGTACGCGCCACCACAGTCGAAACGGCTACAACGAGCCACTCCCCCGGACCGTCACCCTCCGCGTCAACCTCCCGCCCCGACCCCGACCCCGGCCCTCAGCCCCCGGCCCCCGTCACCCCACGATCCGCCCGTTCAGCACGATCCGGCTCGGCGCCGCCAGCACCCGTACGTCCGCACGCGGGTCCCCCTCGTACACCACGAGGTCCGCCGGAGCGCCCTCCTCCAGGGCCGGGCGGCCCAGCCACGCGCGGGCGCCCCAGGCGGTGGCGGAGAGGGCCTCGACCGGCGGGATACCGGCCTTGACCAGCTCCGCGACCTCCGCCGCGACCAGGCCGTGCGCCATAGAGCCGCCCGCGTCGGTGCCGACGAAGACCGGGATACCGGCGTCGTGGGCCGAGCGGACGGTGTCGTAGCGGCGGGCGTGCAGCCGGCGCATATGGGCCGACCACCGGGGGAACTTGGCCTCCCCGCCGTCCGCGAGGTGCGGGAACGTGGCGATGTTGACCAGGGTCGGCACGATGGCGACGCCGCGCTCGGCGAAGAGCGGGACCGTCTCCTCGGTCAGGCCCGTGGCGTGCTCGACGCAGTCGATGCCCGCCTCCACCAGGTCGCGCAGGGAGTCCTCGGCGAAGCAGTGGGCCGTCACCCGGGCGCCGAGCCGGTGGGCCTCGGCGATCGCCGCCTCCACCTCCCCGCGCGGCCAGCACGGCGCGAGGTCGCCCGCCTCGCGGTCGATCCAGTCGCCGACCAGCTTCACCCAGCCGTCGCCGCGCCGCGCCTCGCGGGCCACGTACGCGACGAGGTCGCCGGGCTCGATCTCATGGGCGTAGTTGCGGATGTAGCGGCGGGTGCGCGCGATGTGGCGGCCCGCCCTGATGATCTTCGGCAGGTCCTCGCGGTCGTCGATCCAGCGGGTGTCGGACGGCGAGCCCGCGTCCCGCAGGAGCAGGGTGCCCGCCTCCCGGTCCGTCAGCGCCTGCTTCTCGCTGGTCTCGTCGTCGACCGGGCCGTGCCGGTCGAGCCCGACGTGGCAGTGCGCGTCGACCAGGCCGGGCAGCGCCCAGCCGGTGACCGTGACGGCCTCCACCGCGCCCGGCGGGCGCTCGTAGGTGATCCGGCCGTCCACCGCCCACAGTTCGTCCCGCACCTCCTGCGGCCCGACGAGCACCCGCCCCTTCACATGCAGCACCACGTGATCGCTCATGGTCAGCACTGTACGAGGCGCTGGGTACCCTCGACCGGGTACACCCACCCGGGCACCGAGCACCCGCTGATGTGAAGAAGGCACCGCTGTGACGCACCCGTTCCTCGACCTGCCCCCGCTGACCGCCGCCCGTTTCGCGGCCATCGAGCGGCGGGTGGCGGCGCTGCTCGCCACCGAGCAGGACGTGGTGATCACACAGGGCGAGGCGCTGCTGCCGCTGGAGGGCTGCATCCGGGGCGCCGCGCACCCGGGCTCCACCGCGCTGAACGTGGTGACCGGCCCGTACGGGCAGACCTTCGGCGACTGGCTGCGCGACTGCGGCGCGCACGTCGTCGACCTGGCGGTCCCCTTCCACACGGCGGTCTCCGCCGAGCAGATCGACCGGGCCCTCACCGAGCACCCGGAGATCGACTTCGTCTCCCTGGTGCACGCGGAGGCGGCGACCGGGAACACCAACCCGGTGGCGGAGATCGGTGAGGTGGTCCGCCGGCACGGCGCGCTGTTCATGCTGGACGCGGTGGCGTCGGTGGCCGCCGAGCCGCTGCTGCCGGACGCGTGGGGCGTGGATCTGTGTGTGATCGGCGCGCAGAAGGCGATGGGCGGCCCGGCGGGCGTCTCGGCGGTGTCGGTGAGCGAGCGCGCCTGGGCGCGCATCGCCGCCAACCCGAAGGCCCCGCGCCGCTCCTACCTCTCGCTCCTGGACTGGAAGGAGCGCTGGATCGACGGCGGCCGCAAGGCACTGCTGCACGCCCCGGCCCAGCTGGAGATGCTGGCCCTGGAGGCGTGTGTGGAGCGGATCGAGGCGGAGGGCCTGGAGGCGGTGATGGCACGGCACGCCCGCGCCGCCGCCGCGACCCGGGCCGGCGCCTCGGCGCTCGGCGGCGGGCTGCGGCCGTATGTGCACGACGCGCGGGACGCGGCACCGGTGGCCACGACACTGCGCGTGCCCGAGGACGTCGACGCCTCGGAGCTGGTCGCGCACGCGCTGGCGGCCGATCCTTCGCTGCCGCTGATCGCGGGCGGCGGGGCGCTGGCGAAGGAGATGGTCCGGGTCAATCACTACGGGGCCGACGCCACGGAGGAGACGGTCCGGCGCTCGCTCGCGGCGCTGGGGGCGGCGCTGGGCGCGCGGGGCGTGGCGGTCGATACGGAAGCTGCCCTCAAGGCCGTTTCCCAAACCTGGTGACACCTTTACCGCAGACAAATAGCCAATGAATTCCGCTAAACGGGAAGCTGCTTTATACCGAGTAGCTTCCCGTTTTCTTCTGCCCCATCCGGTTGATCTCAAACACACGAACTCAAGAAGGTTTTTCGGGGCCTGATCAGGTGTGATCGACTCCACAGCGGCTCCGTTTTGTCCGGTAATTACCGGACAAAACGCCTCGCGCATACACCTGCGTGATAACACAGATCGTCGCCGCACACACCCCCTGACGGGAATGCGATTTCAATTTCCGCTGGGTAAATTCCCTCCGCATGACCGCCGCACAGACCGTTGTCCATATCGACACCCCACGCGTCGAGGACGGCGCCGCGATCTGGCGTATCGCCCGCGACTCCCAAGTCCTGGACCTCAACTCCTCGTACAGCTATCTCCTCTGGTGCCGTGACTTCGCCGCGACCTCCCTGGTGGCGCGCGACGCCACCGGGGAGCCCATCGCCTTCGTCACCGGCTACGTCCGGCCGGACCGCCCCGAGACGCTCGTCGTCTGGCAGGTGGCCGTCGATCGCGAGCACCGGGGCCGCGGCCTGGCCGGGACCCTGCTCGAAGCGCTGACCGCGAAGGTCACCGACTCGCACGGCGTCCGCTCGGTCGAGACGACCGTGACCCCCGACAACACCGCCTCCGACCGGCTGTTCACCTCCTTCGCCGAGCGGCGCGGCACCGCGCCCCGCCGCGAAGTGCTCTTCGACAGCGGCCTGTTCCCCGACGAGGGGCACCAGGCGGAAGTCCTCTACCGGATCGACCTGGGAGTACGACTGTGACCATCACCCCGCCCGCGCTGAGCGTCTTCGAGACCGTCGAGTCGGAGGTCCGCAGCTACTGCCGCGGCTGGCCCGCCGTCTTCGACCGCGCCCAGGGCGCCCGGCTCACCGACGAGGACGGCCACGAGTACCTCGACTTCTTCGCCGGGGCCGGCTCACTCAACTACGGGCACAACAACCCGGTGCTCAAACGCGCGCTGCTCGACTACCTCGAACGCGACGGCATCACCCACGGCCTGGACATGGCGACCACGTCCAAACGCGCGTTCCTGGAGACCTTCCAGAACGTGATCCTGCGCCCGCGCGACCTGCCGTACAAGGTGATGTTCCCCGGCCCGACCGGTACCAACGCGGTCGAGGCGGCGCTGAAGCTGGCCCGCAAGGTGAAGGGCCGCGAGTCGATCGTCTCCTTCACCAACGCCTTCCACGGCATGTCGCTGGGCTCGCTCGCCGTCACCGGCAACGCCTTCAAGCGGGCCGGGGCCGGCATCCCGCTGGTCCACGGCACACCGATGCCGTTCGACAACTACCTGGACGGGCAGGTCCCCGACTTCCTGTGGTTCGAGCGGCTCCTGGAGGACCAGGGCTCCGGGCTCAACAAGCCCGCCGCCGTGATCGTGGAGACCGTGCAGGGCGAGGGCGGCATCAACGTGGCGCGCCCCGAGTGGCTGCGCGCGCTCGCCGACCTCTGCCGCCGCCAGGACATGCTCCTGATCGTCGACGACATCCAGATGGGGTGCGGGCGCACCGGCGCGTTCTTCTCGTTCGAGGAGGCGGGCATCACCCCGGACATCGTCACCCTGTCCAAGTCGATCAGCGGCTACGGACTGCCCATGTCGCTCTGCCTGTTCCGGCCGGAGCTGGACGTGTGGGAGCCGGGTGAGCACAACGGCACCTTCCGCGGCAACAACCCGGCCTTCGTCACCGCGACCGCGGCCCTTCAGGCGTACTGGTCGGACGCCGGCGCCCTGGAGAAGCAGACCCGGGCCCGCGGCGAGCAGGTCGAGCAGGCGCTGATCTCCATCACCGAGGAGAACCTGGTCGACGTCAAGGAGTACCGCGGCCACGGCCTGGTCTGGGGCCTGGAGTTCCACGACAAGGAGCGGGCGGGCAAGGTGGCGCGGCGCGCCTTCGAGCTCGGCCTGCTGGTCGAGACGTCGGGCCCGCAGAGCGAGGTCACCAAGCTGCTGCCGCCGCTGACCATCACCGAGGACGAGCTCGACGAGGGGCTGCGCACCCTGGCCCGCGCCGTCCGTGAGACGGCCGCCTGACCGCCGCGCGTACGAGGAAAACGCCGCACGTACGAGGAAAGGGAGCAACCCCCTGTGATCGTCCGCTCGTTGAAGGACATCGAGAACACCGAACGCCACGTCCGCGCCGCCTCCGGCACCTGGGAGAGCAAGCGGATCGTCCTCGCCAAGGAGAAGGTCGGCTTCTCCCTCCACGAGACGGTCCTGTACGCGGGCACCGAGACGTCGATGTGGTACGCCAACCACATCGAGGCGGTGCTGTGCGTGGAGGGCGAGGCCGAGCTCACCGACCACGAGACCGGCGAGACCCACTGGATCGAGCCCGGCACGATGTACCTGCTGAACGGCCATGAGCGCCACACCCTGCGCCCCAAGACCGACTTCCGTTGCGTCTGCGTCTTCAACCCGCCCGTCACCGGGCGGGAGGACCACGACGAGAACGGCGTCTACCCCCTGTTGACCGAACCCGAGGAGGGCTGATCATCATGCAGGACCTGTATCCCACCCGCGGCGCCACCGAGGTGCTGACCCCCCGTCGGGACCCCGTCGTCTGGGGGCCGTCCGAGGGCTTCGAGTCGTACGAGAAGGACGGCTTCCTCACCGTCGACCAGCTCCTCGCCGACGACGAGGTGGCCTTCTACCGGCGCGAGCTGGAGCGGATGATCGCCGACCCGGCGATCCGCGCCGACGAGCGGTCCATCGTGGAGCCCCAGTCCCAGTCCGTGCGCTCGGTCTTCGAGGTGCACAAGCTGAGCGAGGTCTTCGCGGGCCTGGTGCGCGACGAGCGCGTG
Source organism: Streptomyces sp. NPDC026377 (assembly GCF_055567715.1). Taxonomy (NCBI): domain Bacteria; kingdom Bacillati; phylum Actinomycetota; class Actinomycetes; order Kitasatosporales; family Streptomycetaceae; genus Streptomyces; species Streptomyces sp. NPDC026377. Next base: position 37,255 of record NZ_JBVHPV010000004.1, read on the forward strand.
GTCGGCACCGCCCGGCGGATCCTGGGCTCGGACGTGTACGTCCACCAGTCGCGCATCAACGTGAAGCCGGGGTTCGGCGCGTCGGGCTTCTACTGGCACTCGGACTTCGAGACCTGGCACGCCGAGGACGGCCTGCCGAACATGCGGACCGTCTCCGTGTCGATCGCGCTCACCGAGAACCACGACACCAACGGCGGTCTGATGATCATGCCCGGTTCGCACCGGGACTTCCTCGGGTGCGCCGGGGCCACGCCCAAGGACAACTACAAGAAGTCGCTCCAGATGCAGGACGCGGGCACGCCGTCCGACGAGGCGCTCACGAAGATGGCGGACCGGCACGGGATCCGGCTCTTCACCGGCCGCGCGGGCTCGGCGACCTGGTTCGACTGCAACTGCATGCACGGCTCCGGGGACAACATCACCCCGTATCCGCGCAGCAACGTCTTCATCGTCTTCAACAGCGTGGAGAACGCGGCGGTCGAGCCGTTCGCGGCCCCCGTCCGCCGTCCGGAGTTCATCGGTGCCAGGGACTTCACACCGGTGCGCTGAGCGGACCGTACGGCCAAAGGGCCGTGTCCGGCCGTACGGTGATCGTTGGTACGGTCGGGCGCATGGCTGATGCATCCTCACGGACTCCCGTCACCGCGGCCGACGTCGAACACGCCGTACGGCTCTCGGTCACCGCGCTGCGGGCCGGGCTCGGCGCGGACTGGGGCGCGAGGGCCGGATCCCTGGAGTGGGACTGCTGGGAGACCGTCGAGCATCTCTCGGACGACCTCTTCGCGTACGCCGTGCAGCTCGGCCCGCAGCAGCCGCCGCTCGGCGGCGAGGTGCCCTTCCTGTGGGAGGCGAGGCGTCCCGGCGGACCGCGCAACGCCGTCCACGCGGACCGCGCGGCCGGGCCCGCCGGGCTCCTGATGACCCTGGAGGCGTGCGGCGCCCTGCTGACCGCGATGGTGCGCGTCGTCTCCCCCGAGGTCCGCGCCCACCACACCTTCGGCGTCTCGGACCCGGAGGGCTTCGCGGCGATGGGGATCGTCGAGACGCTGCTGCACACCCATGACGTGGCCCAGGGCCTCGGGGTCACCTGGGCGCCGCCCGGCGGGCTGTGCGACCGGGTGCTGGCCCGGCTGTTCCGTGAGGTCCCGGACGACCCGGACCGGTGGCGCGTACTGCTGTGGGCCACCGGCCGGGCCGAACTGGCGGACCTGCCGCGTCAGGAGTCCTGGCGCTGGTACGGCGAACCGCTCAGTGACGCAGCCAGATCCTGAGCCCGCCGACCGGGGTGAACCCGGCGCGGACGGCGGCCGCGAGGTCGTCGCCGCTCTCGTAGCCGACCACGTCGAGACCGGGCCGCTGCCGGGCCAGCGTGCCCAGGCAGCCGGCCCAGGCGGCGTCGAGGTCGCCGTCGGCCGCGAAGAGGTTGGAGACACCGACCACCGAAGGGCCCGCCACCGACGCGCCCGCCGCAGACGGGCTCGTACTCGCGACGGCTCCCGCGACGATCCGGCCCGCCGTGTCCCGCGCGGCGAGGAAGGTGTGGGCGCCCCGGGCGAGGAGCGCGGGCGGGAAGAGCCCGTCATCGTCCCCGTCCGACCAGGCCCGCTCCCACAGCGCCAACTCCGCCTCCGTACGCACCGCTTCCCACTCCTCCCCCTCCCTTTCGCCCGGCTCGGGGGCGGGACGGTGGATCCACTGGGCGTCGAAGAGCACCTCGAAGCCCTCGCCGCTCAGGTCGAGGGCGGCGAAGCAGTCCTTGACGGAGGCGCCCGGCGAGGCGTCGATCCGCTCCACGATCTCGCGCGGTCCGGCGCCCGGGTCGAGGGTCACCGCGTCGGGGTAGTACGGCGGGGTGCGCCGGGCGCTGGTCCAGGCGTGGGGGCCCCATGCACCCGTGACGCCGTGGGCGCGGCAGAGCGCCTCGCACCACTCGGCGTTGTTGCGGGCGGCGGCGCGCACCCGTATGTCCTGCTCGGTGTCCATGGTCACGACCTGATCATCTCCCCCCCGAACCGGCCGTGACCACGGGTTTTCCATGGCGCAGGGGGGCAGCCCCCCCCAAGGAGCGCGGGCAGTGGCGCGACCAGCCGCCCGCAGCCCACGCCCGAAACCCACGCCCCACCCCACTCAGCGCACCGCGCCCAGCACCTCCAGTGCGCGGTCCACGTCGGCGGACGAGTTGTAGAGGTGGACGGCGAGCCGCAGGTTGCCGCCCCGCTCGGACGCGTACACCCCCGCCCGCAGCAACTCAGGCTGGGCCCCGCCGAGTCCGGGCACCGCGACGATCGCCGAGTCCTGTGCCACGGCCCGGTGGCCGAGGGCGGCGAGCCCGTCCCGCAGCCGTCCGGCGAGCGCCACGGCGTGTGCGTGCACGGCCGGGATGCCCACGGACTCCAGCATCGCCAGCGACTCCGCGGCCGCGTGGTACGACAGGAACGAGCCGGGCTCGTCGTACCTCCGCGCGCTCCCCGCGAGCGCGCGGACCGGGCCGTAGTTGTCACCCAGGTCCTCCGCCGCGAACCACCCCGAGTGCAGCGCGGCCAGCTCCTCCTGCGCCTCCTCGGTCACCGTCAGGAACGACGTACCGCGCGGGCAGGTGAGGAACTTGAACCCGGCGGTGACCGTGTAGTCGTACGCGCCCGCGTCCAACGGCAGCCACCCCGCCGACTGGCTGGCGTCGAGGAGCGTACGAGCCCCGTGCGCGGCCGCCGCGGCCCGTACGGCCGCGAGATCCGCGACCCGCCCGTCCACTGACTGCACGGCCGAGAAGGCGACCAGCGCGGTGTCCGGGCGCACCTCCTCGGCCAGCGACTCCAGCGGCACGTACCGCATCCTGAGGTCGCCCCGTACGGCGAAGGGCTGCACCACCGAGCTGAACTCGCCCTCGGGGGCGAGGACTTCGGCCCCGGCGGGGAGCGAGTGGGCGACGAGGGCGACGTGCACCGAGACCGACGAGCCGAGCGCGACCCGGCCGGCGCCGACCCCGACGAGCCGGGCGAACGACTCGCGGGCGGCGGCGAGCGCGTCGAAGCCGCCCGCGCCCAGGCGGGTGCCCGCCGCGTTCTCCCCGGCGAGCCGCGTGATGGCGTCCACCGCGCGCCGGGGCAGCAGCCCGCAGCTCGAAGTGTTCAGATACGTCGTCTCGGGCGCGAACGCGTCGCCCGACAGGGGCTCCAGGATCTCCATGATCCCACCCTGCGGTCCCCCGCGGCCGGGGTCAATCGGCAGAGGGCCGGAGGAACCGCCAACGGTCGCCGCGGGGTTGGGCCACGCGGATGCGTGCCCGTCCCGGGGCGGCCGTACGAGGGCCGGGGGTCAGGCGCCCGGAACCGCGCACCCGTCCGGCCCGCACGCCTCACCGTCACCACCGGCACCGGCCGCGCCGAGCGGGGTGAGGACCGGCGTACGCTCCTGCCACGCCTGCTCCAGGGCCCGCGTGAACACCTCCGCGGGCTGGCCGCCGGAGATCCCGTACTTGCGGTCGACCACGAAGAAGGGCACCGCGTTCGCGCCGAGGGCCGCCGCCTCGGCCTCGTCCGCGCGCACCTCGTCGGCGTACGCGCTCTCGTCGGCGAGCACCGCCCGTACCTCCTCGGCGTCCAGACCGGCCTCGACCGCCAGCTCCAGCAGCACGCCGTCGTCGAAGACCGAGCGTTCCTCGGCGAAGTTGGCCCGGTAGGCGAGGTCGAGCAGCGCCTCCTGGCGGCCCCGGGCCCTGGCCAGGTGGAGCAGCCGGTGGAGGTCGAAGGTGTTGCCGTGGTCGCGGCCCTCGGTGAGGTAGCCCAGGCCCTCGGCGTGCGCGGCGGAGGCGACGTGCTCCTCCATGCCCCGGGCCTCCTCCAGCGTCCGGCCGTACTTCTCGGCCAGCATCGGGATCACCGGGCCGACCGCGCCCTTGGGGCGGTTCGGGTCGAGCTCGAAGGAGCGGTGGACGACCTCGATGTCGTCGCGGTGCGCGAACTCGGCCAGGCCCTTCTCGAACCGGGCCTTGCCGATGTAGCACCACGGGCAGGCGATGTCGCTCCAGATCTCGACGCGCATGTCACTTCTCTCACCTAGTTTGTATCACTTTCAAGCAAGCCAACGTACGGGATCTCCACCACATTCCCCAGCGCCCGCTCCCGTCGCGCGCTCCCTGGTCAGGCCGCCTGCTCCAGCCTGCTGAACGTGGCCCGGTACGCGCTCGGGGTCAGGCCGGTGCGCCGGACCAGATGGGCGCGGAGCGAGTCGGCGCTGCCCAGGCCGCTGGCCTCGGCGACCCGGTCCATGGGGAGCGTGGTGGTCTCCAGGAGCTCCTTCGCCCGCTCGATGCGCTGGTGCAGCAGCCACTGCAAGGGGCTGACCCCGCTCTCTGCGTGGAAGCGGCGGGTCAGGGTGCGCACGCTCACCCCCGCGTGCCGGGCCAGGTCGGTGAGGGTGAGCGGCCTGTCCAGGTTGCGCATCGCCCAGCCGCGGGTGTCGGCGCAGACCACGCCCCGCTCGGCGGGCAGCGGGGTCTGGGTGAACTGGGTCTGCCCGCCGGGCCGCACCGGGGCGACCAGCGCGGCCCTGGCCACCTGGTTGGCGACGGCGGCGCCGTAGTCGGTACGGATGATGTGCAGGCACATGTCGATCCCGGCCGCGTATCCGGACGAGGTCATGACGTCCCCGTCCTCCACATAGAGGACGTCGCCCTTGAGGTCGAGCGTCGGATAGCGCCGGCGCAGCTCCTCGGCCAGCTCCCAGTACGTGGTGGCGCTGCGCCCGTCGAGGAGTCCGGCCTCGGCGAGGACGAAGGCGCCGCTGCAGATGGAGGTGATCCGGCGCCCGTCGGCGGCGGCCGCGCGGACGGCGTCCACCGTGCGGGGATCGGGGGCGTAGCGCTGCCCGGTCCCCGCGACCAGGACGGTGTCGGCCTCCGCCACGGCGTCCAGGCCCCGGGCCACGTACAGGTCGAGCCCGCCGGTGGTGACGACCGGGCCGGGCTCGGGGGTGCAGACGGTCAGCTCGTACCCCGGGGCGCCGTCGATCTCCACCTTGGCGAAGAGCAGTTCGGGGATGGCGAGGTTGAACATCGACACCGGGGAGGGCGCGACGACGACGATCCGGTGGGGCCGCCGCGGGTGGGTCCGCCGGTCGGACTTCATGGCCAGAACCTCCGGTTGCATGGCGTTCGGGCCACTACTGTAACCGGCCGGGGATCGCCAGGCTGAGGGCATGTCACGCGAAGCCATACGCCAACCCGAGCCCGCCACAAGCCCGTTGCCCGAAATGCCGACGCTGCCGGACCGGCTCGGGCCGAGCGGGCCGTTGACGCCGACCGCCCGGCAGATGTCCACCGACCCCTCGGCGTCCACCGATCGCTTGGCACCCACCGGCGGCGGGGCGGCGGCGGCGAAGCGGGGCCGTCGCTCCTCCCCCGGGCTCACCCTGGCCGCCGCCCTCCTCGGGTTCGCGCTGATCACGCTGGACGCGTCCGTGGTGAACGTGGCGCTGCCCGCGATCGGCTCGGAGCTGGGCGGCGGGATGTCGGGGCTGCAATGGGTGGTCGACGCGTACACGCTCGCGTTCGCGGCGCTGATGCTGTCCACCGGCGCGTTCGCGGACCGGATCGGATCGGCCCGGGCGTACGCGCTCGGCACCGTCGTCTTCGTCCTCGCCTCTGCCGCCTGCGGGTTCGCCCCCGGGCTCGGGGTGCTCATCGGGGCCCGGGTGGTGCAGGGCACGGCCGCGGCCGTGGTGCTGCCCGCCTCGCTGGCGCTGGTGCGGCAGGCGTACGCGGATCCGGCGCGCCGGGCCCGCGCGGTGGCGCTGTGGGCGGCGGGCGGATCGGTGGCGGTGGCGCTCGGGCCGGTCGCGGGCGGGGCGCTCACCACGGCGTGGAACTGGCGCGGCATTTTCTTCATCAACCTCCCCCTGGGCCTCGCGGCCCTGGTCCTGACGGCCCGCGCCCCGCGCTCGCGGCGCCGTCCCGCACCACTCGACCTGCCCGGGCAGCTGACGGCGGTGGTGGCGCTGGCCGCGCTCGCCTTCGCGGTGATCGAGTCCGGGCCGGTACGGGTGGTGGCGGGGGTGGTGGCGCTGCTCGCCGGGGCTGCCTTCTGGGTGATCGAGTCGCGCGTGGCGCATCCGGTCGTGCCGCTGGGTCTGTTCCGTACGCCCGCGGTGGCGGGGGCCGTCGCGGCGGGGGTGGCGGCGAGCGCCGCGTTCTACGGCGTGATCTTCGTCTTCAGTCTGTACTTCCAGCGGGTACGGGGGGAGTCGGCGCTGGTGGCCGGGCTGATGTTCCTGCCGATGACGGCGCTGATCCCGGTGACCAACGTCCTGTCGGGCAAGCTCTCCGCGCGCTACGGGCCGCGCCGCCCGATGCTGCTCGGCCTGCTCCTGGCCCTGGCGGGCCTGCTCCTGCTCCTGGTCCCCGACGCCGGGACGCCTCCGCTGCTGGTGTCCTTCCTCCTGATCCCCCTGGCCCTGGGCTGCGCCCTGGCGGTCCCGGCCCTGACGGCGACCATGATGGAGTCCCTCCCGCAGGACCGGGCAGGCCTGGCAGCGGGCGTCCTGAACGCGGCCCGCCAGGTGGCCGGGGCACTGAGCGTGGCGGGCTGCGGGGCGCTGGTGTCCGGGGACGGGGCGGGGTTCGTGTCCGGGATGCGGGTGGGGATGGGGGTTGTGGCGGGGTTGATGGGGGTGGTGGTTTTGGGGGTGTGGGGGCGGAGGGGGTAGGGGGTGCGGGGGGTGTTTTGTGCGGGGGCCGTCTGTGGCCGCTCGCACCGTGGCCCGAGGTTCACCTGCGGGCCGGTGGGGGTTGCTCGCGCAGTTCCCCGCGCCCCTTGAGGGGTTGGGAGCAGCCCGGCATGCGCCTGCGAGGCGGGCCGGGTGCGGGATGTGTCTGCGGGCCATCTGTGGCTTGGCGCGCAGTTCCCCGCGCCCCTGGCCACCTAGGGGCGCGGGGAACTGCGCGACCAGCCCACCACGGTCCGCAGACCAACACCCCACCCGAAGCAACCCACCCCGGGGGCCGCAAGCCCCCTCAGGGGCGCGGGGAACCGCGCGACCAGCCCACCACGGTCCGCAGACAAATCCCGGCACCCGGCCCACCCCCGGGCCGCAGGCCCGCCCAGGGGCGCGGGGAACTGCGCGGCCGGCCCCCACCGGGCCCGCGGGCCAGAACGAGAGGGCCGGGGCGGCCCAGCCCCGAAGGGGTCGGGCCCCATCGGGGAGTCGGGGCCCCAGCCCCGGAGGTGGAGTGCCGGGGCCTCGAGTCCCGCCAGGGGGCCGGGGCGGAGCCCCGTGTGTGGGGCAGGGGGCCGGGGCGGAGCCGCGGGGGAGCGCGTTCACCCCCGGCTCACCCCCGGAGAGTTCAGGGAGCGGGCGGGGCGGGCGCCTCCCAGCAGCCGTCCACCCAGCGAGGCACCCCCACCCCACCCCCCTCCCGCAACTCCCCCGGCAGCAACCCCTCCGGCACGTCCTGATACGTCACCGGCCGCAACCACCGCTCCACCGCCGTCGCCCCCACCGACGTGGACGTCGACGTCGTCGCCGGGTAGGGACCGCCGTGGTGCTGGGCGGGCGCCACCGCCACCCCCGTCGGCCAGCCGTTCACCAGGACCCGCCCCGCGAGCCCCGTCAGGGTGGCGAGGAGCGACGCGGCCCGGCCGCCGTCCTGCCCCGCCCCCTCGCCCGCCGACAGGTGCAGCGTCGCCGTCAGGTTCCCCGGCAGCCGCGAGAGCACCGCTCCGATCTCGGACGGGTGCTCATACCTCGCCACCACCGTCACCGGCCCGAAGCACTCCTCCAGGAGCAGATCGTGCGGACCCTCCGCGGCCAGCGCCGACGCCGCGACCGTCAGGAACCCCGCGCTGACCGTGTGCTCCCCGCCGGACCCGGGCGTCACCGGCGCGTCGACCCCCTCCAGTGTGGCCCGCGAGGCGACCCCGGCCACGAACGCCTCCCGCATCCGGTGGTCCAGCATCACCCCCGCCTCCGCGTCGCTCACCGTCGCGGTCAGCGCCTTCAGTAGCACGTCCCCGGCAGCCCCGGCCGGCGCGAGCACGAAGCCCGGCTTGGTGCAGAACTGACCGACCCCCAGCGCCATCGAGGCGCCCAGGCCCGCCCCGATCGACTCGCCCCGCTCCTGCGCCGCGGCCTCGGTGACCACGACCGGGTTGAGCGACCCCAGCTCGCCGTGGAAGGGGATCGGCACCGGCCGGGCCGCCGCCGCGTCGAAGAGGGCGCGTCCGCCGCGTACCGACCCGGTGAAGCCGGCCGCCGCGACCAGCGGGTGGCGCACCAGCGCGATCCCGGCGTCGAAGCCGTGGACGAGCGTCACCACCTCCTGGGGCAGCCCGACCCGTACCGCCGCCCGCCGCAGCAGCGAGACGCACAGCTCGGAGGTGGCCGGGTGGTCCGGGTGGGCCTTGACCACGACCGGGCACCCGGCCGCGAGGGCGCTCGCCGTGTCCCCGCCGGGGACGGAGAAGGCGAGTGGGAAGTTGGACGCCGAGTACACGGCGACCACGCCCAGCGGGATCTTCATCCGCCGCAGGTCCGGCCACGGCGGCGTACGGCTCGCGTCGGCGTGGTCGATGCGCACGTCGAGGAAGGCGCCCTCGTCCGCCACGTCCGCGAAGGCCCGCAACTGGGCTGTGGTCCGGGCGAGTTCCCCGGTGAGCCGGACCGGCCCGAGGGCGGTCTCGGCGTCGGCGGCCTCCACCACGTGCTCCGCGGCCTCGTCGAGCAGCTCGGCGGCGGTCCGCAGGAGGGCGGCCCGTACGCCCCGGTCGGCGAGCGCGTCCCGCGCCGACCACGCGGCCCGCACCGCCTCGTCGACCTCACGCTCGGACGCCTCCGCCGCGACTTGCTCCCGCGGCTTCCCGGTACGGGGGTCGACACTCCAGACTGGTGCTGTGCTCACCGCTACGTCCTTCCGGCTTCCGGTCCTGCCCGAGGTCCCTGGGCGGTCGTTCCGCTGGTCCTGCGCCGCCCACCCGGGTTGTTCGGTATTCTGAACAGAGTTCCCGCTGATGAATAAGCTGGACTCTATTGACGGGCGTTCTGCGTTGGCAAGACACGCAGGCAAGAAGGGGCGAGGTCGGATGTCGGCTGTCGAGACAGGTGGGGCCCAGGTCAAGTCCGCCGTGCGCACGGTGGAGTTGCTGGAGTACTTCGCGGGGCGCCCCGGAATGCACTCCCTCGCGGCGGTCCAGGAGGCGGTCGGCTACCCCAAGTCCAGCCTCTACATGCTCCTGCGCACCCTGGTGGAGCTCGGCTGGGTGGAGACCGACGCCACCGGCACGCGGTACGGGATCGGGGTGCGGGCCCTGCTGGTGGGCACCTCGTACATCGACGGCGACGAGGTCGTCGCGGCCGCCCGGCCGACGCTGGACCGGCTCTCCGACGACACCACGGAGACCATCCACCTCGCCCGCCTCGACGGCACCAATGTGGTCTACCTCGCCACCCGCCAGTCCCAGCACTATCTGCGGCCCTTCACCCGCGTCGGCCGCCGGCTGCCCGCGCACTCGACCTCGCTGGGCAAGGCGCTGCTGGCCACCCACAGCGACGAGCAGGTGCGCAAGCTGCTACCGGAGACCCTCCAGCAGCTGACCGAGAACACCATCACCGACCGCGAGAAGCTCATCGAGGAGCTGCACCAGATCCGGGAGCAGGGGTACGCGGTGGACCGCGAGGAGAACACGCTGGGGCTGCGCTGCTTCGGCGTCGCGATCCCCTACCGGACCCCCGCGCGCGACGCGATCAGCTGCTCGGTCCCGGTGGCGCGGCTGACTCCGGCACACGAGCAGATGGTGAAGGACGCCCTGTTCGACGCCCGCGACCGGCTGACGCTGGCCACCCGCCGGCTCTGATCCCGCACGGGCAGCACCGGCCCGCCGGGTCATGAGAGCTTTCTGAGAAAGGCGGCCGAAGGGAACGACTCACGGCACCCGGCTCGTCCTGCGAGTGGGATGAACAAGACGATCAGGCGCAGTGCGGTCTTCTGTCTGCTCATGGTGCTGGCCCTCCTGGGCCGGGCGACCTATGTGCAGTTCTACCAAGGCCAGGCGCTCGCGGACGACAAGCTGAACCGGCGGAACACCATCGCGCGCTACGCGAACCCGCTCGGGGACATCATCGTGGCCGGTTCGCCGGTCACCGGATCGGTGCGGACGACAGGTGATCTCGCGTACAAACGCGCGTACCGCAACGGCGAGCTGTACGCGGCGGTGACCGGCTACAGCTCGCAGGTGTATGGGGCGACCCAGCTGGAGGGGATCTACGGCAAGGTGCTGGACGGCACCGACACCCGGATGAAGGACCCGCTCTCGGCGCTCACCGGCGAGCGGGCACCCGGCGGCGACGTGCTGACCACCATCGATCCGGCGGTGCAGAAGGCCGGTTACGAGGCGCTCGGCGGCAAGAAGGGCGCGGCCGTCGCCATCGACCCGAAGACCGGCCGCATCCTCGGCATGGTCTCGACGCCTTCGTACGACCCCTCGAAGATCGCCGGTTCGGGGGACGGGGCCGCCTGGAAGGCGCTGTCGGAGGACCCGGACAAACCGATGGTCAACCGGGCGCTGCGCCAGCCGCTGCCGCCGGGTTCGACGTTCAAGCTGGTGGTGGCCGCGGCGGCGCTGGAGAACGGCCTCTACCCGTCGGTGGACACCAGGACCGACAGCCCCAGCCCGTACACCCTGCCCGGCACCCGGACGGTGCTGCCCAACGAGAACCCGTCCGCCCCGTGCGAGAACGCCACGATCCGCACGGCGCTCCAGTACTCGTGCAACAACGTCTTCGCGAGGCTGGCGGACCGGCTGGGCCAGGACAAGGTCCGGGCGACGGCGGAGAAGTTCGGCTTCAACGACGTCAAGCAGGACGTACCGGTGCGGGCCTCGGCGAGTGTGTATCCGAAGGCCTCCGCGAAAATGGACCGGGCGCAGACCGCGCTGACCGGCATCGGCCAGTTCGAGGTGACGGCGACACCGCTCCAGATGGCCATGGTGTCCGCCGCCATAGCGAACGACGGTGTCATGGCAGCGCCGCATATGGTCTCCCAGGTGACGGACGCGGAGGGCACCACCCTTCAGTCGTACGCGGACGGCGACGGCGAACGGATCGTCTCCGCGCAGACGGCACGGCAGTTGCGCTCCGCGATGGTGACGGTCGTCGAGGAGGGCACCGGCTCCAACGCCAGGGTGAGCGGCGCGGAGGTCGGCGGCAAGACGGGCACGGCCCAGCACGGCGTGGGCAACTCCAAGACGCCGTATGCCTGGTTCACCTCGTACGCCAAGGACTCCGCCACCGGCAAGCAGGTCGCGGTGGCCGTGCTCGTCGAGGACTCGGGCGCGGCCCGCTCGGAGGTGAGCGGCAACGGCCTGGCGGCGCCGGTGGCGCAGAAGATGATGCGGGCGGCGCTACGGGCGTCCTAGGGCATCGGGGCGGCCGGGAACAAGGCGTCGGCCGGATCCGCCGGGGCCGCCTCAGCGGCGAGATTTCCCCTGTGAACACGACAGGGATGAACGGCGCGGTCCGGGGCGGCCCGCTGCGGCGGGTCCTGACCGACCGCGATGCGGGGCTGTATCTGACCGGGGTGGTGGTGTCCGGGTTCGGGACGTCGGCGATGTGGCTGACGGCCGGGATCTGGACCAAATCACTGACCGGATCCGACGCGTTGGCGGCGCTCACCGTCTTCGCCATGTGGGCGCCGACCCTGGTGGGCCCCCTGCTCGGCACGGTCGCGGACCGGGTGCGCCGGCGCCCCCTCCTGGTGGGACTCAACCTCGCGATGGCGGCCCTGCTGACGTCCCTGCTCGCGCTGGACTCGACGGACCGGATCTGGATCCTGTTCGCGGTGCTCGTGCTGTACGGCGTGAACGGCGTCGTCCAGGACGCGGCCGAGACCGCCCTGGTGGCCGCCGCCGTCGACCGCGACCTGCTGGGCGACTTCAACGGCCTGCGGATGACGGCCAACGAGGGCATGAAGCTGCTCGCTCCGCTGGTGGGGGCGGGGCTGTACACGCGGTACGGCGGGCCGGCGGTGGCGGTGCTGGACGCGGTGACGTTTCTCCTGGCGGGGGGAATCTTCGCGCTGCTGCGGGTACGGGAGGCGCGGCCGGTGCGGGGTGGCCCCTGGGCGGCCGATCTGGCCGCGGGCACGCGTACGGTGTGGCGCTCGCCGGTGCTGCGGCCGCTTGTGCTGGCGGGCGGGGCGGCGATGCTGTGCGCCGGTTTGAACGGGGCGGCGATCTACGCGGTGACCGACGAACGGCTCGGCCACTCGGCGGCGTTCGTGGGCGTGCTGTACGCGGTGCAGGGCGTGGGCTCGGTGGTGTCCGGGCTGCTCGCGGGCCCGCTCCTGCGCCGCCTGCCCGTCCACCGCTACGCCGCGGCCGGCATCGCGGTGTTCGCGCTCTCGGTGTGCGCGCGGGTTCTTCCGTACGACGCGGTGGTGCTGGTGTGCGGCGCGGGGATCGGGCTCGGGCTGCCGTGCGTGCTGGTGGCGTCGATGACGGCGGTCCAGCGGACGGTCCCGGACGCGGTGCTCGGCCGCACGGCGGCGACGGCGAACACGCTGCTGTTCGTGCCGAACGCGGTGGGGTTGGGGGTGGGGGCGGGGGTGGTGGGGGTGGTGGGGGTGGGGGTTTTGCTGCCGCTGGTGGGGGCGATGGCTCTGGCGGCCTCCCTGACGCTGCGGCCTCCAGCCCGGACCACCCCGAACTGACCCACGGGCCGCACGCCCCGCGCCCACACCAGGGCTACGCCCCGGCCCCCTTTTTTCCACCTGTGGGCCGGTGGTGGGTCGCCCGCGCAGTTCCCCGCGCCCCCGAGCATCCCGGGGCTGCGCCCCTGTGCCCTTCTTTCGCCTGCGGACCGTGGGTGGCTGGTCGCGCAGTTCCCCGCGCCCCCAGGCAGTCAGGGGCGCGGGGAACCGCGCGAGCAGCCACAGACAACCCGCGGACAACACCCGAGCCCTGAAGGGGCGCGGGGAACTGCGCGAGCAACCCAAGACGGCCTGCACACGAAGCTCCGGCCCTATGAGGGGCGCGGGGAACTGCGCGACCAGCCACCCACCGGCCCGCAGACGAACCCCAACCCGGCCAGGGGCGCGGGGAACTGCGCGAGCAACCCACCACCCGCCCGCACACGAACCCCCGGCCCAATAGGGGCGCGGGGAACTGCGCGGCCAGCCCACCACCGGGTCGCACACGAAGGCCGGGCGGAACAGGGGCGCGGGGGCCTCAGAGCGCCTCGGCCGAAGGCTTCACCATCCCCCGCACCGTCCGTGCCTTCACAAAACTCCCCAACGCAGTCATCTCCCACTCCCCGGAGAACTGCTTGATCAGCTTCGCCATCATCACGCCCGTCTGCGGCTCGGCGGTGGTGAGGTCGAAACGGACCAGCTCCTCGCCCGTCGCCCCGTCGATCAGCCGGCAGTACGCCTTGGCGACGTCGGTGAACTTCTGGCCGGAGAACGAGTTCACCGTGAAAACCAGACCCGTCGCGTCCGCCGGGATGCGGCCCAGGTCGACGACGATCACCTCGTCGTCACCCGCGCCCTCGCCCGTGAGGTTGTCGCCGGAGTGCTTGACCGCGCCGCCCAGGATGGAGAGCTTGCCGAAGTAGCAGCTGTCCAGATGGTTGCGCTGCGGTCCGTACGCGATCACCGACGCGTCCAGGTCGATGCTCTTGCCCCGGAACGCGGGCTCCCAGCCGAGCCCCATCTTGACCTGGGAGAGCAGCGGGCGGCCGCCCTTGACCAGCGAGACCGTCTGGTTCTTCTGGAGGCTGACCCGGCCCTTGTCCAGGTTGACCTTCCCACTGGACGCGGCGGCCGGCGCGGCAGGGGCCGGGGCCGGAGGAGCGGCGGGCATCGGGGGCGCGGCCACGGGGGCGGCCGGGGCCGCCGGGGCGGCGGGCGCGGCGGCGGCCTGCGGCTCCTCGACCGAGACGCCGAAGTCGGTGGCGATGCCCGCCAGCCCGTTCGCATACCCCTGGCCCACCGCGCGGGCCTTCCAGGCACCGCCGCGCAGATAGACCTCCATGACGACGAGCGCGGTCTCGCTGCCGAGCTGCGGCGGCGCGAAGGTGGCGATCACGCTGCCGTCGTCGGCGTTGCGCAGGGTGGCGGTGGGCTCGATGCCCTGGAAGGTCTGGCCCGCGGCGTCGGGGCTGGCGGTGACGACGATCTTCTCGATGCCGGGCGGCACCGCCGCGGTGTCCACCACGATCGCGTCCGGCGCGGTGCCGCCGCCGGACCGGTAGGTGACGCCGGGGCCCGAGGGCTGGTTGTAGAAGATGAAGTCGTCGTCCGAGCGCACCTTGCCGTCGGCGGTGAGCAACAGGCCCGACACGTCGAGCCGCACCGGGGCGGAGACGTCCACCGCCACGCGGGCGGTCGGGAGCGGAAGGTTCGAGCCAGATGTCATTGCGGTCATGTCCCGGAAACGAGCGGCACGGCTTTACGGTTCCTTGAACGTCCCGCCAATTCGGGGACCCGCCGGAAACCGCCTCCGGGACCACCGCCGGCTCCCCGGCCCCCGCCCTGCCCCTCCCGGCCGCGCCCCGCCCGACTCAGTACGGCCACACCGGCGGACTGGTGGTGAAGTGGCCGCCGAGGCGGGCGTGGTCCGGGTTGTCGGGGTCGAGCTCGCCCTGCTCGGCGATCAGCTTCTCGGCGTACCGCTCGGAGTCGTCCTCGGGCTCGTAACCGAGCGCCCGCGCGGACGAGAGGTCCCACCACAGCCGGGTGTTGGCGGAGGAGCCGTAGACCACGGTGTGGCCGACGTTCTCGGCGGTGAGGGCCGCGTGGAAGAGGCGGGCGCCGTCGCCGGGACTCATCCAGACCGACAGCATCCGTACGGATGTGGGCTCCGGGAAGCAGGAGCCGATCCGCACCGAGACGCTCTCCAGGCCGTACTTGTCCCAGAAGAACTGCGCCAGGTCCTCACCGAACGACTTGGACAGGCCGTAGAGGGTGTCGGGGCGGCGGGGGGTGTCGACGGGGATCAGGGCCTCGCGCGCCAGCGGCGCCGCGCCGCGCGGGCGCGGGGTGAAGCCGACCGCGTGGTTGGAGGAGGCGAAGACCACGCGCGCGACGCCCTCCTCGCGCGCGGCCTCGTAGAGGTTGTACGTGCCCTCGATGTTGGCCCGCACGATCTTGTCGAAGGTGGATTCCAGCGAGATGCCCGCGAGGTGCAGCACCGCGTCCACGCCCCGGACCGCCTCGCGCAGCGCGTCCCGGTCGGCGAGATCCGCGGTGATCGCGTCCGGCTCGCCCGGGACGGCACGCGAGTCGAGGAGGCGCAGGTCGTGGCCGTACGCCGGGAGCAGCCCGCGCATCAGGGTGCCGAGCCCCCCGGCGGCGCCGGTGAGCAGGACGGTAGGGGCAGCGGGCATGGGGAATCTCCTCGGTGCGGCGGGAGGGGCGGGCGGCCCTGCGGCCCGTGCGCGGAAGCGGGCCGCAGGGACATCACTATGGATGTCATTCATATGTATGGACACGCTAGGGAGCGACTCCCGGGCCGTCAAGCGTGGCGCGGAGCCCCGGGCGGCACCAAGGTCCGGAGTGCCACCTGTAGCCGGAACACCCACGCGCCGAGGCTGCGCGCCTTGACCCCCGTCGGCGGGCTGCCTTAGCGTGGTCTTGTTCAGAAATATAGACGCCAATCAGAATTGTGCACGCTGGTGCGCCTTGCAGAGTGCGCCGGCAGCCCGTGCCGACGGCCATTTGTCCTGGGAGCGCCCGTGACGCCCGAGAACCCTTCCCCGCTCGCCGCCCGCCTGGACGGCCTGCTCTTCTTCCCGGTCACCCCCTTCGGCCCGGACGGCGCCCTCGACCTCGACGCCTTCCGCGCCCATGTGAGGAGCGGCGTGGACGCGGGCGCGGCCGCGGTGTTCGCCTGCTGCGGGACGGGCGAGTTCCACGCGCTCAGCCCGGAGGAGTTCCACGCGTGCGTGGCCGCCGCCGTGGCCGAAACCGGCGGCCGCGTCCCGGTGGTGGCGGGCGCCGGATACGGGACGGCGCTCGCGGTCCAGTACGCCCGGCTCGCCGAGGACGCGGGCGCCGACGGTCTGCTGGCGCTGCCGCCCTACCTCGTCGCCACCGACCAGGAGGGGCTGCTGCGCCACTACACCGCCCTCGCCTCCGCCACCTCCCTCGACGTCATCGTCTACCAGCGCGACAACGCGGTCCTCACGCCCGCCACCGCCGTCGAACTGGCCCGCACCGACGGCGTCATCGGCCTCAAGGACGGCATCGGGGACATCGATCTGATGCAGCGGATCGTCAGCACGGTCCGCCGTGAGGCTCCGGAGCGCACGTTCCTGTACTTCAACGGGCTGCCGACCGCCGAGCTCACCGGCCCCGCCTACCGGGGCATCGGCGTCACCCTCTACTCCTCGGCGGTCTTCTGCTTCGCCCCGGACATCGCCCTCGCCTTCCACGGGGCGCTCGAAGCCGGTGACGACGCCACCGTGAACCGCCTCCTGGACGGCTTCTTCGTGCCGCTCGTCGAGCTGCGCAACCAGGGCCGCGGGTACGCCGTCTCGCTGGTCAAGGCGGGCGTACGGCTGTCCGGGCTGGAGGTGGGCGAGGTGCGGCCACCGCTGAGCGAGCCCGACGCGGCCCACGTCAAGCAGCTCGCCGCGCTGATCGAGCGCGGCCGGGCGCTGCTGGCGCAGGGCGGGCCCGTACGGGACGGGGCGGGCGCGTGAAGGCGTCGGTCTTCCTCTATCCCTGGGACGTGATCGGCGACCCGGACGCGCCCGCGCGCATCGCCGCCCTCGGGGCCCGCCGGGTGACGCTCGCCGCCGCCTACCACTCGACCCGGGCGCTCACCCCCCACCACCCGCGCCACCGGGTGGTCACCGCCGAGCACGCGGCGGTCCTGTACCCCGTCGACGAACGGCGCTGGTCCGGCCGTGCGCTGCGGCCGTACCCGGCCGGCCGGTGGGCGCCCGGTGACGCGTACGGCGAGGCCGCCGAGGCGCTGGCGGCGGCCGGTCTCGACGTCCGCTCCTGGGTCGTCCTCGCCCACAACTCCCGCCTGGGCGCGGAGCACCCCGGAACGTCGGTGGTCAACGCGTACGGCGACCGCTACCCCTGGGCGCCCTGCATAGCGCGGCCCGAGGTCCGCGCGTATCTGGTGGCGCTCGCGGCGGAGGCGGCGGTGCGGCCCGGGGCGCGCGGGACGGAACTGGAGTCGTGCGGCTGGTACGGACTGGCGCATCTGCACGCCCACGACAAGATCGCGGGGGTGCCGCTCGACGACATCGCCCAGTATCTGATGTCGCTGTGCTTCTGCGACGTCTGCCGGCAGGGGTACGGGGAAACGGGCCTGGACGCGGAACGCCTCGCGGCACAGGTGCGGGGCGCGCTGGAACCGGTGTGGGCCCAGGGCCCGTGCGCGGGCGGCGAGAAGCTCCTCGACGCCACCGTCGGCTACCGGGCCTGCGTGGCGCGCTCGTTCCAGGAGGACGTGGTGCGGGCGGTTCGCGGGGCGGCGGGACCGGGCTTCGAGGTGCTGCTGCACGCGGACCCCGCCCCGCACCGGTGCGGGGCGAACGCGGGGGTGGACGCGGCGGCCGTCCTGGGGTTCGCGGACGGGGTGGTGGTTCCGTGCGCGGGGGGCCGGGTGGATCTGCTGCGGCCGTTCGCGGAACACGCGCGCCAGGGGGCGGTGGTGGCGGCCAACTTCACGGTGGTGGCGGGGATGGGCGGCCGGCCCGGGAGCCTCCGGGAGGACGCGGTGCGCGCCTCGGCCGCCGGGGCGACCGAGTTGCGGCTCTACCACGGGGGGCTGGCCTCGGCGCGGGACCTGGAGGCGGTACGGAGGTCGGGGGCGGTGGGGTGACTTTCCCCACCCCGACCTTCGCCCCGAGTCCGCGGGCGGGGGCCCCGGGCCCGGTATTTCCTGGAGTCACGGCTTCCGGAGGGGCGCCCGAGGGGCGTGGGAAGCCGCACCGGCGGCCTCCCGACCAGCCGCGGACCTCCTCCTGGCGCAACCGGACGGGGCCCCGTCGCGTCGCACATCCTGACGACCATAAGGTCAGAGGGACGACGGGGAGGCGCGGTGCGGAACATCGGCGGGTACCAGCTCGTCGCCCTGCTCGGCGACGACGGCACGGGCCAGGTGCACCTCGCCCGGACCGCCTCCGGCCGGCTCGTCGCCCTGAAGACCGTGCATCCGCGCCTCGCCGCCGACCCCCTCTTCCGCGAGCGCTTCCGCCGCGAGGTGGCGGCGGCCGAGGCGGTGGACGGCCCGTACACCGCCGGGGTGCTCGCGGCCGACCCGGACGCCGAACCCCCGTGGCTGGCCACGGCGTACGCCGCGGGCCCCGCCCTCTCCGAGGCCGTCTCCGCGCTCGGCCCCCTCGGCTCCCGGCAACTCGCCGCCCTCGGCGCCCTGCTGGCCGAGGCGCTGGCCGCCGTGCACGCCGCGCAGCTCCTCCACCGCGACCTCAGGCCCGCCAACGTACTCGTGACCCGCGACGGGCCGAAGGTCATCGGCCTCAGGATCGCCGCGGGGGCCGCGGACGAAGGCACCGGCGCCGCCGCCGGCTCCCCCGGTTTCATCGCCCCCGAACAGCTCGCCCGCGAAGGCGAACCCGGCCCGGCCGCCGACGTGTTCGCGCTCGGCGGGCTGCTCGCCCTCTGCGCCACCGGCCGCAACCCGTTCGGCACGGGCGGCGCCGGGAAGGTCCTGCACCGCACGCTCCACGAGGAGCCGGACCTCGACGGCGTACCGGACGACGACTGGCGGGAGTTCCTGGGGCGGTGCCTGTCCCGCGAGCCCGCCGAGCGGCCCACCGTCGAGCAGGCCCTGGCCTGGTGCGCCGAGCGCGGCGCCCGCGAGCCCTGGTGGGAGCGGGAGCCGGTCACCGGACTGATACGCCAGCACGAGGAGGCCACCGCCGAGCTGGTCGAGGCGGCGCCCGCCCCCGCCGACTCCCCGGCCTCGCGGCGGCGCTTCCTGCTGTGGTCCGCCTCCGGCGCCGTCGCCGCCGGAATCTCCACCGCCGTCGCACACCGGGCGAACGGCGCCGAAGGCGCGGCGCCCGGCGAAGGGACCGCGTGGCCCCGCGGGCGCGCCCTGTGGACCCGCGACCTGGGCGCCACCGCGCACCACGGCGCCCTCGTGCGCCACGGCGACGCCCTCTACGTCCACGACGACGCCTCCCTCACCTGCCTCGACCCCGCCACCGGCTCCGTCCGCTGGCGGCGGGACGCCGAGGGCGTCAGCCAGGTCGTGCCGCACGGCACCGGCACCGTGCACATGGTGCGGACCGCGCCCGGCGCCGCCCCCGTCCTGGCCGCGCTCGACTCCGCCACCGGCGACATCCGCTGGGAGACCCGCGACCCGCGCGCGGAAGGGCTCCGCCCGCACGCCTCGCCGCTGCCCGCCGACGCCGGACCGGAGGGCTCCCGGGCCCAGCTCGCGCTCGGCGACACGGTCGCGTGCCTGGTCACGTACGAGCCGTACGGCGCCCTCGGGGACGCCGCGCGGGGGCGGCCCTGGCGCGCGTACGGCTACGACCCGGCGACCGGCGAGGGCCTGTGGTACCACCAGGGGACGGCCGCCGCGGCGACGGCGGTGCGGCACGCGGGCGGCCGGTTCGCGATCGCCGCCTCCGCCCCGCCGAACGGGCCCGAAGAGCGCGGGGCGCGCGGGGCGCTCCATGTGCTGCGGGCCCGCGACGGACGGCCGGAGACGACCCTGGCGGGCGGCGCGCTGAGGCCGGACGCCCACCCGGGGGCGAGCGGCACGGGCTACTTCGCGCTCGGCGAGGCGGTCAGCAGCGTGGACCTGGCGACCCGGACCACCCTGTGGTCCCGGGGCGTGACCGGCTCGGTGTCGGTGACCCCGCGGGCCACCGGCGGCCTGGTGCACGCCGGTTCGCCCGCTGAGGTCAGCGCCCTGGACGCGGCGACCGGCCGCACCCGCTGGCTGCGCACCGAAGTGCGGCGGCTCGGCGAGGGGGCCGACGTGCCGCCGCTGCTGTGCGAGGGACGGCTGTACGTCACCGGGCCGGAGCCGGGCAGCGACCGGCTCGCCCTGGGCGGGCCGGGATGGGGGCTGCACGCGCTCGACCCGGCGACCGGCGCACTGCTGTGGGCCGTGCCCTTCGAGGTCCGGGACGAGCCGTGCGGGAGCGCGGCGGGAGGAGGGCTGGTGCATGTGTGCGCCGGCTCGGTCCTCACCACCTTCCGGGGGCCGGACGGCCCCGGCTGACGGATCCGTGGCGCGCCACGGATCCGCCGTCCCGCCCGCGGCCGGACGCTCAGCGCGGCTGGCGTCGCCAGGGGCCGGTGATGGCGAGCATGATGCCCGGCTCCTGGATGTTGGCGAACAGGGTCCGCCCGTCGGGCGAGAAGGTCACCCCGGTGAACTCGCTGTACTCCGGCTCCTGCTCGGTGCCGAGGTTGAGCTCGTTGCGGGCGATGGGGTACGTACGCCCGGAGTCGGTGGCGCCGAAGAGGTGCTGGACCCCCTCGCCGTCCTCGGCGATGACCAGGCCGCCGTAGGGCGAGACGGTGATGTTGTCCGGGCCGTCGAACGCGCCGTCCTCGCCGGGCTCGGGGTTGACGCCGAGCAGCACCTTGAGGGTGAGGGTGCGGCGGCGCGGGTCGTAGAACCACACCTGGCCGTCGTGGCGCACCGGAGACTCCTCGCGGGCGAAACTGGAGACGATGTAGGCGCCGCCGTCGCCCCACCACATGCCCTCCAGCTTGCGGGCGCGGGTGACGTCCCCGGCCGCGAACTGCTTGCGTACGGAGGTGGTGCGGGCGTCGCGGTCGGGCACGTCCACCCAGTCGACCCCGAACACCGTGCCGATCCGGGTGGCGCGCGAGAGGTCGTCGACGAACCGGCCGCCCGCGTCGTAGCACTTGGGGGCCTGGAGCACCCCGGCGTCGTCGGCCAGGGTGCGCAGCCGGCCGCGGCCGTGCCTGAAGCCGTGCGGCGGGGTCCAGCGGTAGAGCAGGCCGTTGGGGCCGGAGGCGTCCTCGGTCAGATAGAGGTGGCCGCGCCGGGGGTCGACGACCACGGCCTCGTGGGCGTACCGGCCGAGCGCCTTGATCGGCTGGGGCGCGCGGTTGGCGCGGCGGTCGCAGGGGTCGACCTCGAAGACATAGCCGTGGTCCTTGGTCATCCCGTTGGAGCCGGCCCTGTCCTCGGTCTCCTCGCAGGTCAGCCAGGTGCCCCAGGGGGTGGCGCCGCCCGCGCAGTTGGTGGAGGTGCCGGCGATGCCTACCCACTCCGCGACCGGCCCGCCGTGCGGGTGCACCTCGACGACGGTGCAGCCGCCGGACGCGGCCGGGTCGTACACCAGGCCCTCGGTGAGCGGCACCGGGTGCGGCCAGTTCTTGCGCGGGCCCTTCAGCTCATGGTTGTTGACGAGCAGGGTGACCCCGCGCGGCCCCTCGAAGGCGGCGGTGCCGTCGTGGTTGGAGGGGGTGGACTCGCCGGACTCCAGCCTGGTGACGCCGGTGCGGGTGACGATCCGGTACGAGAAGCCCTCCGGCAGCGCGAGTATGCCCTGGGGGTCGGGGCGCAGCGGGCCGTATCCGGGCTCGCGGTGGTGGCCGTGTCCGGCGCCGCCGTGGACGTCCTCGGCGGCCAGCGCTCCGGGGGCCGTGGCGAGCGCCCCGACGGATCCGGTGAGGGCGACTCCGGCACCGGTGAGGGCGGAATTCCTGGTGAATTCCCTGCGGCTGAGCGACATCGCGGGTCTCCTGACGGGGTGGAGTGAGGCGGGGGCGGGGTCAGGGTCGCCGGGCCGGGCGAATCCCGCAAGAACGCGGGGTGTCCATGGGGCCAACTCCCGCGCCCCGAGAGCGTCCTGTTCGCCCGCGGGCCGTGGGTGCTGATCGCGCCGTTCCCCGCGCCGCTCAAAACCGTCGTTCACCTGCGGACCGTGGGTGCTGGTCGCGCAGTTCCCCGCGCCCCTGAAAGCCTCGGGCACCTGCGGACCGTGGGGGGCTGGTCGCGCCCCCGCGCCCCGCAAAACCGTCGCTCGCCTGCGGACCGTGCGGGGCCGGTCGCGCCGTTCCCCGCGCCCCTGAAAGCCTCGGGCACCCGCAGACCGCAGGGGGCCGGTCGGGCCGTTTCCCGCGCCCCCTTGGTGGTCCGCCGCCCCCTCCCCCGAGGACTTCCCCCGGCCCGGGGCGGGCGAGCCGCTGCCGGGGCGCGGGGGAAGGCCGGGGGCGTCGGGCTACGCCCGGGACCGTGCCTTGAAGGCCGCCTTGCGGGCCTCCTTCGCCACCTTCTTGTCCGGGTGCAGCCGTCCCATCGCCTCCAGCACGTCCGCCGTCGCGGGGTGCTCCACCCGCCACACCGCGTCGAAGAAGCCGCTGTGCCGGCCGACCAGGCCCTCCACCAGGCCCTGGAGCTCCTCCAGGTCCCCGTCCATCTCCAGTTGCGCGGCGATCGTGTCCACGGCGAGCCAGAACACCATCGCCTCCGGCGGCGCCGGGATGTCCCGCGCGCCGCGCTCGGCGAGCCAGACCCGGGCGAGGCCGCCCAGCTCCGCGTCGTCCAGGACCTCGCGCAGCGCGGGCTCCGCCTCGGGGCCGGTCAGGGCGAGCGCCTGCTGGCAGTGGAGCCGGCGCAGCGGGCCGCGCTCGTCGGAGCCCCGGGCCGCCGCCAGCAACTCCTGTGCAGCGCCCGGCATCCCGTGCCGCGCCAGCCACTGCTCGGTCTCGGCCCGTGCGGCCGCCGCCGGGTAGTGGGCGATGCCGTCGAGGAGCGCGTCCGCGCCCTTGTCCACCAGGTCGCCGACGGCTGGTGCCTCCACGCCCGCCTCCAGCATCCGCGCCCGTACGCCGTAGAGGCCGAGCGGGGTGAGGCGGACCATGCCGTACCGGGCGACGTCCTCGTCGTCGACGGGCGGGGCGGGCTCCTCGCCCTCCTCGGCCATCAACGCCTCGTCGACCGGCTGGTACTCCACCAGTCCGATCGGTTCGAGGAGGCGGAACTGGTCGTCGAGGCGCATCATCGCGTCCGAGACCTGCTCCAGGATGTCGTCGGTGGGCTCGCCCATGTCGTCGGGGACGATCATCGACGCGGCGAGCGCGGGCAGCGGCACCGGCCCCTCGCCCGCGCCGCCCTCGGTGACGGTGAGCAGGTACAGGTTGCCCAGGACCCCCTCCAGGAAGTCCGCCTCCGCCTGCGGGTCCCAGTCGAGCCGGTCGAAGTCCACCTCGCCGTCGTCGCCGATGAGGTCGGCGAAGTCGTCGAGTACCGGAGCGGTCGCGTCCGCGAAGACGGCGTCGAACGCGTCCAGCCAGATGGTGAGGACGTCCTGCGGCGATCCGGAGGTGAGCTGGGCCAGGGCCTCGCCCGCCGTAGCCGTCCCCTCGCCGTCCCCCTCCTCGGCGTCCTCGGCGTCCTCGACATCGACGAGCCCGGCGTCCACGGCGACCCGCCACGCCTCGCTGGCGTCCGCGGCGCCGTCGTCGTCGGGGGCCAGCCCCAGGGCCTCGGCCGCCGCGGGCAGTTGCTCCTCGACGAGCTCGCCCCCGGCGCCGACGCGGGTCGCGGGTCCGGCCCAGCGGGCCAGCACGACCGCGCGGGCGAGCAGCGGGGCGGCGAGGGCCGCCCGCGCGAGCTCGGCCTCGGAGTGCAGCCGCACCGGCGGCAGGGTGGGGCGGTCTCCGGACATCTGTGACGTACTCCTCGGGCGAAGCGGTGTGGTCGCGGGTGTGCTGGATGAGGCACCCAGCGTAGACGCATTTCACCGGGTATCGCCGCGCCCGGTCGCCGCCGCGGCCGGCCCGGACGGCGGGTTCCGGCCGGGGCGCGGCGCGGTTGCGTACGGGAATCGGCGGGCGGTGTCCGGGCACCCTGCGCGACCGGTTCATCCGGCCGTCGGATTCCGGCCACCCGGCGACCCTTGACAACTGCCCCGCTCAGCCAAGAGATTGACGCGCGTAGAACTAGCCGTACACCTGAACCACCGCACCCGTACGTGCGCGATCCACCCTCACCCTCATCCTCCGGAGTCTGTTGATGCTGCCCGTTCCGAGATCCGCCGCCGTCTCCGCCGTCGTCGCCGCCGCGCTGGGCGCCGGTCTGCTCGCCGCCGGTTCGTCGGCCGCCGCCGACCCGGCCGCCCCCACCGCGGCCCGCATCCACGACATCCAGGGCACGACCCGCACCTCGCCGCTGGCCGGCGCGCAGGTGGCCGACGTGCCGGGCGTCGTCACGGGCGTACGGACGTACGGCTCCTCGAAGGGCTTCTGGTTCCAGGACAGCGCCCCGGACGACAACCCGGCCACCAGCGAGGGCGTCTTCGTCTTCACGGGCTCGGCGCCGAAGGTGGCCGTCGGTGACGCGGTGACGGTCTCCGGCACGGTCACCGAGTACGTCCCGGGCGGCCTCTCCTCCGGCAACCAGTCGCTGACCCAGATATCCAAGGCGACCGTGACGGTCGTCTCGTCGGGCAACCCGCTGCCCGCCCCGGTCACCGTGACGGCCCGTACCGTCCCGAACCGCTACACCCCGGCCGGCGACCCGGCCACCGGCAACAGTGTCAACGGCCTGACCCTGAAGCCGAAGAAGTACGCCCTGGACTACTACGAGTCCCTGGAGGGCATGAACGTCCGCGTCGGCACCTCGCGGATCGTGGGCGCCACCGACCCGTACAGCGAGCTGTGGGTCACCGTGAAGCCGCACGAGAACCGCACCCGGCGGGGCGGCACGCTGTACGCCTCCTACGACGACCAGAACACCGGCCGGCTCCAGATCCAGAGCCTGGTGCCCGGCGCCCAGCAGCCGTTCCCCAAGGCGAACGTCGGTGACACGCTGACCGGCGGCGCCGAGGGCCCGCTGGACTTCAACCAGTTCGGCGGCTACACGATCACCGCCCGGACGCTCGGCACGGTCGAGGACCACGGCCTCAAGCGGGAGAGCACCCGCAAGCAGCGCACCGGCGAGCTCGCCGTCGCCACGTACAACGTGGAGAACCTGGACCCGTCCGACCCGCAGACCAAGTTCGACGCCCTGGCCGACGGCATCGTCACCCATCTCGCCTCGCCCGACATCGTGGCCCTGGAGGAGATCCAGGACGACAACGGCGCCAAGAACGACGGTACGGTCGGTGCCTCGGCCACCCTCAAGAAGTTCACGGACGCGATCGCCGCCAAGGGCGGGCCCGCCTACCAGTGGCGCTCGATCGACCCGGAGAACCTCAAGGACGGCGGCGAGCCCGGCGGCAACATCCGCCAGGTGTTCCTCTTCAACCCGGCCCGGGTCTCCTTCACCGACCGCCCCGGCGGCGACGCCAGGACCGCCGTGGGTGTCACCGGCACCAAGGGCCGCCCGGCCCTCACCCTCTCCCCCGGCCGTATCGACCCGGCGAACCCGGCGTGGGCGGACAGCCGCAAGCCGCTGGCGGGCGAGTTCGTCTTCCAGGGGCGGACGGTCTTCGTCATCGCCAACCACTTCGCCTCCAAGGGCGGCGACGAGGGCCTGGTCTCCCAGCACCAGCCGGTGCCGCGCTCCTCGGAGGCCAAGCGGCTGCTCCAGGCGCAGGCCGTGAACGGCTTCGTCAAGCAGATCCTCGCGGTCGACAAGCACGCCCGGGTCCTCGCGCTCGGCGACATCAACGACTTCGACTTCTCCAGCACCACCAAGGCCCTGGAGGACGGGGGCGCGCTGCGCTCGGCGTTCCGTACGCTGCCGAAGAAGGAGCGTTACTCCTACGTCTACCAGGGCAACACGCAGGTCCTCGACCAGATCCTGACCAGCCCGGCCGTGCGCGGCTTCGACTACGACAGCGTGCACATCAACGCGGAGTTCGCCGACCAGACCAGCGACCACGACCCGCAGGTCATCCGCTTCCGCCCGTAGGTCACGGGGCCGGGGTGACGGTCAGCGCCGGGAGGTAGCGCGTCACCCCGCCGCCGCTCACGCCGGGGTAGCTCTGCACCCGCTCCCACTCCGGGGTCCTGGAGCCGACCCCGGCGCCGGGTGCGGCCAGGGCGTCGAGGTGGGCCCGCTCGCTCTCCCACTCGGCGTAGTTGAGGACGCGGGTGCCGTCCAGGCTGGTGTGGAAGTGGGCGGAGACGCCTCCCTCGGGCAGGTCCGGGTCGGTGGCCAGGGCCTCGAAGACGCCGTCCACCCAGGCCCGCTGCCGCCGGGGGTCCGGTCCCTCGAACGCCACATCGACGATGACCACGCAGCCGGGCGTACGGGGGGCGCCCGGCCGCGGGTCACTGCTGCGGTAGAGCTCGTAGGAGTGCAGTCCCACGCGCTCGATGCCGGGGACGGCCGCGTCGATCTCGGCGTTGCGGTCGTCCCGGAACCGCCGGACGAAGTCCTCGTACGCCGACTCGCTCCGCCACTGCGAGTAGTGGAGCAGACGGTCGCCGTCGGTCCCGGTGAGGACGCTGTACGAGAGCAGGCCCGAGTCCGGCCAGTCCCGGCTGCCCCATGCCCGGGCGATCGCCTCGACGGTCGCCCGTTGGCGCTCGGGGGTGCCCGTGCGCCAGACGCTGGACTTGACCACACCGACGCCGGGGCGGCGCAGGTCGGGCAGGGCATGGAAGGCGGTGTCGGTGGAGATCGTGGCCATGGTGGTCTCCCGGTGATCGTGGCGGTCCTGTGCCGCGTGGACGATCACCATCCTGGAACGTCAAGGCCACTTGAGGTCAAGGACGGCCGGCTCCGGCTCAGCCGCCCTGGTCGCCGAGCCGCGCCAACTCGCTCTGGAACCAGTCGAGCCGGGCCTGGAGCAGTGCCGCCTCCGCGACCAGCTCGGGGAAGGTGCGGCCGGGACCGGCGTCCGCGCCGACGGCGGGCGCGGCCGTCGCCTTCAGCCCATCACCGCCCCGGCGGGCGAATTCGTCGAACCCCACGACCGCGCGCGCTCCGGCGCACCCGGCGCAGACCGGCTCCAGGGCCCGCCAGCCGGGCCGCCCCCACCCCGCGTCGGCCAGCCCGGTCGCGGTGCGCCGGCAGCGGCAGGGGCCCGCCGTGGCGGTACGCACCCGCTGACGGGCGTAGCGCGTCCCGCGCTCGAAGCGGATGTAGCGCCCGAGCACCGCCACGTCGAGCAGCAGCGCCGAGCGGTGCTCGGCCGTGCAGGTCAGCGCGGCGGCCTCGGCGCGCTCGTGCAGACAGTGGAAGCCGCAGTCGCAGAGGCGGGACGGTGAGCGGTGGCGCCGCCCGTAGGCGCAGTGCGCGTCGTCCAGGACGCCGTAGGGCAGAGCGGCGCCGAGCGAGACACCGAGGAACCCGGCCCGCGCGCCGTCCTGGGAGAGCGCCGCATGGGCGATCTTGTAGCCGGTGGGCGGCTCCGTCGGGCGTTCCTCGGGGAGCCGCAGCCTCATCGGTCCGCCGTCACCTCGACACGATCGACGGCCGGGACCTCCTCGGGCACGGGCGGCGCCTCGTCCCGTACGGCGTCTTCGGGCCGCTCCTCCGCGACCCCGGTGGCGAGAGCCTTGCCGAGCTTCATGACGACCTCCGACAGAACGACGGGACGACGGGACGGACATGAACGGACACACCGGTCTCTCATGGTGGCGTACGCGCCGTCGCCCGCCAAGAGTGCCTGCCGGGAGGACACTTCAGCGCTGCTGTGGATGAACGGCAAGCAGATCTAAGTAGACCTTCACACTCACTGCGGCCCAGACTGCGGCCATGAGCACTCCCCGCCCCTTCGGGCGCGCACTCTGCGCCATGATCACGCCGTTCACCGCCGACGACCGCCTCGACCTCGACCACGCGCGACGGCTGGCGGCGCGCCTGGTGGCCGGGGGCTGCGACGGGCTGGTGCTCAGCGGCACCACCGGCGAGTCGCCCACCACGACCGACGCGGAGAAGGCGGCGCTGGTCCGGGCGGTGCGCGCGGAGGTCGGCGCGGACATCCACGTCGTGGCCGGGGTCGGCACCGCCTCCACCCGGCACACCGTGGAGCTCGCCCGGCAGGCCGAGGAGGCGGGTGCGAACGGCCTGTTGGTGGTTTCGCCGTACTACAGCCGCCCGCCCGAGGAAGCGGTGGAGGCGCACTTCCGTACGGTGGCCGACGCCACGGAACTGCCCGTGATGCTCTACGACATCCCCGGCCGCACCGGCGTCCGGATCGGCACGGACACCCTGCTGCGGCTCGCGGAGCACGAGCGGATCGTGGCGGTCAAGGACTGCGCGTACGACCTGCTCGGCTCCACCAAGGTCATCGGCCGCACCTCGCTGGCGTACTACTCGGGCTGCGAGGAGACGAACCTGCCGCTGTACGCGGTGGGCGGCGCGGGGTACGTCAGCACGGTGGCGAACGTGGCCCCGGCCCACATGCGGGCACCGCTGGACGCCCACGACAAGGGCGACCCGGGGGAGGCGGCCCGTCTCAACCACCGCACGCTCCCCCTGGTGGAGCTGATGATGGCGTCGGGCCTGCCGGGCACGGTGACCGCGAAGGCGCTGCTGGGCAGCCCGGTGCGGGAGCCGCTGCGGCCCGCCGCCCCGGACCGGACCGCCGCACTGCGCAGGGCGTACGACGACCTGGTCCGGGACTGATCACGGGCTCTCACCGCAGGGCGGGCCGCACCCGCCGCGTGAGGACGCACCCGCGCCCCGTGACGTCAGTTGTGCGCGTGCAGAACCTCGTTGAGCCCGCCCCACACCGCGTTGTTGGGCCGGGCCTCCACCGCGCCGGTGACCGAGTTCCGGCGGAACAGGATGTTGGAGGCGCCCGACAGCTCGCGCGCCTTGACGATCTGCCCGTCCGGCATGGTCACCCGCGTACCGGCGGTGACGTAGAGGCCCGCCTCCACGACACACTCGTCGCCGAGCGCGATGCCCACGCCCGCCTCGGCACCCACCAGGCACCGCTCGCCGATGACGATGCGGACGTTGCCGCCGCCCGAGAGCGTGCCCATGGTGGACGCGCCGCCGCCGATGTCGGAGCCGTTGCCGACGACGACGCCGGCCGAGATGCGGCCCTCGACCATCGAGGTGCCCAGCGTGCCCGCGTTGAAGTTCACGAAGCCCTCGTGCATCACGGTGGTGCCCTCGGCCAGGTGCGCGCCCAGGCGCACCCGGTCGGCGTCGGCGATGCGGACGCCCTTGGGGGCCACGTAGTCCGTCATGCGCGGGAACTTGTCGATGGAGGTCACCTGGAGGTGCAGCCCGGCGGCGCGGGCGTTCAGCCGGACCGTCTCGACGTCGTCGACGGCGACCGGGCCGAGCGAGGTCCAGGCGACGTTGGCGAGCAGGCCGAAGAGGCCGTCCAGGTTCTGCCCGTGCGGCTTGACCAGGCGGTGCGAGAGCAGGTGCAGCCGCAGGTAGGCGTCGTGGGCGTCCAGCGGCTTGTCGTCGAGCGAGGCGATGACCGTACGGACGGCGACGACCTCGACGCCCCGGCGCTCGTCGGCGCCGAGGGCGGCGGCGGCGCCCTTGCCGAGGAGGGCGGTGGCCCGGTCGGCGGTCAGGCGCTCGGTGCCGGCGGGGCCGGGCTCGGCGGTGAGCTCGGGGGCGGGGAACCAGGTGTCGAGGACGGTGCCGTCGCCGGCGAGGGTGGCGAGGCCGGCGGCGACGGCGCCGGTGGAGCGAGAAGCAGTAGCAGTCGTGTCGGTCATAGCGGAAAACCTAACCGGCGGCGGCCCGCAGGGGCGAACCGGTCTCAGGTGCCGGGCGCGCGTCGCCGGGCCGCTCACCGCGTACGTCACCGGGCACGTCCCCGTGCGCGTCACCCCCGTCCGGCGGCTCGGGCAGCCCCCCCGCGCCCACAGCACCGCAAGCCCGGCGAGCCCCGCGAGGACGGCGCACAGGGGCCACAGCAACGCGGGCGCGGCGGTGTACAGGGCGCCGCCCAGCGGCGGGGCCAGCACCTGGCCGCTGATGGAGGCGCCCGCGTACAGGCTCTGGAAGCGGCCCTGCGCGTGCGGCGGCGCCTGGTCGGCCACGTACGCGGTGGCAGTGGTCTTGTAGAGGATCTCGCCGAGGGTGAGCGAGACCATCAGGGCGAGGGCCAGGCCGAGGGAGGCGCCCGGGATCAGCAGCGCGTAGCCGAGACCGACCAGGAGCAGTCCGCAGCCGACGACGCTCAGCGGCGCCCGGTCGCGCAGGGCGTGGGCGGCGGGCAGTTCCAGGCAGAGGATCACCGCGCTGTTGAGGGCGATCAGCCATCCGTAGACCTGGGCGTCCAGGCCGTGGTCGCCGAGGAAGACGGGCAGGGTGGAGTACTGCTGGCGGTAGACGAGGTCGACACAGACGATCGCGGCGAGCAGCACCGGCACGGCGGGCCGGGCCCGCAGCTCGCGCCGGAGGCCGGGCGCCCCGGGGCCGTGGACCGGCTGGGTGTGGACGGCCCCGCGGGCGGGCAGCACCCGGGCCGCGTACGCCGCGAAGAGCAGGGTTCCGGCCCCGTCGGCGGCGAAGAGCCAGTCGTACGACCAGTGGGCGGCGACCAGGGCGCCCAGCGGCGGCCCCACGGTGAAGCCCGCGTTGGACGCGAACCGCATCACCGCGAAGCCCTGGCGGCGGCTGCCCTCGGGGACGCCGACGGCGACGAGCGCGGAGTTGGCGGCCCTTACGACCCCGGAGGCGTACTGGGCGAGCGGCAGCGCGGCGATCAGGACCGGGGTCGGCAGCGGGGCGAGGACGGCGAGCAGGACGCCGCTGACCAGGGACCCCGTGAGCAGGGCGCGCCGGTGGCCGTACCGGTCGCCGAACCAGCCGCCGGTGAGGTTCCCGGCGACCAGGCCGACGCCCCCGATCCCGCCGATCGCGCCCGCCTGGCCGACGCTCAGACCGCGCGGGCCGGTCAGGTACACGAAGAGGTAGATGAAGGTGAAGCTGACGACCGCGTTGAAGAACACGCCGAAGCACAGCAGCCGGACGTCTCCCGGCACCGCTCGCAAAGTCTTCACACCGTCGCCCCCCGGCCTCGCCCCTGAGTGAGTTCCCTATGGGAACGGACTATGTCAGCATGGGGTTCGCAGGTCAACGGCGTACGGAAGGATGGAGCCATGCCTCAACGCACCCGGCTCCACGACGAGCACTGCGCCATCGCCCAGGCCCTGGACGTCGTCGGCGACTGGTGGACCCTCCTGATCGTGCGCGACGCCGCACGCGGGGTGCACCGCTTCGACGCGCTCCAGCGCGAGCTCGGCATGTCCCGGAAGGTGCTCGCCGAGCGGCTGAGGCTGCTGGTGGAGACGGGGGTGCTGAGCCGGGAGCCGTACCAGGACCGCCCGGCGCGGTACGAGTACCGGCTCACTCCGCGCGGCCGTGCCCTGCTGCCCGTACTGATCGCGCTCCAGGACTGGGGTGACACCTGGGTGCTGGGAGAAGGAGAGACGATGGCCACGGCGACGGAGCGGTCCGGGGAGACCGAGCGGGTGCGCGAGCTGGTGGGGACGAAGGTGCCCGCGCTCGAACTCACCGACTTCGACGGGCGGTCGCGGGACCCGGTGGCCGAGGAGAGCGCGTACACCGTGCTCTACTGCTTCCCCGGCGCCCACGCCCGCAAGGAGTCCTATCCCCCGGGCTGGGCGGGCATCCCGGGGGCGCCGGGCTGCACGCTGGAGTCGTGCACCTTCCGCGACCGGCTCGCCGAGTTCACGGCGGCGGGCGCGAGCGTGCGCGGCGTGTCCACCCAACGCCCGGACGAGCAGCGGGCGTTCGCGGACAAGGAGCACCTGCGCTTCCCGCTCCTGTCGGACGCGGACCTGACCCTGACGGCCGCGCTGCGGCTGCCCACGTTCCGCACGGCCGGGGTGAGCCGCCTCAAGCGCCTCACCCTGGTCGTCGACCGGGACCGGACGGTGGTCGAGGCGCTCTACCCGATCACGGATGTCGAGGCGAGCGTACGGGCGGCGCTGGAGGCGGTCCGCCGGGCGGGCGGCGGGGGCTGAGCGGGGGCGGCCGGGGGTCGGTACGCGGCGCCGCCGAGGTTGAGCAGCAGCACACCGGCGATGATCAGCGCGATCCCCCCCCCCGCGAGTAGGGGGCAGGTGAGCGGACTTCGGCATCGCAGAAACACTGGCGACGGGGCCTCAGCTGTGGCGCGAGTTGCGCGGTGCGTCTGTGGTGAACGGCAATCCCCGTGGGGCTGCGCTGGTGTGGTGCGCGATCGACCTGACGCTCGCCGGCCTGACAGAACCCCTTTCGGTCGGCCTCCTCGGCGAGTTGCACGAGGACTACCTGCCGGGGAGCAACAAACAACTGATCGGTCCCGAACCGTTCGAGAGCGCCCTCTTGTGGGCTACCAGCCCGCGCGACGCAGTGACACGTCTCCTGACCCCGGAAGGCGATGGGCTGCGTCCCTTCGACTATCTGCTCGACGCGCATCTGCGGGACAGAGGTCCCTCACCCAAGCTGATCCCCGAGAAGGTCTGGGCAACCGTCCTCGCAACAGCCACCGAGACACACCAACGTTTCAGCATCGCCCTCGCGGCCCACGCCAACGACCGCATGGACATCGGCCGAAGGGCCCTGCTGCCGCTCGCGGAGGCGCAGGACGCCGAGGCCCAGCGCACGCTCGGTGTGCTCTGCGAGCACACCGACCGGCAGGAAGCAGCCCAATGGCTGCAACTCGCCATCAACTCGGGCGACGTCCTGTCCTTCCGTCTGATGGGCAACCTGCACTTCCGCAACCAGGACCGCGAGACCGCCTTCCAGTGGTACCGAAAGGCGGCCGAGGCCGGGGATGAGGTGTCGCAGTCGTACTACAACGAGCCCGCCCTGGTTTTTCAGCCGCCGGCCCAGACGTCTCACACCATCGAGCCGGATGTCGAGGAAGCCGCCGACGGAGACTGGGACGAGGCCGAGGACTTCGGCCCTACTCCGCGTACCCTGCGCGTCCTGGAGGCCGCTTTCGAGATCTCGGCAGACATGGCGTACGACTCCCTGGAAGAGATCGCAGACCAGCGAGTCGGCCTCACCCGCAACTACGCTGCTGTCTTCAGCGATCTGCCCGTGCTCACCTGGGGCCAGAACGCGCAGTGGCGGCGCCGGATGGCGCGATGCTTCGACGACCTCGCTCAAGACATCCGGTCGGGTAAGTGGCCCCGCCCCACCCGCACGGCTGAAGAGATGGCCATGCACATCGCCCTTGAGCACGCGTCAGCCATGGTGGCGGACGAGCCCGAGCTGGTGGATACGTTCATCGAAGATCTCCCGGAGGAAACCGGCGACTATGACTGGAGCCTCTGTCTGGACCTTTTCCTTGAAGACACGGATGTACTGCTCCTCTACGAGCCCTGGGCGCAAGGCATCGAGGATGCCGACAATCCCATCCATCAACACCTCGGCATCGCGAACCTCAAAGCAGAGGACTGGTTCGACCCCTTCCGCAAAGACACGACACGCGACCCGGAACGCGGGTTCCGCCGGTGAACCGGGTTCCCGCCGGGATAACCCGCTCGCCCGCCTTGACCTGCACCGATGAGCCATCAACGCACGGGGAGGATGGTCCGCGCCACGTTCGGCCGCTTTCGTAGTGCCACGCGATCGCATCGACATCGGCACTCCGAGGAAGGCTGCCGCACATGTCCTTCACCCGTGTACTCCTACTGCTGACCGGGATCCCGCTCACGGCGGCAGCAACTCTGCTCATCGGTCATCTCGCGACATTGCATGGCCTACGAGGGGAGCACCGCCTCGCAGCCTTCCGCATCCTGGCCGGGGCGATGCGTCGGCGCCGTTGACGCGAAAGGGCCCCGGCACACCGCCGGGGCCCTTCACACACAGCTCGCTCAGACGTTGAACCCCAGCGCCCGCAACTGCTCGCGCCCATCGTCCGTGATCTTGTCCGGGCCCCACGGCGGCATCCAGACCCAGTTGATCTTGAGTTCGTTGACGATGCCGTCCGTCGCCGCCTTCGCCTGGTCCTCGATCACATCGGTCAGCGGGCAGGCCGCGGACGTCAGGGTCATGTCCAGCGTGGCGATGTTGGCGTCGTCGATGTGGATGCCGTAGATGAGGCCTAGGTTGACGACGTCGATGCCCAGCTCGGGGTCGACGACGTCGTACAGCGCCTCGCGGACTTCTTCCTCCGAGGCCGGCTTCAAGGTGGCCTCTGCGTTCTCGGTCATGCGCTCTTCCTCTCGGCTTCGGCGCCCAGCGCCTGGGCCGTAGCGTCCTTCCAGGCCATCCAGCTCAGCAGGGCACACTTCACGCGCGCGGGGTACTTGGAGACCCCGGCGAACGCGACCGCGTCCTCCAGGACCTCCTCCATCGCGTCGTCCGGCTCCAGCTGGCCCTTGGACTGCATCAGCTCCAGGAAGGTCTCCTGGATGCGCCGCGCCTCGTCGAGCTCCTTGCCGACCAGCAGGTCGTTGAGGACCGAGGCGCTGGCCTGGCTGATGGAGCAGCCCTGACCCTCGTAACTGATGTCCGAGATCTGCGAGCCCTCGTACTTCACCCGCAGGGTGATCTCGTCCCCGCACGTCGGGTTCACGTGGTGCACCTCGGCGTCACCGTCCCGCAAGCCCCGCCCGTGCGGATGCTTGTAGTGGTCCAGGATGACGTCCTGGTACATCGAATCCAGCTTCACAACGAATTACCTCGCGTCCCTGAGACACAGCACGTCGACCGACCCCTAGCCGAAGAAGTTCCGTACGTGCTCCAGACCGTCCACCAGGGCGTCGACCTCGGCGGGCGTGGAGTACAGATAGAAAGACGCGCGCGTGGTCGCGGGAATTCCGTAGCGCAGGCAGACCGGGCGGGCGCAGTGGTGGCCCACGCGGACCGCGATGCCCTCCTCGTCGAGGACCTGGCCCACGTCGTGCGGGTGGATGTCGCCGAGCGTGAAGGAGATCGCCGCGCCCCGGTCCTCGGCCGTGGTGGGGCCGATGATCCGCAGGTCCGGGACCTCCAGGAGGCGCTTGACCGCGTACTCCGTGATCGCGTGCTCATGCGCGGCGATCTTGTCCATGCCGATCGCGGAGAGGTAGTCCACGGCCGCGCCCAGGCCCACGGCCTGTGCGATCGGGGGCGTGCCCGCCTCGAACTTGTGCGGCGCCGGAGCGTACGTCGAGGAGTGCATCGAGACCGTCTCGATCATCTCGCCGCCGCCGAGGAACGGCGGCAGGTCCTCCAGGAGCTCCTGGCGGCCCCACAGCACGCCGATGCCCGTCGGGCCGCACATCTTGTGGCCGGTGAAGGCCACGAAGTCGGCCTGGAGGGCCTGCACGTCCAGCGGCATGTGCGGCGCGGCCTGGGAGGCGTCGATGCACAGCAGCGCGCCGACCTCCTGGGCGCGCCGGACGATCGCCTCGACCGGGTTGACCGTGCCCAGCAGGTTGGAGACCAGCGTGAAGGAGACGATCTTCGTCTTCTCGGTGATGATCTCTTCGATGTTGGAGAGGTCGAGGCGGCCGTCGTCGGTGAGGCCGAACCACTTCAGCTTCGCGCCGGTGCGCTGCGCCAGCAGCTGCCACGGCACGATGTTGGAGTGGTGCTCCATCTCCGTGATGACTATCTCGGTCTCGTGGTCCACCCGGTAGGGCTCGTCGGCCCAGCCCAGCATGTTGGCGACCAGGTTGAGCGACTCCGAGGCGTTCTTGGTGAAGATCACCTCGTCGCGGCTCGGCGCGTTGATGAACGCGGCGACCTTGTCGCGCGCGCCCTCGTACAGCGCCGTGGCCTCCTCGGCCACCGTGTACACCCCACGGTGGACGTTGGCGTTGTGCCGCTCGTAGTACTCGTTGAGGGCGTCGAGCACCGCGCGCGGCTTCTGCGAAGTCGCCGCGCTGTCGAGGTACACGATCTTCTTCCCGTCGTGGACCACGCGGTCCAGGAGGGGGAAGTCCTTACGGATCGCCTCGGTGTCGAGGAGGCCCGGCAGAATCGTCACTCGGAAGCGCCACCCTTCGTGCTGTATGCCTCGTAGCCCTCGTTCTCCAGCTTGTCGGCGAGCTCGGCGCCGCCGGACTCGACGATGCGGCCCTCGGAGAAGACGTGGACGAAGTCGGGCTTGATGTAGCGCAGGATGCGCGTGTAGTGCGTGATCAGCAGCGTGCCGACCTCGCCGGTCCCGCGGACGCGGTTGACGCCCTCGGAGACCTGGCGCAGCGCGTCGACGTCCAGGCCGGAGTCGGTCTCGTCGAGGATCGCGATCTTCGGCTTGAGGAGCTCCAGCTGGAGGATCTCGTGGCGCTTCTTCTCACCGCCGGAGAAGCCCTCGTTGACGTTGCGCTCGGCGAAGGCCGGGTCCATCTGGAGCTGCTCCATCGCGGACTTGACCTCCTTCACCCAGGTGCGCAGCTTGGGGGCCTCGCCGCGCACGGCGGTGGCGGAGGTGCGCAGGAAGTTGGAGACCGAGACGCCGGGGACCTCGACCGGGTACTGCATGGCGAGGAAGACGCCGGCGCGGGCACGCTCGTCGACGGACATCTCCAGGACGTCCTCGCCGTCCAGGGTGACCGTACCGCCGGTGATCGTGTACTTGGGGTGACCCGCGAGCGAGTACGCGAGGGTGGACTTGCCGGAGCCGTTGGGACCCATGATGGCGTGGGTCTCGCCCTGCCTCACGGTCAGGTCGACGCCCTTGAGGATCTCCCGGGGGCCGTTCTCGGCTTCCACGGTGACGTGCAGGTCGCGGATTTCAAGCGTTGCCATGGGGACTTAGTTCTCCTGGGATACGGAGACGAGCACATCGTCCCCTTCGATCTTTACGGGGTAAACGGGCACGGGTCGCGTCGCGGGCAGGCCCGACGGCTTGCCGGTGCGCAGGTCGAAGCTGGAGCCGTGCAGCCAGCACTCGATCTGGCAGTCCTCCACCTCGCCCTCGGACAGCGAGACGTTGGCGTGCGAGCAGATGTCGTTGATCGCGAACACCTCGCCCGCCGTGCGGACGACCGACACCGGCGTGCCGTCGAGTTCCACCCGTCTGGGGGTGTCCTCCTCCAGCTCGCTCAGTGCGCAGACGCGGACGAAGGCGCTCATCAGACCGACGCCTCCAGCTCCGCCTCGATCTTGGCGAGCAGGCGCTCCTCGACGTCCGCGACGCCGATCTGCTGGACCAGTTCGGCGAAGAAGCCGCGCACCACCAGGCGGCGGGCCTCGGTCTGCGGGATGCCGCGCGCCATCAGGTAGAACAGCTGCTCGTCGTCGAAGCGGCCGGTGGCCGAGGCGTGACCGGCGCCGGCGATCTCGCCGGTCTCGATCTCCAGGTTCGGCACGGAGTCGACCCGGGCGCCGTCGGTCAGCACCAGGTTGCGGTTCATCTCGTAGGTGTCGGTGCCCTCGGCCTTGGCCTGGATGAGGACGTCACCGATCCATACGGCGTGCGCGTCGTCGCCCTGGAGGGCGCCCTTGTACACGGCGTTGGACTTGCAGTGCGGCGTGTTGTGGTCGACCAGGAGGCGGTGCTCCTGGTGCTGGCCCTTGTCGGTGAAGTACAGACCGAAGAGCTCGGCCTCGCCGCCGGTGCCCGCGTAGGAGACGCGCGGGTGCAGCCGGACCAGGTCGCCGCCGAAGGTGACGACGACGGACTTGAAGGAGGCGTCCCGGCCGACCAGCGCGTTGTGCTGGGCGACGTGGACGGCCTTGTCGTCCCAGTCCTGCACGGAGACGACGGTCAGCTTGGCGCCGTCGCCGAGGACGAACTCCACGTTGGCGGCGAGCACCGCGTCCCCGGTGTGGTCGATGACCACGACGGCCTCGGCGAACGCGCCGAGCTCGACGACCTGGTGCGCGTAGACCGTGCCGCCCTCGCCGTGCACGGCGATACGGATCGGCTCGGTGAGGACCGTCTCCTTGGGGACGGTCACGACCGAGGCCTTCTCGAACGAGGAGTACGCCTGGGCGGCGACCCGGTCCACCGGGGTGCCGGCCCGGCCGAGCCGGGCGTCGTCGCGGCCCACCGTCTCCACGGTGACGCCCTCGGGGGCGCTCACCTCGACGCGCAGCCCGTCGCCGGTGGCGACGGCGGTGCCGTCGTGCAGCCCGCGCAGCCGGTCCAGCGGCGTGAACCGCCACTCCTCCTCGCGGCCGTGCGGCACCGGGAAGTCCGCCACGTCGAAGGACGGGGGCGCGCTCATGCGCGTGGCGACGGTCGACTCGGCGGCCACCGCGATCGAGCCCGCGGTGGTGGAACCCGCTGGGATGTTCTGAGCCTCAGCCATGGCTGTCGTGTTGCTCTCTTCCTACGTCAAAGGATGTCGCTGTGCTGCGGGGACGGTGGCCGTACTAGCCGACCGAGCCCTCCATCTGCAGCTCGATCAGCCGGTTGAGCTCCAGGGCGTACTCCATGGGCAGCTCCTTGGCGATCGGCTCGACGAAGCCGCGCACGATCATCGCCATCGCCTCGAACTCCGTCAGACCGCGGCTCATCAGGTAGAAGAGCTGGTCCTCGGAGACCTTGGAGACGGTCGCCTCGTGGCCCATGGACACGTCGTCCTCGCGGACGTCGACGTACGGGTAGGTGTCGGAGCGGGAGATCGTGTCGACGAGCAGCGCGTCGCACAGCACGTTCGACTTCGATCCGGCCGCGCCCTCGCCGATCTCGACCAGACCGCGGTACGAGGTGCGGCCACCGC
Source organism: Streptomyces sp. NPDC026377 (assembly GCF_055567715.1). NCBI lineage: Bacteria > Bacillati > Actinomycetota > Actinomycetes > Kitasatosporales > Streptomycetaceae > Streptomyces > Streptomyces sp. NPDC026377. Next base: position 75,719 of record NZ_JBVHPV010000004.1, read on the forward strand.
CGCGCGCCACCGACTTGGAGACGATGTTGGAGGACGTGTTCGGCGCCATGTGGACCATCTTGGAACCGGCGTCCTGGTGCTGGCCCTCGCCCGCGAAGGCGATGGAAAGGGTCTCGCCCTTGGCGTGCTCGCCCATCAGGTAGACCGCCGGGTACTTCATGGTGACCTTGGAACCGATGTTGCCGTCGATCCACTCCATGGTCGCGCCCTCGTACGCCACGGCGCGCTTGGTGACCAGGTTGTAGACGTTGTTCGACCAGTTCTGGATCGTCGTGTAGCGGCAGCGGCCGCCCTTCTTGACGATGATCTCCACGACGGCGCTGTGCAGCGAGTCGGAGGAGTAGATCGGGGCGGTGCAGCCCTCGACGTAGTGGACGTAGGCGTCCTCGTCGACGATGATCAGCGTCCGCTCGAACTGGCCCATGTTCTCCGTGTTGATACGGAAGTAGGCCTGGAGCGGGATGTCCACGTGGACACCCTTGGGGACGTAGATGAAGGAGCCGCCCGACCACACGGCGGTGTTCAGCGAGGCGAACTTGTTGTCGCCGACCGGGATGACCGTGCCGAAGTACTCCTGGAAGAGCTCCGGGTGCTCCTTGAGCGCGGTGTCGGTGTCCAGGAAGATGACGCCCTGCTGCTCCAGGTCCTCGCGGATCTGGTGGTAGACGACCTCGGACTCGTACTGGGCCGCGACACCGGCGACGAGGCGCTGCTTCTCCGCCTCGGGGATGCCGAGCTTGTCGTACGTGTTCTTGATGTCCTCGGGCAGCTCCTCCCAGGAAGCGGCCTGCTTCTCGGTGGAGCGCACGAAGTACTTGATGTTGTCGAAGTCGATGCCCGACAGGTCCGAGCCCCAGTTGGGCATGGGCTTCCTGTCGAACAGGCGCAGGCCCTTGAGGCGCAGCTTCAGCATCCACTCGGGCTCGTTCTTCTTCGCCGAGATGTCGCGGACGACGTCCTCGGAGAGCCCGCGCTTGGCGGTGGCACCCGCCGCGTCGGAGTCGGCCCAGCCGTACTCGTAGTTGCCCAGGCCCTCGAGTTCGGGGTGGGCAGTCTCCGTGGGGAGAGTCATGCGGGGTTCCTCCCGGCCGTGCTTGTGGATGCTGATTCGGTTTCGTGCGGGGTCTGTGGTGCGCTGTGCGGGATGAACGTCGTGCACACCCCGTCGCCGTGGGCGATGGTGGCCAGACGCTGCACATGGGTTCCGAGCAGGCGGGAGAAGAACTCCGTCTCCGCCTCGCACAGCTGCGGGAACTGCTCGGCGGCGTGCGCGACCGGGCAGTGGTGCTGGCAGAGCTGCTCGCCCCGTCCGGGGAGGGGCGCGCTGCGTGCCGTAGCAGCGTACCCGTCGGCGGTCAAGGCCTTGGCCAGCGCCTCGGTGCGCTCCTCGGGCGGCGCCGCCTCGACGGCCTCGCGGTAGCCCTCGGCCTGGGCCTCGATCCGCGCGCGGGCGAAGGCGACGACGGCCTCCTCGCCGGCGGACCGCTCGATCCAGCGGAGGGCGTCCACGGCCAGCTTGTCGTACGACTGGTCGAAGGCGTCCCGCCCGCAGTCCGTCAGGGCGAAGACCTTGGCGGGCCTGCCGCGGGTCCGCGCCCCGTACACCCGCTGCTCGCGGGCGACGACGACGTCGTCGGCGACGAGGGCGTCGAGGTGGCGGCGGACGGCGGCCTGGGTGAGCCCGAGGCGCTTCGCGAGGTCCGCGACGGTGGAGGGCCCGTGGTCCAGGATGGAGCGCGCGACCCGGTTGCGGGTGGACCGCTCACCGGTCGCGATCTCCTCCTGCGGAGCCTCGCCGACGTTTTTCACAACACCATTGTTGCGTAATTCCTCAGAGCCTGACAAGCCACGTCCTGATCATCGAGCGGTGCGGTACATCACTTAGGCATACCTAAGCTGACCTGCGGAAACGATCTCCGATCGATCACCTGACGGAGCTGCGAACAGGTGGCCGCCGACCGCTGTGACCTCGCCATATGGCCGACTCGACACCCTGCGCGCACCCGGCCCGCGCCTCCCGGCCCGGCCGCCCTCGAAGGACCCGGCCGGGGCCCTCCGCGGGCCTTTCGACGGCCGGAAATCGAAGGTCGCATCTGCGCGCGTCCCCGCGCCCGAACGACCCCCTCCCCCGGTCCGGCGCCCCGCGCGCGCTGCCTAGACTTGGCCCCCATGAAGAGCGAGTCCGTCGTCCAGGTCAGCGGCCTGGTCAAACGGTACGGATCGAAGACCGCCGTGGACGGCCTCGACCTGCGGGTCGCCGCCGGGACCGTCACCGCCGTCCTCGGCCCCAACGGTGCCGGCAAGACCACCACGATCGAGACCTGCGAGGGCTACCGCAGACCCGACGCGGGCACCGTCCGTGTCCTGGGCCTCGACCCGGTCACCGAGGCCGAGCGGCTGCGCCCGCGCATCGGGGTGATGCTCCAGTCCGGCGGCGTCTACTCCGGCGCCCGCGCCGAGGAGATGCTGCGCCACATGGCGAAGCTGCACGCCCACCCCCTCGACGTGCCCGCGCTCATCGAGCGCCTCGGCCTGGAGAGCTGCGGACGCACCACCTACCGCCGGCTCTCCGGCGGCCAGCAGCAGCGCCTCGCGCTCGCCCTGGCCGTGGTGGGCCGTCCCGAGCTGGTCTTCCTCGACGAGCCGACCGCGGGCCTGGACCCGCAGGCCCGCCGCGCCACCTGGGACCTCGTGCGGGAACTGCGCGCCGACGGCGTCAGCACGGTGTTGACCACGCACTTCATGGACGAGGCCGAGGAGCTCGCGGACGACGTGGTGATCATCGACGCGGGCAGGGCCGTCGCCCAGGGCTCCCCCGAGGCGCTCTGCCGGGGCGGGGCGGAGAACACCCTGCGCTTCACCGGCCGCCCCGGGCTCGACCTCGCCTCCCTCCTCAAGGCGCTGCCCGACGGCACGGCCGCGGCCGAGCTGACCCCCGGTGCGTACCGCATCAGCGGCACCATCGACCCCCAGCTGCTGGCCACCGTGACCTCCTGGTGCGCCCAGCACGGCGTGATGCCCGACGGCATCGCGGTGGAGCGCCACACCCTGGAGGACGTCTTCCTGGAGCTGACCGGCAAGGAGCTGCGCCGATGAGTGCCGGTACCGGTACGTACACGCCGGACCCCGGGGCCGCGCCCGTCGGCCGGATGATCCGCGCGCAGACCGCGCTGGAGACGCGGATGCTGCTGCGCAACGGCGAGCAGCTGCTGCTCACCGTGGTCATCCCGACACTGCTGCTCGTGCTGTTCAGCGCCGTGGACATCGTCGACACCGGCGAGGGGAAGTCCGTCGACTTCCTCACCCCCGGCGTCCTGGCGCTCGCCGTGATGTCCACCGCCTTCACCGGGCAGGCCATCGCCACCGGCTTCGACCGGCGCTACGGCGTGCTCAAGCGGCTCGGCGCCTCGCCGCTGCCGCGCTGGGCGCTGATGACCGCCAAGACGCTGTCGGTGCTGGTCACCGAGGTCCTCCAGATCGTTCTGCTGACGGGAATCGCCTTCGCGCTCGGCTGGTCGCCGCACGGCAACCCCTTCGCGGTACTGCTGCTCCTGGTGCTCGGGACGGCCGCGTTCTCCGGGCTCGGGCTGCTGATGGCGGGCACCCTGAAGGCCGAGGCGACGCTCGCCGCGGCCAATCTGGTCTTCCTGCTGCTGCTGGTGGGCGGCGGGATCATCGTGCCGATGGAGAAGTTCCCCGGCGGCGTACAGACGGCCCTCGGCCTGCTGCCCGTATCGGCGCTCTCGGACGGGCTGCGGGACGTGCTCCGGCACGGGTCGTCCATGCCCTGGGGCGACCTGGGGATCCTGGCGGTCTGGACGGTGCTGGGACTGGGCGCGGCGGCGAAGTTCTTCCGCTGGGAGTGAGGCGCCGCCCCGGGGCGGGCGACCCCTCGTGAAAACATGCACAAACGGAGCCCTACGATAGAGCCCATGCCGAACGTGACCCGAGCCGAAGCGGCTCAGGCGGTGCGCAACCCGCTCGCCTTCATCGCCGAACGGTGGACGCCGTCCCCGCGGACCGTCCAGCGCGCGGCGCTCGCCGCCGTCGTCATGGCCGTCGTCATCGTGGTGACCGGCGGCGCGGTGCGGCTCACCGGGTCCGGGCTCGGCTGCCCGACCTGGCCCAAGTGCACCGACCAGAGCCTGGCGCCGACCGGCGAGATGGACTTCCACAGCGCCGTCGAGTTCGGCAACCGGCTGCTGACGTACGTGCTGTGCGCGGCCGTCGGCTGGGCGATCATCGCGGCCCGCGCCGCGAGCCCCTGGCGCCGGGGCGTCACCCGGCTCGGCTGGGTCCAGTTCTGGATCGTCATGGGCAACGCGGTCCTGGGCGGCATCGTCGTCCTGGTCGGCCTCAACCCGTACACGGTCGCGGCGCACTTCCTGCTCTCCACCGCGCTCCTGACCGTCGCGATGATGACCTGGCAGCGCGTCCGCGAGAGCGACGGCGAGCCGCGCCCGCTGGTGGGCAGGGCCGTGGTCCAGCTGACCTGGCTGCTGGTGGTCGCGGCGGGCGCGCTGGTCGCGGTCGGCACGGTCGTCACGGGCGCGGGACGCCACGCGGGCGACTCCAGCGACGTGGACCGCATCCCGCTGAACTGGACGATGATCAGCCAGCTCCACGCCGACCTCGCCTGGGTCGTGGTGGCCCTCACGGTCGCGCTCTGGTTCGTCCTGAAGGCCGTCGACGCACCCAAGGGCCCGCGCGACCGGGCCCGCGATCTGTTCCTGGTGCTGATGGCGCAGGGGATCGTCGGGTACGTCCAGTACTTCACCAAGACCCCCGAGGCGCTGGTCGCCGTGCACATGCTCGGCTCCTGCCTGGTGTGGATCGGCGTGGTGCGGGTCGTGCTCTCGCTGCGCGAGCGGCCCCACACCGCCGTGCCGGTCCCGGCCCAGTCAGACGCGGCGCTCACCCGCGCCTGACAGCCCGTACACCCGCCGGGCGTTCCCCGCCCCGATCATCGCGGCGACCCGCTCCGCGTCCGCCCGCGCCCACGCCCCGTCGGCCACCCACGCCCCCAGCACCCGTCCCAGCGCGTGGGTGAACAGCCGCGCGCCCACCACGTGCAGCTCGGGCAGGCCGCGCGCGCCGCTGGAGTAGAGCAGCTTCCCGAACGGCGCCAGCTCCAGGAGCTCGGCCAGCACGTCCGCGGCGCGCGCGCCGGTGCGCACCAGGGCCGGCCCCACGTCCGCGTACACATGCGGGAAGACGCTCGCCAGATGGGCGGCCTGGCGGTGGTACGGATAGCCGTGCAGCAGCACCAGGTCCGTGCCCAGGCCGTTGGTGGCGGCGGCGAAGCCCGCGAGCCCGGTCGCGTCGTCCATGCCGAGCCGCAGCTGGAGCGGGCGGCCGGAGGCGACCGCGCTCCACAGCAGGTGCCGCAGCAGCACCGGGTCCTCCAGCGGCTCCTGGATGCGCCGCCGGGTGAGCCAGCGCCCCGCCGCCCCGCGCACCTCGCCGGGCCCGGGCGGGGCCGGGTCGAGGCTCTGGCGTACGGCCGTCACGGAGAGGAACGCCACGGCCGAGGCGGCGGCGGTGTGCACGGCCTCGGCGAGGTTGACGAGGAAGGCGTCGACCGTGCCGGAGGTGTCGGCGACCTGCTCGGCCAGCGGTTCGAGACGGACGATCTCATGGGCCTCGGCCGCCCCGGCGGCGGCCAGCTCGCCGGGCCCGGTCAGGTCCCCGGGCAGGCTCGTGTCGACCAGATAGGTCGACACGCCCGAGCCGCGCAGCAGCCGTCGGACGGTCTCCAGGACGCCCAGCTCACGGCGGCGGGCGAGATAGCGGGCCGGGGCGCAGTGCGCCTCCAGGCCCAGCAGCGGCGGGCACCAGCGGCGCACCGCGAAGCCGGTCTGGGTGTCGAAGAACGTGGTGCCGGGGGCGGGCGGTGCGCCGGTCCTGCCGAGCTGCGTCTCGAACGTGCCGAGCCCCAGCTCCGTGCGGAGCACTCCGTGGCAGTACTGGTCCACCAGCTCCGGCTGCGGCACGGCGTCGATCATCCGGGGCTCCCTGGGTGGTGTGCTTCCACCCCACTAACGGGTGAGCCCCGGATGAGTGTTGCTGCGGCCGTCCGAAGACAGGCTCTCAGCCGTTCTTGGGACCGCCGAGCTGGATGCCGGCCATCCGGCTCCACTCGTAGCGGCCGGTCCTCACCTTGGCGGCGAACTCGCCGTCGAAGTCCTCGTGGACGGTGATCCCGGCCTTCTCGACCGCGCTCAACGCGATGGCGTGGCTGGGGGCCACCAGGTCGCCCCAGCCGCCGTCCTCGCCGACCAGCACGATCCGCGCGCCGCGCTGACCGATGTACGCGACCTGGCCCTCGGCGCCGCCGTGCTCCTTGGCGAAGTGGCCGATCTGCTTGGCGAGGCGCGCCGCCCGCCGCTCGGCCTTGGCGGCCTGCTTCTCGTCAACCTGGGTTTCTGCCATGTCCAGGATGCTACTCGCGAGTAGATCCAGATGCGACGGGAGGGCCCCGTGGCCTGTGCCACTGGGCCCTCCCGTCACGAGAAGCGCGTGCCCGCCGGTGCCTACCGCAGGAAGGGGTCCACCGCGACCGCCACGAACAGCAGCGACACATACGTGATCGACCAGTGGAACAGGCGCATCTCCTTGAGCTTCGCGCCCGTCACGCCCGCCTTGGCGCGGTTCTGGAGGCCGTGCGCCTCCCAGAGCCACCAGCCGCCGGAGACCAGCGCCACCGCCGTGTAGAACCAGCCGGTGTAGCCCAGCGGGGTCAGCAGCAGCGAGACGGCGACCATCACCCAGCTGTACGCGACGATCTGGCGCGCCACCACCTGGTTGGAGGCGATGACCGGCAGCATCGGGACGCCCACGCGCGCGTAGTCGTCCTTCACCTTCATCGACAGCGGCCAGTAGTGCGGCGGCGTCCAGAAGAAGATGACCAGGAAGAGGATGACCGCGGCCCAGGACATCGAGTCCGTGACGGCCGACCAGCCGATGAGGACCGGCATACAGCCCGCGATGCCGCCCCAGACGATGTTCTGCGAGGTGCGGCGCTTGAGGATCATCGTGTAGACGACCACGTAGAAGAGCAGCGCACCGAGTGACAGCGCGGCGGACAGCCAGTTGACGAGCAGTCCGAACCAGAGCGTGGAGACGACCGCGAGGGTGATGCCGAAGGCCAGGCACTCGCGCGGCGAGACCATCCCGGTCACCAGCGGCCGCTGCGAGGTGCGGTCCATCAGGGCGTCGATGTCGCGGTCGATGTACATGTTCAGCGCGTTGGCGCCGCCCGCGGAGAGATAGCCGCCGACGGTGGTGGTCAGCACCAGCCAGAGGGACGGGACGCCCTGCTCGGCCAGGAACATCACCGGAATGGTGGTGATGAGGAGCAGTTCGATGATTCGCGGCTTGGTCAGTGCCACGAACGCCTTGACGCGGGCCCCGAACGGCCGATGGGCCCCCGGGCTGGGAGTCAAGACGACCCCTGCGGGTCGGGACTCGACGGCCGTCACGCACACCCCTGACAGAGAATTCCCAGCAAGTCCCGGGGCAATCGGTCGGATGGGCCCGGACGTTCCGGGCAAGAGAACCCGGTGAAGACTTGCGCGTACCACGCCACTGTAGACGTTGCCCATACGCCGCCCTTCGCGGGGGTGGGCTCGTGTTGGCGCCGGGTCGCGAAGACCGCGCCGTGAGGCGGAAGTGACCGGTCTTGGGCACTCTGGAGTGGGTGTCCCAACCGGTGGGCAGTCGAAAAAATGAGCGTTCCGGCGGGGGTAGGCTCGACAACGCCCGGTGCGCCCACAGTCACCGGGAACGAACATGTGGAGAGGAGCCCTGACCCAGGGTGAGCACCAAGCCGACCACCACAGACCTTGAGTGGACCGAACTGGACCAGCGGGCCGTAGACACCGGCCGCGTCCTGGCCGCGGATGCTGTACAGAAGGTCGGCAACGGCCATCCTGGTACGGCGATGAGCCTGTCCCCGGCCGCGTACACCCTCTTCCAGAAGGTGATGCGCCACGACCCGGCGGACGCGGACTGGACCGGACGCGACCGCTTCGTGCTGTCCGCGGGCCACTCCTCCCTGACGCTGTACGTCCAGCTCTACCTGGCCGGGTACGGCCTGGAGCTCGACGACCTGAAGGCGTTCCGCACCTGGGGCTCCAGGACCCCGGGCCACCCGGAGTACGGCCACACCACGGGCGTGGAGACCACCACCGGTCCGCTGGGCCAGGGTGTCGCCAACGCCGTGGGCATGGCCATGGCCGCCCGCTACGAGCGCGGTCTGTTCGACCCGGAGGCGGCCCCCGGCACCTCCCCGTTCGACCACTTCGTCTTCGCGATCGCGGGCGACGGCTGCCTCCAGGAGGGCATCTCCGCCGAGGCGTCCTCGATGGCCGGTCACCAGAAGCTGGGCAACCTGGTCCTGCTCTGGGACGACAACCACATCTCCATCGAGGGCGACACCGAGACCGCCGTGTCCGAGGACACGCTGAAGCGGTACGAGGCGTACGGCTGGCACGTCCAGCGCGTGGCCCCGAAGGAGAACGGCGACCTGGACCCCAAGGCGCTGTTCGAGGCGATCGAGGCCGCCAAGGCCGAGACCGAGCGCCCCTCCTTCATCGCGATGCGCTCGATCATCGCCTGGCCGGCCCCGCACGCGCAGAACACCGAGGCCGCGCACGGCTCGGCGCTCGGCGACGACGAGGTGGCCGCCACCAAGCGGGTCATGGGCTTCGACCCGGAGAAGACCTTCGAGGTCGCCGACGAGGTCCTGGCGCACACCCGTGGCGCCCTGGACCGCGGCCGTGAGGCCCGCGCGGAGTGGGAGAAGTCGTTCGCCGCCTGGCGCACCGCCAACCCCGAGCGCGCCGCCGAGTTCGACCGGATCAACGCGGGCGAGCTGCCCGAGGGCTGGGAGGAGAAGCTCCCGGTCTTCGAGACCGGCAAGGGCGTGGCCACCCGCGCCGCCTCCGGCAAGGTCCTCCAGGCCCTGGGCGCGGTCATCCCCGAGCTGTGGGGCGGCTCCGCCGACCTCGCGGGCTCGAACAACACGACGATCGACAAGAACTCCTCGTTCCTGCCGGCCGGCAACCCGCTGCCGGAGGCCGACCCGTACGGCCGGACGATCCACTTCGGCATCCGCGAGCACTCGATGGCCGCCGAGATGAACGGCATCGCGCTGCACGGCAACACGCGCGTCTACGGCGGCACCTTCCTGGTGTTCTCCGACTACATGCGCAACGCGGTGCGGCTGTCGGCCCTGATGCACCTGCCGGTGACGTACGTGTGGACGCACGACTCCATCGGTCTGGGCGAGGACGGCCCGACCCACCAGCCGGTCGAGCACCTGGCCTCGCTGCGTGCCATCCCGGGTCTGAACGTCGTCCGCCCGGCGGACGCCAACGAGACCGCGATCGCCTGGCGCGAGATCCTCAAGCGCTACACCAAGGTGTTCGGCAAGGGCGCCCCGCACGGCCTGGTCCTCACCCGCCAGGGCGTGCCGACGTACGAGCCCAACGAGAACGCGGCCAAGGGCGGTTACGTCCTGTTCGACGCCGCGGGCCCCTCGGGCGGGACCGCCGAGCCGCAGGTCGTGCTCATCGGCACCGGTTCCGAGGTCCAGCTCGCCGTCGAGGCGCGCGAGCAGCTCCAGGCGGCCGGTGTGCCGACCCGGGTGGTCTCGATGCCGTCCGTGGAGTGGTTCGAGGAGCAGGACCAGGCGTACAAGGACAGCGTCCTGCCGCCGTCGGTCAGGGCCCGGGTCGCGGTCGAGGCCGGCATCGGCCTGACCTGGCACCGGTACGTGGGCGACGCGGGCCGCATCGTCTCGCTGGAGCACTTCGGCGCTTCGGCCGACGGCAAGGTCCTCTTCCAGGAGTTCGGCTTCACCGCCGAGCACGTGGCCGCCGCCGCCCGGGAATCTCTCGCCGCCACCGCGCGCTGACGCCGGTATACGAACTAGTAGGAGATGCATTTCTCATGACAGACGCACTCAAGCGCCTCTCCGACGAAGGCGTCGCGATCTGGCTCGACGACCTGTCGCGCAAGCGGATCACGTCCGGCAACCTGGCCGAGCTGATCGACCAGTCGCACGTGGTGGGTGTCACGACCAACCCGTCGATCTTCCAGAAGGCGATCAGCGAGGGTGACGGCTACGACACCCAGCTCACCGATCTCGCGGCCCGCAGGGTCACCGTCGAAGAGGCCATCCGCATGATCACGACGGCGGACGTGAGGGACGCCGCCGACATCCTGCGTCCGGTCTTCGACGCGACCGAGGGCCAGGACGGCCGGGTCTCCATCGAGGTCGACCCGCGCCTGGCGCACGACACCCGGGCGACGGTCGCCGAGGCCAAGCAGCTGGCGTGGCTGGTGGACCGCCCGAACACGCTCATCAAGATCCCGGCCACCAAGGCGGGTCTGCCGGCGATCACCGAGACCATCGGCCTCGGCATCAGCGTCAACGTCACGCTGATCTTCTCCCTGGAGCGCTACCGCGCGGTCATGGACGCCTACCTGGCGGGCCTGGAGAAGGCCAAGGAGCGCGGCCTGGACCTGTCGAAGATCCACTCCGTGGCGTCCTTCTTCGTGTCCCGGGTGGACACCGAGATCGACAAGCGGATCGACGCGCTCGGCACCGACGAGGCGAAGGCCGCCCGCGGCAAGGCCGGTCTCGCCAACGCGCGGCTCGCCTACCAGGCGTACGAGGAGGTCTTCTCCTCCGACCGCTGGGCCGCGCTCGACAAGGCGCACGCCAACAAGCAGCGTCCGCTGTGGGCCTCCACCGGCGTCAAGGACAAGGCGTACAAGGACACCCTGTACGTGGACGACCTGGTCGCCCCCAACACGGTGAACACCATGCCGGAGGCCACCCTGGAGGCGGCCGCCGACCACGGGCAGATCACCGGCGACACCGTCTCGGGCACCTACGAGCAGGCCCGCGCCGAGCTCGACGCCCTGGCGAAGCTCGGGATCTCCTACGACGAGGTCGTACAGCTCCTCGAGGACGAGGGCGTCGACAAGTTCGAGGCGGCCTGGAACGACCTGCTCAAGTCGACCGAGGCGGAGCTCAAGCGCCTCGCACCCTCGGAGGCGTAGATCTTGACTGCGATTCGCCCAGCGAATCCGCTTCGTGACGCCGCAGACCGACGGCTCCCGCGCATCGCGGGGCCGTCGGGCCTGGTGATCTTTGGCGTCACGGGCGATTTGTCCCGTAAAAAGTTGATGCCCGCCGTCTATGACCTCGCCAACCGCGGTCTGCTTCCGCCGGGCTTCTCCCTGATCGGCTTCGCCCGCCGCGAGTGGCAGGACGAGGACTTCGCCCAGGAGGTCCACGACGCCGTCAAGGCGCACGCGCGGACCCCCTTCCGCGAGGAGGTCTGGCAGCAGCTCATCCAGGGCATGCGCTTCGTCCAGGGCGACTTCGACGACGACGACGCCTTCGAGCAGCTGAAGTCGACGATCGCCGAGCTCGACAAGGCGCAGGGCACCGGCGGCAACTTCGCCTTCTACCTCTCGGTGCCGCCGAAGTTCTTCCCCCAGGTCGTCCAGCAGCTCAAGAAGCACGGGCTCGCCGACCAGAAGAACGGCGCCTGGCGCCGCGCGGTCATCGAGAAGCCCTTCGGCCACGACCTCGTCTCCGCCCAGGAGCTCAACCAGGTCGTCCACGAGGTCTTCCCGCCGGACGAGGTCTTCCGGATCGACCACTACCTCGGCAAGGAGACCGTCCAGAACATCCTGGCGCTCCGCTTCGCCAACACCATGTTCGAGCCGCTCTGGAACCGGTCGTACGTCGACCACGTCCAGATCACGATGGCCGAGGACATCGGCATCGGCGGCCGGGCCGGGTACTACGACGGCATCGGCGCGGCCCGTGACGTCATCCAGAACCACCTCCTGCAGCTGCTCGCGCTGACCGCGATGGAGGAGCCCGCCTCCTTCGACGCGGACGCGCTCGCGGCCGAGAAGACCAAGGTCCTGGGCGCCGTGCGGCTGCCGAAGGACCTGGGCTCCAACACCGTGCGCGGCCAGTACGCGGCGGGGTGGCAGGGCGGCGAGAAGGCCGTCGGCTACCTCCAGGAGGACGGGATCGACCCCAAGTCGAAGACCGACACCTACGCCGCGGTCAAATTGGAGATCGACAACCGCCGCTGGGCGGGCGTGCCGTTCTACCTGCGCACCGGCAAGCGCCTGGGCCGCCGCGTCACCGAGATCGCGGTCGTCTTCCAGCGCGCCCCGCACTCCCCCTTCGACCACACGGCGACGGAGGAGCTGGGGCAGAACGCGCTGGTCATCCGGGTCCAGCCGGACGAGGGCGTGACCGTGCGGTTCGGCTCCAAGGTGCCGGGCACCTCCATGGAGGTCCGGGACGTGTCGATGGACTTCGCCTACGGCGAGTCCTTCACCGAGTCCAGCCCCGAGGCGTACGAGCGGCTCATCCTCGACGTCCTGCTCGGCGACTCCAACCTCTTCCCCCGGTTGGAGGAGGTCGAGCTGTCCTGGAAGATCCTCGACCCGATCGAGCAGTACTGGGACGCCCACGGCACGCCCGCGCAGTACGCGTCGGGCACCTGGGGCCCGGTCGAGGCGGACGAAATGCTCGCACGAGACGGACGGAGCTGGCGCCGGCCATGAAGATCGACCTTACGGACACCACGGCCAGCAAGATCAACAAGGCGCTCGTCCAGGGCCGCCGCGCCGTCGGCACACCCGCCGTCGGCATGGTCCTGACCCTGGTCATCGTCACCGACGAGGAGAACGCCTACGACGCCCTGCGCGCCGCGAGCGACGCCTCGCGCGAGCACCCCTCGCGCACCCTCGTCGTCATCAAGCGCGTCTCGCGCTCGCCGCGCGACCGCACCCAGTCGCGCCTGGACGCCGAGGTCCGGGTCGGCGCGGACGCCGGCACCGGCGAGACGGTCATGCTGCGGCTCTACGGCGAGGTGATCAACCACGCCCAGTCGGTGGTGCTGCCGCTGCTGCTGCCGGACGCGCCGGTCGTCGTCTGGTGGCCGGTGAACTCGCCGATCGACCCGGCCAACGACCCGCTGGGCTCCCTCGCCCAGCGCCGGGTCACCGACACCTACGCGGCCGAGCAGCCCATAGAGGAGCTGACCGCCCGCGCCGACACCTACACCCCGGGCGACACCGACCTGGCCTGGACCCGCATCACGCCCTGGCGTTCGATGCTGGCCGCGGCGCTGGACCAGGTGTCGTGCGAGGTGACCTCGGTCGAGGTGGAGGGCGAGGAGTTCAACCCGAGCTGCGAGCTGCTCGCCATGTGGCTCGCGGACCGGCTGGACGTGCCGGTGAAGCGCTCCCAGTCCTCGGGCCCGGGCCTGACCGCCGTACGGATGGAGACGGACTGCGGTCCGATCGTCCTGGACCGCGCCGACGGCTCGCTGGCCACGCTCTCGATCCAGGGCCAGCCGGACCGCGCGGTGGCGCTCAAGCGGCGCGAGACGGCCGAGCTGATCGCCGAGGAGCTGCGGCGCCTGGACCCGGACGACACCTACGCCTCCGCGCTGAAGTTCGGCGTGGACCGGCTCGGCGAGCCGGCGAAGGAGAAGGCCCCGGCCGCATCCGGGTCCGCTTCCGGCGGTGCGTCCAAGGGTGCGGGCAAGCCGGACGGCTCCGACGGTTCGAAGGCTTCGGATGCTTCGGATGCTTCTGGTGACGCGAACGGTTCGGACGCCAAGCCCGCCGCGAAGAAGGCTCCGGCCAAGAAGGCGGCGACGAAGTGAGCACCCCTCAGCTCGTCGTCCACCGCGACAAGGAGCTGATGGCGCAGGCCGCGGCGGCCCGGCTGATCACGAAGATCGTGGACGCCCAGGCCGCACGCGGTTCCGCGTCCGTGGTCCTCACCGGGGGCCGCAACGGCAACGGGCTGCTCGCGGCCCTCGCCTCGTCCCCGGCCCGGGACGCCGTCGACTGGGCGCGGATCGACCTGTGGTGGGGGGACGAGCGCTTCCTGCCCGAGGGCGATCCGGAACGCAATGTCACCCAGGCCCGTCAGGCGCTGCTCGACGCGGTGCCGGTCGACCCCGAGCGGGTGCACGCGATGCCCGCCTCCGACGGTCCGTACGGCAAGGACGTCGACGCGGCCGCCGCGGCCTACGCCGAGGAGCTGGCCGCCGCGGCCCGTCCCGGCGACCACGGCGGGGTGCCGACGTTCGACGTGCTGATGCTGGGGGTCGGCCCCGACACCCATGTGGCGTCGCTCTTCCCGGAGCTGCCCGCGGTGCGCGAGACCGAGCGGACGGTGGTCGGGGTGCACGGCGCGCCCAAGCCGCCCCCGGTGCGGGTCTCGATGACGCTCCCGGCGATCCGGGCCGCTCGCGAGGTGTGGCTGCTCGCGGCGGGCGAGGACAAGGCGCAGGCCGCGGCCATCGCCCTGTCGGGCGCGGGCGAGGTGCAGGCTCCGGCCGCGGGTGCGTACGGCCGTGGCCGCACCCTCTGGCTGCTCGACTCTGCGGCGGCCTCCCGGCTGCCGCGCGCGCTGTACCCCCCGGCGTCGCCCTGACCCGGGCGCCGCTCGCGCGGACGGGCCCGGTCCACCTCCTGGTGGGCCGGGCCCGTCCGCGTCCGGCCGGGTGCCGGAGCGGGCGTCAGAGGATGATCTGCTCGCCGCCGGACGCCTCCAGACGGGCGATGGCGGTACGGACCGCCGCCACGAAGGTGTCGTAGACGGGGGTCGTGCTGGTCGCGCGGCCCGCGATGGTGTTCACGGTGAACATCGACTTGCGCAGCTCGGTCGTGATCTCCAGCTGGGCGCCCTTGCCGAGCAGGGTCCGGTTGCAGATGTTCGCCGGGTCGACGCCCGCCAGGTCCGGCTCGGTCGAGCCGTCGATGGTCTGGAACCCGGCGGCGCGCAGCGCGTCGTGCAGATACGTCTTGAAGGTGCCGCTGAGCCCGCCGACCACGACCGCCTCGGGGCGGGTGCTGGGCGCCCCGGCCTGGGTGGCGGTGCAGCCGTGCAGGCTGAGCACGTTGAGGTTGGCGGCGGCGATGGACAGGGCCACCTTGTCGTCGCAGTTCTTCGACGTGACGTGCAGCTCGCTGTTGTTGGTGGAGCGGATCGCCTCGAACATCCAGTAGTCGTAGGCCGCGCCGCCCTTGGCCGCGAGCGTGGCCGGGTCGTATCCGGCGATGCCCAGACAGAGCTCGGAGGTACCGCCCTCGATGCCGCCGCCGTGCAGCGCGAGGACAGCCGTACGGCCGTACCGGACGGTCGTCTTCTGGTCGCTGTCGAGCTGCTCGTGGCGCTTGTAGCGTCTGGCGAAGTCGGTGCCCTCCTTTCCGGCGAGGCGGGTGTAGAGGTCGGTGTTGGAGTCGTAGAGGTCGTTGGCGCCGGTGGCGTGGGCGGCGCTCGCGCCGAGCCCGCTCATCAGCGGACCGGCGACGGTGGCGGTGGCGAGGGCGGTGAGGACCGTACGACGGCTGGTAGTAGTCATGGACGCAATGATCCCTGCGCCGTACGGGTGGACTCCCGCAGGGTCGCTTTCCGGCCGTATCAGCGCACTTCGGCCGGTCCGCCCGGCTCCGGCTCCGGCTTCTGCTCCCGCTCCGGTTCCGGCTCCCGCTGCCGTATCAGGAACGGCTCCAGGAGCCCCGGGACCGCCTCCGCCGCGAAGGCCAGCCCCTCGGACTCGGCGGCGTCCCGGACCGAGTACGCACCGGCTCCTGCGGCCGTCGTGGCGGTCAGGGTGAGGAGCCCCGCGCGGCGCTGGAAGACGGACTGCTTGACCGTCCAGCCGATGACGCCGCCGCGCTGGAGGGCGACGGTGGACCGGCGGACCGTGCCGGAACGGGCCACCAGATAGGCGCCGTTGACGCCGTGCCCCAGGTTCCGGTACGCGTCGAGGGCGAGGGCGAGCGCGAGCGGCACGCCCAGCACCGCGACCCCCGCCGCCCCGTAGAGCAGCACCGGGGTGAGCAGCGCTCCGAGCAGCGCCAGGAGCGCCACCGGGAGCAGGACGGCGAGCAGGGCCCACCGCACCCGGCGGGCCCGGGCCGCGCGCGGATGCGCGGTCAGGGCGGCTCCGGTCGGGGCGGCCGGTTCGCGCAGCACCCGGGCGGCCACCTCGGCGGCGAGCGCCCGGGGCGCGGGCGGCAGCAGGGTGTTGTGGTCGCCGTGCTCGTCGTCCTCGCTCCGGGCGAGTCCCGTGGCGATCGCGTCGAGCCGGGCGGCGCCGCAGAGCCGGATGCCCAGCGGCTCGACCAGTTCGACTCCGCGCAGTCTGCGCTCCTCGATGGAGAGGGAGCGGGAGGTGAACAGGCCCCGGCGCACCCGCAGGGTGCCGCCCGGCTCCCGCTCCAGGCGGTAGTTCCACCACATCTCGACCCAGAGTCCGAGCGCGCCTGCCACGCCCACCACCAGCGCCAGGGCGGCCACGGCGAGGACGATCCAGCCGAGCGGGGTGTCGTGGAAGCGGTCCCCCGCCCAGTCCAGCACCTCGTCCTGGACACCCAACCAGTCGCTGATCTGCATCAGTCCGCCGAGCGCGGCCCCGGCGAGGGCCGGGGCCACGAACGACACCGGCGCGTACCGGATCCAGGACGGGTCCAGCGCCGCCAGCTCGCCCGTGCGGTCGGCGCCGTCGGGCCCGGGCGCCGCACGGGCGAGCAGCACCCGGCGCAGCCGCTCGCCCTCGGCGCGGGTGACGGGGTCCAGTTCGAGGGTGGACTCGCCGCCACTGTGCTCACCGGTGCCGATCCTGACCTTGACCAGGCCGAGGACGCGCAGCAGCGGGTTGGCGGTGAGGTCGACGCTGCGGATCCGCTCGCGGGCCAGCGAGCGGCGCTTCACCAGGAGCAGCCCGGAGCGCAGTTCGGCCCGCTCGGGGCCGATCCGGTACCGGGTGCGGCGCCAGCCCACGTATCCGGCCAGGGCGCCGCCGCCGAGCGGGACCCCCAGCCAGCCGAGGAGCACGGCGACGGCCCAGCCGCCCGAGGCCCGGCCCAGCATGGCGAGGGCCGTGGGCAGCCCGGCGCCCACGGCGAGCCCCGCGCCGAGGGCGGTGAAGACGAGCACCCGCCGCCGGTCCAGCCGCAGCCAGGCGTCGGCCGGGACGGAGGCGTCGGCCGGGACGGAGGCGTCGGCGGGGACGGGGGCGTCGGCCGAAGCGGGGGCGCCCGGCCCGCCGGGGCTCATGTGGCGTCCCCCGGGGTGGCTCCCGTGATCCTCGTCAGCCGTTCGGCGAGCTCCGCCGCCACCTCGTGGTGCAGGCCGGTGATCCTCAGGGCGCCCTTGGCGGAGGCGGTGGTGACGGTGACCGTGGCCAGCGCGAACGACCGCTCCAGCGGGCCGCGCACGGTGTCCACGGTCTGGATCCGGGACATGGGCGCGATCCGCGACTCGCGCCAGAAGTACCCCGTCCGTACGTACACCGCGTCGTCGGTGACCTCCCAGCGGTGCACCCGGTACCACCACGGGGGCAGCAGGACGGCGCAGAGCGCGCCCAGGGCCGCGAGCCCGGCCGCCGCCGCGAGCAGCCACGGCCGGGCGGGGGCGATGAGCGCGCCGAGGACGGCGAGGACCACCACCGGCGCCGCGGTCAGCCCCAGCCACTGGGCACGCCACCAGCCGACGGCCGCCGGGTCCAGCGCGTTCCTCGGCGGTCTCAGCACCGCCCCCTGCCCCGCCATGGGCTCACCGGCCCCGCAGCGCCCGGTACTTGGCGACCAGGGCCTTGCTGGACCCGTCCAGGCCCGGTACGTCCTCCCCCTCGGTCAGCGCGGGCTCGACGCGCTTGGCGAGGACCTTGCCCAGCTCCACGCCCCACTGGTCGAAGGAGTCGATGTTCCAGATCGCGCCCTGGACGAACACCTTGTGCTCGTACAGCGCGATGAGCTGGCCGAGGACCGACGGTGTGAGCTCGCGGGCCAGGATGGTGGTGGTGGGGTGGTTGCCGCGGAAGGTCTTGTGCGGCACCAGCTCCTCGGCCACGCCCTCCGCCCGTACCTCCTCGGGGGTCTTGCCGAAGGCCAGGGCCTGCGTCTGGGCGAAGAAGTTGGCCATCAGCAGGTCGTGCTGGGCGACCAGGCCCGGCAGGAGGTCGGCGACCGGCTCGGCGAAGCCGATGAAGTCGGCCGGGATGACCTTGGTGCCCTGGTGGATCAACTGGTAGTAGGCGTGCTGGCCGTTGGTGCCCGGGGTGCCCCAGACGACCGGGCCGGTCTGCCAGTCGACCGGGTTGCCGTCGCGGTCCACCGACTTGCCGTTGGACTCCATGTCGAGCTGCTGGAGGTAGGCCGTGAACTTCGACAGGTAGTGGCTGTAGGGCAGCACCGCGTGCGACTGGGCGTCGAAGAACGCCCCGTACCAGACGCCGAGCAGACCGAGCAGGAGCGGCGCGTTGGCCTCGGCGGGCGCGGTGCGGAAGTGCTCGTCGACCAGGTGGAAGCCGTCCAGCATCTCGCGGAAGCGGTCCGGTCCGATCGCGATCATCAGCGAGAGGCCGATCGCGGAGTCGAACGAGTAGCGCCCGCCGACCCAGTCCCAGAACTCGAACATGTTGGCCGTGTCGATGCCGAAGCCCGCGACCTTGCCGGCGTTGGTGGACAGCGCCACGAAGTGCTTCGCGACCGCTTCCTGATCAGCCCTCAGCTCCGTGAGGAGCCAGTCGCGCGCCGAGGTGGCGTTGGTGATCGTCTCGATGGTGGTGAAGGTCTTGGACGCGATGATGAACAGCGTCTCGGCCGCGTCCAGGTCGCGCACCGCCTCGTGGAGGTCGGCGCCGTCCACGTTGGAGACGAAACGGACCGTCAGGTCCCGGTCGGTGAAGGAGCGCAGCGCCTCGTACGCCATCGCCGGACCGAGGTCGGATCCGCCGATGCCGATGTTGACGACGTTCCTGATGCGCTTGCCGGTGTGGCCGGTCCACTCGCCCGAGCGGACGCGGTCGGCGAAGGCCGCCATCTTGTCCAGGACGGCGTGCACGCCCGGCACCACGTCCTCGCCGTCGACCTCGACGACCGTGCCGCGTGGGGCGCGCAGCGCGGTGTGCAGCACCGCGCGGTCCTCGGTCGTGTTGATCTTCTCCCCGCGGAACATGGCGTCCCGCAGCCCCGCCACGTCGGCCGCGGCGGCCAGCTCGCGCAGCAGCCGCAGGGTCTCGTCGGTGACGAGGTGCTTGGAGTAGTCGAGGTACAGGTCGCCGACCGTCAGGGTGTACCCGGTGCCGCGGCCGGGGTCGGCGGCGAACAGCTCACGCAGATGGGTGTCCCCCAACTGCTCGCGGTGCTTGCCCAGCGCGGTCCACTCGGGCATCCGGTTGAGCCTGGTACGGCCTTCTGCGTTCATCTGTGACATCAGCCCACTTCCTCGTACTCGCGTACGTACCTGCCCCGCTGCCCCTCCAACCTAGTTGATCAGGACGTAAGGGCAGGAATCAGAGCGGCCACGGCGGCCAGGAACAATCCGGACGCCACCAGGGCGGGCGTGTTGAGCCCCCAGGAGGAGGCCGCGGCCCCGCCAAGGAGCGCGCCCAGCGGCGCTCCCGCCACGGCGAGCGTGCGAAAGGCCGCGCCGGCGCGTCCCAGCATGGCCTGCGGGGTGCGCTCCTGCACCAGGGTCACCTGGTTGACGTTCCACACCATTCCCATCAGGCCGAACACCGCCATTGCCGCGATCGATACCCACAGT
This sequence comes from Streptomyces sp. NPDC026377, assembly GCF_055567715.1. Lineage (NCBI taxonomy): Bacteria > Bacillati > Actinomycetota > Actinomycetes > Kitasatosporales > Streptomycetaceae > Streptomyces > Streptomyces sp. NPDC026377. The sequence goes on from NZ_JBVHPV010000004.1 coordinate 95,340, forward strand.
TCCCGTATGGACCCGATCGCCGCCAGGCACACCGTCTGGACCGCTCCCGCAAGCAGCACGCTCCCCAGCCGGCCCAGCCGGCGCGCAAGCCCCGTGGTGAGCAGACCGCCGGCGACGCTGCCCGCCCCATAGGCCGCGATCGCCGCCGCGTAGCCGCCGTGGCCCGCGTGGAGCCAGCCGGTGATGTGCAGGACCAGGGTGGCGACGAGCGCGCCCACCCCTGTGTTGCAGAGCGTCGTGGCCACGCAGAGCACACGCAGGCTCCGCTCGCCCCACAGCGCGCGCAGCCCCTCGGCCGTCTCACCGCGCAGGGTGGAGCCGGGCTTGCGGGCCGCCCGCTCGGGGGCCGCCGTGCGCAGCGAGGCCACCAGCGCCGCCGCCAGGGCGAAGGTGAGCGCGTCCGCCACGTACGGCACGCCGTCGCCCGCCGTCAGGAGCAGGGGCACCAGGGGCGCGGCGAGGAAGCCTCCGGCCAGCTGCTGGCCGGTCATCAGCCGGGCGTTGGCACGCCCGAGCGCGGACTGCGGCACCAGCGAGGGCAGCAGGGCCGTCGCCGCGTTGTCGAAGAGCGTCTCCAGGGTGGTGAGCGCGAAGGCGAGGGCGATCAGCAGGGCTATGGAGGCGTGCCCCAGGACCACGGCGGCGGCGAAGGCGGCCATGAGCACCCCGCGCACCAGGTCGACCGCCCACATCGCCCGGCGCTGGTCCACCCGGTCCGCGAGGGCGCCGCCGAGCAGTCCGAAGAGCAGCCAGGGCAGGAAACCGCTCGCGGTGACCAGCGCGACCAGCATCGGGTCGGTGGTGAGTGAGGCCGCGAGCAGCGGCAGCGCGGCGGCGCGCAGCGAGTCGCCGAACCGGGAGACGATCGCGGCCGACCACAGCCGCCCGAATCCCCCGCGCCACGCGGGCCCCTCGGCCACCGCGCCGGCGGTGCTCTGTAGTGTCGCCACAACTCCCCCAGGTGATCGGCTGATTCACACGGTAGGGGGAGCCACTGACAATCGGCGCCGACCTGCGGAAATACCGAAGGGCCCGGCACGCGAACCAGGTTCGCCCGCCGGGCCCTTCGCCGTCAGATCTCGCCGCGGAGCTTGGCGAGCGCCTCCGCGAGGATCGCCTCGCCGTCCGCGTCGCTGCGCCGCTCCCGCACGTAGGCGAGGTGGGTCTTGTACGGTTCCGTGCGCGGCGGGTCCGGGGGGTTGTCCCGGTCCTGGCCGGCCGGGAAGCCGCAGCGCGGGCAGTCCCACGTCTCCGGAACCTGTGCGTCACTGGCGAAGCTCGGCTGCGTCTCGTGCCCGTTCGAGCACCAGAAGGAGATGCGCAGGCGCGGCGCGGACTCGCCGCGCTCGGCCTCACCCATCGGCCCCGCTCCGACCCGGCTTCCCCGGATCGCGTTGCCACTTGCCACGGTCGTAACTCCCTGCGTGATGGTGCTCGAAGATGCCCCAGTCTACGTAAGGCCCAACGCGCGTCCAGCGATTGTGGTTACACCCGCCCCGGAACGCGGAGACGACAGATCAGTTGTCCAGCTTCATCAGGAGACCAAGAACGACAATGCTCGCGAACCACAGCAGACCGACCACGACGGTGATGCGGTCGAGGTTGCGCTCGGCGACCGAGGAACCGCCGACGGACGACTGCATTCCACCACCGAACATGTCGGAGAGGCCGCCGCCCTTTCCCTTGTGCATCAGCACCAGCAGCATCAGCAGCAGGCTGAAGACGATCAGGGCAATCGAGAACCCGACAATCACGGCTGGACCAACTTCCTAGGACTGATATGGCGACGGGGGCCGGGGGGACGTATTCCATAATCCCGAGCCCGACCCCCGCAAGGGTACGACGGATCCGCGCTACCGCATACTCACTGGTCGCGGAAGCGGACGATCTTGACGAACTCGTCCGCGTCCAGTGCAGCGCCGCCCACGAGGGCGCCGTCGACGTCCGGCTGCGCCATGATCGCGGCCACGTTCGAGGCCTTGACCGAGCCGCCGTACTGGATGCGGACCTTGTCGGCCAGCTCCTGCGAGTAGAGCTCCGCGAGGCGGCCGCGGATGGCCCCGCAGACCTCCTGGGCGTCCTCGGGCGTGGCGACCTCGCCGGTGCCGATGGCCCACACCGGCTCGTACGCGATCACCACGGACTCGGCCTGCTCGGCCGGGACGTCCTTGAGGCCGCCGTCCAGCTGGGCCAGCGTGTAGGAGACCTGGTCACCGGCCTTGCGGACGTCCAGGCCCTCGCCGACGCAGAGGATCGGGGTCAGACCGTGCTTGAAGGCGGCCTTGACCTTGGCGTTGCAGAGCTCGTCGCTCTCGTTGTGGTACTGGCGGCGCTCGGAGTGGCCGACGGCCACATAGGTGCACTTCAGCTTGGCCAGCATCGGGCCCGAGATCTCGCCGGTGTAGGCACCGGAGTCCTGCGCCGAGATGTCCTGGGCGCCGTACTTGATCTTGAGCTTGTCGCCGTCGACCAGGGTCTGGACCGACCGCAGGTCCACGAAGGGCGGCAGGACCGCGACCTCGACGGCGTCGTAGTCCTTGTCGGCCAGGGCGAAGGCGAGCTTCTGGACGTGCGCGATGGCCTCAAGGTGGTTGAGGTTCATCTTCCAGTTGCCGGCCATCAGCGGCATACGCGTGGTCACGGTGTTCAGTCCTCCAGTGCGGCAAGGCCGGGAAGGGTCTTGCCCTCAAGGTATTCGAGGCTCGCGCCGCCGCCGGTCGAGATGTGACCGAAGGCGTTCTCGTCGAAGCCGAGGGTGCGCACGGCGGCGGCCGAGTCGCCGCCGCCCACGACGGTGAAGCCGTCGCAGTTGAGCAGCGCCCGCGCGATCGCCTGGGTGCCGCCCGCGTAGTCGGGGTGCTCGAAGACGCCGACCGGGCCGTTCCAGAAGACGGTCTCCGCGTCCGCGATCTTCGACGCGTACAGCTCACGGGTCCTGGGGCCGATGTCCAGGCCCTCCTTGTCGGCGGGGATCTTGTCCGCGTCGACGGTGACGAAGTCGGCCGGGGCCTTGGTCTTCAGGTCCGGGAAGTCGGAGGAGGCCAGGATGTCGACCGGCAGGACCAGCTCGACGCCGCTCTTCTCGGCGCGCTCCATGTACTCCGTGACGACCGGGATCTGGTCCTCCTGGAGCAGCGAGATCCCGACCTCGTGGCCCTGGGCCTTGAGGAAGGTGTACGCCATGCCGCCGCCGATGAGGATGCGGTCGGCCTTGGCGAGCAGCTGGTCGATGACGGCGAGCTTGTCGGAGACCTTGGCGCCGCCGAGGACGACCACGTACGGGCGCTTGACGTCGTCGGTGAGCTTCTTCAGGACGCCGACCTCGGTGGCGATGAGGAAGCCGGCCGCGTGCGGCAGCCGCGCGGGGAGGTCGAAGACCGAGGCGTGCTTGCGGTGCACCGCGCCGAAGCCGTCGCCCACGTAGAGGTCGGCGAGCTCGGCCAGCTGATCGGCGAAGGCGCCGCGCTCGGCGTCGTCCTTGCTCGTCTCACCGGCGTTGAAGCGCAGGTTCTCCAGGACGGCGACCTGGCCGTCGGCCAGCGCCGCGACGGTCTCCTTGGCGGAGTCGCCCACGGTGTCGGTGGCGAACGCGACGTCCGCGCCCAGCAGTTCCCCGAGCCGCTTCGCCGCCGGGGCGAGCGAGAAGGCCGGGTCGGGGGCGCCCTTGGGGCGGCCCAGGTGCGAGGCGACGACCACGCGCGCGCCGGCCTCGGCGAGCTGGTGGATCGTCGGCTGGACGGCGCGGATGCGGCCGTCGTCGGTGATGGCGGTGCCGTCGAGCGGCACGTTGAGGTCGGCGCGGACGAATACCCGCTTACCGGAGACGCCCTCGGCGAGAAGTTCGTCGATCGTCTTCATGTGTTTCTGCGACTCCTTGGAGAAGGACGAGGCAAGCGACAGGGCTCGTGCGGCGCATCGTCGCGCTGCCCGAGCCCTGTGCTCACATCGATTTGCCTGCCCTGAGACCTATCAGACTTAGAGCTGGCCGCCCACGAAGACGGTGAGGTCGACGAGGCGGTTCGAGTAGCCCCACTCATTGTCGTACCAGCCGAGGATCTTCACCGACTTGCCCTCCTGGACCATGGTCAGGGAGGAGTCGAAGGTGCAGGAGGCCGGCTCGCCGACGATGTCGGAGGACACGATGGCGTCCTCCGTGTACTCCAGGATGCCCTGGAGCTCGCCCTCGGCGGCCTTCTTGAACGCGGCGTTGACCTCGTCCTTGGTCACCTCGCGCTCCAGCTCCACGACGAGGTCGGTGGCCGAGCCGGTCGGGACCGGGACGCGCATCGCGATGCCGTCGAGCTTGCCCTTGAGCTTGGGCAGCACCAGCGCGGTGGCCTTGGCGGCACCGGTCGTGGTGGGGATGATGTTCTCGGCGGCGGCGCGGGCGCGGCGCAGGTCCGAGTGCGGGAAGTCCAGGATGCGCTGGTCGTTCGTGTACGCGTGGACCGTCGTCATCAGACCCTTGACGATGCCGAAGCTCTCGTCGAGGACCTTGGCCATCGGCGCCACGCAGTTGGTGGTGCAGGAGGCGTTGGAGATGACGTGGTGGTTGGCCGCGTCGTACTTGTCCTGGTTGACGCCCATCACGATGGTGATGTCCTCGTCCTTGGCCGGAGCCGAGATGAGGACCTTCTTGGCGCCACCGGCGATGTGCTTCTCGGCGTCGGCCTTCTTGGTGAAGATGCCGGTCGACTCGATGACGATGTCGACGCCCAGCTGACCCCAGGGGATGTCGGCCGGGTTGCGCTCGGAGAGCACCTTGATGGTGTGGCCGTCCACGGTGATCGTGTCCGCCGTGTGCGTCACCTCGGCCTTGAGGCGGCCCAGAATGGTGTCGTACTTCAGCAGGTGGGCGGTGGTCGCGGTGTCACCCAGGTCGTTGACAGCCACGATCTCGATGTCAGCACCCTGCTCCAGCAGCGCGCGGAAGTAGTTGCGCCCGATGCGGCCAAAGCCGTTGATGCCTACGCGGATCGTCACGAACCGATCTCCTCGTTAGGTACGCCGGTTTTCGACGCCGGCGAGTTGTATGGGATGTCCCCGACCGCTTATGACCCTACCTCTCCCGGAGCCGTGGAGTGACATCGAGCGCACTCCCGCGAGCTGCCACGACGGCCCGGACATGGCCGACGGCCCATACCTACCAACGGGTAAGGGCCGCCGGGGGGACTTTCGTCCCGACTACGGAGCGTGATGGGCGGGCGAGGGGCACCCCCGTGGTCTCAGCACGCGGGTGCCCGGTCCGCTCCGGTTCAGTCCCGCAGGGAGCGGAGCGCCCTGCCGATCACGTTCCTGCGGTCGGCGGCCGACGGCACGTGCTCCAGACCGAAGCCGAGCAGCACGGTGTCGTGGGTGGTGACGGCCGCCTGGGAGTGGAAGAGCGCCTGGGAGCGGGCCCAGTCGCCGGCGTTGCCGGGGCTGCCGGCCGGCGGTCCCGGCACGCTCCACGCGCCGAGCGCCGTCTCGAAGCCCTCGGCGCCCTGGGCGGTACCGCCGATGACCAGGCGCGTGTCGTCGACGAAGGCGCCCACCCCTCCGGTGCCGGGGTCCGACACATAGGAGAGGGACAGCTCGACCCGCTTGCCCGCGTAGGCGCTCAGGTCGACCGAGACCGGCTGCCAGCCGTTGGAGGAGCCGGTGAACCGGTTCCAGGCGCCGGAGGTGCCGCTCGCCGCGCAGGCGTTCGGGCCCACGGTCAGGTAGTGCGCCAGGAACGGGTGCCCCTGGACGTAGTAGCCCTGTTCGCACTGGGCGGGCACCGTCTGGCTGGTGCCGCCGTTGGCGTCCGGCAGGGTCGTCCAGTCCTCCTGCCCCACGGTGTGCGCCTCGACGATCACGTTGTCGAAGCCGGGCTCGGTGTCGTAGCTGAGCTGGAACCGCAGGCTCGGCCGGTCGGCCGCCGCCGTGCCGCTCAGATCGACGGTCCTGGACAGCCTCATATAGGCGCTGTCCTGGTGCCGGGCCGCCGCGAACCAGTCGCCCGCGGCCGGCTCGAACGGGGTGCGGATGCCCGGGTAGGTGCCCGCGGCGGCGCTCTTGAACTGCGGGAACCGGTCGGGCTTGAGGGTGTCCGAGGTGATCGTGTACGCCCCGGCCAGGTCCAGCGGGTTGTCGCTCGCGTCACCCAGCGCCGCCTTGGCGCCCGCCAGGCGGCCGGCGCCCTCGAAGGCCGGCGGCGACTTCAGGCCGACGCGGTTGTAGGCGCCGAGGTAGTACTGGGCGAAGTCGTCGGAGTCGGCGCCGCCGAGGTCGACCGTGCCGCCCGCGTTCTCACCGGCGTTGACGAGCCGGCCGCCCTCGTTGAGGAAGTCGCGCACGGCCAGGGTGACCGCGGCGGTGGGCCGCTCGGCGCCCGTGTACCAGACGGCCGTCCGGAAGAGGCTGAGCACGCCGAGCGCGCTCGGGGTGCCCTGGGTGGCCACGTCCCAGACCGAGGCCCTGCGGCCGTTGTCGGCAAGGGCCTTGGTGTACGCCCCGACGTGCCGCGCGGGCGCGGTGCCGCCCTCCTCCGCGATCACCAGCGTGTCACCCCGGGGCCGGGCGGCCACGGTGTAGGTGAAGGGCGTGCTGGAGGTCCGCTTGCCCGCCCGGGTGCGCCCGGTGAACCAGACCTCCACCTTGGAGCCGGTGTCCGCGCCCTCGACGGTGGCCCGGTACTGGTCGAAGTGGATGTTGTCCTCGCCGCCGTAGACGTCGCCGCCCTTCCAGGCCCTGAGGTCCTCGGTGTGCCTGCGGCCGCCGTCGATGCGGTAGTTGAGCTTCTTGTCGCGCACCGACCGGCGTACGGTGACGGCGACTTCCTGGTCCTCCCCGCGGGCGTAGGAGGTGGTGAAGGCGTCCGGGGTGAAGTCGGGGGCGTCGATGCCGACCGGGGAGACCGGCTGGTCGGGGTGGCGCGCGGTGTCGGCGACGGCCAGCGCGAACGGGATGTTCTTGGCGAACTCCTGCTGGATCAGCTTCTCGTCGTCGGGGAAGTTGAAGACCGACTGGCAGTCGCCCGGCTTCCACTGGTCGTCGGGGTCGATCCGGGAGGCCGTCTGGCAGGTCGACATCTCCGGGGTGAACATATGGATCCCGTTGACGTTCCCCGCGTGTCCGTCCGCCTCGCCGTTGGTGGTGTACAGCTCGGAGGAGAGCTGGGAGCGGTAGCCGGGTATCGCGGGCTTGTCGGGCGTGCCCGCGAGTGACCTGTAGAGGACGTCGTCCGGGGTCGGGGTGGCGACCTGCCAGCCCACGCCGTACAGCAGCAGCTGGGCCGCGGAGTGGTAGTTGATGGCGTAGGAGAACCCGATCCGCTTCTCGAAGGCGTCCAGCGCCCTGGTCTCCGGCTCGGAGCCGGCCGAGGGGCCGCGGTAGGTCTCGTCGGCGGGGTCGGGTGAGGAGCCCTCGTTGTCGTAGCCCCACTTGTACGGGAAGTTGCGGTTGGGGTCGACGCCGTCGCCCGGCGCGGTCTTCCCGTCGCCGTTGTTGTCGCGCAGGTTCTTGCGCCACAGCCGCTGCTGGGTGCCGGTGAAGGTGTAGTCGTACCCGTCGGGGTTGGCGGACAGGACGAACCACAGCTCGGTGGAGTCCACGATCTTGGTGATCCGCGGGTCCTTGCCGTAGTTGTCGAGGTAGTGGTGCATCAGCCGCCGGGTCATCTCCGGGGTGATCCACTCCCGCGCGTGCTGGTTGGACATGTACAGCACGGAGGGCTTGGAGCCGTCCTTGGCCCGGTTCGCGCCCTTGGTGAGCTTGAGCGCGAGGATGTCCTGGCCCTTGACCGTCTTGCCGATCGACTCGACCTTGGTGAGGCCGGGGTGGGCGCGCTGGGTGTCGACGATCTCCTGCCGCAGCCCGTTCGCCCCGCTGTAGGGGCGGAAGACGCCGTCCCCCTGAGCCTTGAGGCGCTTCTCGGTCGCCGTCGCCAGCTTGTGCTCGGCGAGGTCGACGCCCTGCCCGCGCAGCGTGCCGGCCTGTTTCCTGGTGAGGTAGAGCTCGACCTTGGCGGTCCCCCTGGCGGGTACCTGGGCGGTCAGTTCCTGGCCGTCCGCGCCCTGCGCGAGCAGGAGCGGCAGCTGCGCCTTGGTGACGTCGGCGTACCAGACGGACAGTCCTTCGCCGGTGCCGCCGGTGCCGCCGCCCTGACCGGCGTAGGCCGGTACCGCCGCCAGACCGGCTGTGAGCAGTGAAGCCGCGGCGAGGATCGCTCTCGCTCTGCGTCTCATTGGCCCCCCTTGCTGTTGTGTGCCACGAAAGTGGACAGACGACAGGCTCATGACACTTCATGATCATGTCAATAGCGCGCGAGAGAGGGGGAACCGGAACCGGCGCCCACCAAGTGGGCGCCGTTCACGCAAGGGTGAGGCCTGGGTGCGCCGGCGGTACGAGAGCGGGGCCGACGCCAAGCGGAGGGGCGCTCCCCCGATCACCCGACCAGGCCGTCCGCCATCTCCTCGGTCAGATTGGACTCGGTACCGGGGATGCCCAGATCCTGCGCCCGCTTGTCCGCCATGGCCAGCAGCCGGCGGATCCGGCCCGCGACCGCGTCCTTGGTCAGCGGCGGGTCGGCGAGCGCGCCGAGCTCCTCCAGGGAGGCCTGCTTGTGCTCCATGCGCAGCCGCCCAGCGGCGGCCAGGTGCTCCGGCACCTCCTCGCCCAGGATCTCCAGGGCGCGCTGCACCCGGGCCCCGGCGGCGACGGCGGCCCGCGCCGAGCGGCGCAGATTGGCGTCGTCGAAGTTGGCCAGGCGGTTGGCGGTGGCCCGGACCTCGCGGCGCATCCGCCGCTCCTCCCAGGCGAGCACCGACTCGTGCGCCCCGAGACGGGTGAGCAGGGCGCCGATGGCGTCCCCGTCGCGGACCACCACACGGTCCACCCCGCGCACCTCGCGGGCCTTGGCGGCGATCTGGAGCCGGCGGGCCGCGCCGACCAGCGCGAGGGCCGCCTCCGGGCCCGGGCAGGTCACCTCCAGGGAGGAGGAGCGGCCCGGCTCGGTGAGCGAGCCGTGGGCGAGGAAGGCCCCGCGCCAGGCCGCCTCGGCGTCACAGGTGGCCCCCGAGACCACCTGGGGCGGCAGACCCCGGATGGGGCGGCCCCGGCCGTCGACGAGGCCGGTCTGGCGCGCCAGCTGATCGCCGCCCGCCACCACCCGTACGACGAAGCGCGAGCCTCGGCGCAGTCCGCCCGGAGCCATCACGATCAGCTCGGAGCTGTGGCCGAAGATCTCCAGGATGTCCCGCTTGAGGCGGCGGGCCGCCATCGCGGTGTCCAGCTCCGCCTCGATCACGATGCGGCCGCTGACCAGGTGGAGGCCGCCGGCGAACCGCAGGATCGACGAGACCTCCGCCTTTCTGCAGCAGGTCCGGGTGACGGGAAGCCGGGAGATCTCATCCTTCACCGCTGCCGTCATCGCCATGGGCCGATCCTTCCATGCATCCGAAAAATACGGTCGTACGCGGCTGCCAACAGCTCCCGGTCATGCCTGGGGGACCCGTCGGGCGCGGCGACCGCCGCCAGCTCGACCACGGCGCCGAGCTGCTTGGCGGCGTCGGCGAGGGATTCGCGGTCGGGCACGGCGGCCACGTCGGCCAGCACCACGTCCAGGGCGAGTTTAGGGGCGTGTCGTCCCAAAACCTCCAAATGACGCTGCGGAGAGAAGCCATCGGTTTCGCCGGGCTGGGGCGCCAGGTTCAGCGAGAGCACCTTGCGGGCCTTGGTCACCGTGAGCGCGTCGAGCAGCTCGGGCACCAGCAGATGGGGAATCACCGAGGAGAACCAGGACCCCGGTCCCAGCACCACCCAGTCGGCGTCCAGGACGGCCTCCACCGCCTCCGGGACCGCCGGCGGGTCGTGCGGTACCAGGTTGACGGACTGCACCTCGCCCGGGGTGAGCGCCACCGTGGCCTGGCCCCGGACCGTGTCCACGTCGTCGGGGCGGTCCGGGTCGTGGCCGCGCACCAGCGCCTGGAGCTCCAGCGGGACGGCCGACATCGGCAGCACCCTGCCGTGCGCCCCCAGGAGCTTGCCGACCAGGTCGAGCGCCTGGACGTGGTCGCCCAGCTGCTCCCACAGGGCGACGATCAGGAGATTGCCGACGGCGTGCTCGTGCAGCTCGCCCTGGGACTGGAAGCGGTGCTGGATGACCCGGGCCCAGGTCTGGCCCCAGTCGTCGTCGCCGCAGAGCGCCGCCAGGGCCTTGCGCAGATCGCCCGGGGGCAGCACGCCCAGCTCCTCGCGGAGCCGGCCGCTGGAGCCGCCGTCGTCGGCCACGGTGACGACGGCGGTCAGGTCGCCGGTGATCCGGCGCAGCGCCGCGAGCGACGCGGAGAGGCCCATGCCGCCGCCGAGGGCGACGACCTTGGGCTGGGCGCCACGCCCACGGCCGGTGCGGCGCACCGGCCCGCGCGTGCGCCGTCGGTACACCTTCACTCGCGCCCCATGTCCCGGTGGACGACGACGGTCTCGATTCCCTCGGAGGCGAGACGGGCGGCCAGCTTCTCGGACATCGCCACCGAGCGGTGCTTGCCGCCGGTGCAGCCGACGGCGACCGTGACGTAGCGCTTGCCCTCGCGGCGGTAGCCGGTGGCGATCAGCTGGAGCAGTTCGCTGTACCGGTCGAGGAACTCCTTGGCGCCGGGCTGGTTGAAGACGTAACCGGACACCTCCTCGTTCAGGCCCGTGTACGGGCGCAGCTCCGGCACCCAGTGCGGGTTCGGCAGGAAGCGGCAGTCCACCACCAGGTCGGCGTCGACCGGCAGGCCGTACTTGTAGCCGAACGACATCACCGTGGCGCGCAGCTCCGGCTCCTCGTCCCCGGCGAACTGGGCGTCCATCTTGGCGCGCAGCTCGTGGACGTTGAGGCTGGAGGTGTCGATCACCAGGTCGGCGTCGCCGCGCAGCTCGCGCAGCAGGTCGCGCTCGGCCGCGATGCCGTCGACGATCCGGCCGTCACCCTGGAGGGGGTGCGGGCGGCGGACCGACTCGAAGCGGCGCACCAGCGCGTCGTCCGAGGACTCCAGGAAGACGATCCGCCGGGTGACCTGCTTGGAGTCCAGGTCGGCCAGCGACTCGCGGAGGTTGTCGAAGAACTGGCGGCCGCGCACGTCCACGACGACGGCGATACGGGCCACATTGCCCTGGGAGCGGGCGCCGAGCTCCACCATGGTGGGGATCAGCTCGGGCGGCAGGTTGTCGACGACGAACCAGCCGAGGTCCTCCAGGCACTTGGCGGCGGTGCTGCGTCCGGCGCCGGACATGCCGGAGATGATCACCAGCTCGGGGATGGCCGGTTCGGCGGCGTCGTTCGTCGTGCCCGTACTCACGTGTGCGGCTCCTGCTTCTGCGTCTGTTCGGTCGTGCTCAGTCATGTCGCGGCTCCCCCGTCGTCCTCTTCAATGATCTCTCCTGTCGCCGTGTTCACGGCGGGTGCGGCCGGAGCCGCCCGGGTCAGGGCCGCGGCCACGGTCTCGGCCGTCTTGCGGCCTATCCCGGGAACTTCACAGATCTGCTCGATTGTCGCCGACCGCAGCCGCTTCACCGAGCCGAAATGCTTGATCAGCGCCTGTTTGCGGGACTCGCCCAGGCCCGGCACGTCGTCCAGGGGGCTCGCCTTGAACCGCTTGGTCCGCTTGACCCGCTGGTAGGTGATGGCGAACCGGTGGGCCTCGTCACGCACGCGCTGGAGCAGATACAGCCCCTCGCTGGAGCGCGGCAGGACGACCGGGTCGTCGTCGTCCGGCAGCCAGACCTCCTCCAGGCGCTTGGCGAGCCCGCAGACGGCCACGTCGTCCATCCCGAGCTCGTCCAGGGCCCGCTTGGCGGCGGCCACCTGCGGCTGCCCGCCGTCGACCACCACGAGCTGGGGCGGGTAGGCGAACCGCTTGGGCCGGCCGTCCTCGGTGCGCGGCCCGGCCTCCGCCGGGGCCTCACCGGGCGCCGGGACCTCACCGGAGGGAGCCGGTCCGGCCGCGCCCTCCTCGCCGTCCGCCCACTCCCCCAGCCGGGCGCTCTCGGCCAGGTACCGCTTGAAGCGGCGGGTGATCACCTCGTGCATGGACCGGACGTCGTCCTGGCCCTCGAAGCCCTTGATCTGGAAGCGCCGGTACTCGCTCTTCCTCGCCAGGCCGTCCTCGAAGACGACCATGGAGGCCACCACGTCCTCGCCCTGGAGGTGGGAGATGTCGAAGCACTCGATCCGCAGCGGCGCGCTGTCCAGCTCCAGGGCCTGCGCGATCTCCTCCAGGGCCCGGGAGCGGGTGGTCAGGTCCGAGGCGCGCTTGGTCTTGTGCAGCGCCAGGGCCTGTTGCGCGTTGCGCGCGACCGTCGCCATCAGGTCCTTCTTGTCACCGCGCTGCGGGATGCGCAGCGACACCTGCGACCCGCGCCGCCCCGCGAGCCACGCCCCCACCGAATCGGCGTCCTCCGGCAGGGCCGGGACCAGCACCTCCTTCGGTACGGAGTCGCCGGTCTCCTCCCCGTACAGCTGCTGGAGGGCATGCTCCACCAGTCCGGCCGTGTCCACCGCCTCGACCTTGTCGGTGACCCAGCCGCGCTGGCCGCGGACCCGGCCGCCGCGCACATGGAAGATCTGCACGGCCGCCTCCAGCTCGTCCTCGGCGACCGCGATCAGGTCCGCGTCCGTGGCGTCGGCGAAGACCACCGCGTTCTTCTCCAGGGCGCGGCGCAGCGCCCCGATGTCGTCGCGCAGCCGCGCGGCCCGCTCGTACTCCATCTCCTCGGCCGCCGCCGCCATGTCCTTCTCCAGGCGGCGGATGTACGTACCGGTGCGCCCGGCCATGAAGTCGCAGAAGTCCTCGGCGAGTTCGCGGTGCTCCTCGGGCGTGACCCGGCCGACGCAGGGGGCCGCGCACTTGCCGATGTAGCCGAGCAGGCAGGGACGGCCGATCTGGGTGGAGCGCTTGAACACCCCGGCGGAGCACGTCCGCACCGGGAAGACGCGGAGCATCAGGTCGACGGTCTCGCGGATCGCCCACGCGTGCGCGTACGGGCCGAAGTAGCGCACGCCCTTCTTCTTGGCGCCGCGCATCACCTGGACCCTCGGGAACTGTTCGTTGAGGGTGACCGCGAGATACGGATAGCTCTTGTCGTCGCGGTACTTGACGTTGAAGCGGGGGTCGAACTCCTTGATCCACGAATATTCGAGCTGGAGCGCCTCGACCTCCGTGGAGACGACCGTCCACTCCACCGACGCCGCCGTGGTGACCATCGTCGCCGTACGCGGGTGCAGGCTCGTGAGCGGCTGGAAGTAGTTCGCGAGCCGCTGGCGCAGGGACTTGGCCTTGCCGACGTAGATCACCCGGCGGTGGTCGTCCCGGAACTTGTAGACCCCCGGCGAGTCGGGGATCTGTCCCGGCTTGGGGCGGTAGGTGGAGGGGTCTGCCATGGCCACCACCCTACTGGCGGGGACCGACAACGCGGTTTCACGGGACGCGGCCCTCGTCGGGGACGCGGGGAGCCGGGTGGCTCCGGGGGCCGTGGGGCGCCGTGTGACCGGCCGCGTACGGTCCGCGGCCGGTCACACGGTCCGCCGAGGCCCTACGCCGGGCCCGCCCCCCGCCTGCGGCGGCGCAGCGCCACCGCGCCCAGCCCCGCCGCCGCGAGCGCGCCCGCGCCGGCGGTCACCGAGACGGCCGTGGCCGGGCCGTCGTGGCCCGCTGGGACGGGCGAGGCGGCCACCGCCTGGCCCCGGGCCTCCCCGGGGCTCTGCCCGTACCCTCCGGCTCTGCCGGACTTCGCGTACGCGGAGCCGGGCAGCTTGTCGCCGTAGGCCCGCTGGACGCGCTGCCGGTAGGCGGCCAGCGTGGTGCCCCGGGCACCGACGGCGCGCACCGCGTCCTCGTCCAGCGGGAGCACGGTGGCACCTTTCTGGACGTACCAGGCGTTGATCTGCGGCTCCTGGAAGACCGTGCCGCCCGGCAGCCGGCTCGCGCCCGCCGCGGTGTAGCGGGCCTCGTCGTCACCGGTGGCGATGTTCACCACCTGCCAGCCACCTCCCTGCGGGACCGCCCACAGGGAGGCCTTCCGGCCGTCCGGGGCGACGGCCGTGGAGGCGAGGTACTCCACCTTCGCCACCGGCGCCCCCGCCCGCCCCGCGACGAATTCCGGGGAGAGCGTGTAGACGGGCACCGCGTCGCCCTGGATGCGCGGGGCGGCGGCGGCCGGGGACACCTTGCCGTCCCGGGCGAAGAAGCGGGAGAGCGTGGCGAGGGTCGCGGGCGCCGAGGCCGCCCGGTGGGCGGCGGCCCTGGAGGCGGCCGTCGCGGTGGGGTTCTGGTCGGCCGCCGCGCCCGGGGCGCAGAGACCGGCGAGACCGGTGAGCAGCGCCGCGACGGCGGCGCAGGAGGAGGACAGACGTCGCAGGGTCATCGTCGTCACGCCCCGATCCGGTAGAGCGAGTGGGTCCAGGAGAACGAGTTGTTGTCGACGTACCAGGCGTGCGAGGCCCAGTTGTAGCGGTTGCTGGAGGGCCAGGGGTCGCCCCAGTACACCCAGCTGTTCGCGGTGTCGTACCCGTAGATCACATGCATGTGACCGCCGCCGCTGGACCACTGGATGCGGGTCTCCATCGGCCGGTTGGCGTTGATCTCGGTCTGTACGGTCGAGTAGCGCAGCCAGCCGCTGACGTACGAGCCGGAGCTGATTCCGGCCCAGTCCAGGGCGTTCTGCACATTGCCGAGGTCGGCCTGCCAGTTGGGGCAGTCGTAGCCCTGCTGGCGCCCGAAGGCGGCGTTGCAGAACTGGTTCTGGGTGTAGGCGCGCCCGAACCAGGTGGCGATGGTGTTGCCACTGGCGGCCCAGCACCAGTTGTCCTTCTGCTGGGCCTGCATGGTGATGTCGAGGCGTTTGGACGTCGCCGCCGCCATGGGGGACGGCGAGTCGACGGCGGTACGGGTGGCGGCTGTGGTCGTGGACGTGGCGGCTGCGGCGGGGGTGTGCTCGTGCGGGGATGCGACGGCGCTCGCCGTGGGGGCGACGAGCAGGGCCGTCACCACGAGGGCGAGGGCCGGAAGCCGTCTCTTGCGGTTGTGCATCGCGTTCCTCCCGAAGCGGGGGGTGTGGGGATCGGAGGAGCGCGTCCGGACGCTTTCGGTGAGCATCGAACGTTGTCGTGAGCTGGTCAACGCGCTTCAATGCGGGGTGAGACGCGGGTGTGAACGGAGTGGCCGCCATGTGAACAGGCCTTCCGTGCCCACCAGGCCACCCGGGTCCCGCGGCGACCTGTGACCACCCCCCGCCGTGAACGTTCACTGCGCGGCCCGAAGTCCCCTGACCGGCGGCGCGGTTGAACCAGGTCCGTACGGCCGCCCCGGTGGCCGGACCGGACCCGTACGGCCACCCCCCACCGGATCCGAAGCAGTCCCGAGGGAGTCCCCCATGCTCCACACCGATGCCGATCTGGCCCAGGTGCTGCACACCGGCCCGTTCCATCTGGCCCTGCGCACCGCCCTCGCGGTCCGCGGGCTTCCGCTCCAGCGCGTCCAGCACCATCTCGCGGGGCGCGGGGTCAAGGTCGGCGTGACCAGCCTCAGTTACTGGCAGCAGGGCGCCCGGCGGCCGCAGCGTGCCGAGTCGCTGCGGGCCGTGCGCGCCCTGGAGGACGTCCTCGGGCTGCCGGAGCGCTCGCTGCTGCGGCTGCTCGACGGCGGGGAGGGCCGCGACGGGGCGGACCGCCCGGCGGGCCGCTCCTACCGCTCGCTGGTGGAGGCCTCCGGAGTCGTCGAACGGCTGATCACGGACCTGGAGTCACCCGTGGACGGTGGCCTGCACACCGTCGGCCACCATGAGCGGGTACGTGTCGGGGCGGGCCGCGAACTGCTCGGCCGCGACTCCCAGCAGGTGGTGCGGGCCCACCGGGACGGCATCGACCGCTATCTCGCCATCCACCACGGCGACCCCGGCTGCGACCCGTCCCGGGTGCGGGTGCGGGCCGCCGAGAACTGCCGCACCGGCCGGGTGCGCTGGGACGCCGGGACCGGTGTCCTGGTGGCCGAGCTGCTCTTCGACGCCCGGCTGCGGGCCGGCGAGACGTACCTCTTCGGCTACGGCTTCGAGGACGGCACGGCAGGCCCGAGCAGCGAGTACGTCCGCGGCTTCAGCTTCGCGGGCGGGCAGTACGTGCTCCAGGTGCGCTTCGACGAGCGGGCGCTGCCGGTACGGTGCCGCCGCTTCGCCCGGTCCTCGGCCGGCTCGGCCCGCTCGGACCGGGGCGACCTGACGCTCAGCGGGCAGCACCGGACAGTCCACCTGATCGAGCAGGGGGTGCGGCCGGGGATCCTGGGGATCGACTGGGACTGGGCGTAGACGCGACGGCAGTCCCTGCCTGTCGACCGTCAGGCGTCGGGACCGGCCACCAGCTTGCCGTCCTTCACCTTCACCGGGACGGGCGGCAGCGGCACGGTCGCCGGGCCGTGGACCGCCCGGCCGGTCATGACGTCGAAGCGGCTGCCGTGGCAGGGGCAGTTCCCGTGCCCGTCCTCGATCTTGTCCAGGACGCAGCCCGCGTGGGTGCACTGGGCGCTGAACGCCTTGTACTCGCCCTTGGCCGGGCAGGACACCATCAGCCGCTGCTCGCGGTAGAGCTTGGCCCCGCCCACCGGGACCTCCTCGGGCGCGCCCAGGGCGACCGGCGCGGTCGGGGTCGGCGTCTCGGCGTGGCCGAGCTTGGAGTCGGTGGAGCAGGCGGCCACACCCAGCCCCGCGGCCCCGGCGAGGGCCGCGCCTTTCAGCACGGTGCGACGGGCGGCGGGCTGGCCGGACATGGGGTCTCCACGGGTCATGGGGGGTTGGTGACGTATCCGACGATACCGGCGGGGACGGTGGGGCCAGGGGTGGGGTGGTGCCGAGCCGGTGCGGGGCCGGGTGGGTGTACGTTCGGCCACGTGATCGTCGTCGCCGGAGAAGCCCTCATCGACCTGGTCCCCGAGCAGCCCGGTGACCGGCTGGGCCCCCTGTCGCCCCGGCGCGGCGGCGGCCCCTACAACACGGCCGTCGCCCTGGGGCGGCTCGGCGCCGAGGCGGCCTTCTGCTCCCGCGTGTCCACGGACGGCTTCGGCGAGGCCCTGCTCGACGGGTTGCACGCCGCCGGTGTCGACACCTCGCTGGTCCAGCGCGGCCCCGAGCCGACGACGCTGGCGGTGGCGACGGTCGGGGCGGACGGGGGCGCCGGGTACGGCTTCTACGCCTCCGGCACCGCTGACCGCCTCTTCGAGCTGCCACCCGACCTCCCCTCCGGCGTACGGGCGCTGGCGTTCGGCACGTGTTCGCTGGTCCTGGAGCCCGGGGCCAGCGCGTACGAGGCGCTGCTGCGGCGGGAGTCGGGGCGGGGCCTGTTCACCCTGCTCGACCCGAACATCCGTCCCGGCCTGGTCCCGGATCCGGACGCCTACCGGGCCCGCTTCCGCTCCTGGCTGCCGTACGTCTCCCTGCTGAAGCTCTCCGAGGAGGACGCGGCGTGGCTGGGCGGCGGGGTGCGCGAGTGGCTGGCGGCGGGGCCGGAGGCGGTGGTGCTGACGCGGGGCGCGGGGGGCCTGACGGTGTGGACCCGCTCCGGGAAGGAGGTCTCCGTCCCCGGCGAGCGCGTCGAGGTGGTGGACACGATCGGGGCGGGGGACACGGTGAACGCGGCGCTGCTGCATACGGTGGCGGGGCGGTTGCCGCTGTCCGCGGCCGGGTGGCGTTCGGCGCTGGCCTACGCGGCGCATGCGGCGGCGCTGACGTGCGGGAAGCGGGGGGCGCAGCCGCCGTACGCGGCTGCGCTGCGAGCCCCTGCCCCGCCCCTTACCTGAACCCTCCGGGGGTGGGCGGGGGGGGGGAGGAGGCTCGTTCCCCTGGGCTTCGCCCCCGGCCCGGGTTCGTCTGCGGACCGGGCTGGGTTGCTCGCGCAGTTCCCCGCGTCCCGGTAGCGGCGCCGCTACCGGGACGCGGGGAACTGGGCGACCAGCTGCGGACGACCCGCACACGAACGAACCCGGGGGCCGGGGCGGGGCCCCCGGGCTGGGAGCATCAGGCCTTGCGGGAACGGGCGGTCGCCTTCTTGGGGGCCGCCTTCTTCGCCGCGGCCTTCTTCGCCGGTGTCCGCTTCGCCGCCCGCCGCACAGGCGCCGGCTCCGCGTCACTGATCCGGTCCGCCCCCAGAATGTCCCGCAGGAACTTCCCGGTGTGGCTCGCCGCCACGGACGCGACCTGCTCCGGCGTCCCCTCGGCGATCACCAGACCACCGCCGCTGCCGCCCTCGGGCCCCATGTCGACGACCCAGTCCGCCGTCTTGATGACGTCGAGGTTGTGCTCGATGACGATCACCGAGTTCCCCTTGTCGACGAGCCCCGACAGGACCTTGATCAGCTTCGAGATGTCCTCGAAGTGGAGGCCGGTCGTCGGCTCGTCCAGCACGTACACCGTCCGGCCGGTGGACCGCTTCTGGAGCTCGGAGGCCAGCTTCACGCGCTGCGCCTCACCGCCCGAGAGCGTCGGCGCCGACTGGCCGAGCCGGACGTACCCCAGCCCCACCTCGTTCAGCGTCCTCAGGTGACGGGCGATCGTCGGCACCGCCTCGAAGAACTCCAGCGCCTCCTCGATCGGCATGTCGAGGACTTCCGCGATGGACTTGCCCTTGTAGTGGACCTCCAGCGTCTCCCGGTTGTAGCGCGCCCCGTGGCAGACCTCGCACGGCACGTACACGTCCGGCAGGAAGTTCATCTCGATCTTGATGGTGCCGTCGCCCGAGCAGTTCTCGCAGCGGCCGCCCTTGACGTTGAAGGAGAAGCGGCCCGGGAGGTAGCCCCGCACCTTCGCCTCCATCGTCTCCGCGAACAGCTTGCGCACGTTGTCGAAGACACCGGTGTACGTCGCCGGGTTCGACCGGGGCGTACGGCCGATGGGCGACTGGTCGACATGGACGACCTTGTCGACCAGGTCGTCGCCCGCCACGCGCGTGTGCCGCCCGGGCACGGTCCGCGCGCCGTTGAGCTCCCGTGCGAGATGGGTGTAGAGGATGTCGTTGACCAGGGTCGACTTGCCGGAGCCGGAGACACCGGTGACCGCGGTCAGCACGCCCAGCGGGAACGAGACGTCGATGTCCCGGAGGTTGTTCTCCTTGGCCCCGTGCACGGTGAGCCTGCGCGAGGGGTCCACGGGACGGCGCAGGTCCGGCAGCGGGATGGACTTCTTGCCCGCCAGGTACTGCCCGGTCATCGACTCCTTGTTGGCGAGGAGCTGCTTCAGGGGGCCGCTGTGGACGACCTTGCCGCCGTGCTCACCGGCGCCGGGGCCGATGTCGACGACCCAGTCCGCCACCTTGATGGTGTCCTCGTCGTGCTCGACGACGATCAGGGTGTTGCCCATGTCGCGCAGCCGGACCAGGGTCTCGATCAGACGGTGGTTGTCCCGCTGGTGCAGACCGATCGAGGGCTCGTCCAGCACGTAGAGCACACCGACGAGGCCGGAGCCGATCTGGGTGGCGAGGCGGATGCGCTGGGCCTCACCGCCCGACAGCGTCCCGGCGGCGCGGTTGAGTGAGAGATAGTCGAGGCCGACGTCGACGAGGAAGCGCAGCCGCTCGTTGACCTCCTTCAGGACGCGCTCGGCGATCTTCTTGTCGCGCGCGTTGAGCTTGAGCTCGCCCAGGAAGTCGGCGCAGTCGCTGATCGACATCGCGGAGACCTCGGCGATGGAGCGGTCCATCACGGTGACCGCGAGGACCAGCGGCTTCAGTCGCGAGCCCTGGCAGGTCGGGCAGGGGACCTCGCGCATATAGCCCTCGAAGCGCTCCCGCGCCCCGTCGGACTCGGCCTCGGAGTGGCGCCGCTTGACGAACGGCACCGCGCCCTCGAAGGCGGTGGTGTACGCCCGCTCCCGTCCGTACCGGTTGCGGTAGCGCACCTCGATCTGGGTCTTGTGGCCGTACAGCAGCGCCTTCCTGGCGCGCTGCGGCAGCCCCGCCCAGGGGATGTCCGTACGGAAGCCGAGCTCGTCGGCGAGGGCGCCGACCAGCCGGGCGAAGTAGTCCTTGGTGTGGCCGAGCGACCACGGGGAGATGGCGCCCTCGTCGAGTGACTTCTCCTCGTCCGGGATGATCAGGTCGGGGTCGACCTCCATGCGCGTACCGATGCCGGTGCAGTCGGGGCAGGCGCCGAAGGGCGAGTTGAAGGAGAAGGAGCGCGGCTCCAGCTCCTCGAAGGACAGGTCGTCGTACGGGCAGTACAGATGCTCCGAGTACATCCGCTCGCGCTCGGGGTCGTCGGCCGCCAGGTCGACGAAGTCGAGCACCACCATGCCGCCGGACAGGCCGAGCGCGGTCTCCACCGAGTCGGTGAGGCGGCGCTTGGCGGAGTCCTTCACGGTGAGGCGGTCGATGACCACCTCGATGGTGTGCTTCTCCTGCTTCTTGAGCTTGGGCGGCTCGGAGAGCTGGATCGTCTCGCCGTCCACGCGCGCGCGGCTGTAGCCCTTGGTCTGGAGGTCGGCGAAGAGGTCGACGAACTCACCCTTGCGCTCGCGCACCAGCGGCGAGAGCACCTGGAAGCGGCTGCCCTCGGGCAGCTCCAGCACCCTGTCGACGATGGCCTGCGGGGACTGGCGGGTGATCGGCCGACGGCACTCGGGGCAGTGCGGCTTGCCGATGCGCGCGAAGAGTAGACGCAGGTAGTCGTAGACCTCGGTGATGGTGCCGACCGTCGAGCGCGGGTTGCGCGAGGTCGACTTCTGGTCGATGGAGACCGCGGGCGACAGACCTTCGATGAAGTCGACGTCCGGCTTGTCCATCTGGCCGAGGAACTGGCGGGCGTAGGAGGAGAGCGACTCGACGTAGCGGCGCTGCCCCTCGGCGAAGATCGTGTCGAACGCGAGGGACGACTTGCCCGACCCCGAGAGCCCGGTGAAGACGATGAGGGAGTCGCGCGGGAGGTCGAGCGAGACGTTCTTGAGATTGTGCTCGCGCGCGCCACGGACGATGAGACGGTCGGCCACGCCGGTCCGCACCTTTCTTGAAGAGAAGCAGGGGGCGGAGCCCCCGTCTCAGACTATGGGGGGTCGCCTGGGCGATGGATTGCTATTACCAAGGATGCCTGATGCCACCGACGAGCCTATAGCACGCGCATTCGATTTACGGACTCGTCCAAGCGGCTTCACCCGAACGAGTGGCGGGACTATCGTCGGCCCCATGATTGATCATGCGCACGACCTGGCGTCTGTACGGGAAGCCACCGAACGGCTGCTCACCGCAGCGGGCAAACTGGACAACGCGGCGCTCGCCGAGCCGTCACGGCTGCCCGACTGGAGTCGCGGGCACGTGCTCGCGCACCTCTCCCGGAACGCCGACGCGCTCGTGAACGTGCTCGCCGGGCTGCCCATGTACGAGAGCGCCGAGGCGCGCGACGCCGACATCGCGCGCGACGCCGCGCGCCCGCTCGACGTACACCTCGCCGACCTGCGCGACAGCGCCGCCCGCTTCCAGGAGGAGGGCGCCCGGACCGACGACTGGACCCGTACGGTCGAGCTCCGCAACGGCGTCCTGGACCAGGCCGCCCGCATCCCCTTCCGGCGCCTGATCGAGGTCGAGCTGCACCACGTCGACCTGGGCACCGGCTACGAGCTGGAAGACCTCCCGGACGAGTTCGTCCGGCGTGAGATCCAGTTCCTGGCCGATCGTTTCTCGGGGCACGCGTCCCTCCCGCCGGTCACCCTCACCGGGGGCAACGGCCACACCCTGCGCACGGGCGGCACCCAGGGCCCCGCGGTGACCGTGGGCGGCCCGGCGTGGGACCTGCTGGGCTGGCTCTCGGGGCGCAGGAGCGGGGCGGCCCTGGAGGTCACCGGCGGCCCGCTGCCCGCCCTGCCGCCCCTGTAGGGGCCGGGCTACGCTGAGTCCATGACGTACAGCGGAACGGTCCGGGTCGGCGGTCCTGCGGATGTCCACGAGCTCGGCGATCTGATGATCTCCAAGGTCGCGGTGGGCCCGATGGACAACAACGCGTATCTGCTGCGCTGCCGCGCCACCGGCGAGCAGCTCCTGATCGACGCGGCGGCCGAGCCCTCGACCCTGCTGACGCTGATCGGTGACGACGGCATCGAGTCCGTCGTCACCACCCACCGCCACGGGGACCACTGGCAGGCGCTCGCCGAGGTCGTCGCCGCCACCGGCGCGACGACCTACGCGGGCCGCCACGACGCCGAGGGCATCGACGTGCCGACCGACGTCCCCGTCGAGGACGGGGACACGATCCGGGTGGGCCGGGTCGAGCTGACCGCACGCCATCTGGTCGGCCACACGCCGGGCTCGATCGCCCTGGTCTACGACGACCCGCACGGCCACCCGCACCTGTTCACCGGCGACTGCCTCTTCCCGGGCGGGGTCGGCAACACCCACAAGGACCCGCGGGCCTTCGCCAGCCTGATGCGCGACGTGGAGACCAAGCTCTTCGCGGTCCTGCCGGACGAGACCTGGGTCTACCCGGGCCACGGCAACGACACCACGCTCGGCGATGAGCGCCCGAAACTGCCGGAGTGGCACGCGCGCGGCTGGTAGCGCGAGCGGCTGGTGACCGGAGCGCGAGCCGGCGGCCGGAGCGCGCCGAGGCGCTCGTCACGGCGCGGGCACGCCTGCGCACGCTCCCCTGATGGCCCGCGCACACGCCCGACCCCGTCCGGGCGCGACCGGAGGCCGCGCCCGCCCAGCCGCCACCGAGGTGCCGGCGCTACAGCGCCCCCGACTCCTCCACATCGCAGTCCGTGAAGGCGGGCGGGCGGGTCGACAGCGCCGCGAGCCGCTGGGAGAGCTCGGTCGTCTCCGGAGCGTCGCTGTTGGCCATGGCCTCCTCGTACGAGTCGAACTCGACCACGGCCAGATAGCGGTTGGGGTTGGACCGGTCGCGGAGCAGGGTGCGGTGCGTGGGGCCGAGCTTGCGGCCCTCCGAGCGGGCCCGCTCCTCGTACTGGCGGAGGAGCTCGCGCATCTCGTCCGGCCGCTCGGTCTCGAAGTCGATGATCTGCGCGAACTTCATGGGTCCTCCTGGTCCGCGGTGCCCCCGCGGACCGGGAGCTCCTCCCGTCCAAGCAAGCACCGGCCGGCGGGCACGGCAACCGGGCGCCCGCTCGGCCGGTGCGCGCGCCGGTGCGGACGCACCGCGCGCTCCGGGGTCAGACCCCGACGCTGCTCTTGTCGTCCGTCTCGGCCGCGGCCTGCTTCCTGGCGGCGATCAGGCTGGTGACCGTGGTGATCACCAGCACGCCGCAGATGACGCCCAGCGAGACGGGGATGGAGATCTCGGGGACGTTCACCCCGTTCTCGTGCAGGGCGTGCAGCACCAGCTTCACGCCGATGAAGCCGAGGATCACCGAGAGGCCGTAGCTGAGGTGGACCAGCTTTTTGAGCAGTCCGCCGATGAGGAAGTACAGCTGGCGCAGGCCCATCAGGGCGAAGGCGTTGGCGGTGAAGACGATGTACGGGTCCTGGGTCAGGCCGAAGATCGCGGGGATGGAGTCCATCGCGAACAGCACATCGGTCATGCCGATGGCGAGCATGACGACGAGCAGCGGCGTCATGACCTTCTTGCCGTGCTCCTGGATGAAGAGCTTGGTGCCGTGGTACCGGTCGGCGACGCCGAACTTGCGCTCGACGGACTTCAGCAGCCGGTTCTCCTCGAACTCCTCGTCCTCCTCATCCGAGCGCGCCTCCTGGATGAGCTTCCAGGCGGTGTAGATCAGGAAGGCGCCGAAGAGGTAGAAGACCCACGAGAAGCTGGCGATGATGGCGGCGCCGGCCGCGATGAAGACCGCCCGCAGCACCAGCGCTATCAGTACACCGAAGAGCAGGACGCGCTGCTGGAGATGGGTCGGCACCGAGAACTTCGCCATGATCAGGATGAAGACGAAGAGGTTGTCGACGGAGAGGGACTTCTCGGTGATGAAGCCCGCGAAGAACTCGCCGGACGCCTGGCTGTCACCGAAGACCAGCAGGCCGACTCCGAAGAGCGCGGCGAGCACGATCCAGACGACCGTCCAGATTCCGGCTTCCTTGACCGACACGTCATGGGGTTTGCGCCCGATGAAGAAGTCGGCCGCGATCAGGGCGCACAGACCGAGAATGGTCAGTACCCACAGGGTCATCGAAACGTCCACAGTGCCTCCGGCTTCGTACCGCTACAGATCAGCGTCGTCGCTGCCGGAGGTCTCCTCCACCCGGGCCGTGCCGTCGCACCTGGGCCGGCGCCCCGGAACCGGTCAGGTCGGTCCGTACTGACGGGAACGCCGCAGTCGGGAGTACTCCCCTCCGCACCAAGAACCCTACCCCAATCACCAAGAGAAGGTAAAGGGAAGGGTAAAGAAAGACCAAGGCCCCTGCCGGTGAGACCCCGGTGAGCGGGGCGAGGGCGTCAGCGCGGCCAGGCGCGCCGCGCCTCCGCCACCCGGCCAAGCACCTGCCCCAGGACCGCGCTGCCGGCCGGGACCAGCGGCGGCTCGTACGTCCAGGCGTGCCCGACCCACGGGTCCGCCAGGTGGTCCTCCGGCACCGGTGTGAGCCGCAGCAGCGAGCGCCACAGGGGCTGGAGCACCGGTCCGTACGCGTCGGCGTCCTCGCGGTCCGCGACCATCAGCAGATGGACGCCGACCGAGGGGCCCTCGTCGGCGAGGTAGCGCAGCTGGTTGACCGCTCGGTCGTCGAAGCCGTGCGGGAAGTCGTTGACGACCAGGAGCTGTTCGGCGGTGTCGGTGCCGGGCGGCAGCGCGTCCGCCCCGGCGCCGCCCCGTGCGGCCATCTGGAGCAGATCGACGCGCTGGGTGAGCCGGGCGAGCACGTCCGCCACTCCCCGGGCCCCGGGCGCGGGGGGCGCGGCGAGCACCCCCGCGCGCGTCAGGGGCGCGAGCGCCCCGGCCGCCGTCCCCGCCGGGTCCAGGACGTGGACCGCGAACTCGTGCGCCGGATACACCGCGAGGAGCCGGGCGGCCAGCGCCACCGCGGTCTCCATGGCGAGCCGCTTGACCTGCTCGGCGTCCATGAAGGCGGCGGCCTCCGAGCCGGAGCGGCCGGAGTCGATCCACAGCCCGCGCTCCAGCGGCAGCCGCACCAGCATCGGGATGCGCAGCTCCGGCCGCTCCGGGAGCCGCAGGTCGCCGACGCGCAGGGCCATCGGGATCTCCATCGGCACCCGGTAGGCGTGCCAGACGGGGTTGTCCCAGCGCGCGTAGGCGGCCGGCAGGGCGGGTTCGACGACCTCGGACTCGGCGGTCAGCTGCGCCAGGTCCCGGTCGAACGCCTCGCGCGCGCGGTCGACGAGCTGCTCGCGGCGGGCCGCGGCCTCCTGGCGGGCCAGGTCGCCGGTGGAGCCGATCCGGCTGCGCGGGTCGGCCAGGGCCCGGTCGAGCTCCTGCTCCATCCGCGAGTCCGCGAAGTCGACCGCGCTGCGGTACGCGGCCGTGGTGCGGGCCAGGTCCTCGAACATGCCCCACACCTGGTTGTAGAGCCGCTCCTCCATGGACCAGCCGGTGGCGTCGCCCGCCACCGGGGACACGGGCTCGCCGGGGGCGGCGGGCGCGGCGGTGGGAGGCGGCGGCGGGGGCGCGGTGTTCTTGCGGCGCGGGTGGGCGTAGTCGATGGGGCCGCTGTCCGTCAGGGGCTGCTGCGCGGCCTCGGGGGCGGGCGCAGCGCCCGCGGGGCCCGCATCGCTCCCGCCGGCGCCGGGCGCGCCGGTCCGCACCCGTCCCTCGTCGGCCGTACGGGGCGGGGGCGCCGCGACCGAGCGGGAGGCGCCCAGGGCGACCGCGTCCAGGACGACGGCGGCGAGCTCGCGGGCCTGCGGCAGCCCCTGGTCGAGGAGCATGTCGGCGAGACCGCCCGCGTAGCCCTGGCCGATCGCGCGGACCTTCCAGACGCCCTCGCGGCGGTAGAGCTCCAGGGCGACCACGGCCGACTCCGCGTCCAGGCCGGTGATCGTGTAGGTGGCGACCTCGGTGCCGTCGAGGCCGGTGACGGCCACGAAGGGCGCGGCGACGGCCGCGAACCGGCCCGGGCCCGCCCCGGGCGGCAGCGCCAGCAGCACGCTGACCCGGTGCACCCCCTGCGGCAGCGCCTCCAGGTCCACCGCCAGGCGGTGGTCGGCGGCGGCCTGCCGGGAGACCTCGAGGCCCGGCAGGGTGGGCGTGCCCGGATGGGCGACCCACTCGGTCCCGCGCACCGTGCCGCGCTCGTCGCCCAGGGTGGCACCGGCGACGATCGGTGTGCCGGCCGACACCCGGATCTCCAGTCGGGTCCGGGGCAGGGGGTGGTTCTGCCCCCGTACCAGCTCGGCCGTCATCGCTTCGTCCCCTCGTCGAGTGCCGGTGGTGCGCGGTGGTGCGGGGCAGCTCCCGGCGGCCTTGCCTCCGGGAGCTGCGATTGCGGCCGTGGTGGCCGGTGGTGCCTGCGGTAGACCGCGCCTACAGGTGCGGCAGGATCGCCGGCATCAGGTCCTGGAAGGTGCGTCCGTTGGACGGGTTGCCGATGGCGGTCATCTGCCAGCCGGCGCCCGCGCGGTGCACCTTCGCCATGATCTGCGCGGTGTACTGGCCGCCGCCGTCCAGCGTGTAGCGCGCCAGCTCCTGGCCGTTGGTCTCGTCGACGATGCGGCAGAACGCGTTCTGCACTTCCTGGAACGTCTGGCCGGTGAAGGAGTTCACCGTGAAGACGATCTGGTCGATGTGGACCGGGACCCGCTGGAGGTCGACGAGGATGGACTCGTCGTCGCCGCCCTGGCCCGCGCCGCCCACCAGGTTGTCGCCGGTGTGGCGCACCGAACCGTCGTCGCTGACGAGGTGGCGGAAGAACACCACGTCCACCGGCTGCTTGTCGGCGAAGAGCACCGCCGACGCGTCCAGGTCGATCTCCCGGGTGCGCGAGCCGAACAGGCCGCGGCGCGGCGCCGCCTGCCAGCCGAGCCCCATCCGCACCGCGGTCAGGGTGCCGCCACCCTGCTTCTCCAGGCTGATGGCCTGGCCCTTGGTCAGATTGACCGTCACGCGCTGTCCCCTCTCCGCATTCCTACGTTCTCGGCCCCGACCCTACGCAGTGGCGCGATGTGCGCCACCGCGCGGGGCGGATTTGTGTCGGTCTTGCAACACACCGGGGGCCGGCCCGTCAGGCCTGACCCGCCTCCCGCATCTGGCGCAACTCCTTCTTCAGCTCCCCGACTTCGTCGCGCAACCTGGCGGCGATCTCGAACTGGAGCTCGGCGGCGGCCGCCCGCATCCGCTCGGTCATCTCCTCGATCTGCTCGGCGAGTTCGGCCGCAGGGCGGTCGGTGAGGACCTCACCGCTCTTGCCCGCCCGGGCCTTCGACTTCGCCGCCTTGGCGCCGAGCGCGGGCACCGGCGCCTTGGCGCTCTTGCCGTCCTTGGCCTTGCGGTAGCCGGAGCCGAGCAGTTGCTCAGTGTCGACCTCCTCGCGCGCGATGGTCGCGACGATGTCGTTGATCTTCTTCCGCAGCGGCTGCGGGTCGATCCCGCGCTCCTTGTTGTACGCGACCTGCTTCTCCCGGCGGCGGTTGGTCTCCTCGATGGCCTTCTCCATCGCCGGGGTGATCTTGTCGGCGTACATGTGGACCTGGCCGGAGACGTTGCGCGCCGCGCGGCCGATGGTCTGGATCAGCGAGGTGCCCGAGCGCAGGAAGCCCTCCTTGTCGGCGTCGAGGATCGCGACCAGCGACACCTCGGGCAGGTCCAGGCCCTCCCGCAGCAGGTTGATGCCGACCAGTACGTCGTACTCGCCCGCCCGCAGCTCGCGCAGCAGCTCCACCCGGCGCAGGGTGTCGACGTCGCTGTGCAGGTACCGCACCTGGATGCCCATCTCCAGGAAGTAGTCGGTCAGGTCCTCGGCCATCTTCTTGGTGAGGGTGGTGACCAGGACGCGCTCGTCCTTCTCGGTGCGCTTGCGGATCTCATGCACCAGGTCGTCGATCTGGCCCTCGGTGGGCTTGACCACGACCTCGGGGTCGACCAGGCCGGTGGGGCGGATGATCTGCTCCACGAAGCCCTTGCCGCGCGACAGCTCGTACTTGCCGGGCGTCGCGGAGAGGTAGACGGTCTGGCCGACGCGGCCCAGGAACTCCTCCCACTTCAGCGGCCGGTTGTCCATCGCGGACGGCAGCCGGAAGCCGTGGTCGACCAGGGTGCGCTTGCGGGAGGCGTCGCCCTCGTACATCGCGCCGATCTGGGGGACGGTCACATGCGACTCGTCGAGGACGAGCAGGAAGTCGTCCGGGAAGTAGTCGAGGAGGGTGTTGGGAGCGGTGCCGGGCTCGCGGCCGTCGAAGTGCATCGAGTAGTTCTCGACGCCCGAGCAGCTGCCGATCTGGCGCAGCATCTCGATGTCGTACGTGGTGCGCATCCGCAGCCGCTGGGCCTCCAGGAGCTTGCCCTGCTTCTCCAGCTCGGCCAGGCGCTGCTCCAGCTCCTTCTCGATGCCGGTGACCGCCTTCTCCATGCGCTCGGGACCCGCCACGTAGTGGCTGGCGGGGAAGACGTACAGCTCGCGGTCCTCGCTGATGATCTCGCCGGTCAGCGGGTGGAGGGTGGACAGCGCCTCGATCTCGTCGCCGAACATCTCGATCCGGACGGCCAGCTCCTCGTAGACCGGGAAGATCTCGATGGTGTCGCCGCGCACCCGGAACGTGCCGCGCGCGAAGGCGACGTCGTTGCGCGTGTACTGGATGTCGACGAAGCGGCGCAGCAGCGCGTCGCGGTCGATCTCCTCGCCGACCTTCAGCGGTACCATCCGGTCCACGTACTCCTGCGGCGTGCCCAGGCCGTAGATGCACGAGACGGAGGCGACCACGATCACGTCGCGGCGGGTCAGCAGTGAGTTGGTCGCCGAGTGGCGCAGCCGCTCGACCTCCTCGTTGATCGAGGAGTCCTTCTCGATGTAGGTGTCCGACTGCGGGACGTACGCCTCGGGCTGGTAGTAGTCGTAGTACGAGACGAAGTACTCGACGGCGTTGTTGGGCAGCAGCTCGCGGAACTCGTTCGCCAGCTGGGCCGCCAGCGTCTTGTTCGGCGCCATGACCAGCGTGGGGCGCTGGAGCTTCTCGATCATCCAGGCAGTCGTCGCCGACTTTCCGGTGCCGGTCGCGCCGAGCAGGACGACATCCTTCTCACCTGCGCGGATGCGCCGCTCCAGCTCGGCGATGGCCGCCGGCTGGTCGCCGCTGGGCTGGTAGGGGCTGACGACCTCGAAAGGCGCCACCGTACGTTCGATCTTGGAAACGGGCCGCATGCAACCACCGTACGACCCCCCACTGACAGTCGGGCTCGACCGGCCCGGCGGCCGGGGTGCGGACGGGGTGTCTTCGGGGCCGGCTCACCAGTCGTGCGGGGAGGAGGAGCCCTCGCCGGGCCGGTGCGGGGCCGCCCACTGGGTGCGCTCGGGGAAGGACGGCAGATGGCGGGGGACGGGCGCCGGGCGGGGCGGCCGCTTCTCCCACTCGGGCTTGCCCATCACCACGAGCGGGTCGAACATCACGACGACGCCCGCCAGCACCAGGAAGGCGACGGGCCCGATCAGCATGGGCGCCAGCACGGTGGCCGGGGACTCCCCGGTGGCTGTGCCGGCGCCCTCGTGCAGATGGACGCTGAGCGCGGCCATGCCTGTGTAGTGCATCCCGCTCACGGCCAGGCCCATCACGACGCTGGCGCCCAGGCTGGCGAGGAAGCCCCTGACCGAGACGGCCGCCCAGAGCGCGGCGGTGGCCGCGACGACCGCGATCACCACGGAGAGGCTGACGGTGAGCGTGTTGTACGCGAACTCACCGTGCAGTCGAATTCCGGCCATGCCGAGGTAATGCATCGACGCCACGCCGAGCCCGGTGATGGTCCCGCCGGTGACCAGTGCCAGGGGGGTGGCGCCCCGGTAGCCGACGATGAAGATGCCGATGCCGACCATGACGACGGCCAGCCCCAGACTGGCGAACGTGATCGGCCGGTCGTAGCCGAGCACCTCCTGGCGGACCGAGAAGCCCATCATCGCGATGAAGTGCATGGTCCATATGCCGGAGCCTATGGAGGTGGCCCCGAGCGCCAGCCAGAGCACCCTAAAGGGCCGGTCGGCCCGGAGGGACCTGGCCGTGCAGCGCAGCCCGAGCGCGCCGCCCAGACAGGCCATGAGGAACGCCACTACCGGCGTGACGAGGCCGTAGGTGAAGCCGTCGACCGTCCCGTGCATATGCGTGTGCCCTTCACCCCGTACCGACTACCGACTGAAGAGGCCCACTGCTGTCGCCAAGGCCCTGGTTCGGGGCGACATTAAGGCGCGCCGAGCGCCAGGCAAACATTTTCGCGCCAATTTGTCGACACCTTGAACCCGAGGGGCTCATTCTCCGTGGTTTCACGGCCGCGAACGGACCCGTCCGGCAGACGGCCGCGGCCCCGCGCCGACCGGACGGACCGGCGCCGGGAACGGGCGGGCGTTGTCAGTGGCGGGCCGTACGGTGACGGCATGGACAGCGACGAGCGGTTCGAGGGGGCCCCGCGGGGGCCGGGGCGGCTGGAGTGGGCGGTCGTGGGCAGCGACATCGGCCCTCTGCTGCTGGCCGCGACCGACCAGGGGCTGGTGAGCGTGGTCTTTCACGCCCGGGAGGCGGTCCGGGACCGGGCTCTGCGGGCCCTGGCGGCCCGCCTGGGGGCCGAACCGGCCCCGGCCCGTCCCGACGGGCCAGGCCCGCTCGCCGAGCCCATACGGCAGCTCCAGGCGTATTTCGCGGGCGGCCTGCGCGCCTTCGAGCTGCCGCTGGACTGGTCGCTGTCCTCCGGCTTCAACCGGCAGGTGCTCCGTGAGCTGGAGGCGACCGTTCCGTACGGAACGGTGGTGGGATACGGCGACCTCGCCGACCGGGTCGGCCAACCCCGGGCGGCGCAGGCGGTGGGCGCCGCGATGGGGTCCAACCCGCTGCCCGTGGTGGTGCCCTGCCACCGGGTGGTGGAGAGCGCCGGCGGGCTGGGCGGGTTCGGCGGCGGCCTGGAGACCAAGCGGCGGCTGCTCGCCCTGGAAGGGGTGCTGCCGCAGCCGCTGTTCTGAGCGCTCCGGGGCGGAGCGGACCGCCGCCCGGCGCGGGCCCAGGGGTTACGGACTCCGGCGCGGCGCCAGGGGGTTACAGGCTGGCGTGGTACGCCTTGCGCAGCGTCTCGTGCACCGTCCAGGTCGTCCGGTCGCCCTCGCGCAGCACGCACGCGTCGCCCGGGCCGAGTTCCAGCGTGGCGCCGCCCGCCACCTCGACGGTCGCCCGCCCGCTGACCACCACGAAGAGTTCGTCGGCCTCGGTGTCGGTCACCACGCCGGGGGTGATCTGCCAGATGCCGCGCACCTGCTTGCCGTCGGGTGACTCCCAGAGCACCTTGCCGGTGACCTCGGGGGTACCGGAGACGATCTGGCCGGGGTCCAGCGGCTCGGGCTCCAGCTCGGCGTCGGGGATGTGGACGACGAAGGAGGCCGGTGCCGAGGCGTCGGCGGAAGGGTTCGCGATGGGATCATGGGTCGTCATGGCGCGCCAATCTAGCCAGGTGCCGGGGCGCCCCCGACGCCGCCTCTGGCCGGAACGGCCCGTCGGGAGCAGACTCCGGGTGAGTGGGTCGCGGAGGCGGGCCCCGTTGGCCTCGCGGCCGCCGCCTCCGCGCGCCTCGCACAGGCGATCGCCCCGGGGACGTTTACGCGGTGTGCGGGCGCGCCAGGGATG
The DNA here is from genome assembly GCF_055567715.1 of Streptomyces sp. NPDC026377. NCBI lineage: Bacteria > Bacillati > Actinomycetota > Actinomycetes > Kitasatosporales > Streptomycetaceae > Streptomyces > Streptomyces sp. NPDC026377. The sequence continues at coordinate 127,034 of NZ_JBVHPV010000004.1, forward strand.
GGGCATGTCCTACGACGACGTACTCAAGGTGTCCGCCGAAGTGCGGGAGGCCCTGGCCGAGGGGCGTCCCGTGGTCGCTCTGGAGTCCACGATCATCGCGCACGGACTGCCGCGCCCGCGCAATCTGCGGGTCGCGACGGAGCTGGAGGAGCTGGTACGGGCCCGGGGCGCCGTCCCCGCCACGATCGCGGTGCTGGACGGGCGGCCCCATGTCGGCCTGGACAAGGACCAGTTGGAGCGGGTCGCGGGCGACGGTCTGCGCAAGCTGGGCCACCGCGATCTGGCGATGGCGCTGGCCACGGGCGCGAGCGGGGCCACCACCGTCTCCGCGACCGCCTATCTGGCGCACTGGGCGGACATCCGCGTCTTCGCCACCGGCGGGCTCGGGGGTGTCCACCGCGGCTGGACCGAGACCCAGGACGAGTCGGCGGACCTCCAGCTCCTGGCCCGTACACGGGTCGCGGTGGTCTGCGCGGGCGTGAAGTCGATCCTCGACGTGCCCGCGACGCTCCAGCGGATGGAGACCCTGGGCATCGGGGTGGTCGGCTATGGCACGGACCGCTTCCCCGGCTTCTATCTGGCCGACTCCGGCGAGCCGGTCGACTGGACGGTGCACACTCCGTGGGAGGTCGCCGACGTCCTGCGGTCCCACGAGGCGATCGGCCCCGAATCGGCGCTGATCGTGGCCAATCCGGTCCCGGAGGCCGAGCAGCTCGACCCCGCGCTGCACGACCGGGTGCTGAGCGAGGCGCTGGCCGCCTGCCGGGAGCAGGGCGTCACGGGCCAGGCCGTCACCCCGTTCCTCCTCGACCACCTGGTGCGGCACACCGGCGGGGCGTCCCTGGAGGCGAACGTGGCGGCGGTGCGTGGCAACGTACGGCTGGCGGCGGACATCGCGGCGGCGCTGTGACGGACACGCCGCCCGGGCCACCCGCCCCGCCCCGGGGCCTCCTGGTCGTCGGGGACGTGGTGACCGATGTCGTCGCCCGGCACCGGGGACCGCTGGCCCCGGCCACGGACACGGCGGCCGAGATCCGTACGGTCCCGGGCGGGGCGGGGGCGAACGCGGCCTGCTGGGCGGCCCGTTCGGGCTGCGCGGACGTGCGCGTCCTGGGCCGGGTCGGGAGCGACACGCTGGCCTGGCACGAGCGGCAGCTGCGGCGGGCGGGGGTGCGGCCCCTGCTGGTCGCGGATTCCGTGGCGCCCACCGCCACCGTGGTCTCGCTGGTCGACACCGCGACCGCCGAGCGCACCTTCCTCACCGACAGCGGCGCCGTGCTGCGCATATCCCCCGCCGACTGGGACCCGGCGTTCCTGGACGGCGTCGGGCGGCTGCACCTCTCGGGCTATCTGTTCTTCGCCGACGCCAGCCGCGACCTGGCCCTCACGGCGTGCCGCTCGGCACTGGAGGCCGGGATTCCGGTGAGCCTGGACCCGGCGTCGGCGGGGTTCCTGGCCGAGCTGGGCGTCGAGCGGTTCCTGGCCGCAGCCGAGGGCGTGGAGGCGCTGCTGCCCAACGCCGACGAGGCGCGGCTGCTCAGCGGCCTCACGGAACCGGCCGGGGCGGCGGCCGCGTTGAGCCGCAGGTTTCCGCTGGTCGCGGTCACGCTCGGGGCGGCAGGGGCGCTGGTGGCGGTGGACGGCGAGGTCGTCGCCCGGGTGGCCGCTCCGGCACCGGAGGCGGCCGCCGACTCCACGGGCGCGGGCGACGCCTTCACGGGCGGCTTCCTCGTCGGCCTCCTCGCGGGCGCGGGCCAGGCCGAGGCTGCGGAGGCCGGCTGCCGGGCGGGCGCGCGGGCGGTCACGGTGGTGGGCGGACGACCGCCCGTGGGCGACTGACCGGTGGGCGGCTGACCCGTGGGCGACAGCCCCCTGGGCGGCTGAGCCGACCGCCGCCGGTACGGGACTGATCCGCCGGGGGCCTTGGGGACCCGCCGCCGTCGCTCCTGTCGCCGCATGGGCAGGCTGAGGGGCGTGCCCTTCGACTCGTCGCACCCGGTCCTGCCACACGGGCATGCCCCCCCGCGACGCCCCGTACGCGATCCGAAGGACACGCCTAGCGGGCGGCGCCGTCCCACGCCGGGTGCCGGGGGTCGTCGGCGCGCACGACGACATCGGCGGTCTCGGCGGGCCGCACCTCCTCCTCGTACCGCTCGAACGCGGGAAGCGTCCACCGGTCCCGCTCCTGCGTGCGCCGCCGCAGTGCGCCGGGTGAGAGACGCACGTGGACGGTGAGGTCGAAGGGGAACCAGCGCCCCAGCAGCAGCGGCCCGTGCACCACCAGAACGCCCCCTTGCGGGAGGTCCTGATAGCCGCTGCGCGTGGCCCGGTCGGTCACCGGGTCCCAGAGGTCGGGCAGCACCCGGCCGCTGCCCTGGGGCTCCAGCGGGTCGAACACCTCACGCCACAGCGCCGCCGTGTCGAACCAGCCGTCGAAGTAGGTGTCGGGGTCCTCGCGGCCGTACTCGAACCGCAGCGAGGCGGGGCGCAGGAAGCCCTCGGTGGACAGGACGAGCACCGAGCGCCCGCGTACCCGCAGCGCCTCGGCCAGTGACCGCGCCAGCTCACCGGGCCGGGCCGCGGGCGCGCCGTCGACGCCGACGCGCAGCCAGGGGCCGCCGCCCCCCAAGAGCGCGTCCACGGCCTGTTCCGCGAGGGCGTCGGTCAGCCGTTCCCATGTGATCGCTTCGAGTCGCACGCCCTCCATGATGCGGGCCGCTCCGGCGTACGTGACGGCGGCCAAGGGGTGCGACCGCGCTCACGCGCCCCTCAGCGCCGCCGCGACGGGCCCCTCGCCCGTCACCTCGATCCGTCCGTTCTTGACGCCCTCCTCGACCGTCAGCGCGCCCTCGGCGAGCGCGCGGCAGGTGTCGGCGTCGAGGGCGAGCCGGGCGTCGGCGTCCGGCGCCGGCCCCTCCCCGTACACCGGACCGCCGGCGCCGTCCCCCACGTCCCCGCCGGTCCGTACGTGGAACTCGCCCTCGTCCAGGCGTACGTCGAGGACCGCCGGGCCGTACGGCAGGCGGCGCAGCAGCGGGATCAGCGGGATCGCGAACCAGTGCGCCCGCACGGCGTCGGTGGGCCGCCGCTCGGCGAGGTCCGGCGCGCCCCAGGCGGCCAGCGCGGTCAGCACGGGCAGCAACGCGCGTCCGCGCGCGGTCAGTTCGTACACCGTCGCGGCCGCCGGCGGGGGCAGCCTGCGGCGGGTCGCCAGCTCCTCGCGCTCCATGTCCTTGAGGCGGGAGGCCAGCACGTCCGTGGAGACGCCAGGGAGATCCGCGTGCAGATCCGTATAACGACGCGGTCCCGCGAGGAGTTCCCGGACGATCAGCAGCGTCCAACGGTCCCCGACCGCGTCGAGGGCGCGGGCGGCGGCGCAGTACTGGTCGTAGCTTCGACGGCGTGGCTGACGTGGCATGCGACGCAGTCTAGACAAGATGTTGGACTTTCCAAGCTCACACTTGGTAAAACCAAGTAACGCAATTCGAGTGACGCACGACCGGCGAGTCCGGCACGACCGGCCGAGTCAGGCACGTCACGCCAGAGGGATCTGGGCACCTCGGGAGGGCCACGGCATGGAGTTCCGGCAGTCGAGCAAGCTGAGCGAGGTCTGTTACGAGATCCGAGGCCCGGTCATCGAGCACGCCAACGCGCTGGAGGAGGCGGGCCACAGCGTGCTGCGCCTCAACACCGGCAACCCGGCGCTCTTCGGCTTCGAGGCACCGGAGGAAATTCTCCAGGACATGATCCGGATGCTGCCGCGGGCCCACGGCTACACGGACTCGCGCGGCATCCTGTCGGCCCGCCGCGCCGTCGCCCAGCGTTACCAGGCGATGGGGCTGCCCGACGTCTGTGTCGACGACGTCTTCCTCGGCAACGGCGTCTCCGAGCTGGTCTCCATGGCCGTCCAGGCGCTCCTCGAGGACGGGGACGAAGTCCTCATCCCCGCCCCCGACTTCCCGCTCTGGACGGCCGTCACCAAGCTCGCGGGCGGTAGGCCCGTCCACTACATCTGCGACGAGTCGGCCGACTGGTACCCCGACCTCGACGACATGGCGTCGAAGATCACCGACCGCACCAGGGCGGTCGTCATCATCAACCCCAACAACCCTACCGGCGCGGTGTATCCGAAGGAGGTCATCGAGGGCATCCTCGATCTGGCCCGCCGCCATCAGCTGATGGTGTTCGCCGACGAGATCTACGACCAGATCGTCTACGACGACGCCGTCGCCCACTGCGCCGCGGCCCTCGCTCCCGACCTGGTCGTCCTCACCTTCAGCGGGCTGTCCAAGACGTACCGCGTCGCGGGGTTCCGCTCCGGCTGGCTGGATCAGCGGCCCCCAGCAGCACGCCAGGAACTACCTGGAGGGGCTGACCATGCTCGCCTCCATGCGGCTGTGCCCCAACGCGCCCGCCCAGTACGCCATCCAGGCCGCGCTCGGCGGCCGCCAGTCCATCAAGGAGCTGACCGCGCCGGGCGGGCGGCTGCACGAGCAGCGCGACCGGGCCTGGGAGAAGCTGAACGAGATCCCCGGCGTGTCCTGTGTGAAGCCGAAGGGCGCGCTGTACGCGTTCCCCCGGATCGACCCGAAGGTTCACCCGATTGAAGACGACGAGAAGTTCGTCCTTGACCTGCTGCTGCGCGAGAAGATCCAGGTGGTGCAGGGGACGGGCTTCAACTGGCCGCGCCCGGACCACTTCCGCATCCTGACCCTGCCGTACGCCGACGACCTGGACGCGGCCATCAGCCGGATCGGCCGCTTCCTCAGCGGATACCGGCAATGACCCCCGCGAGCGCAGTGACACCGTGAGCACCGCCAGGTTCGGCACGGTTTGCCCGGCCGCCCATTGAGGGATCGAGGAGAGGGGAGCGGGGGAGCAGGGGGGCGCGCGTGAGGGAGGCGGCCCATTCTCGTCATAGAGCCCAGAAGACGGCACCGCTGCGCCGACTGCGACCGGGGCCCGCTCCCCCGGCTGGTCCTGGACACGGGTGCCCCGCGCTGCCTGGACTGCGCCGACCTCGGGCACCTGGTGTTCCTACCGCGCGGCGACACGGCCCTGACGCGCCGCGCCCGAAAGGAGAGCACCCTCTCGGCCGTGGTGGTCCGCTTCAATCGCCGACGGCGCCGTTACGAGCGCCGGGGCGTGCTCGTCGAGGAGGCGGCGCTCGCCGCCGCCGAGGAGCGCTGCCTGGCCGACGCGCAGGCCCGCGCACGCCGCCGCGCCCGCGACGCGCGCCGGCGCGCCGCCGAGGACGTCCGCTTCACCGAGGCCCTGGAGGCCGAGATCCTGCGCCTGTTCCCCGGCTGCCCGCCCGAACGGGCCCACAGCATCGCGGTCCACGCCTCGGTACGCGGCAGCGGCCGGGTGGGCCGCACCGCAGCGGGCCGCGCGCTGGACGAGAACGCGGTGACAGCGGCGGTCCGCGCCTCCGTACGCCACCTGGACATGCCCTACGACGAACTCCTGATGGCCAGGGTGCCGCGCAACCGGGCCCGGGCACGGGTGGCGGCACTGATCGAGGGGGTGCTGGCGGGGTGGGCCGAGGGGCGGGGGCGCTGACCCGCGTGCGCCGGCCCCGTCATCGCGTGAGCGCCTCCACGGGGTCCTGGGCCGGTGTCCCCCGCGGCCACCAGTCCTCCCTCCCCGGGTCGGACTCGTACACGTACCAGAGGCCGTCGCGGCCGTAGCGGAGCTGGGTGGTGGCCGTGGAGAGGCGGTTGCGCCAGGGGCGGAAGCCGGGGTGGCCGGCGGCCGTCAGGGCCGGGCGGGCACGGTCGAACGGGCCCGCCGGCGGGTCCCAGGGGGCTTCCAGGACGGCGAGCGCCGGGAGCCCGCCCTGGCGCCAGGCGGCCACCGCGCGGGCCAGATCGGTCGGTGTGCGGCCGGTGGCCCGGGACAGCGCCGCGTACAGCGCCCGGGTCGTGGAGGTCACGCCGGAGCCGGGGTGCGCCGCCGCGAGACGCACCGCGTCCTGCCAGGTGGACAGGGGTGCGATCGGGTCCTCGCCGGTGGTCAGCAGGGCGTGCGCCCGAGCGGCCGCCTCGGTGGCCAGCAGATCGAGGGCGAGCGGGTCGGGGGCGCCCTGGAGGGTGGGGAAGGCAGGCGGATGGCCCGCGTGCTCCGGGGGCGGGAAGGGGGGCGGCAGCTCGGGCCGCGTGCCGGACCGGACCGCCTCCCGGGCGGCGACGGTGGGCAGTTCGGGCGCGGGTGCCTCCCGCTCCACGGCCGACAGGGCGGTGTTGCGGCGGGCCAGCGCGGCGAGCGTCTCCTGTTCGCCCCGGCCGCGCATCAGCAGCAGGACGAACGGGTCCTCGTCGAGAAGCCGGGCCGTCTGGTAGCAGAGCGCCGCCGCGTGCTTGCACGGGTATCCGTCGTCGGGGCAGGAGCAGTCGGGGACCAGGTCGCCGGAGGCGGGCAGCAGGTCGACCTGGTCGGCGAGGGTGTGCGGCAGGTCCTTGTCGAGCAGCGCCGCGATGTGGGAGGGGTTGCGGGCCGCCGTGTCGAGGAAGTCCTCCCACGCCGGGTCGGAGAGGGTGCGCAGGCGCAGTTCCGTACGGTACGGACGGGGGCGGGAGCCGTGTACGTACGCGGTGATGCGGCCGGGCGTGACGGTGATCGCGTCGACATGGCCCGCCTGCGCGTACCGGCGGCCACGGGCCAGCCGGGCCGGGTCCAGGGCAAGGCCCTCCAGTGCGTCGATCCAGGCCCCGCCCCACCACGTGCCGGTCCGCTCCGACCGGGCACCCAGGGCCGGGAACGTGCGGCGGCGGTCGTCGTACCGGGTCGCCGGGAGCGGACTCATACGGGCCTCCTCTCGGGGGCGGGGGCGGGGGCGCCGGGCATGGGCTTCACGGCGTGCGGCGCGGGTTGCCCGGGGGCGGCGCAGGCGGGCGTCGGCGTGGGAGGCCGGGAGGCGGGGCCGCCTGGCACCGGCGGGGGCTGCCGGAGGCACGTGTGTCCGTTCATGTGCTTCTCCGCAGGGAGATGAGGTCCGCCAGCTCGCGGTCGGTGAGCTCGGTCAGGGCGCTCTCGCCCGACCCCAGGACCGCGTCCGCCAGCGCGCGTTTCGCGGCGAGCATCTCGGCGATGCGGTCCTCCACGGTCCCTTCGGCGATCAGACGGTGGACCTGCACCGGCTGGGTCTGGCCGATGCGGTAGGCGCGGTCGGTGGCCTGCTCCTCCACGGCCGGGTTCCACCAGCGGTCGTAGTGGACGACATGGCCCGCGCGGGTGAGGTTGAGGCCGGTGCCGGCGGCCTTGAGGGAGAGGATGAAGACGGGGACCTCACCGGACTGGAACACGTCCACCAGCCGGTCCCGCTCCGTCACCGGCGTTCCGCCGTGCAGGAGCTGGGAGGGGACTCCGCGCGCGGTGAGGTGCGCGGAAAGCAGCCGGGCCATCGACACGTACTGGGTGAAGACCAGGACCGAGCCGTCCTCCGCCAGGATCGTGTCGAGCAGCTCGTCGAGGAGGGTGAGCTTGCCGGAGCGGGCGTGCAGCCGGGGCGCCGTCTCCTTCAGATACTGCGCCGGATGGTTGCAGATCTGCTTCAGGGCCGTGAGCAGCTTCATGATCAGGGCGCGGCGGGTGATGCCCTCGGCGGCCTCGACCCCGGCCATGGCCTCCCGGACGACCGCCTCGTAGAGCGAGGCCTGTTCGCGGGTGAGCGGGACCGGGTGGTCGGTCTCCGTCTTGGGCGGCAGCTCGGGCACGATGCCGGGGTCGGACTTCTTCCTGCGCAGGAGGAAGGGGCGGACCAGCCGGGCCAGCCGCTCGGCCGCCTGCGCGTCCTCGCCGTTCTCCACTGCGCGCGCGTGGCGGGCGCGGAACGACTTCAACGGGCCCAGCAGCCCGGGTGTCGTCCAGTCGAGCAGGGCCCACAGCTCGGAGAGGTTGTTCTCGACGGGAGTGCCGGTGAGGGCGATCCGCGCGGGCGCCGGGATGGTGCGCAGCGCCTTCGCCGTCGCCGAGAACGGGTTCTTCACGTGCTGCGCCTCGTCCGCGACGACCATTCCCCAGGAGTGCGCGGCCAGGTGGGGGGCGCTGCCGCGCATCGTGCCGTACGTGGTGAGGACGAAACCGCCCTCCGTCTCCAGGAGGCTGCGGTCGCTGCCGTGGAAGCGCCGCACGGGGACGCCGGGGGCGAACCGGGCGATCTCCCGCTGCCAGTTGCCGAGCAGCGAGGCCGGGCACACCACCAGGGTCGGCTCGGGACGCGCGCGCCGCAGATGGAGCGCGATCACGGTGATCGTCTTGCCCAGGCCCATGTCGTCCGCGAGGCAGCCGCCCAGGCCGAGCGAGGTCATCAGGTCCAGCCAGGCGAGCCCGCGCAGCTGGTAGTCGCGGAGCGTGGCGTCCAGGCCGGGAGGCTGGACGGTCGCCCGGGGGCCCTCGGTGAGGCGGTCGCGCAGCACGGCCAGCGCACCGGTCGGCACCGCCTCCACCGTCTCGCCGTCGACCTCGGCGGTGCCGGTGAGCGCGACGGAGAGCGCGTCCACGGGATCGAGCAGCCCCAGGTCGCGCTTGCGCGCCTTGCGGACGAGCTCGGGGTCGGCCACCACCCACTGGTCGCGCAGCCGCACGATCGGACGGTGGGCCTCGGCCAGCGTGTCCATCTCGGACTGGCTGAGCGGTTCACCGCCGAGCGCAAGCTCCCAGTTGAAGGCGAGCAGCTCCCCGGCGTCGAAGAACGCCGTGCCGTCGGTCGCAGAGCCCGGCGCGGGCCGTACGACAGCGGTGGCGCTCAGGGTCCGGGCCAGCTCGCGCGGCCAGTGCACGGCCACGCCCGCCGCGTCCAGGCGGCTCGCGGCGGAGCCGAGCAGGTCGTACAGCTCGCTCTCGGTGAGTGCCAGCACGTCCGGCACCGGCCGCTCCAGCAGCAGCCCCAACGGCGCCCAGACCCGCGCGGCCCGGCGCAGCGCGAGCAGGGCGTCGATCCGCGCGCGGGGTCCGAACGCGTCCGGCCGCGCCCCCTCCCACAGCTCCGCCGCGTCGATCACCAGGGTGGGGTCGGCGAGGCTGTGGACCTGGACGACCGCGGAGCCCGCGCGCCGGGCGTCCTCCTCGTCGCCGCTGTCGAACATCCCGTACCCGGACAGGTCCAGGCGCAGGGAGACCCGCACGCCCGCGTCCATGCCCGCCGCCGCCTCGGCCGCCCACACGCGCGCGCCGGGCAGGTGCTGGGGCGCGGCCGCCGCGAACGCCGGGCCCACGGCGTGGGCGGCGGCCGGGGTGCGCGGCAGGCCGTCCGCCACCGCGTCCAGGAACGCGCGCACCAGCGCCTCGGGGTCGGGCAGCCGCAGCGGGCCCCGGCCCGGCACCGGCACTCCGTACGCCTCGTACGGCATGGCTGCGGCGATGGCCCGGAGCTGGGCGATGTCGTCGGCGTCCAGCGGGCCCGCCCGCCAGGCGTCGTGGTCGGTCCCGGTCAGACCGGGCAGCAGCCTGCCGCGCGCGACCAGGTGCAGGGCGTGCAGCGCGGCGGCGCCCCAGCAGGCGGCCGAGGGGTGCGCGGCGGGATGGTGCCGGGCCCGGACGAGCAGGGGCAGGGCCTCGGTGACGGGCAGCAGAAGGGCCATGACGGCACGCCGTGCGGCGCCGCCGCCGTGGCGCCGCACCACGGTCAGCTCGGTGACCTCGCCCACGCCGTCGTCCGCACCGGGCAGCGGGCCGCCCGCCGGGTCCCAGAAGGCGACCTTGCCCTCACGGGGGAGCCCCGCGGGCAGGAACACCGCCGCGGCGGACACAGCGGGCCGCGCCGCGGGCGGCGTCCGCTCGGGCCGGGTCATGTCAGGTCACCTCCCCTCGTGCGCAGGGCCGTGGATCGGAGCGCGATCCACGACTGCTCCACGACCTTACGGGCGGGGTCTGACAATCGGGCACCGCGGCCTCAGCGCACCCCCTCCCACAAGGCACGTTCCGCCGGACGCGGGTCCCTGACGGCCTCGCTCGGGGTGCGGGGCGAGGCCCCGAAGACCATCGTCGTACGGGCCGCGCGGTCGTAGGCCTCCCAGCCCGGGTCGCCGGTCGTCGCGAAGGCCACCCACGCGCCGTGCATCGCGTCCGCGAGGTCCTGCGGCGGACGGTCGCCGAGCATCGGGGCGTAGACGGGGTCGCGCAGGTTGTCGAAGACGAAACCGAGCTCCGCCCCGTGGCAGGCGCCGAGATCACCGCCGTACCGCGGCGAGCGCCAGGCGAACTCGTACACCCGCGTGCCGGGGACGGACTCGGCGACGCGGATGGCCGGGATCCGGTAGAACCAGTCGGTCGCCACCGCGTCGAAGAGCTCGCCGGGGGCCGCGCCGGGACGGCTGCGGGCGTAGACGGGAAGCGCCTTGTCGGGGTCGAGTCCGTACTCCTGGGCCGTGCCGCGCAGCTTCCGTTCGCTCAGCACGCGCAGCCGCTCGGTGGGGACCAGGAAGAGGCGGTACTCCTCCCGGTTGCTGCCGACGAGCAGCTCCACCCCGCAGTCGGCGGACGGCAGCGGCAGCGCGTCCAGGACGGGCTCGAAAGGCATCATGTTGAGCACCGCCTCACCCCACAGCCCCGGGTCCGGACGGGCGCCCATGGCAGCCCGCAGTCCGGCCTGGGCGGGCAGCAGGCGTGCGAACGGGACGCGGGCGAACGCCTCGGTCAGTGCCACCCCGCTCGCCTCGATGCCCAGCTCGGCCGCGAGCCGCGCGGTGATCAGATCCGCCGTGGCGGGCCGCAGGAAGTGGTGGGCCGCGCCGCTCTGCAGGATCGCGCGGCGGAACAGTCCACGCGCGCGAGGCAGCGCGAGCAGGACGCCGATGCTCATCCCGCCCGCCGACTCGCCGAACACGGTCACGCGGTCCGGGTCGCCGCCGAAGCCCTCGATGTTGTCGCGCACCCACTCCAGGGCGGCGATCTGGTCGAGCAGCCCGCGGTTGTCCGGGCACCCCGGCAGCCGGAGGAAGCCGTCCGTGCCGAGGCGGTAGTTGACGTTGACGCAGACGACGCCGTCGCGCGCGAAGGCGGTGCCGTCGTACGCCGGGCCCACGCCGGATCCGTTGGAGAACGCGCCACCGTGCAGCCAGACCATCACCGGGAGCCCGCCGCCCGGGCCGGGGTGCGGGGTCCAGACGCTGAGGTTGAGGCAGTCCTCGCCCTGGCCGCCGTCGGCGTCCGGGATCAGAACGTCCATGGGCGGGGCGTAGGGGGCCCTGGGCGCCGAAGGGCCGTGTTCGAAGGCATCCCGTACGCCTTCCCAGGATGCGGCCGGAGCCGGTTCGCGAAACCGCAGCGGACCGAAGGGCGGGGCCGCGTACGGTACGCCCAGGAAGGCCGTCACCGTCTCGCTGACGGCCCGGCCGCGCACCGCGCCCTGCCGGGTCGCGCACACGCGCGTGGCGGACGGCTCGGCCGGTTTCCCCGGCTTCACGGACTTGGCCGGTGCGGTGAGCATGGCGGGCCCCACGGACTCGGTCGGTGCCGCCGGCTCGGTCGGCCCCAGGGGGTTGGCCTGTCCCACCGGTTCAGCCGGTCCCACCGGCCCGTTCGCTCCCACCCGTTCGGTCGGTTCCATCTGCGCCTCAGACTCCTTCGGCCAGCGTCTCCAGCAGGGCGGCGCCGAACTCCTCGGGGCGTTCGACGTGCACCGCGTGCCCTGCTCCGGGCACCGTGATCTCTCGTACAGTGCCGCCCACGCGCGCGTAAAGGGCGAGAACATGCCGTGTCTGGGCGATCATCGGCTGTGCCGGGGTGCCGTCCCAGCCGGGCACCGCGCCGATCGCGCCCAGATGGGCGAGGTCGAAGAGCGAGGTGTCGGAGACGATCACGTCGTCCTCGCCGCGCACCCAGGTGACCGGTGGCTTCGCGGGCAGCCCGGCGAGAGCGGTGTGCAGGTCGTCGAGGCGGAAGTGGTTCGGGGCGAGGCAGTTGAGCACCCCGCGCGTGCCCGGGGCGACGCCGGGCCAGGCCTCGCTGGGCTTGCTGTCACCGGGGTAGTGGTCGTCGCCGAGCCGGGTGCTCAGCATCGACTCCACGTAGTCGTCCTCCCGGTCCGGCCGCACCGGGGGCCTCACGTAGCAGCGCGCCAGCACGCTGCGGGGCGAGAGCGGGGACTCCTCGCCCCGGTCGCCCTCCGCCAGCCGCCGTACGAACTCGGGGCTGGCGGTGCCGCCGCCCGAACCGGCCCCGTCCGGCGCGTTGAGGCGGCCCTCCACCCCCCTGGTGCCGCCGAAGCCGTACGGGGACACCGGATTGACGAGTGTGAGGGACCGCACCCGGGTGGGGCGGTCCCTCATGTGTTGCAGCACCACACCCCCGCCCATGGACCAGCCGACGAAGTGTGCGCGCTCCATATGCAATGCCTCAAGGAGTGCGGACAGATCGTCGGCGTAGTCGCGCAGCCCACGGGTCGCGTCCACCGGCAGCGGGTCGGTGGCGCCGAAGCCGCGCAGATCGACGGCGACCGGCCGGTAGCGCTCGGGCAGGGCGAGCATGGCGTCCTGCCAGAAGACGGACGAGGAGACGTTTCCGTGCACGAAGACGACCGGCTCCCCCGCGTCCCTGGAGGGGTCCTCCAGGATGTGCTGGGTGAGCCGGGCGGTCGGTACCCGGCGTGCGGTGAGCGGGGGCATACGGGCCGTCCTTCGACTTCGGGCTCGACTACGGAGGTACTGGTACCGGTATCCGGTACTGGTATTGGTATTGGTACGGATGGGGCGGGGGCGGTGCGGGGCTCAGCCGAGCCAGGCGGCGACCTGCGCCTGGGAGGCGTTGTTCCAGCCCAGTTCGAGGTGGTTGGCACCGGTCACGGTGGCCTTTCCGCCGACGGTGGCGACACCGGTCGTGTCGAGCGCACTGGAGACGAAGACGACCCCGTCGCTCGGGCCGCGGTTCTCGTTGAAGATGCCCACGACGTCCGGTGAGCCGCCCGCCAGCAGGTACGTGGTGACGGAGGCGGGGACACCGGCCCTCTGCAGCGGGGCGATGAGCGAGCCCGCGTCGATGGCCGGCTGGATGCCGTCACCGGCCGTGTAGTAGCCCTGGCCTCCGTAGTACGTCGTGTACCAGTCCTGCGCCCCCTGGTCGACGCCGTACACGCCGTCCCAGCGGGCCAGCATCTGCCGCTGCCCCGGGTAGTCGTCGTAGCCGCCGGAGGGCGTCATGGAGAACTCGGGGTGCGCGGTGTAGGTGCCGTAGCAGGTCATCCGCGAGTGCGGGGAAGGCGCGTTGATCTTGCCGCCGCACTCCGGCCAGATCGAGAAGTCGTGGGCCCAGCCGTGGGCGTACGGGTAGTCGAAGCCGCCGTTGGGGCCGCCGAGGGTGATCAGCTTCCGGACGTCACCGGCGTAGGCGCGGCCCCAGGAGGGCTTGAGGGACGAGACGTACGCGCGCGTGGAGAGCTCCCCCTTGCTCCAGCCGACCAGATCCACCCGGGCCGCCCCCAGCTTCGCCTTGATGAGGGCGACGGCGTCCCCGACGGCCTGCGCCTGCATCAGGTTGTCGCCCTGCTTGTGGGCGAAGCCGATGGCGAAGACGCGGTGGCCGCGGGCGGCGAGGTACTGCATCATCCCGGTCGAGGGGCACGACAGGGCGCCGCAGCCGTAGCCGCCGGACTCGCCGGGGTTGGCCCAGGCCCGGTCGGCGGAGTCGTTGGCGCCGTGCACCAGGAGGACGGGGGTGGCCTGGGAGCCGGTGTTCCAGCCGGGTGCCGAGTAGAGCAGGAACCGGTCGGAGGTGGGGCGGGCGGCGCCGCCGAAGTACGTGACCCGGACACCGTCCTGGTTGCCCCGCCCGTCCGGCGGGTAGCCCTCGGCGGCGGCCGCCTGGAAGCCCGGCGTGGTGTCGCGGTAGCGCTCGACCTTCTCCCAGCCGTTGGTGACCGTACCGGAGCCGTACGAGGCCTCCAGGGTCAGGTACGAGGGCGGCGCGGCGGTGCCGCTCCAGGCGGCCGCGCCTCCGGCGGTGGCGGTGCTTGTGGTGGCGGTCGTGCCGTCGGCGGTGGCGTTGCCTCCGGCGGCCACGAGCGCGCCGAGTGCCGCTGTCACGGCCAGCGCCGCTCTCCATCCCCCACGGTGTCTGCTGCGCACGTCCGGGCCCCCTTGCCTAGGCTGATCTGGTTGCGACCATGACGCTAGGCAGCCGGTACATGAGTACGGGATGTGTGCGCACCACATAAGCGGGTCGGTGGCTATGGGGACCTCACGCGGGGAGTCGACCGCCGGGCCCCGCAGGGCCGGGGTCGCCCGGCCGGCCGCGCACGGGATGCCCGGGTTGCGTCGAGCGGGCAGGGTGACGGTACTGACCGCCGTACCACCGCCGTACTCCGTACAGACGAGGACCGCCCATGTCCGTGCCTGTGTCCCAGCTCGCGCCGCCCCCGTCCGAGCCGTCCCCGTCCGCGGCCCGGCGCTCCACCCGGCGGCGGTCGGGGTCCGCCAGGCGGCTCGCCCCTACCGCCGGGGCGGCGCTCCTCGCGCTGGCCGCCACGGCCTGCGCCAATCTCGACCGTACGGCGGTCGGCACCTTCTCCTACGCGACCTCGGCGGAGCGGGTTGTCAAGATCGGCAGTCCGCCGGTCAAGGGCTGTCATCGGATGGCGCCGACAGGTGCCACGGCTGTCCACAACAACACGCTGGCGGACGTCCGCCTGTACCGGACCCTTGACTGCCGCGGCAAGGAGATGACGTACGTCCCGAGCCGTCTCGGCGACAACATCGCGCCCAACACGCCGCCCTGGCGCAGCTACGCGTTCGTGCACTGACGACGCGGGGGCCGCCGGCGGGCGACCCGCCCGTCCGGGCCCCGGGCCACAGCTCGAAGCATCCGTGTCCGCCGTACCAGTGCCCGCCCGCCCGCAGATGGTCCACGACCGCGCGTTCCACGGTGGTGCGAATAACAGACGGCGACGCGATAGGTCTCGTCGGGGTAGTGGAGCACGAAGAAGTCCTTGGCCAGCGCGAGGGAGGCGTCGCCCGCCTGCGGGGTCAGCGGCCCGTGGCAGCCCGGGACGTGGATGCTGAGGCGGGCATCGCCGGGTCCGAGCGGCAGCCCGGCGGCCCGCACCGCCTGCCCGGTGCGCTCGCCGAGCCGGGTGCGCTGGAACTGCAGCCGTCCCAGCTGGGGAGCGCCCCCGGCTCCCCTGCCGCCCCCGGCTCCGCTGCCGGGCCCGCCAGACCCTCCGGGGCCGGTGGCGGGTCCGGCTGAAATCCCACGCTCCCGATCTCCCGGACGAGCGCCCGCACGGACTCCTCCAGCAGCCTGCGGGCTTCCGGCCGGTCCTCCACCCTCCGCGCGACTGCCACCAGTTCGTCGATGTCCTCGTGCGGTACGGCGAGGTCGAGCAGCGTCTCGGGCAACTCGTCCCCCACCGGTAACAGGACGTCCTCGTCCACCACGCGCGTCACCCTATGCCGCGTACGGGTGGGGAACAGGCGGAAGACCCAACAAGCCGAGCCTCACCGGACAGCCCGAACCAGCCGGCCCGTGGGTAAAATTTCCCTGGAAGAGGCGATGGCCATGCGCACTGGGAGTGAACCCTCGACCGCACGCAGTCCGCTGCGGATGCGATTCTGGCTGAGCGTGTGGGGTCTGATCTGGGCCCTGGCCGGCACGGCGGGCTTCGCTCTGGAGGGCCGCCCCGGCTGGACGGCGGCGTGCGCTGCCCTCGCCCTGCTGGTCACGATCGACCTGGCGATGATCGTTCACCACATCCACCAGGGGCCGCACTACCAGCCGGGACCGGACATCCCCCCGTACGAGCCGCCGCGACGGCGTTAGCCCTCGTCCGTCTCGAACCGGGCGGCCTCCACGTACTCCGGCTTCGGGTCCAGCGCCGCGGCGAGGCGGAAGTGGCGGACGGCCTGGTCGGGGCGGGCCGTGCGCTCGTAGGTGCGGGCCAGGGCGAAGTGGGCGAAGGCGTTGTCCGGTTCGCGCTCCAGGACCAGCTGGAACTCCAGCTCGGCCGCGCGCAGTTGCGCCGAGGCGAAGAACGCGCGGGCGCGCAGGAGGCGGGCCGCGGTGTTCTCCGGATGGGCCGCTATGACCGAGTCGAGGAGCTTGACCGCGCCGCGAGGGTCCCGGGCAGCCAGCAGCTGCTCCGCCGCGCGGAAGTCTATGACGTGCGTTTCCGGGGTGCTCTCGGCCACGGTCGGTCCTTTCCCTCGCTGCGCGTTGACAACGCACTGCCCAGTTCCCGTATTCCGTACTCCTTCCCTCCGTCACGGAGTGCGAGGCCCGCTCACAGCGCGGCGACCGCCAGGATCAGGCCGACCGCCGCCACGGCGGCTCCTGCCGCTATGAACGTGCGGTCCAGGCCGGTTCGTTCCCGGCCCAGCAGAACGACGTCGCGCGGGTCGGCCGGGTCGTAGGAGAGGTGGACGCGCCCGCCGGGAGTCAGCGGCTCACGACGTGTGGGCGGTACGGGGGACGGCAGCTCCAGGACGTGCCCGTCGGCCGTCTCGTACTGGAGGAGGGGGCGTCCGGACCCGGGCGGGGCGGGCTTGACCAGCGCCCAGACCGCGTCGCCCGCCGCCGCGACGCGCCGGGTGTGGCGCAGCCCGTAGGCGCCGGCCAGCAGCGCCACCAGCCCGCCGAAGAGCGTCAAACCCGCCAGTACGAAGAGCACACCGGGATCGTAAACCCGGGAGGTGAGGCGGTGCGGTGATTTGAGACTTCCCGCCGAGGGAGCCCTAGCGGGCGCCCGCGCGCTCCAGGAGCTCGGACCACACCTTCGCGACCTGCGGCTGAAGCGCCTCCAGTGGGCCGTCGTTGTCGATGACCAGATCCGCCACGGCGAGGCGCTGCTCGCGGTTCGCCTGGGCCGCCATCCGGGCCTCGGCCTCGGCCTTCGCCATGCCGCGCAGCCGGGTCAGCCGGTCGAGCTGGGTGGCGGGCGCGGCGTCCACGACCACCACGAGGTCGTACAGGGGCGCCAGGCCGTTCTCGGTCAGCAGCGGGACGTCGTGGACGACGACCGAGTCCGGGCCCGCGGCCGCCTCCAGCTCCGCCGAGCGCGCACCCACCAGCGGGTGGACGATGCCGTTCAGGACCGCGAGCTGCGCGGGGTCGGCGAAGACGATCGCACCCAGGGCGGGGCGGTCCAGGGTGCCGTCCGCCGCGAGGATTCCGCTGCCGAACGCCTCGACCACCGCTGCCAGGCCAGTGGTTCCGGGCTCGACGACCTCTCGGGCGATCTTGTCGGCGTCGATCAGCACCGCCCCGTAGGAGACGAGCATGCGCGACACTTCGCTCTTGCCGGCGCCGATTCCGCCGGTCAGGCCCACCTTCAGCATGAGCGGCAGCCTAGGGGATGCCGCTCGCGCCGTCGGCGACAGGTCCGCGGGTGGCGTCACCCGCGGACCCGACACCGACTACAGCAGTCGTCATCGAGCCGCTCTAGAGGTCTCCCTCGCGCTCCGCGAGGAACCGCTCGAACTCCCGGCCCAGTTCGTCGGCCGACGGCAGGTCCGCCGGTTCGGCCACCAGGTTGCCCCGGGTCTCGGCGCCCGCGACCGCGTCGTACTGGTGCTCAAGTCCCTGCACCAGCGTGACGAGTTCCTCGTCGCCCTCGCCGATCTGGCGCTCGATCTCCGTCTGGGTGCGCTGCGCTTCGGTGCGCAGCCCGTGCGCGATGCTCGGCAGCACCAGCCCGGTGGCCGCCGTGATCGCCTCCAGGGCGGTCAGCGCGGCGTCCGGGTAGGCGGAGCGCGCCACGTAGTGCGGGACGTGCGTGGCCACGCCCAGGACGTCGTGTCCGGCCTCCATCAGGCGGTACTCGATCAACGACTCGGCACTGCCGGGCACTTGCGCCTCATCGAAGGGCGAGCGGTGACCGGGCATCAGATCGGTGCGGTTGCCGTGCGGCGTGATGCCGACGGGGCGGGTGTGCGGAACGCCCATCGGGATGCCGTGGAAGTTGACCGAAAGGCGTACGCCGAGGCGCTCCACGATCTGCCGTACCGCGACGGCGAACCGCTCCCACTCCACGTCCGGCTCGGGGCCCGACATCAGCAGGAACGGCGCTCCCGTGGCGTCCTGCACCAGGCGCACCTCGATCGCGGGCGTCTCGAAGTCGGCCCAGCGGTCCCGCTTGAACGTCAACAGCGGTCGGCGGGCGCGGTAGTCGACGAGTCTGTCGTGGTCGAAGCGGGCCACCACCTGGTGGGGCAGGCTGTCCAGCAGCTTCCCGACGATCTGCTCGCCGGTCTCACCCGCATCGATGTATCCGTCGAAGTGGTACAGCATGACCAGGCCGGCCGACTCCTGCGCGAGCGCCATGTCGACGACAGCGAGGCCCTTCGGCTCCCATTCGTACAAACCCTGCGGATCAAGCACGATTACCGCTCCTCCTCGTGTTCGTAGGGAAGAACGCCCCATGCGACAGCGGCATTCCCGCGCGCGTCCGTTTCACATGCTGTTCTCACTTCGGCCGGTACGGGACCTCGGCCGCGATTTCCGGCCGCTGGTACGGACCTTGACCTGCCCACGCGCCATCCCTGCCGTCACCGGACGAGCCGCTGACCCACGACAACGCGAACACCTGTCCAACGACCGTCTACCCCGGCCATACGGTCACGGCGGGAAGGGACTGACCGACATCCCCGTCACTCCATGACGAGCACCCCGCCCGGAGAGCGTCCCGGAGTGCTGTCAGCCGGGAAAGACGTAAGGCCCGCCCCCCAATGGGGAGCGGGCCTTACATTCGGCTATCTACCGACCGGGGTCAGAGCGTCAGCTCTGGCCGCCCGCCAGCTTCTCGCGCAGGGCAGCCAGGGCCTCGTCCGACGCCAGGGCGCCGGAGTTGTCGTCCGACTCCGAGGAGTACGAACCACCCGAGATGCCGGCACCGGCGTTGCCACCGGCGGCCGGGGCGGCAGCGCCCTCGGCAGCGGCGGCCTCGTCGGCCTCGCGGGACTTGATGACCTGGGCCTGGTGCTGCTCGAAGCGCTGCTGCGCCTCGGCGTACTGGCCCTCCCACGCCTCGCGCTGGGTCTCGTAGCCCTCGAGCCAGTCGTTGGTCTCGGGGTCGAAGCCCTCGGGGTAGATGTAGTTGCCCTGGTCGTCGTACGACGCGGCCATGCCGTACAGCGTCGGGTCGAACTCGACCGAGGCCGGGTCGGAACCGAAGGACTCGTTGGCCTGCTTCAGGGACAGCGAGATCCGGCGACGCTCGAGGTCGATGTCGATGACCTTGACGAAGATCTCGTCGTTGACCTGGACGACCTGCTCCGGGATCTCCACGTGGCGCTCGGCCAGCTCGGAGATGTGGACCAGGCCCTCGATGCCCTCGTCGACGCGCACGAACGCACCGAACGGAACGAGCTTGGTGACCTTACCGGGGACGACCTGCCCGATCTGGTGCGTACGGGCGAACTGCTGCCACGGGTCCTCCTGCGTCGCCTTCAGCGACAGGGAGACACGCTCGCGGTCCATGTCGACGTCGAGGACCTCGACGGTGACTTCCTGGCCGACCTCGACAACCTCGGACGGGTGGTCGATGTGCTTCCAGGACAGCTCGGAGACGTGCACGAGACCGTCGACGCCACCCAGGTCCACGAAGGCACCGAAGTTGACGATCGAGGAGACGACGCCGGAGCGGACCTGACCCTTCTGCAGGGTGGTGAGGAACGTCTGGCGAACCTCGGACTGGGTCTGCTCGAGCCAGGCGCGGCGGGACAGGACCACGTTGTTGCGGTTCTTGTCCAGCTCGATGATCTTCGCCTCGAGCTCCTTGCCCACGTAGGGCTGGAGGTCGCGGACACGACGCATCTCGACGAGAGAGGCCGGCAGGAAGCCACGGAGGCCGATGTCGAGGATGAGACCACCCTTGACGACCTCGATGACGGTACCGGTGACGATGCCGTCTTCTTCCTTGATCTTCTCGATCGTGCCCCAGGCACGCTCGTACTGAGCGCGCTTCTTGGACAGGATCAGACGGCCTTCCTTGTCCTCCTTCTGGAGAACCAGGGCCTCGATCTCGTCGCCGACCTTGACGACCTCGTTCGGGTCGACGTCGTGCTTGATCGAGAGCTCGCGGCTCGGGATCACGCCTTCGGTCTTGTAACCGATGTCGAGCAGGACCTCGTCCCGGTCGACCTTCACGATGACGCCGTCGACGATGTCGCCGTCGTTGAAGTACTTGATCGTCTCGTCGATCGCGGCGAGGAAGGCTTCCTCGTTACCGATGTCGTTGACCGCTACCTGCGGAGTGGTAGAGGTGGTCTCGGTGCTGCTCGTCATGTGGGAAAGGGCTCCGGTTACGGACAGAAAGTCGTAGGTACTGCCACGCCGAGAGCCCGTATCGCCTCTGCAGAAGCCGGACAGCCTGGGAAGCGCCTGTCCGGGTCGGTCCGGATGGCGCCTCGACAACCGAGGGGACATACAACAGATGGAAGCGCGCCTGCTAGGTCTGAGGTGCGCAGGCTCGCAGCGCAACTTGTAGCATACGGGGGCAGCCGGACAGGGTCAATGCGCGAAGGCGCACACCCGGGGAGGATCCCCGCATTCCCGGCACAACTGAGGTTCTCCGAGGCCACGATGGCCCATGAAAGCCCAGCAGAAGTCGTTGGGCCGAACACGTGCTCGCGCTCTGCGCAAACTACAACGACGGACACGATGATCCAAGAGTACGAGGCCGAATACGAGCCCGACGCGACGCGGCGTGACGCCGACGACGCGGAGAGCAGTCGGGCCAGCCGGAGCTGGTGGGACCGGACCGCCGACGAGTACCAGACCGACCACGGAGCGTTCCTGGGGGACGACCGTTTCGTCTGGGGCCCCGAGGGGCTGGACGAGGCGGACGCGGGGCTGCTCGGCCCGGTGGAGTCACTGAAGGGGCGGGACGTCCTGGAGATCGGCGCGGGGGCGGCCCAGTGCTCGCGCTGGCTGGCCGCGCGGGGCGCCCGGCCGGTCGCCCTCGACCTCTCGCACCGCCAGCTCCAGCACGCCCTGCGCATCGACGGCGGAACGGTTCCGTTGGTGGAGGCGGACGCGGGGGCGCTCCCCTTCGCGGACGGCTCCTTCGACCTCGCGTGCTCCGCGTACGGGGCGGTCCCGTTCGTCGCGGATCCCGTTCGGGTCTTCCGTGAGGTGCGGCGGGTGCTGCGGCCCGGCGGACGCTGGGTCTTCAGCGTCACGCACCCCATCCGCTGGGCATTCCCGGACGAGCCGGGTCCGGAAGGACTGAGTGTGGCCGCCTCCTACTTCGACCGCACGCCGTACGTGGAGCAGGACCAGGCCGGGCAGGCGGTGTACGTCGAGCACCACCGGACCCTGGGCGACCGGGTCCGGGACGTGGTGGCCGGCGGTTTCCGGCTGGTCGATCTGGTCGAGCCGGAGTGGCCGGCCTGGAACACGCAGGAGTGGGGCGGCTGGTCCCCGCTGCGGGGGAACCTGATCCCGGGTACGGCGATCTTCGTGTGCGAGCGGGATTAGACGGCACCTGTCCGGGAGTGGGGCGGCGCGGCCCCACGCCTTCATTTGTCATACAAACCCACAAACCAGCTGGTCTGTGGACGACGGGAAACGGGCCCGGGCCGGGACGTACGAAACTGTGGTCGTGATCCGAACCGACGCGATCGAGCGTCTTTCCGTTCGCTATGCCGTGCCCGAGCTGCTCAGCGCACTCGACGAGCGCGGCACGGCGGTCCTGTCCGCGCCCCCGGGCACCGGCAAGACCACCCTGGTGCCGCTGGCGCTGGCCGGGCTGACCGGGGCCGGGCCGCGGCGGCGGGTGCTGGTGGCCGAGCCGCGGCGGATGGCGGTCCGGGCCGCCGCCCGCCGGATGGCCTGGCTGCTGGGCCAGGAGGTCGGAGACGCGGTCGGATTCTCCGTGCGAGGAGAGCGGCGCGCCGGACCGGGCACGGTCGTCGAAGTGGTCACCACCGGCGTCCTGCTGCAACGCCTGCAACGCGACCCGGAGCTCGCGGGGGTGGACGTGGTGCTGCTCGACGAGTGCCATGAACGCCATCTCGACGCGGACACCGCGATCGCCTTCCTCGTGGACGTCCGGGCCGCGCTGCGCCCGGAGCTCCAGCTGATCGCGGCGTCCGCCACCAGCGACGCGGAGGCCTGGTCGCAGCTTCTGACCGTGGCCGACGGCCCGGGCCCCGCCCCGGTGGTGCGCAGTACGGGACAGGGCCACGGGGCGGCGATCCGCTACGCACCGCCGCCCGCCGGAATCCGCCCGGCCCACGGCACCTGGGTGGACCCGCAGCTGCTGCGCCATGTCGCGGCGACGATCCGGTTGGCCCTGGAGGAGCACGAAGGCGATGTGCTCTGCTTCCTGCCGGGCACCGGCGAGATCGCCCGGACGGCCGGGATGCTGGACGGGGTGGAGGCGGAAGTCCTCCAATTGCACGGGCGGGCCCCGGCGGCGGTCCAGGACGCGGTGCTGCGGGGCGGCGAGGGGCGTCGGCGGGTGGTCCTGGCGACCTCCGTGGCCGAATCCAGTCTGACCGTGCCGGGCGTCCGGATCGTGGTCGACTCGGGACTGGCCCGCGAGCCGCGTGTGGACCACGCCCGGGGGCTCGGGTCCCTGGCGACCGTGTCGGTGTCGGACGCCGGGGCGACCCAGCGCCTCGGCCGCGCGGGCCGGGAGGCGTTCGGCACGGTGTACCGGTGCTGGGCGCCCGCGGACGACGCCCGTCGTCCCCGCTTCCCCTCCCCCGAGATCAAGATCGCGGACCTGGCGTCCTTCGCCCTGCGGGCCGCGTGCTGGGGCGATCCGACCGCACGGGGGCTGGCGCTGCTCGACGCCCCGCCGGCCGGGGCGATGGCGGCCGCCTGTTCCGTGCTGACCGCGATCGGCGCGGTGGACGAGGGCGGCCGGGCCACCGAGCGGGGCGTGCGGATGGCCCGGCTCGGGGTGCATCCCCGGCTGGCCCGCGCTCTCCTCGACGGCACGGCCGAGGTGGGCGCGCGCCGGGCGGCCGAGGTGGTGGCGCTCCTGAGTGAGGAGCCGCCGAGGGAGTACGGGGACGACCTGGCAGCGGCGTGGCGCACGGCCCGCCGGGGCGGCGACGGCTACGGGGCGCGCTGGCGCCAGGAGGTACGGCGGCTGACTTCGGCGGTCACGGGCGCGGGGTCCGGATCCCCGCCGCCCGGGAGCTCCGGCGCCGGGAGCCCGCCGGGGTTGGGGGCGGGGCGTGGAGCGGGGCCGGGTTCGGGCTCGGTTTCGGGTTCGGTTTCCGGTTCCGGTCCGGGTTCGGTTTCGGGTCCGGATGCCGGCTCGATTTCCGGTCCAGTTTCCGGCTCGGGTTCCGGCTCGGGTTCCGGCTCGGGTTCCGGCTCCGGGGCGCGGTCGGACGATGCCGTCGCCGGGCTGGTCACCGCGCTGGCGTTTCCGGAGCGGGTGGCCCGGGCTCGGGGTGAGGGCTCGTTCTTGATGGTGTCCGGCACTCGGGCGGAGCTGGGTCAGGGGTCCGGGCTGCGCAGTGCGGAGTGGCTCGCGGTGGCCGTGGCGGACCGGCCGGTGCAGGCCGCCTCGGCGCGGGTGCGGCTGGCCGCCGTCGTGGACGAGGGCATCGCGCGCTCCGTGGCCGGGCCGCTGGGGGCCGAGGGTGAGGAGGTGCGCTGGGAGGACGGCGATGTGGTCGCCCGGCGGGTCGCTCGGCTGGGCGCGGTGGAGCTGTCGGTGCGGGCGCTGAAGCAGCCCGACCCCGCCCTGGTACGCCAGGCGCTCCTGGACGGGCTGGCGAGGGAGGGCACCGGGCTGCTGCGGTGGTCCCGGGAGGCAGTGGGGCTCCGGGAGCGGTTGGCGTTCCTGCACCGGACGCTGGGCGAGCCGTGGCCGGACGTGTCGGAGGAGGCGCTGCTCGCGCGGGCCGAGGAGTGGCTGGAGCCGGAGCTGTCGCGGGCGCGGCGCCGGGCGGATCTGGGACGGCTGGACGCGGGGCAGGCGCTGCCACGGCTGCTGCCGTGGGCGGGCGGCGAGGCGGCGCGGCTGGACGAGCTGGCCCCGGAGCGCATCGAGGTGCCGAGCGGGTCACGGATCAGGGTGGAGTACGGGGGCGCCCAGCCGGTGCTCGCGGTGAAGCTCCAGGAGATGTTCGGGCTGGAGGGAACACCGGAGGTCGCCGGGGTTCCCGTGCTCATACATCTGCTGTCCCCGGCGGGCCGGCCCGCCGCCGTCACCGCCGACCTGGCGAACTTCTGGCGGGAGGGGTACCGCGCGGTCCGCGCCGAGCTGCGCGGGCGCTACCCCAAGCACCCCTGGCCGGAGGACCCCTCACAGGCCCGGCCGACGCGCCACACCAACGCCCGGATCAGGCGCTGACCCGCACATGCACAAGCCGGTGTCCGTCGCGGCCTCCAGGTGCCGAGGTCACGCTCCGACCGGCTCGGGTTCGGTGCGGGCCGTCGGGGCCGGGGCGGCGGGGCGGCGGCCGCGGGCCTCCAGCCAGAGGGAGAAGGTGAGCAGCGCGGCCCCGAGTCCGGCGAAGCCCCAGGGGAGGTAGGAGGTGAGCAGCAGGACCAGCGTGCGGTTCTTCTTGATCAGCGCGACCGTGTGGTCGACGTAGTCCTCACGCATCTTCACATGACCCGAGAAGGCGGTGATCTTGTCTTGGCCGAACAGAGCCTGGGCGTTGCGGAGCTCCTCCTGATGGATCTCCTCGCCGTTGACCGGTCCGCCGGTCACGGGGTCGACCCAGAACATCCGCTTGGTGGAGTACCACCGGGTCAGCCCGGTCTGCTTGGCGACCTCGGGGGTGACGCCGAGGGGCATCGCCTTGGGGAAGGGGACCTGGGTCCAGGGGACGGTCTGTTCGAAGTAGTAGACCTTCAGTCCGTGGAAGGTGACCGTGCCCTGGTAGTGGATGGGAGCGGTGGTGCGGGTCTGGGCGTCGAAGTACTCGTAGTCCCGTTTCTCGGTGAGGAAGGGCCACTTGAACTCCAGCCCCTCGCGCTTGACCGGGTCACCGTCGACCATCTCGCCGGTGGCGTGGACGGGGGCCTGGCTGTGGGCGTCGAAGACATAGCGTTCGGGAATCCTGGAGACGAACTTGCCCTTGTCGTCGAGGACATATGAGAGCGCGTCCCACACGACGACGTCCCTGCCCGCGGTCTTCTCGATCTTCCGGGACTCCTCGACGTTGCCCTTGAGGGTCTGCACGATGGTCACCTTGGGGACCGTCACGGACGTGAACCGCTGGTAGTCGATGAGGGTGGCGTTCTTCGCCTCCAGGACCGTCTCCTGGTACTGGCTGGGCGGGACCTTGGCGAGCCGGGGGAAGGCATACCAGCGCAGCAGCGGTGAGAGGGCCGCGAAGAAGACGGCGAGGGCGAGCAGGATCAGGCTGGCTTTGCGTCGCATGCGGCCGGCTCTCCTCTCCTTCTTTCACTGCTTCTACTTCTTCTACTGCTTCCCGGGCGGGACGGCCCCGGGGGCGGTGGGGACGGCGGTGAGCAGGGGCTTGGGCGAGGTGGTGCCCTCGGGGCCGCCGATCGCCGAGACGGTCAGCACGATGGCGAGGGCGGCGGCGAGCCCGATGGCCGCGGCGACGAGGGCGCGCATGCTCGGCCTCCCGGAGCTGATGGGGCGTCAGGATTGGGCACGGTAGCAACGCGGGGGTGAGATGAGAACACACGGGACCGCCCCCGCTGCACTGGCGGCAGCGGGGGCGGTCCGGGGGCGACGGCGGCGGGGGACCGCGGAAGGTGAGGCGGTCAGGCGACCTTGAGCTGGACGTCAAGGGTGGCGCCGCCGGGGGTGGTGAGGCGGAGCACGAAGGTCCCGGTCTGGCCGTCCGCATAGATCTTGGGGAGCCGCAGCACGCCCTTGGCGTCGGTCTTCAGGTCCTTCAGGGACCGGAGGGGGTTGCCCTTCTCGTCCTTGAAGTAGGGGCCCTTGTCGTTGACCTTGGCGTCGGCGGCCGGGGTGCCGGTGGCGGGCGCCTCCGGGGTGACGATCATCGTGGCGGCGACGGCGATACCGGGGACGACGGCTCCCTTGTACGTGGCCTTGACCTCCACGTAGTCGGCGAACTCGGCGCCCGGGGCCGCCGTCAGCGCCTTGGTGTCGGTGCGCGTGAGGGCATCCGCCTGGCGGGCGTTGACCGTGGCGGTCCACTTGATCTCGGGCAGGGAGGTGCCGACGACGGTGGCCCGGACGGTGAAGGTGCCGCTCTGCTCACCCGCCCGCAGTGCGGGGGCGATGGCGCGGCCGTCGGGGCCGGTGGTGACCGTGACCTGGGTGGCGCCGTCCGGGAAGCGGGCGTCGGTGGTGCCGGTGATCTGGAAGCGGACGGTGGCCTTGCCCATCGGCCGGCCCAACTGGTCCTTGACCCGCGCCGTGGGCCGGCCCTCGAACGAGGAGCCCGCGGTGGTCGTCAGGGCCGCGGTGCCCGCGTCCTCGAAGGTGCTCGCCTGCTTCGACGGCAGCGGCCTGGGCGAGCCGGGCTCGCTCGGGGTGGGCTTGGAGGGCCTCGGGTGCGTCGGCGTGGGGCTCGGCCTGGACGGGGTCGGCTTGTGCGCCGGCGTCGGGGTGGAGGTCGTCGGGTGCGGGGCCGGGACCGGGACCGTGCGGGCGGGGCGGCGGGCCGGGGTGTCGCTGCGGCTGCCCGGCAGCACGCCCGTACCGTTCGGGATCTCGTGCGTGCCGCGCTTGTAGTAGTCGAACCACGACTGGACCGTGGTCAGGTACGCGTTGGAGTGGTTGTAGCTCAGGATCGCCTTGTCCAGGTGGGACTGGATGGCGAGGTCGCGGTTGCCGCACAGGTAGTAGGCGGTGGCCAGCGAGGCGTCGTAGATGTTGTTGGGGTCCTTGCGGCCATCGCCGTTGCCGTCGCGGCCGGAGCTCGCCCAGGTGGAGGGGATGAACTGCATGGGGCCGACGGCGCGGTCATGGACCGAGTCGCCGTCGTAGACACCGCTGTCGGTGTCGGTGATGTTCGCGAAGCCGGCGCCGTTGAGGACCGGGCCCAGGATCGGGCTGAGGGTGGTGCCGTTCGCGTCGACGCGGCCGCCGTTGGCCTGGCCGGACTCGACCTTGCCGATGGCAGCGAGTATCTCCCAGGAGAGGTGGCAGGAGGCCCGGTCGCGGGCGAGCTCGGCCTCGGCCCTCTTGTAGGCGTCGAGAATCGTCGCGGGTATGCCCTGCTGGTCGGCGCCGAGGACGGGCGAGCCGGTGGCCGGGGCGGCCGGCGGGTTCGGCGAGACGAGGGGCGGGAGGTCCGTGTAGTACGGCGAGTTGCCGCTCGCCGGGGCTCCGGGGGGAGGCGTCGGGGTGCCGGACGCCGCGTGTTCACCCGCCGGGTCGTTGGCCAGGACGCCCGGGCCCTGGGAGGCGGAGAGCGCCGCCACCGCCGCAGCGGCCACAGCGGTCGTGGTCGCCCCCTTGCGCAGCCGTCGACCGATCTGCGGTGCCATGTGTCCAGCCCCTCCCCGTGGTCAGCAGTTCGCGCTCCCCAGCGCAGGCTCCTGGAGACCCTAACGGACCCACCGGGTGCCGCGACACCGCCCCTTGACCCTTATTCACCTTTTCACCGCTTCGTCACCCGGGAGCCGCCCCGGATATCCCGGATATGGCGAAGAATCGGTTTCCGCTCGACGCCACCATGGGCTACCGCTGGGCCACCGCACCCGGGGCGCCGCCCGGCGGCTGCCGCGCGGCGGCCTGCCCGCCGGATGCGGCTCCCGGCGGGCAGGTCCTTCGCGGCCCGTCCCTCCGGGCCCCCTGTCAGTGCGCGGCGGACTCCCAGTCCGCGCCCGCGCCCACCGACACGTCCAGCGGGGCGCGCAGCGACACCGCCGAGGCCATCTCCCGGCGGACCAGGGCCTCGACCTTCTCGCGCTCGCCCGGGGCGATCTCCAGGACGATTTCGTCGTGCACCTGGAGCAGCAGCCGGGAGTCGAGCGCCGCCTCGGTCAGTGCCCGGTCCACCCGCAGCATGGCGACCTTGACGATGTCCGCCGCCGTGCCCTGGATAGGGGCGTTGAGCGCCATCCGCTCGGCCATCTCGCGGCGCTGGCGGTTGTCGCTGTTGAGGTCCGGCAGATAGCGGCGGCGGCCCAGCATCGTCTCCGTGTATCCGGTCGCCCTGGCCTCCTCCACCACCCGCTGGAGGTAGTCCCGTACGCCGCCGAAGCGCTCGAAGAAGGTGTCCATCAGGCCGCGCGCCTCGGCCGCCTCGATGTTCAGCTGCTGGGAGAGGCCGAACGCGGAGAGGCCGTAGGCGAGGCCGTAGGACATGGCCTTGATCTTGCGGCGCATCTCCGGATCGACCTGGGTCTTGTCGACGCCGAAGACCTGGGACGCGACCGTGGTGTGCAGGTCCTCGCCCGAGGTGAAGGCCTCGATGAGGCCCGCGTCCTCCGAGAGGTGGGCCATCACCCGAAGCTCGATCTGGCTGTAGTCGGCGGTGAGCAGCGACTCGAAGCCCTCGCCGACCACGAAGCCGCGGCGGATGGCGCGGCCCTCGTCCGTACGCACCGGAATGTTCTGGAGGTTGGGGTCGGTGGAGGAGAGGCGGCCGGTCGCGGCCACCGTCTGGTTGAAGGTGGTGTGGATGCGGCCGTCCGCGGCGACGGTCTTGATCAGACCCTCGACGGTGACGCGCAGCTTCGCCTGCTCGCGGTGGCGCAGCATGATGACCGGCAGCTCGTGCTCGGTCTGGGCGGCCAGCCACGCCAGCGCGTCTGCGTCCGTCGTGTAGCCCGTCTTGGTCTTCTTGGTCCTGGGCAGGGCGAGCTCGCCGAAGAGGACTTCCTGGAGCTGCTTGGGCGAGCCCAGGTTGAACTCGTGGCCCACCGAGGCGTGGGCCTCCTTCACGGCCTGCTGCACCGCCCCCGCGAACTGCTGCTCCATCGCCTCCAGATGGGGGCGGTCGGCCGCGATGCCGTATCGCTCCATCTTGGCGAGGAGGGCCGAGGTGGGCAGCTCCACGTCGTGGAGCAGGTCGGCCGCGCCGACCTCCTTGAGCCGCTCGGTGAAGGCCTCCCCCAGGTCCAGGACCGCGCGCGCCTGGGTCATCAGGGCCTCGGCCTCGGCCTGGTCGTCGCTGCCGAAGGCGAGCTGTCCGTCGACGGCCGCCGGGGCGAGCTCGCGGCCCAGGTACTCCACGGCCAGCGCGTCCAGGGCGAAGGAACGGCGGCCGGGCTTGACCAGATACGCGGCGAGCGCCGTGTCCATGGTGACGCCCGCGACGCTCCAGCCGTGCTCGGGGAAGACCCGCATCGCGGCCTTGGCGTTGTGCAGGACCTTCGGCCTTGCGGCGTCCGCGATCCAGGCGGCGAAGGCGCGCTCGTCCGCCTCGTCGAGCTCGGAGGGGTCGAACCAGGCGGCGGGACCGTCGGCGGCGGCCAGCGCGATCTCGCTCACACTGCCGGTGCCCAGCGCCCAGGCGTCGACGGTGGCCAGGCCCAGCGGTCCCGAGCCGTGCTCGGCGAGCCAGGGGGCGAGCTCGCCCGCGCCCAGCACCGCGCCGTCCAGCTCCACGCCGGCGGCGGGGGCCGGGGCCTCCTGCTCGCCCGCGCCCGGGTCGACCGCGAGCAGCCGCTCGCGCAGCGACGCGTTGCGGATCTCCAGCACGTCCAGGACGCCGATCAGCGCCGTACGGTCGTACGGCAGGCGCTCCAGGTCGGCGGGGCCCTTGGGGAGCTCCACATCGCGCACCATCTCGGTGAGGCGGCGGTTGAGGCTGACGGACTCCAGGTGGTCCCTGAAGTTCTGCCCGGCCTTGCCCTTGACCTCGTCCGCGCGCGCGACCAGCTGCTCGAAGGAGCCGAACTGGTTGATCCACTTCGCGGCGGTCTTCTCGCCCACGCCCGGGATGCCCGGCAGGTTGTCGGACGGGTCGCCGCGCAGCGCCGCGAAGTCCGGATACTGCTGAGGGGTCAGGCCGTACTTCTCCTCGACCTTCTCCGGGGTGAAGCGGGTCAGCTCGGAGACGCCCTTGGTGGGGTAGAGCACGGTCACGTGCTCGGAGACCAGCTGGAAGGAGTCGCGGTCGCCGGTGACGATGAGCACCTCGAAGCCCTCGGCCTCGGCCTGGGTGGCGAGCGTCGCGATGACGTCGTCGGCCTCGAAGCCCTCGGTCGCGAAGCGCGGCGCGTTCATCGCGTCCAGGAGCTCGCCGATCAGCTCGACCTGGCCGCGGAACTCGTCGGGGGTCTTGGAGCGGTTCGCCTTGTACTCCGGGAACTCCTCGGCGCGCCAGGTCTTGCGCGACACGTCGAACGCCACCGCGAAATGCGTGGGCGTCTCGTCACGCAGCGTGTTCGCCAGCATCGACATGAAGCCGTACACGGCGTTGGTCGGCTGACCCGCCCCGGTCGTGAAATTCTCCGCGGGCAGCGCGAAGAACGCCCGGTACGCCAGGGAGTGCCCGTCCATGAGGAGCAGGCGCGGTCGGTTGTCAGGGGTCTTCTTCGATGCCGTCTCAGCCACGTCCCCGATCCTGCCACGCCCCACTGACAATCCCCGCCAGTGCGGAGCGGGGACCGTGCCGGGACCGTTGTCAGTGGTCCGTGACAGGATCGGAACCGTACGTATCGCACACGTCGCTCGAAGGGGAGCGCCATGGCCACCAAGCCGCCCGCAGGGGACCCGGTCCAGGACGCGCCGCAGGTCGAGCCGCCCCAGCATGCCGCCGCCGGGCTGCCCGCGATCGGGTACACGGCGCTGGTGGCCCAGCAGCAGATGGGCGTGGCCCGGGCGACGCGGACGCTCCTGAAGGTCAACCAGAAGGACGGCTTCGACTGTCCGGGGTGCGCCTGGCCGGAGGGCGACAAGCGGCACGTGGCGGAGTTCTGCGAGAACGGGGCGAAGGCGGTCGCCGAGGAGGCGACGCTGCGCCGCGTCACCCCGGACTTCTTCGCCGCGCATCCCCTCCAGGACCTCGCGGGCCGCAGTGGGTACTGGCTGGGACAGCAGGGCCGGATCACCCAGCCGATGTACCTGCCGGAGGGCGCCGACCGGTACGAGGCGGTGACCTGGGAGCGGGCGTTCGAGATCATCGCGGACGAGCTGAAGGCGCTGGACTCGCCGGACGAGGCGCTCTTCTACACCTCCGGGCGCACCAGCAACGAGGCCGCGTTCCTGCTCCAGCTCTTCGCGCGCGAGTTCGGCACGAACAACCTGCCGGACTGCTCCAACATGTGCCACGAGTCGTCCGGCTCGGCGCTCACCGAGACCATCGGCATCGGCAAGGGCAGCGTCTCCCTGGAGGACCTGCACCAGGCCGACCTGATCATCGTCGCCGGGCAGAACCCGGGCACCAACCACCCCCGGATGCTCTCCGCCCTGGAGGAGGCCAAGCGGGCGGGCGCGAAGATCATTTCGGTGAACCCGCTGCCCGAGGCGGGCATGGAGCGCTTCAAGAACCCGCAGACCGCCAAGGGGCTGGCGCTCGGCGGCCAGAAGCTCAACGACCTCTTCCTGCAGATCCGCATCGGCGGCGACCAGGCGCTCTTCCGCCTGCTCAACAAGATGATCGTGGAGACCGAGGGCGCCGTGGACGAGCTGTTCGTCCGCGAACACACCCATGGGTACGAGGAGTTCGCCGAGGCGGCCCGGGCCGCCGACTGGGACGAGACGCTGGCCGCGACGGGCCTGACGCGCGCGGAGATCGAGCAGGCGCTGACCATGGCGCTCGCCTCCCGGCGCACCATCGTCTGCTGGGCGATGGGCCTCACCCAGCACAAGCACGCGGTCGCGACCATCCGGGAAGTGGTCAACTTCCTTCTGCTGCGCGGCAACATCGGCCGCACCGGCGCCGGGGTCTGCCCGGTGCGCGGCCATTCGAACGTGCAGGGCGACCGCACCATGGGCATCTTCGAGCGGCCCGCGCCCGCGTTCCTCGACGCCCTGGAGAAGGAGTTCGGCTTCGCGCCGCCGCGCCACCACGGCTATGACGTCGTCCGCTCCATCGAGGCTCTCCGCGACGGCAGGGCCAAGGTGTTCTTCGCGATGGGCGGCAACTTCGTGGGCGCCACGCCCGACACCGAGGTCACCGAGGCCGCGATGCGCCGCGCCTCGCTCACCGTCCATGTGTCGACCAAGCTCAACCGCTCCCACGCGGTCACCGGCCGGCGCGCGCTGATCCTGCCGACGCTCGGGCGCACCGACAAGGACGTGCAGAAGAGCGGCAAGCAGTTCGTCACCGTCGAGGACTCGATGGGACTGGTGCACTCCTCGCGCGGCAACCTGAAGCCCGCGAGCCCGCATCTGCTCTCCGAGCCCGCCATCGTCGCCCGCCTCGCGCGCGCCACGCTCGGGGCGGCGTCGAAGACGGAGTGGGAGGAGTTCGAGAAGGACTACGCGAGGATCCGCGACCGTATCGCGCGCGTGGTCCCGGGCTTCGAGGACTTCAACGCGCGCGTGGCGAAGCCCGGCGGCTTCCGGCTGCCGCACGGGCCGCGCGACGAGCGCCGCTTCCCCACCGCGACCGGCAAGGCCAACTTCACGGCGGCGCCGGTGGAGTATCCGAGGGTGCCCGAGGGCCGGCTGCTCCTGCAGACCCTGCGCTCGCACGACCAGTACAACACCACGATCTACGGCCTGGACGACCGCTACCGGGGCATCAAGGGCGGGCGCCGGGTGGTCCTGGTGAACCCGGAGGACGGGCGGGAACTGGGCTTCGCGGACGGTGCGTACGCGGACCTGGTCAGCGAATGGACGGACGGGGTGGAGCGGCGGGCGCCGGGATTCCGCGTCGTGCACTACCCGACGCCGCGGGGGTGCGCGGCGGCGTACTACCCGGAGACCAACGTCCTGGTGCCGCTGGACTCCACGGCGGACACCAGCAACACCCCTGCCAGCAAGTCCGTGGTCGTGCGTCTGGAACAATCGGCGACCGTCTAAGCGTTCGCTCAGACAGTCGGGCAGTTGGCCGGCCCGACCGTTCAGGCAGTTCAGACAGGTCGGCGTGGCCAGGGGGCCACGGAGACGGAACCGGACCACCACGATCGGAGTCCCGCGCCATGGGTGAGCAGAGCAAGGTGAAGTTCCCGCAGGGGGTCGTCGACGAGTACGCGGCGCTGGGCATCGACCTGCCCGCGCTCTTTTCCGCGGGGCACCTGGGCACCCGGATGGGCGTGGAGGTCCTGGAGGCGTCGGCGGAGCGGGTCGTCGGCACGATGCCGGTGGAGGGCAACACCCAGCCGTACGGGCTGCTGCACGGCGGGGCGTCGGCCGTGCTGGCGGAGACGCTCGGCTCCGTGGGGGCGATGCTGCACGGGGGGATCACCAAGATCGCGGTGGGGGTCGACCTGAACTGCACGCATCACCGGGGGGTGCGGAGTGGGCTGGTCACGGGGGTGGCTACGCCGGTGCATCGGGGGCGGTCCACGGCGACGTACGAGATCGTGATCACGGATGAGGATGGTAAGCGGGTGTGTTCGGCTCGGCTTACTTGTTTGTTGCGGGATGCGGAGGTGCCGCGGGGGTGAGGGGTTTTGCCCCCGCCCCACCCCTTCCCTCAGCCCTCCGGGGGTGGGCGGGGGTGGAGGCGGGTTTCCCGGGGGCTGCGCCCCCGGACCCCCGTTGCGGGGCTTGGCGGCCCTGCACCCCGCTTCGTGATCACCTGGGGGCCCGTGGGGGCTGGTCGCGCAGTTCCCCGCGCCCCTGAAGGGTCGGGGCTCCGCCCCGGACCCCCTCCTCAAACGCGGGAGGCCCTGAAGTGCCCCCGCCCGAGAGGCCGGATTCCGCATCACCCGGAGGCGCCTTCCGGGGGCGCGGGGAACTGTGCGAGCAGCCACCCACCGGCCCGCAGACGATCCCCGATCAACAGCCCACCGTCCCCAAAACCCCACCCCCTCCCCCCAGTTGTGTCACCGATCGTGACCCCCTACCGTTCCCGTCATGGTGAGCCCATCGGGAATCGGACACCCCGTCGCGCGGCGGTACATTCCGCTCCGGTTCGGGGTCGGTGTGCTCGCCGCCGGGGCGCTTCTCATCGGTGGCGGGGTCGTCGGGTGTTCTTCTGCGGGATCGCGCGCCACTGTCGTCACACCCGTCCCTGCCCCCACCACCAGCACCCCCGAAGAGGACTGCCGGCAGTTGGTCGGGTACTGGGCCCGGGCCGTGATCCAGAGCAACCGCTGGTCGGGGCTCGACTGGGAGCAGAAGGGGTTCTCGATCGACCAGCACGCGATCCACGAGCGGATCGTGGCCGCGGCCCGGGACGAGCAGCGCGCGCACGGCGCCGACGCCGCGTTGCGGCTCATAGACCGCCAGGCACGGGAACAGTGCACCGCGCGCCACGGGGCGATGGGGGGTGGCCGCCACTAGGGGCCGCGCCCAGTCCGTAGCGCGTCCAGTCCGTATCGCACCCAGTCCGTGTCGCGTCCGGGACGGGGCCACACGACCCTTCCGGCCACTCCCGATCGTAACGCTCCGTAACTCGGGCGAAAGGGATGAACGGGATCCGCGCTTCCGGGCCGCATTCACAAGATCATTACGAAAATCCGGGACAGGGGCAACGCCGCAGGTGGGGCGGGTACCCCCGACAAACCCCCCTGTCAGTAGCAAGATCGGCTCAAGCCCCTTAGCGGAACTGGGGATTCTCAGTATGTGGGCACTCTTCGGGCGTACCAATGCCCCCATCTGTCCACAGAGCTCCCCCCGGCGTGTCCGCTCGTCATAACAAGAAAGTCACATCCTGACCTTCCCTGGTCCCCGACTCCGCCACCTGCGCCTAGAGTCACGGCCAGTCACCGCGCCGCCGGGCGCGTCTGCTGCACGGCCCCTGTACCAACCCCAGTACGGCCCGGCGAGTCACACGGCGCCTCAGCGGAGGCGTCGCGCCAGGGAGAGGACATATCGTGCGACACCGTTCCTTGCTCATACTCACCACCGTGCTCACCACGGGGGCTCTCACCCTCACCGCGTGCGGTTCGCGCGACAAGAAGGACGACGAGGGCGGCGGCAAGACGACGACCGTGGTCATCGGTGTCGACGCCCCGCTCACCGGCCAGAACTCCGCCACCGGCCTCGGCATCCAGTACGGCGTGCAGATAGCCGTCGACGACGCCAACGCGAAGAACCTCGTCCCGGGCGTCAAATTCGCGGTCAAGGCACTGGACGACAAGGCGCTGCCGCCGACCGGTCAGCAGAACGCCACGGCGCTCGTCGCGAACAAGGACGTCCTCGGTGTGGTCGGCCCGCTGAACTCGGGCGTCGCCCAGACGATGCAGCAGGTGTTCGCCAACGCCAACCTGGTCGAGATCTCTCCCTCGAACACCAACCCCACCCTGACCCAGGGCAAGGACTGGGCGGCCGGGAACAAGACCCGCCCGTTCAAGACGTACTTCCGCACCGCCACCACCGACGCCATCCAGGGCGGCTTCGCGGCGGACTACGCGGTCAACACGATGAAGAAGAAGAACGTCTTCGTCGTCGACGACAAGCAGACCTACGGCGCCGGTCTGGCCGCGCTCTTCAAGCAGGGCTTCACCAAGGCCGGCGGCAAGGTCGCGGGCGAGGACCACGTCAACGTGGGCGACAAGGACTTCGCCACCCTCGTCACCAAGATCAAGAACTCGGGTGCGGACCTGGTCTACTACGGCGGCCAGTACGACGAGGCGCAGATCGTCACCAAGCAGCTCAAGGACTCCGGCGCGAAGATCCCGCTCTTCGGCGGTGACGGCATCTACAGCGACACCTTCATCACCACCGCCGGCAAGGCGGGCGAGGGCGACCTCGCGACCTCCGTCGGCGTCCCGGTCGACACCCTCCAGGCCGCCAAGGACTTCATCCAGAAGTACAAGGACAAGAAGTACCCGGGCGACTACGGCACCTACGGCGGCTACTCGTACGACGCGGCCACCGCGATCATCAAGGCCGTCGGCAACGTGGTGAAGGACGGCAAGGTCCCGGCCGACGCCCGCCAGCAGGTCGTCGCCGAGGTCCAGAAGACCAACTTCGAGGGCATCGCCGGCAAGGTCTCGTTCGACGAGTTCGGTGACACCACCAACAAGCAGCTGACCGTCTACCAGGTCACCAACGGCAAGTGGAAGGCCGTGAAGAGCGGCACGTACAACGCCGGCTGACCCCAGCCCGCTCCTGTACGACCCGGACCACCACCCGCTCCGGCCGCTCCACCAGCCCCACCCGTTCCACCCGCATCACCGCAGCACCCGCATCACCGCTCCACCCGCACGACAACAGGGCCGCGCGGCCACGGCAACCGTCTACCGCGCGGCCCGACGTCTACTCCCCTTGCACTCACTCCCCATCCACATGGAGGCCATGCGGTGCACACCCTGCCGCAACAGCTGGCCAACGGGCTGCTCCTCGGCTCGATGTACGGGCTGATCGCCATCGGCTACACGATGGTGTACGGCATCGTCCAGCTCATCAACTTCGCCCACGGCGAGATCTTCATGACCGGCGCCTTCGGCGGACTCACGGTCTACCTCTACGTGCTGCCCGACGGCATATCCATGTGGATAGCCCTCCCCCTGATGCTCATCGGCGGCGCACTCGTCTCCGTGCTCATCGCCCTGGGGGCGGAACGCTTCGCCTACCGGCCACTGCGCGGCGCGCCACGCCTGGCGCCGCTGATCACCGCGATCGGCCTCTCGCTCGCGCTCCAGCAGGCGGTCTTCAACTGGTACCCCAAGGCCAAGAACGACGAACCGTTCCCGCAGCTCCCGGGCGGACCGTTCCACGTCGGCTCGATCACCTTCGGCTCCGGTGACATCTTCCTGATCACCGCCGCCCCGCTCTGCATGGCGGCGCTCGCGCTCTTCGTCCGCTCCTCGCGCACCGGCCGCGCCATGCAGGCCACCGCGCAGGACCCGGACACCGCCCAGCTCATGGGCATCGACACCAACCGGATCATCATGATCGCGTTCGCCATCGGCGGCATCTTCGCCGCCGTCGCGGGTGTCGCCTGGGGCCTGAAGTACGGCTCCATCAAGTACGAGATGGGCTTCCAGGCCGGCCTCAAGGCGTTCACCGCCGCCGTCCTCGGCGGCATCGGCAACATCTACGGCGCCATGATCGGCGGCGTGGTCCTCGGCCTCGCCGAGACCATGGCCAGCGCCTACATCTCCGACGTCCCCGGGATGCAGCAGCTCGGCGGCTCCGGCTGGGCCAACGTCTGGGCGTTCGTCCTCCTCATCCTCGTCCTGCTCTTCAGGCCACAAGGCCTGGTGGGCGAACGCGTCGCGGACAGGGCGTGATCCACATGACCACCAGCACCACCACCAGCAGCAAGGCCGCCCCCGCGGCCGAACCGCGCGGCATCCTCCCGCTGCCCGCGTCCGCCGCCCGGCTGCTCGTCGCGGCCGGCGCCGCCGCCACCATCGCCTCCACCTTCCTCGCCTGGACCTGGACCTCCGAGTTCCCCGGCGACCTCACCGTCACCGGCTACCCGGCCGGCCTCCAGACCCTCACCCTCATCGCCGGCGCGCTCACCCTGCTCTACGCCCTCGCGGGCTACGGCGTGCGGGGCCTGGGCTGGGTCAACCCCGGCGGCTCCAACAACCCGGTACTGCTCGCCGCGGTCTCCGCGTTCGCCGTCGTCTGGTACACCGCGATCGCCATCGCCTACGACCTCGGCGGCCTCGCCAACCTGGAGCCCGGCGCCTTCGTCGCGGCCGCCGCCTCCCTGCTGCCCGTCGCCGGCGCGCTCGCGCTGCCCCGCCCCGGCCGCTCGCTGCGCGACCACATCGCCAAGCCCGACCACATCCCGGCCGCCGCGCCCGCCCCCAGCTGGGTCCAGCGGCTGATCATCTCCCTGGCCACCGCGCTCGGCCTGGTCGTCTTCACGTACGGCATCGGCATCGACGACGAGGAGAGCGAGACCTTCATCGGCCTGCTGCTCCTGGTCCTCTTCGCCTCCATGGCGCTGTTCGCCGCCGGTCTCTTCGACCGGTTCACCGAACTCAACGCCCGGCACAAGGGATTCGCCACCACCGCGGTCTTCCTCGCCGCCGTGATCTTCCCCTTCACCCAGAGCGAGGACCACAACGCCAACCTCGGCGCCAACATCCTCATCTTCGGCACCGTCGCCCTCGGCCTCAACATCGTCGTCGGTCTCACCGGACTGCTCGACCTCGGTTACGTGGCCTTCCTCGGCGTCGGCGCCTACGCCGCCGCGCTGGTCTCCGGCTCCGAGTTCTCCCGCTTCTCCGGGGTGCAGGTCCCGTTCTGGGCCGCCGCACTGATCGGCATGGGCGCCTCACTCGTCTTCGGCGTGATCATCGGCGCACCAACACTGCGGCTGCGCGGCGACTATCTGGCCATCGTCACCCTCGGTTTCGGAGAAATCTTCCGAATCACCGTCAACAACCTCGACGGCCACTCCGGTCCCAACCTCACCAACGGCCCCAACGGCATCTCCCAGATCCCCGACCTGGAGATCTTCGGGTTCAACCTGGGCGCCGCACACGACATCGCCGGACGCACCATCGGCCGCTTCGGCAACTACCTGTTCCTGATGCTGCTGATCACGGCCCTCATCGTGCTCGTCTTCAACCGCGCCGCGAACTCCCGTATCGGCCGCTCCTGGATCGCCATCCGCGAGGACGAGACCGCCGCCACCGCCATGGGCATCAACGGCTTCCGCGTCAAGCTCATCGCCTTCGCCCTCGGCGCCTCCCTCGCGGGACTCGCGGGCACGGTCTTCGCCCACGTCAACTACAGCGTGGTACCCACACCCTTCCAGTTCGCCGGCGCCGCCCCGCCCAACTCGGCCTTCCTGCTCGCGGCCGTCGTCCTCGGCGGCATGGGCACCGTCAGCGGCCCGCTGCTCGGCGCCTCGATGCTCTACCTCATCCCCGAGAAGCTCAGCTTCCTCAAGGAGTACGAGCTCTTCGGCTTCGGCGTCGCCCTCATCCTGCTGATGCGGTTCCGCCCCGAGGGCATCGTCGCCAACCGGCGCCGCCAGCTCGAATTCCACGAGACCGGCCAACTGGACGTCCCCGAAAAGGGCCTTCCGGACACCACCGTCGGCGTCACCAAGGCGGAGGCGTAACCACGATGACCGCACAGACCATCACCACCGCCCCCAGCCCCGTGCTCCAGGCGTCCGGCGTCACCATGCGGTTCGGCGGACTGACCGCCGTACGCAACGTCGACCTCACCGTCAACAGCGGCGAGATCGTCGGTCTCATCGGCCCCAACGGCGCCGGCAAGACCACCTTCTTCAACTGCCTCACCGGCCTCTACGTCCCCACCGAGGGCAAGGTCTCCTACAAGGGCACCGTGCTGCCGCCCAAGCCGCACCTGGTCACCCAGGCCGGTATCGCCCGCACCTTCCAGAACATCCGGCTCTTCGCCAACATGACCGTTCTGGAGAACGTGCTCGTCGGCCGCCACACCCGCACCAAGGAGGGCCTCTGGTCCGCCCTGCTGCGCGGCCCCGGCTTCAAGAAGGCCGAGGCCAAGTCCCGCGAACGCGCCATGGAACTCCTGGAGTTCATCGGCCTGCCCCACAAGGCGGACCACCTCGCCCGCAACCTCCCCTACGGCGAGCAGCGCAAGCTGGAGATCGCCCGGGCACTGGCGAGCGAGCCGGGGCTGCTGCTCCTGGACGAGCCGACCGCCGGAATGAACCCGCAGGAGACCCGCGCCACCGAGGAACTGGTCTTCGCGATCCGGGACATGGGCATCGCCGTCCTCGTCATCGAGCACGACATGCGCTTCATCTTCAACCTGTGCGACCGCGTGACGGTGCTGCTCCAGGGCGAGAAGCTCGTCGAGGGCACGTCCGACGTGGTGCAGGGCGACGAGCGCGTCATCGCGGCATACCTCGGCACCCCCTTCGAGGGGGCGCCCGGGGGCGAGGAGGTCGCGGAGGTGGAGGCGGCGGCCGCGGCGGCGCATTCCGCCGGGCATTCCGCCGATGCCCCCGTCTCTCCGGAGACGGCCCCGGCCGAGGCCGTTTCCGCGGCCCCTTCGGCCGACACCTCTCCGGCAGCCGGTGCCGAGGCCGCCCCTGCCGACGCCGAGGCCCCTCTGGCCGGTGCCGAGTCCGGCGCCCGTGCCGACGCGGACGCCGACGCCAGCGCCGATGCGGACGCCGACGCTCCACGAAAGACCCGTACCGAAGGAGACTCCCAGTGACCGCTCTTCTGGAAGTCGAGGACCTCCGCGTCGCCTACGGCAAGATCGAGGCCGTCAAGGGGATCTCCTTCAGCGTCGAGGCGGGCCAGGTCGTCACGCTCATCGGCACCAACGGCGCCGGCAAGACCACCACCCTGCGGACCCTGTCGGGCCTGCTCAAGCCGTCCGGCGGCCGGATCACCTTCGACGGGAAGCCCCTGGCCAACATCCCCGCACACAAGATCGTGTCGCTGGGACTGGCCCACTCCCCCGAGGGCCGGCACATCTTCCCGCGCCTTTCCATAGCCGAGAACCTCCAGCTGGGAGCGTTTCTGCGGAACGACAAGGAAGGCATCGAGAAGGACATCCAGCGGGCGTACGAGCTGTTCCCCATCCTGGGCGAGCGGCGCAAGCAGGCGGCCGGCACGCTCTCCGGCGGCGAGCAGCAGATGCTCGCGATGGGCCGGGCCCTGATGTCCCAGCCCAAGCTGCTGATGCTGGACGAGCCGTCGATGGGGCTCTCCCCGATCATGATGCAGAAGATCATGGAGACCATCGTCGAGCTGAAGGCCCAGGGCACCACGATCCTGCTCGTCGAGCAGAACGCCCAGGCCGCGCTCTCCCTGGCGGACCACGCCCATGTGATGGAGGTCGGCGAGATCAAGCTCTCCGGCTCCGGGCAGGACCTCCTCCACGACGAGAACGTCCGCAAGACGTACCTCGGCGAGGACTAGCAAGGGTTACGTGTACGGGCCGCGCCACGAAGAGTGGCGCGGCCCGTACGCGTCGAGGGGCGCGGGGAACCGCGCGACAAGCCACGGATCACCCGCTGGCAAAGGCCGGGCCGGACCTACCCCTTCGCCGCCTTCTTCTCCTCCGCGTCCTCGATGACCGCCTCCGCCACCTGCTGCATCGACAGACGCCGGTCCATCGACGTCTTCTGGATCCAGCGGAACGCGGCGGGCTCGGTCAGCCCGTACTGCGTCTGGAGGATCGACTTCGCGCGGTCGACCAGCTTGCGCGTCTCCAGACGCTGGGAGAGGTCCGCGACCTCCTGCTCCAGCGCCTTCAGCTCCGTGAACCGGGACACCGCCATCTCGATCGCGGGCACGACGTCGCTCTTGGAGAACGGCTTCACGAGATACGCCATGGCCCCGGCGTCCCGCGCCCGCTCCACCAGGTCGCGCTGCGAGAAGGCGGTGAGCATCAGGACCGGGGCGATGGACTCCTTGGCGATCTGCTCGGCCGCCGAGATGCCGTCGAGGACCGGCATCTTCACATCGAGGATGACCAGGTCGGGGCGGTGCTCCCGGGCGAGCTCGACGGCCTTCTGCCCGTCCCCGGCCTCTCCGACGACCGCGTAGCCCTCTTCTTCGAGCATCTCTTTGAGGTCGAGGCGGATGAGGGCCTCGTCCTCGGCGATGACGACACGGGTCGTCAGCGGCGGGACGTGCGACTTGTCGTCGTCGGCGACGGGCTGGGGCGACTCGGGGGCGGTCACGGGGGCTCCTTGTTGCGGGGCAGGCACTGCTTCCCAAGAGCGTACCTAGCTGCGATATGGTGGACGCGCAGCGGGTCAAAGGCAACCTCTGATTCTGCGAGCCCCGGTAGCCCAATTGGCAGCAGGCAATGGATTCAAAACCCATACAGTGTCGGTTCGAGTCCGACCCGGGGCACTTTTCCTTCGATTCCAAGGTCGCATTTCCGAAGTGGACCTTCTCGTTCTCGTGAAAAAGCGGCCGTAGCCGCTCGTGGTCGCGGGCCATCGCCGCAGACTGCGCCCATGCACTTTCATGGCCCGAGCGTGCGAGAACAGGCACTCACCCTGCTGCGCGACGGTGCGAGGAACGTCGATGTCGCCCGCCGACTGGGGGTTCCCGTCGGGACGGTCGGCCACTGGAAGCACGATGACCGCGCCCGACGCGGCGAGTGCCTCGGCGCGCCCCGCCCGCAGTGCCCGCGCTGCCACGGTGGGGAGCTCGACCGGGCCGGGTACGCATATCTCCTCGGCCTCTACCTCGGCGACGGCCACATCGTCCAGAACCG
Source organism: Streptomyces sp. NPDC026377 (assembly GCF_055567715.1). Lineage (NCBI taxonomy): Bacteria > Bacillati > Actinomycetota > Actinomycetes > Kitasatosporales > Streptomycetaceae > Streptomyces > Streptomyces sp. NPDC026377. The sequence goes on from NZ_JBVHPV010000004.1 coordinate 169,044, forward strand.
CGCCATGCGGGCTCCGAAGCTCTCCGTCGCCTGCGCGGACGCCTGGCCCGGACTCATCGAGGAGTGCGCGGACGCGATGCGCGCGGTACTCCCCGCCAACCGCGTCAGCCAGGTGCGGCGGCAGGGCTGCCGACAAGTGGCGATCTACTCGAAGCACCTCTACTGCCTCTTCCCCCAACACGGCCCCGGCAGGAAACACGAGCGGCGCATCGTGCTCGCACCCTGGCAGCGGGAGATCGTCGACGCCCATCCGTGGGAGTTCGTCAAAGGGCTCATCCACTCCGACGGCTGCCGGATCACCAACTGGGCAACCCGGCTCGTCGCGGGCGAGAAGAAGCGCTACGAGTACCCCCGGTACTTCTTCACCAATTCCTCCGCCGACATCATCGACCTGCTCACCGCCACCCTGGATCGGCTCGGAGTCGCCTGGAAGTGCTCCCGCCGCTCGCCCACCGCGTGGAACGTCTCGATCGCCCGCCGCGACTCCGTAGCCCTCATGGACAGCCACATCGGCCCCAAGCACTGACCCCCCGGAGTCTCGGACTCCGGGGGACCTGGCGCTACTTCAGGCTGTCCGCCTCGCCGATGTGGTGGACGCGGACCAGGTTGGTCGAGCCCGCGACCCCGGGCGGGGAGCCCGCCGTGATGACCACGATGTCGCCGCGCCGGCAGCGGCCGATCTTCAGGAGCTGTTCGTCGACCTGCGCCACCATCGCGTCCGTCGACTCCACGTGCGGCCCGAGGAAGGCCTCCACGCCCCAGGTGAGGTTGAGCTGGGAGCGGGTGGCGGGGTCGGGGGTGAAGGCGAGGAGCGGGATCGGGGAGCGGTAGCGGGAGAGGCGCTTGACCGTGTCGCCTGACTGGGTGAAGGCGACGAGGTATTTGGCGTTGAGGAAGTCGCCCATCTCGGCTGCCGCGCGGGCCACCGCGCCGCCCTGGGTGCGGGGCTTGCTGCGCTCGGTGAGCGGGGGCAGGCCCTTGGCGAGTACGTCTTCCTCGGCCGCCTCGACGATGCGGCTCATCGTGCGGACGGTCTCGACCGGGTACTTGCCGACGCTCGTCTCGCCGGAGAGCATCACCGCGTCCGTGCCGTCGATGACGGCGTTGGCCACGTCGCTGGCCTCGGCCCTGGTGGGGCGGGAGTTGTCGATCATCGAGTCGAGCATCTGGGTGGCGACGATGACGGGCTTGGCGTTGCGCTTGGCGAGCTTGATGGCCCGCTTCTGGACGATCGGGACCTGTTCGAGGGGCATTTCGACGCCCAGGTCGCCGCGCGCCACCATGATTCCGTCGAAGGCGGCCACGATGTCGTCGATGTTGTCGACGGCCTGCGGCTTTTCGATCTTGGCGATCACGGGGACGCGGCGGCCCTCCTCGTCCATGACGCGGTGGACGTCCTCGATGTCGCGGCCGCTGCGGACGAAGGAGAGCGCGATGACGTCGGCGCCGGTGCGCAGGGCCCAGCGCAGGTCGTCGACGTCCTTCTCGGAGAGCGCGGGTACGGAGACGGCGACGCCGGGGAGGTTGAGGCCCTTGTGGTCGGAGACCATGCCGCCCTCGACGACGCGGGTGCGCACGCGCGGGCCTTCGACGCCGACGACTTCCAGGGCGACTTTGCCGTCGTCGACGAGGATGCGCTCGCCGGTGGTGACGTCGTCGGCGAGGCCGGAGTAGGTGGTGCCGCAGGTGTGGCGGTCGCCTTCGATGTTCTCCACGGTGATGGTGAACTCGTCGCCGCGTTCAAGCAGTACGGGGCCTTCGCGGAAACGTCCGAGGCGGATCTTCGGGCCTTGAAGGTCGGCGAGCACTCCGACGCTGTGGCCCGTCTCGTCGGCGGCTTTGCGCACACGGTGGTAGCGCTCTTCGTGGTCCGCGTACGTGCCGTGGCTGAGGTTGAAGCGGGCCACGTCCATTCCGGCCTCGACCAGGGCTTTGATCTGGTCGTACGTGTCGGTGGCGGGCCCCAGGGTACAGACGATCTTTGCTCGACGCATGCTTCGAGCCTAGGGCTTACCGGCCGGTAGAGAATTGGTCCGGCGTGACTACTCAACAACCTTTGCATGAAGGGTTATTGACAACTGTTGAATTGTGCGCCGGGGCGCTCCGATGAGCGGGCGGCGCCCTGTTCCGGACCCCGCGCAAACCCTTGACATGTTCGAGTCCCGACGCTGGAATATGTTCGTTTTCGTTTGAGCTCGTTGAATTCGGCATCCCTACCTCGACGGAGCCGCACATGTCATCGCTCAGAGGACTCACCAGGCTCAGCACAGCCAGCAAACGGGCCGGCGCCGCGCTCGCCGCCCTCCCCCTCCTCGCGGGCGGCCTGGTCGCCCTCACCGCCACGGCGGCGCCGCCCGCCACCGCAGCGCCCTCCCCCGCGCCCTCCGTGGCGACCGTGGACAACGGGCTCGCCCGGACCCCGCAGATGGGGTTCAACAACTGGAACTCCACGCACTGCCGTGCCGAGTTCAACGAGGCCATGGTCAAAGGCATCGCCGACACCTTCGTCTCGCAGGGCCTCAAGGACGCCGGGTACACCTACGTCAACCTGGACGACTGCTGGGCCCTGCCGAACAGGGACGCGAGCGGCAACCTCGTCCCGGACCCGGTGCGCTTCCCGCACGGCATCAAGGCCGTGGCCGATTATGTGCACGCCAAGGGCCTGAAGTTCGGCCTCTATTCCAGCGCGGGCACCAAGACCTGTGATCCGCAGGGCTTCCCCGGCGGTCTCGGCCACGAGCAGCAGGACGCGAACCTGTGGGCCTCCTGGGGCGTGGACTACCTCAAGTACGACAACTGCAACAATGCCGGTGTCGACGCCAGGCAGCGCTACCGGGCCATGGGTGACGCGCTGGCGGCGGCCTCCCGCGCCACCGGCCGCCCGATCCTCTACAGCATCTGCGAATGGGGCTCCAACCAGCCCTGGACCTGGGCCCCGGCCATCGGCAACTCCTGGCGGACCACCGGGGACATCAGCGACTCCTGGTCGAGCATGATCTCCATCGCCCACCAGAACCAGCCCCTGGCGCCGTACGCCCGGCCGGGCGCCTGGAACGACCCCGACATGCTGGAGGTCGGCAACGGCGGGATGAGCGACACCGAGTACCGCACCCACTTCAGCCTCTGGTCGCAGATGGCCGCGCCGCTGCTGATCGGCAGCGATCTGCGCACCGCGAGCCCCTCGACGCTCGCCATCCTCAAGAACACCGATGTGATCGCGGTGGACCAGGACCCGCTGGGCCGGCAGGGCACGGTCGTCTCCAGCTCCGGCGGTCTCGTGGTGATGTCCAAGCCGCTGGCCGACGGCGGCCGTTCGGTGACGCTCACCAACGAGACCGCATCGGCCAGGACGGTCTCCACGACGGCGCAGGACATCGGCATCGGCGGGGCGTCCTCGTACGCGCTGAAGGACCTGTGGTCCAAGGCCACCAGCACCACCTCCGGCGCCATCGGGGCGTCGGTGCCCGCGCACGGCACGGTCATGTTCCGGGTGACGCCGGGCAGTCCGGTGCCGCCGCCGACCGGCACGAGCCAGCTGAGCGATCTGCCGTGGATCTCGGCGGCCGGCGGCTGGGGCCCGGTGGAGCGCGACCGCAGCAACGGGGAGCAGGCGGCGGGCGACGGGCGCACGCTGACCATCGGCGGCACGGCGTACGCCAAGGGCCTCGGCACCCACGCGCCGAGCGAGATCACCTACCACCTCGGCGGCCGCTGCTCCTCGCTCGGGGTCGACGTGGGTGTCGACGACGAGTCGGTGAGCCGGGGGTCCGTCCGGTTCCAGATCTGGCGGGACGGCACACTGGCCGCCGACAGCGGGGTGCGGACCGCCGCCGACCCGCCCAGCCACCTCACCGCCGATCTCAGGGGTGGCGCCAGGCTGCGGCTGGTCGTCACCGACGCCGGGGACGGGGTCGACTTCGACCACGCCGACTGGGGCGGGGCGCGGCTTGTCTGTGCCTAGCGCCCGTCCGGAGGGGCGGGGTGGGGCGGTGGGGGCTGGTCGCGCCGACGCGGCCCCGTGACATGGCCCCGCGCCCCCCAGGTAGATACGTCCGGTCCCGGGTGGAGTCCGCTCGGGACCGGACGTTTTTTCGTGGTCATCCGATCGAAACCCGCCAGGGGTGTTGCGGATGGCCGGTTCTGCGCCAAAATCCTCTCGACCTTCTACGCGCGTCGAGGACGTCTACGCGCGTAACACCTCGTCAGGGAGTGCATCACATGCCGCTGAACCGTAGGACGTTCCTGGGCACCACGGCCGCCGCCGGGGCCGGTGCGGCCATAGCCGGGGGCGTCGCGGCCCCCGCCGAGGCCCATGAGCGCGGGCACGGGCACGGCCACGCGCCGAAGCGGTACTCGTTCAGCGTCATGGGCACCACCGACCTGCACGGCAACGTCTTCAACTGGGACTACTTCACGGACAAGGAGTTCGACGACAAGGCCCACAACGACGTCGGCCTCGCCAAGATCTCCACGCTCGTCGAGCAGGTCCGCAAGGAGAAGGGCCGCCACAACACCCTCATGATCGACGCGGGTGACACCATCCAGGGCACCCAGCTGTCGTACTACTACGCCAAGGTCGACCCGATCACGGCCAAGCACGGCCCGGTCCACCCGATGGCGCAGGCCATGAACGCGATCGGCTACCACGCCGCCGCCCTGGGCAACCACGAGTTCAACTACGGCATCCCGGTGCTGCGCAAGTTCGAGGAGCAGTGCGACTTCCCGCTGCTCGGCGCCAACGCGCTGGACGCCAAGACCCTGAAGCCGGCCTTCCAGCCGTACGTCATCAAGCGGCTGCGCACCCCGCACGGGCGGGACGTGAAGGTCGCGGTCCTCGGTCTGACCAACCCCGGCATCGCCATCTGGGACAAGGCCAACGTCAGCGGCAGGATGGTCTTCCCCGGCCTTGAGGAGCAGGCCGCGAAGTGGGTGCCGAGGCTGCGCTCGATGGGCGCGGACGTGGTGGTCGTGGCGGCCCACTCGGGCTCCTCCGGCACCTCCTCCTACGGTGACCAGCTGCCGTACATCGAGAACGCGGCCGCGCTGGTGGCCCAGCAGGTGCCGGGGATCGACGCGATCCTGGTCGGGCACGCGCACACGGAGATTCCCGAGTACCGGGTGGCGAACAAGGAGACCGGCAAGGAGGTCGTGCTCTCCGAGCCGCTGAAGTGGGGGCAGCGGCTGACCGTCTTCGACTTCGACCTGGTGTGGGAGAGGGGCCGCTGGACGGTCGAGAGGGCGGGGGCGAAGGTCCTGAACTCCAACGCCGCCGCCGAGGACCCGAAGATCGTCCGCCTGCTCTCCGACGAGCACCGTAAGGTCGTGGCGTACGTCAACCAGGTCATCGGCACGTCGAAGGCGGCGATGAGCACCGCCGAGGCGGCCTGGAAGGACGAGCCGATCATCGACCTGATCAACGCGGTCCAGGTGGACACGGTCAAGGCGGCGCTCGCGGGCGGCGCGTACGCGGCGCTGCCGGTGCTGTCGCAGGCCTCCTGCTTCTCGCGCACGGCCGTCATCCCGGCGGGGCAGGTCACCATCAAGGACGCGGCCGGCCTCTACCCGTTCGAGAACACGCTGGAAGCCCGGGTGCTGACAGGGGCGCAGCTCAAGGACTACCTGGAGTTCTCGGCGCGGTACTACGCGCAGACGCCGGCCGGGGCACCGGTGGACCCGGCGAAGCTGACGAACGCGGACAACACACCCGACTACAACTATGACGCGGTGTCGGGGCTGGTGTACGACATCGACATCGCGAAGCCGGCCGGTTCCCGGATCGTGAACCTGTCCTTCCAGGGCAAGCCGCTGGACCCGGCCGCGCAGTTCGTGCTCGCCGTCAACAACTACCGGGCCAACGGGGGCGGCAACTTCCCGCATGTCGCCGGGGCGAAGCAGGTGTGGGCGAACTCCGAGGAGATCCGGAACACGATCATCGCGTGGGTGAAGGCGAAGGGGGTGGTGGACCCCGCCTCGTTCGCTTCCGTGGACTGGAAGCTGGTCCGGGACGGGGTGCCTGTCTTCTAGGCCCTCGTGTGCGGGTCGTGGGGGCTGGTCGCGCGGTTCCCCGCGCCTCCTGGGAGGACGGGGGCGGCCCGCCACGCCGGGTGAAGCCCGCGCCCGCGCGGTGGCGCACGCCGCGCCGTCGCGTCGGGTCCCCCGGGGGGCTCAGCCCTCCAGGGGGATCAGACCCTCCGGGGACCTCGGTGCCGGGCGGGGGGCCTCCGGCCTGGTGAGGCCGAACGTCGTGAACGCCGTACGGGCGGGGAGCGGGTAGGGCTCCTTGCCCGTCAGGGTGTTCAGGATCGTCGCGCTGCGCCAGGCGGCCAGGCCCAGGTCGGGGGCGCCGACGCCGTGGGTGTGCTTCTCCGCGTTCTGGACGTAGACCGCTCCGGTGACCGAACTGTCCAGGACCAGCCGGAAGTCGGCGTCGATGCGCGGGCGTTCGCAGGAGTCCAGGCGCATATAGGGGTCGAGCCCGGACAGCATGCGGGCCAGGGGGCGCTCCCGGTAGCCGGTGGCGAGGACCACCGCGTCGGTGGTCAGCCGGGAGCGCACGCCCTGCTGGGCGTGTTCGAGGTGCAGTTCGACCTTGGTGGTGGCGACCCGGCCCGCCGTACGGACGTTGACCCCGGGGGTGAGGGTGGCGTCGGGCCAGCCGCCGTGCTGGGTGCGGCGGTAGAGCTCGTCGTGGATGGCGGCGATGGTGTCGGCGTCGATGCCCTTGTGGAGCTGCCACTGGCGGGGCACCAGCTCGTCGCGGACGGGCTCGGCCAGGGCGTGGAAGTAGCGGGTGTAGTCGGGCGTGAAGTGCTCCAGGCCCAGCTTGGAGTACTCCATCGGCGCGAAGGTCTCGGTGCGGGCGAGCCAGGTGAGGCCCTCGCGGCCCGGGGGGCGGCTGCGCAGCAGGTCGAGGAAGACCTCGGCGCCGGACTGGCCGGAGCCGACGACGGTGACGTGGTCGGCGGCGAGGAACCGCTCGCGGTGGTCCAGGTAGTCCGCCGAGTGGACGACGGGCACGGCCGGGGCGTCCGCGAGCGGCTTCAGCGCCTCCGGCACGTACGGCTCGGTGCCGACGCCCAGGACCAGGTTGCGGGCGTAGGAGCGGCCCAGGGCCTCGGCCTGGCCGTGGGCGTCGAGCTGGGTGAAGTCGACCTCGAACACCTCCCGTTCGGCGTTCCAGCGGACCGCGTCCACCTGGTGTGCGAAGTGCAGTCCGGGCAGGTTCTCGCTGACCCAGCGGCAGTACGCGTCGTACTCGGTGCGCTGGATGTGGAAGCGCTCGGCGAAGTAGAACGGGAAGAGCCGCTCGCGGTGGCGCAGGTAGTTGAGGAAGGACCAGGGGCTGGCGGGGTCGGCGAGGGTCACCAGGTCGGCCAGGAAGGGGACTTGGAGGGTGGTGCCCTCGATGAGCAGGCCGGGGTGCCAGTGGAAGGCGCGGCGCTGTTCGTAGAAGGCGGTGGAGAGTCCGCCGGGGACGCCGTGGGCGAGGGCGGCGAGCGAGAGGTTGAAGGGGCCCACTCCGATGCCCACCAGGTCGTGCGGACGGTCGATGTCTTGGGCGGGTGCCGGTGCGGTCATCGCGGGGTGCTGCCTTCCACGGTCTTGAGGAGCTGTGCCAGGTCGCCGGGGGTGGTGTGGGGGTTGAGCAGGGTGGCCTTGAGCCACAGGCGCCCGTCGGCGCGGGCCCGGCCGAGCACGGCGCGGCCCTCGGTGAGCAGGGTGCGCCGGATCGCGGCGACCTCGTCGTCGGTGGCGCCGGCCGGGCGGAACAGGACGGTGGAGATCGCGGGGCGTTCGTACAGGTCGAGCGCGGGGTTCTGCTCGACGAGGTCCGCGAGGAGCTGGGCGAGGCCGATCGTGCGGTCGACGAGGGCGGCGAGGCCGGTGCGGCCCAGGGCGCGGAGGGTGACGGCGATCTTCAGTACGTCGGGGCGGCGGGTGGTGCGCAGGGAGCGGCCGAGGAGGTCGGGCAGCCCCGCTTCGGTGTCGTCCTCGGCGTTGAGGTAGTCGGCGGTGTGCGCGAGCGGGGCGAGGCGGGCCGGGTCGGGGACCGCGAGGAGTCCGGCGGCGACCGGCTGCCAGCCGAGTTTGTGCAGGTCGAGGGTGAGGGAGTGGGCGTGTTCGAGGCCGCGCAGCTTGTCGCGGTGGGTGTCGCTGAAGATCAGCGGCCCGCCGTACGCGGCGTCGACGTGCAGTTCGGCGCCGTGCCGGGCGCACAGGGCGGCGATCTCGGGGAGCGGGTCGACGGCTCCGGTGTCCGTGGTGCCGGCGGTGGCCGTGACGAGCAGGGGGTGGGGCAGGGCGGTGAGGGCGTCGTCGAGGGCGGCGAGGTCGAGGGTGCCGGAGGGGGCGGGGACGGTGACGGGCGCGGGCAGTCCCAGCAGCCAGGCGGCGCGGGCGATCGAGTGGTGGGCGTTGGCGCCCTGGACGACCTGGACGGGGCCGTGGTGTTCGCGGGCGAGCAGCAGGGCGAGCTGGTTGGACTCGGTGCCGCCGCTGGTGACGAGCGCGTCGCCGCCGGGCCAGAACGCGGCGGCCACTGCCCGGGTGACGAGGGCTTCGAGCTCGGCGGCGGCGGGGGCCTGGTCCCAGGAGTCGAGGGAGGGGTTCAGGGCGCAGGCGGCGAGGTCGGCGGCTGCCGCGAGGGCCAGCGGCGGGGTGTGCAGATGGGCCGCGCAGCGCGGGTCTGCGGGGTCGGCCGCGCCTTCGGCCAGGGCTCTGACCAGGGTGGTGAGTGCTTCTTCGGCGCCGGTGCCGTGGGCGGGGAAGACCTCTCCGGCCGCGGCTTTGACCCGTACGGCCACGGCTTCGGGGCCACCGTGCGGCAGCGGGCCTCCCCGGGCCACCGCGCCCTCGGCCAGCGCGTCCAGGACGACGCCGAGGAGGGGGCGCAGGGCGGCGGGGCCGGTGGGGCCGCCGGCGAGGGGCGGGGTGTGCATGCGGGGGGAGTCCTTCGGGTACGCGAACGACGGCTCCCCCAGCGTGCGGCGTCCCGGCGCGGTCGGACCGCCGGGCGGGGCGATCTCAACCCGAAAGTGGTACTTGGCCCCCGGAGGCGGGGTACCGGGGGGTGGCGCGCTGGTATGAGCACGCCACCCCTGTCACCGGACCTCCCCGATCGGGCACCGGGCGGGCACGCCTCGCCCACGGCCCCCCTGGACCTCCCCCGTCACGCGTTACGGACCGCCAGGGCCCGGCGCAGGTCGTCGACCTGGTCGGTCAGCTTGCGGCGCAGCGCCGGCAGGAGGTCGTCCCGGGACAGACACGCCTCGCCGAGGGCCACCGCCTCCTCGTCGACCGCGGTGTGCGGGAAGGCGTAGCGGCCGGCCGCCTCCGCGATCGCGGGGCCGCGGCGGGCGGCCAGCGGGACCGCGTCCACGTAGAAGGCCGCCACGTACTCCCGTACGAGATCGGCCTGTTCGGGCTGCCAGAAGCCCTGGGCGGTGGCGGTGAACAGGTAGTTGGAGAGGGTGTCCCCCTCGAACATCGCCGCCCACGCCGCCGTCTTGGCCGAGGGGTCGGGCAGCGCGGCGCGGCAGCGGGCCGCACCCTCCTCGCCCGTGGCGCTGTGGTCGCGGGCCAGCTCGGCGTCGATCTCCGCCTCGGAGACCGCACCCAGGACCGCGAGGCGGGTCAGGACGCGCCAGCGCAGCTCCGGGTCGAGTTCGGGGCCGCCGGGCACGCTCCCGTCTGCGAGCCACTCCTGGATGGTGTGGGGCTGGGCGGCGCAGTCGATGAAGTGGCGTACGGCGATGAGGCGCAGGCCCGGGTTGTCACCGTCCTCGGTGCGCCGCAGCAGGTCGCGGGTGAGCTCGCCGAGCAGGGCGAGGGCGGCGGGGCGGGCGCTGTCCGCGAGGTAGCGGTCGGCGACCTGGGCGAGGGCGAAGCCGAGGACGCCCTGGACGACGGCGAGGTCCGACTCGTACGGCAGGTGGGCGCGGGCCGCCTCCAGATAGGCGGCGGGCGCGAGCAGGCCGTCGCGGACCATGTCGCGGGCGGCGTTCCAGACGACGGCGCGGCTGAGGGGGTCGGGCAGCCCGGACAGCGAGCGCAGGGCGGTCTGCCAGGACTCGGAGTCCAGGCGCACCTTGGCGTAGGAGAGGTCGCCGTCGTTGAGGAGCACGAGCGAGGGGCGGGCGCCGGGGCGGGCCAAAACCGTGCCCGGCACGTCGATCTCGAAGCGCTCGCGCAACACGAGCCGCCCGGGCCTCGCCGGGTCGGTGTCGTAGGCGCCGACCGCGATCCGGTGCGGGCGGTCCCCGTTCTGCTCGACGGCGAGCGTCCAGGAGCCCTCGGCCTCGGCGACCACCGGCGTGAGGGTGTCCACGCCGGTGGTGCGCAGCCACTTCCGCGCCCAGGCGTGGACGTCGCGGTCGGTGGCGGAGGCCAGGTTGTCGATGAAGTCGGCGAGGGTGGCGTTGGCGAACCTGTGCCGCTTGAAGTGGGTGTTGATGCCCGCGAGGAAGTCCTTCTCGCCCATCCAGGCCACCAGCTGGCGCAGCGCGGAGGCGCCCTTGGCGTAGGAGATGCCGTCGAAGTTGAGCATCGCGGCGGCGGTGTCGGGCACGGCGTCGGGGTCGGGGGCGACGGGGTGGGTGGAGGGGCGCTGGTCGGCGTCGTAGCCCCAGGTCTTGCGGACGATGCCGAAGTCCACCCAGGTGTCGGTGAAGCGGGTCGCCTCGGTGAGCGTCTGGTAGCCCATGTACTCGGCGAAGGACTCGTTCAGCCAGATGTCGTCCCACCAGCGCAGGGTGACCAGGTCGCCGAACCACATGTGGGCCATCTCGTGTGCGACGACCATGGCTCGGGTCTGGCGCTCGGTGTCGGTGACGGCGGAGCGGAAGACGAACTCGTCGCGGAAGGTGACCAGGCCCGGGTTCTCCATCGCGCCCGCGTTGAACTCGGGCACGAAGGCCTGGTCGTAGGAGTCGAAGGGGTAGGGCTCGTCGAACTTCTCGTGGTAGCGGTCGAAGCACTGCCGGGTGATCTCGAAGAGCTCCTCGGCGTCGGCGTCGAGGTGGGGCGCGAGCGAGCGGCGGCAGTGCAGGCCGAAGGGCAGGCCGGCGTGCTCGGTGGTGATCGAGTGCCAGGGGCCCGCGGCGAGCGCCACGAAGTAGGTGGAGAGCAGCGGTGTGGTGGCGGCCTTCCAGCGGCCCCCGCCCTGGTGCTCGGTGATGCCGTTGGCCAGCACGGTCCAGTTCTCGGGCGCGGTGACGGTGAGGTCGAAGACGGCCTTGAGGTCGGGCTGGTCGAAGGCGGCGAAGACGCGCTGCACGTCCTCCATGAAGAGCTGGGTGTAGAGGTAGGTCTCGCCGTCGGCGGGGTCGGTGAAGCGGTGCAGTCCCTCGCCGGTGTGCGAGTACGTCATCTCCGACTCGACGCGCAGCTCGTGCGGGCCCTGGGTGAGGCCGGTGAGCGCGAGGCGGTTCCCGGCGAGTGCGGCGGGGTCCAGCGGCTCCCCGTCGAGGGTGACCGAGCGCAGGGTGGCCGGCTTGACCTCGACGAAGGTGTCCCCGGCCGCGCGTGCGGTGAAGTGGATGACGGTGTGGGAGTCGAAGGTCTCCTCGCCGGTGGTGAGATCGAGGGCGATCTCGTACCGCTGGACGTCGAGGAGCCGGGCACGGGTCTGCGCTTCGTCGCGCGTCAGTACGGACATGGAGGCCATGCTGCCCGATGTGCCCCGGTCGGCACATCGGGAGGGCGTTGCGCTCTCAGCGCACGCGCCGGGCGGGTGCGCCGCGGCTCACGAGGACTTGGCGATCGTCTCGTGGTGCCTGATCACCTCCGCGATGATGAAGTTCAGGAGCTTCTCGGCGAAGGCCGGGTCCAGCTTGGCGTTCTCCGCGAGGCGGCGCAGCCGGTCGATCTGCTGGGCCTCACGGGCGGGGTCGGCCGGCGGCAGCTTGTGCTCGGCCTTGAGGTGGCCGACCTGCTGGGTGCATTTGAAGCGCTCGGCGAGCATGTGGACGACGGCCGCGTCGATGTTGTCGATGCTGTCCCGGAGCCGGGCGAGCTCCGCCTGCACGGAGGGGTCGATCGTGGTCATGGTCGTCGAGCTTACGTGGCCGGGCCGGGGATCGTCGGAGGGTGTTCAGGATCCGGGATCCTCTCGCTCCAGCCGCCGGGGACGGCCCGTCCCTGCTGCTCGCGGAAGCGGACCGGGGCGGTGCCGACGCGCCGGGTGAACAGGCGGGAGAAGTACGCGGGGTCGTCGTAGCCCACCCGGCGGGCCACGGCGGCGACCGGCAGCTCGGTGGCGGCGAGGAGCTCCTTGGCCCGGCCGAGGCGGATGCCGAGCAGATAGTCCTTGGGGCTGCATCCGGCGCCCCGGCGCACCGCGGCGCGCAGGGCGGCGGGGGTCATTCCGTGCCGGGCGGCGTGCTCGGCCACCGACAGCGGCCGGAAGGCGTCGCGGGCGAGCGCCTGGAGGACGGGGTCGCCGTCGGGCGCGAGGTCGGCGCGGGCGCGGCGCAGGGCGACGAGGAGTTCGTGGACGGCGGCGCCCGTCTCGACCTCCAGGAGCGGGTTGCCCCGGCGGGCAGCCCGGGCGATCCTGCCGACGGCGGCGCGGGCGCCGGCCGTGTCGGCGAGCGGGACGACGGGCCGGTCGGGCTCGATGTAGCCGAGTTCGGTGTAGGTGGCGGTGGCGGGTCCGGCGAAGTCGACGAAGGACTCGTCCCAGCCGGTGGTTGGGTCGGGCCCGTAGTGGTGGGGCACGCCCGGGGTGAGCCAGAGCAGCGCGGGCGCGGTGACGGTGACCCGCCGCCCGTCCGCGCCCTCGAACCAGCCGCCGCCCGCGCCGATCACCACGGCGACGTGGTGGTCCAGGGTGCGCGGGCCGACGCACGGAAGGGCGCCGTGCTGCATCCCGACGCCCAGGCAGACCAGTCCGAGCCGGTGGTGGACCTGGCTCGGCGTGAAGTAGCGCATCCAGGTGTGGTACATGCCGCCTCCGCCGCCTCCCGTCACCTCTTTGCGTCCAATCAGCGCCGATCTTTGTCCATGGACCGGGGCCCGCGCCAGGGGCGAGGGTGGCGGGGCGCGGAACGAGAGACGGGCGGGGCGATGGCTGACTTCACCGTGGGTGAGAAGGACTTTCTGCTGGACGGACGGCCGGTGCGGCTGCTGTCGGGGGCGCTGCACTACTTCCGGGTGCACGAGTCGCAGTGGGGCCACCGGCTGGCGATGCTGCGGGCGATGGGGCTGAACTGCGTCGAGACGTACGTGCCGTGGAACCTGCACGAGCCCGCCCCCGGCCGCTACCGGGACGCGCGGGCGCTGGGGAGGTTCCTGGACGCGGCGCACGCGGCCGGGCTGTGGGCGATCGTGCGCCCCGGCCCGTACATCTGCGCCGAGTGGGACAACGGCGGGCTGCCGCACTGGCTGACGGGGACGCTGGGGAGGCGGGTGCGCACCCGGGACGCGGAGTACCTGGGGCATGTGGAGCGCTGGTTCCGGGCGCTGCTGCCGCAGGTCGTGGACCGGCAGCTCGGCCGGGGCGGTCCGGTGGTCATGGTGCAGGTGGAGAACGAGTACGGCAGCTACGGCTCGGACCGGGTGTATCTGCGGGCGCTGGCGGAGCTGCTGGGCGACCTGGGCGTGAGCGTGCCCCTGTTCACCTCCGACGGTCCCGAGGACCACATGCTGAGCGGCGGCAGCCTCCCGGGGCTGCTCGCCACCGTGAACTTCGGCTCGGACGCCCGCGAGGGCTTCGCGGTGCTGCGCCGCCACCGGCCCCGGGGGCCGCTGATGTGCATGGAGTTCTGGTGCGGCTGGTTCGAGCACTGGGGCGCCCGGCCGGTGGTGCGGGACGCGAAGGAGGCGGCCGGGGTGCTGCGCGAGATCCTGGAGTGCGGCGCCTCCGTCAACCTCTACATGGCACACGGCGGCACCAGCTTCGCCGGGTGGGCGGGCGCCAACCGGGACGGCGCGGAGCAGCTGGGCCCGCTGCGGCCGGACGTCACCTCCTACGACTACGACGCGCCGATCGACGAGTACGGCCGCCCGACGCCGAAGTTCTGGGCCTTTCGCGAGGTGCTCGCCGGGTACGCCCAGGACCCGTTGCCCCAGCCGCCGCCCGCGCCCGCGCGGCTGGGCGCCCCGGTCACCGTGCCGCTGAGGGAGTGGGTGGCGGCCGAGGACGTACTGGAGGCGCTGGGGACGGCGGAGGAGGTGCACGCGGTGCCGCCGACGTTCGAGGAGCTGGACGTGGACCGGGGGGTGGTGCGCTACCGCTTCACGGTGCCCGGGCCTCGGCAGCCGTATCCGCTGCGGGTGCTGGGGCTGCGCGACCGGGCGGTCGTCCACGTGGACGGGGTGCGGACCGGGGTGCTCACCGAGGACGACGCGGTGCTGAAGGAGCCGGTGGCCGGGCCCGCCGAGGTCGAGCTGTGGGTGGAGTCGCTGGGGCGCGTCAACTACGGGCCACGGCTCGGCGAGCCTAAGGGGATCACCGGTGGGGTGCTGCACGAACGCCAGTTCCTGCACGGGGTGCGCGCGAGTGGCCTGCGGCTCGACGCGTTCGAGGAGGTGTTCGCGGACCCGGAGCGCCTCCGGCGGCTGCCGCTGCGTTCAACTGCGGAGGCGGGGCGGGGGCTGTTTCGCGGCACGTTCGACGCACCGAACAAGGGGGACGCGCGCCTGGAACTCCACGGACTGGTCCGGGGTTTCGTCTGGGTGAACGGCTTCAACCTCGGGCGTTACTGGAACACCGGACCGCAGCGGTCCCTTCACGTCCCCGGGGCGGTACTGCGGGATCAGGCCAACGAGGTGTGGGTGTGGGAGCTCGAGGTTGAGGACGCAACAGGTCCGGAAGTGAAATTCCACTAGCCTCGAAGGGCGCCCAAGAAAGCGCGTTCTCCATTTCCGACGCACCCTTTGAGGTTGACATGAAGGATCTCATCACCCGATCCCGCATCGCCAAGTTGGCCGCCTCTGGAGCCGCCGTGGCAGCCACCCTGCTGCTCGCCACTCCCGCGTCCGCCGCGACCACGATCTCGGTGACCCCGAACACGGGGCTCCTGGACGGCCAGACCGTCTCGGTCACCGCTTCCGGATACACGCCCGGCGCCGCCGTGAACGTGGGCGAGTGCGCCTCCGCCACCGTCTGTTCCAACGACGTCAAGTACCTGACCGCCGACGCCGACGGCGCCATAGCGGTGACCCTCGACGTCAAGAAGGCCTTCACCGCCAAGGACTGGTCCACCGGCCAGGACGTCTCCGTGGACTGCGCCGCCGTGCAGTGCAACATCACGGCCTGGGAGCAGACCACCGGGAACACCGTCCAGACCATCTCCTTCGGCTGAGCCGACGCTGCCCCGCCTCCCCCAGGGGGCGGGGCAGCCCCATGTCCCGGCCCCTCTACACCTCCCGCACCTCGAACGCGTCCAGCGTGAACTCCGCCGTCCCGTCGTCCCCGGTCTTGCGCAGCCCGACCCACGCCTCACCGCTCGCGGGGGCCGTGAACGCGTAGCCGAGGACGGTCGGCCCGGCCGCCGCGCCGAAGACCTCACGGCTCAGCTCGCGCGTGCCGGAGCCCTCGTCGACGGCCGTGACCCACGCGTACTGCCCGGCCTTCTCGCACGCGTAGCGGAAGGTCACCTGGTAGCGCTTACTGGGGAGGAAACGGACGGTGAACGGCACGGTCCGGTAGACCAGGCCCTCGTTCTCGCCACGCGACTTGAGCGACTGGCCGCCGTCGATCACGTCGTCGACGGCCTTCCCGTTCCAGCCCCGCTGGGTGTACGGGGCGTGCCGCTGCGCGATGTGGGTGCGGGGGTCGGTGGCGCCGCCCGCGTCGCCCTTGACGAAGACGCCCCAGCCCTGCGGCACGTTCTCGAAGTCCTCGTACACCAGCGCGCCCTCCTTGGCGGTGGGCCGGGCGGGCACGATCCGGACGTTGTCGAACCGCACCCGGGCCTGCCCCGCCTCGGCGCACAGGCGCAGCTCGACCGGGCCGCCGCCCTCGGGGACCGCGAAGTGGGTGGACATCCGCTGGAAGCGGGTGCCGTGCTTGCGGTCGGCGGCGACGAAGTTGGTGGCCGTGGAGGTCGCCGTCCAGGTGCGGGCCCTCACCCCGTCCGCGGTGCGCACCTCCAGGGCGGCCACCCGCCGCTCCCCCGCCTCCTCGCCCACCTCGACCTGCACGGACGCGGCGTAGGTGCCGGGTGCGAGGCGGGCCACACGCCGGCCGACCGAGGCCGCCGCGCCCGCGCCGATCACCAGCTCGTAGTCGCCCAGCGCGCTGCGCCGGACGGCGGCCGGGCCGCTGACCGTCCAGCCCTTCAGGGAGCCGGAGTGGAAGCCGGGGTCGTACAGGGCGGTGCCCTGGCCCCAGCGCGGGTCGCGCACGGGGGTCCGCTCGCGCAGGACGACATGGGGCTGTCCGGCCCTCGCCTGCTCGATGGTGACCGTGCCGGAGCGGACCGGCAGCTCCCGGGCGTCGGCGCGGCCCTGGTCGGTGAGCCGGTACAGGACGACGGTACGGGCCCCGGACCAGCCGCGCGGGAGCCGCCAGCGGGTCGTGCCGCCGGCCGGGTTGTAGTGGTAGAGCTTGGCGGGGTCGGTCGCGCGGCGCGGCTCCCAGGGCAGCAGATAGGCGCCGCCGTCGTACACCACACGCCCGTCGGTGGTGATCCGGCGGGTGCCGTCGGTGTCGGAGACCGCGGTGGCGCCGGGCCCGAAGAAGGTGATCTCGTGCTCGTCCCAGCGCCGGACCGGATACGCCTGGAGGTACTTGGCGGGCAGCGAGTGGGTCCAGATCAGCTCATAGAACGCGTTCCAGTCGGTCTTGCCGACCCACCCCTCGAAGGTGCCCATCCGGGAGTGGCCGAGCAGGGTCGGCCACTTGTCGGCGAAGACGTCCTTCTGGTGGTGGCGGATGAACCGGATCAGCCGGGAGTTGATCCCGCGCGAGGTGTCGCCGCCGTAGTCGGTCTCGTTGGCCCAGTGCGACCAGAGCGAGGAGCGCTCCAGGCCGTGGCCCCACTCGGAGGCGACCAGCCAGCCCTGGGCGCGCAGCTCGCGCTGGAGGCGGTCGGAGGTCCAGCCGGACTCGCGGAACACATCGATGTACAGGGCGTTCAGGGCCGGGTCGGTGTCGCGGCGCAGGGCGGCGAACCGCCGTGCGATGTCACCGGAGACCAGGTCGCGGCGCTGGTCGATGCGGTAGGACTGGTCGAGCCAGTCCCACTGCTCGTTGTCCTTGTCGACCAGCGTCTCGGAGAAGGCGTGGGCGACGGGGTAGGACTCGGTGGCGTTGACGTGGACGGCGAAGTCGCTGTTCCACTTCTTGCCCTCGCGGACCAGCTGGTTGAGGTCTTCGAGGCCGCCGGCGCGTTCGTTGTAGTTGCCCGCGTAGTCGGGGTGGGCGGAGTCGTGGCCCTCGGACTGGTAGCCCTTGAGCAGGGTGTACTGGCGCAGGCCGTCGGTGGCCAGCGAGATCCGTTTGACGTTGTCGAGGGTGGCCAGGAACGGGTTGGTCGCCTGCGAGGCGAAGTTGAAGGGGATGTGCGGGACGACCCGCAGGTGCTGCTCGTCCGCGCCGAGCGGATCGGCCATGATGTCGCGGAAGGCGATGGCCGCGTCCTGCCAGTCGACGATGCCGTCGCCGCCCCGGTCCCCGGTGACGATCACGGTGGCGTACGGCAGGGGCTCGGTGTCGTCCACGGCGGCGGTGGCGGCCCGGTGCGTCCACTGGCCCGGGACGAGCCGCGCCTCGGCGTATCCGTCGCGCCGCACGGTCTGGTGCCACAGCCGCCCGTTCTCCCAGGTGGTCCCGGCCGCGCTGTCGGGCTTGTCGTAGACGGTGTTGGTCTCGACGGCGCCGCCGAGCGTGTCGTGCGCGACGACGGCGTAGGCACAGCCGACGGGTGCCGCGTCCGGGGCGGTGTCCGCGGTGACCCGGACGAGCGTGTCGCCGCTCGTGGCCTTGTCCAGCTGGATCCGGGCGGCGTAGAGGGTCGCGCCCGGCTGGTCACCGCGTACACAGAGCAGGGCGAGGCCGGGGATCTGGAGGGTGCCGACGCGCAGGGCGGGCGTGTCGTGGATACGGGTGACGCGCCAGTCGACGCGGTGTCCGTCGACGCGGATCTCCACGTCGACGGCGGTGCCGCTGTCGCCGAACGCGAGGCGGTACGCGACGCGGTCGCGGCCGGGCCGCGCGGTGACGGCGGGGGTGTGCGCCACCCCGTCGATCAGCACCTCCCGGACCGGGTCCCGCTGTCCGTACAGCATCGCGCCGGTGGCGCGGTCGGTGTACGAGACGATGCGGGGGAAAGCGGTGTCGAGGCGTACTTCCAGGGCGGGCGAGCGGACGACGCGCTCGCCGTCCGCCGCCGCGCTGGCGGCACCGGGCGCGCCGAGCGCGGCCCCCGCCCCGGCCAGCGCGGTGGCGGCCACCACCGTCCTCCGCTTCGGTCCGCGTACTTCGGCGTTCACGTGGGCGTCCTCCTCGCGACGGGGGCGTGCTGTCCTGTGCCTGGTCACGATGGGGCGGGGGGAGGGGGTGTGCCCATGGACAAAGGGGAGGAAGGTGTTGGACTGAGCGGTCCGGCCGCGGGCTTCCCCGTATCCGCGGGGGCACGGGGGCCGCGTGAGCGGTCCCGGTCGGCCCGCGGCCGGACGGCGTCGCGCCGCGCCCGTTACAGCGTGGCCGCCGCCCTCGCGATGTCGGCCGCGAAGGTCGAGACCTCGCTGTAGACGCCCGGGTAGCCCGGCTCGGCGCAGCCCTGTCCCCAGCTCACGATGCCGACCTGGACCCAGGCGTTGTCATTGTCCTTGCGGAACATGGGGCCGCCGGAGTCGCCCTGGCAGGTGTCGACGCCGCCCTGGTCGACGTAGCCCGCGCAGATCTCCTCGCTCGGGACGAGGTCGCTGCCGTACGCCTGCTGACACTGGGCGTCGGAGACGAAGGGGACCGTCGCCTTGTAGAGGTAGCGCTGCTGGCCGCCGCCCTCGCTGCGGGCGCCCCATCCGGCGATGGTGAAGGTGCCGTTGTTGTACTGGGTGGTCGTGGCGATCTTGAGGGTGGGCTGAGCGACCGGCTTGGCGAGCTTGATCAGCGCCCAGTCCTTGCCCTTGCCGTCGTAGCCGGGCGCCTGGAGCACCCGGGTCGAGCGCACCTTGACGGCGCTGCTGCTCTGGAGGTCGACGACGCCGGTGGTCGCGGTGATGGAGGTGTTGGCGCCGGAGCCGTTCACGCAGTGGGCGGCGGTGAGGACGATCTGCTGGGTGTAGAGGGCGCCGCCGCAGCCCATGGAGAGGCGGACCATGAACGGGAACTCGCCCTGGGCGGCGCGGGTTCCGCCGACCACGGGCGTCTGCGACGCCGAGGCGCCGGTGGCGGGCTGGAGCGTGAAGGCGGCGAGGGTGACCGCGGCGACGGCGACGCATCTCTTGAGGGCGCGCGCGAGTGTGTTCTTCAAGGGACTGCCCTTCGTGGGGGGTGGACGTCCGCGCGCCGACACACCGTGGGGATGACATGGGCGCGTCAATGCGCGTGCTGTGGAGTATGAGAGCCGTCCTGGGGGCCGACAAGGAGGGGTTTTTGGCCATGCGGGCGAAGGGGGGTGAGCGCCCCGGGTCCCCGTCTTTTGGCCGCGGGTAGTGGTGGGTTGCTCGCGCAGTTCCCCGCGCCCCTCAAGCCGTCCCCGGCCCCCTCTTTTGGCTGCGGGCCGTCGGGGTTGCCGGCAACGGTTCCCCGCGTCCCTGGGGAGTTGGGGCGCGGGGAACCGTGCGGTCGGGGAGTGTCCGTGTGGGTGCGGGGTTCAGCAAGCGAAGTCGACCAGATCGAACGTGCTGTAGTGGTCCGAGGTGTAGTAGTCCTCGTCCGTCTGGCGACCCGTGACGATGCGGCGGGCGCCGCGGGTAGGGGAGTTGGGGGTCTTCACCGTGTACTCGTGGTAGTAGCCGCTCGACTGCGACGGCAGTACGTGCTCGCGGTTGGAGAAGACGACGCCGTCCTGCGAGTACGGGAACGGGCCGCCCGCGTCGATGAGCCGCAGGGTGTCGTGCGCCTGCGAAGGCAGGGCCGAGTAGCAGATGCTGCCGGTGGCCTGAACGGACGCGGTGGACACCATGGACGCCGTGGTCGCGGTGGCCGGGATCGCGGTCGGGCCGAGGAGCAGGGTCGCGGCGGCCGCGACGGCAGCACCGAGCGTGGTGAGGCGTGGGGGGATTCTCATGGGCGCCATGATGACGCGCGTAGAGCGGCGGCGGTCAAGACCGATCCCCTTGAATTTTCCCCGAGTTAACCCGCGACACCGTGCCGTAACGGGGGCGTCCATCCGCCTTTGCCCTCATGGCCAGAATTTGGCCATTCTTTCGTTTCGGCGAACTAACGGCCTTGCTACCCTCCCCTGCCATGGACCACACCAGGGACCACAGCCTCGCCGCCGACCGCGCCAAGGCGGTCGAAGACCTTCTCCACGTGGCACGCGAACACAGCGGCGTCACGGTGATGTTCCACACCGCGATAGCCGAAAGGCAAGGCCTGGGAGCCTCCGAGACGAAAACACTCGATCTGCTGGAGCGGTACGGTCCCCTCACCGCCAAGGAACTCTCCCAGCACACCGGCCTCGCCCCCGCCTCCGTCACCGGCCTCGTCGACCGCCTGGAGGCCAAGGGGTTCGTCCGGCGCGCCAAACACCCCACCGACAAGCGGCGCGTCCTCATCGAAATCCGCTGGGAGAACATGTACGGCCTGAAGCGGTTCTTCGTGGACTGGTCCCGGGAAGTGGCCGAATTCTGCGAGGAGTTCACCACGGAGGAGCTGGGGACCGTGGTCCGCTTCCTGGCCGGTAACAGCACGCTCCAGCGCGAGGCGGCGGCGAGGCTCGGGCCCTAGCCCGCTCCCCCGCCCGCATCCCGCATCCCGCATCCCGCATCCCGCCGCGTACCGTCCCCCGTTCACCCCGCCCCGTACACCGCTCCCGGCGCCTCGGCTTCCCCCAGAAGCCGGCGTGCCGCCTCCCCCGCCTCCGCCGGGGTCCAGCGGGCCCCCTTGTCCGCCGTCGGGCCCGCCCGCCAGCCCTCCATCACGGTGATGCGGCCCCCCTCCGCCTCGAAGACCCGGCCCGTCACCCCTTCGCTCGCGGCCGAGCCCAGCCACACCACCAGCGGCGACACGTCCTCGGGTGCGGCGGCGAGGCCGGTGAAGACCTGTTCGGTCATCCGGGTGCGCGCGGCCGGGGCGATCGCGTTGACCTGGACGCCGTAGCGCGCGAGCTCGGCCGAGGCCACCAGGGTCAGGCCCACGATCCCCGCCTTGGCCGCCGCGTAGTTGCCCTGGCCCACACTGCCCAGCAGCCCGGCCCCCGAGGTCGTGTGGACGACCCGGGCCACCGGGCGGCGGCCCGCCTTGGACTCGGCACGCCAGTGCGCCGCCGCCTCCCGCAGCGGCAGGAAGTGGCCCTTGAGATGGACCCGCACGACCGCGTCCCAGTCGGCCTCGTCCAGGTTGACCAGCATCCGGTCGCGCAGGAAACCCGCGTTGCTCACCAGCGTGTCCAGGCGGCCGAAGTGGTCGAGGGCGGCCTCGACCAGGGAGGCCGCGCCCTTCGCCGTCGCGATGTCCCCGCCGTGCGCGACCGCCTCGCCGCCCGCCGCGCGGATCTCGGCGACGACCCGGTCGGCCGGGCTGCCGGGGGCCGGGGCGCCGTCGAGGCCGACGCCGAGGTCGTTGACGACCACCCTCGCCCCCTCGGCCGCGAACGCCAGGGCGTGCGCGCGGCCGAGCCCGCGCCCCGCACCCGTCACCACGACGACCCGCCCCGCACCGATGTCCGTCATCTCAACTCCCCTGCCGCTCAGTGGACTTGTTGACCGTGGCCGCGCCCAGGAACGCCGGGCGCTCGCCGCCGCCGTGGAGGAGCAGGGACGCGCCGGTGATGTACGCGGCCCGGGCGGAGGCGAGGAAGACGGCCGCCCCGCCCACCTCGTCCGGTTCGGCGAGCCGCCCCAGCGGCACGGTGGCCGCGACGGCCGCGACACCCTCCTCGTCCCCGTAGTGCAGCGGCGCCAGTTCAGTGCGGACCATGCCGAGCACGAGCGTGTTGACCCGCACCCCGGGCGCCCACTCCACCGCCATCGAGCGGGCCAGGTTCTCCAGGCCCGCCTTGGCGGCGCCATAGGCGGCGGTGCCGGGCGAGGCGCGGGTTCCGCTGACGCTGCCGATCATCACCACCGAGCCGCCGGAGGCCCGCAGATGCGGGTACGCGGCGAGCGAGGCGGTGAGCGGGGCGGTGAGGTTGAGCTCCACCACGCGCGCGTGGCGCTCGGCCGAGGTCTCGCCGAGGAGGCGATAGGGCGTACCGCCCGCGTTGTTGACGAGCACGTCGAGGCGCCCGTACGCCGTCGCGACCGCGTCGAAGAACTCCCGTACGGCCTGCGGTTCGCGCAGGTCGAGCGGGCGGAACTCGGCCTCGCGGCCCGCCGCGCGGACCGCCTTGTCCGGTGGTCTGCGGGCGCAGACCACCACCTCGGCGCCCGCCGCGAGGAACGCCCGTGCGATGCCCGCGCCGACGCCCCGGGTGCCGCCCGTGACGACCGCCGCCTTCCCGGCCAGCTCCATCCGCGCTACCTTCCTTACCTAACAAATGTTTGGTGGAAAGGTAGCTGATCCGCCCATGGGTGTCTCCACCACCGCCCCCGACAGGGGGATGTCCCTCGTCACGGTCGACTTCCCGCCCGTCAACGCGCTTCCGGTGCACGGCTGGTACGAGCTGGCCGACGCCGTGCGCGCGGCCGGGCGCGACCAGGGCGTGCGCTGTGTCGTCCTGGCCGCCGAGGGGCGCGGCTTCAACGCCGGGGTCGACATCCTGGAGTTGCGGCGCGACAGCGGCCACGGCGCGCTCATCGGCGCCAACCGGGGCTGCTACGAGGCGTTCGCGGCCGTGTACGAGTGCGAGGTGCCGGTGGTCGCGGCGGTCCAGGGGCACTGCCTGGGCGGGGGGATCGGCCTGGTCGGCAACGCCGACGTGGTGGTCGCCAGCGAGGACGCGGTCTTCGGGCTGCCCGAGCTGGACCGGGGGGCGCTCGGCGCCGCCACCCATCTGGCCCGGCTCGTCCCCCAGCACCTGATGCGCGCGCTCTACTACACCTCGCGCACGGCCACGGCCCGCGAGCTGCTGGCCCACGGGTCGGTGTGGAAGGTGGTGCGCCGGGCCGAACTCCTGGACGCGGCAATGGAGCTGGCCCGCGAGATCGCCCGCAAGGACGGCACCCTCATCCGGCTCGCCAAGGCCGCCATCAACGGCATCGACCCCGTCGACGTCCGCCGCAGCTACCGCTTCGAGCAGGGCTTCACCTTCGAGGCGAACCTCGACGGGGTGGCCGGCCGGATCCGGGACACCTTCGGCGAGGAGCCGGGGAAGGGGAGCGGGCGGACATGACGGACAAGACCATGACACCCGAGGACGTCGTCGCGCGGCTGCGCAGCGGGATGACCCTCGGCATCGGCGGCTGGGGGTCGCGCCGCAAGCCGATGGCGCTGGTGCGGGCGCTGCTGAGATCGCCGGTGACGGATCTGCGGGTCGTCTCCTGCGGCGGCCCGGACGTCGGTCTGCTCGCGGCCGCCGGAAGGATCCGCGAGCTGGTCGCCCCCTTCGCCACCCTCGACTCCATTCCGCTGGAGCCGCACTTCCGGGCGGCGCGCGAGGCGGGGACCCTCGCCCTGACGGAGATCGACGAGTCGATGTTCCTGTGGGGCCTGCACGCGGCCGCCAACCGGCTGCCCTTCCTGCCGGTACGGGCCGGGCTCGGCTCCGACGTGATGCGGATCAACCCGGGGCTGCGGACGGTGACGTCGCCGTACGAGGACGGGGAGACGTTCGTGGCCGTGCCCGCGCTGCGCATGGACGCGGCGCTGGTCCACCTCAACCGCGCCGACCGCCTCGGCAACGGCCAGTACCTGGGCCCCGATCCGTACTTCGACGACCTGTTCTGCGAGGCCGCCGACAGCGCGTACGTCTCCTGCGAGCGGCTGGTGGAGCCCGGCGGCTTCGCGGACGCCGTCCCGCAGACCCTGCTCGTCGCGCGCCACTCGGTCACGGGTGTCGTGGAGGCGCCGAACGGGGCGCACTTCACCTCCTGCGTACCGGACTACGGGCGCGACGAGCCCTTCCAGAAGCTGTACGCGACGACGCCGTGGGAGGACTTCGCGGAGCGGTTCCTTTCGGGGCCGGACGAGAAGCACTACCAGTCGGCCGTACGGGCCTGGCACGAGGAGACGCGATGACGCGGAGGGTTGCGGCGACGGAGGGCGGCCCGGGGGCGGAAGGCGGCGCAGGGGCGGCGGACGGGGCGCGGGGGGCGAGCCGTGCCGAGTACTGCGTGGTCGCCTGCGCCGAGGCGTGGCGCGGGGACGGGGAGGTGCTGGCCAGCCCGATGGGGCTGATCCCGTCGCTGGGCGCCCGGCTCGCCCGGCTGACCTTCGCCCCGGACCTGCTGCTCACCGACGGCGAGGCCACGCTGGTGGGGGCGGACGGGGCGGCGGAGGGCTGGCTGCCGTACCGCCGCCACCTGACCATGGTCACCGGGGGCCGACGGCACGTGATGATGGGCGCGAGCCAGCTCGACCGGTACGGCAACCAGAACATCTCCTGCATCGGCGACTGGGCGCGGCCCGCGCGCCAGCTCCTCGGAGTGCGCGGGGCGCCCGTCAACACGCTCAACAATCCGGTGAGTTACTGGGTCCCGCGCCACTCCCCCCGGGTCTTCGTGCCCGCCGTCGACCTGGTGTGCGGCATCGGCTACGAACGGGCGGCGGCCGTCGGGGCGCGCTACCACCGCATCCCCCGGGTCGTCACCGACCTCGCCGTCCTCGACTTCGCGACGCCGGACCACTCGATGCGGCTCTCCTCGGTGCACCCCGGCGTGACGGTCGGACAGGTGCGCGCGGCCACGGGTTTCCCGCTGGCGGCGCGGGACGACGTCCCGTACACACGCGCCCCCACCGCCGGGGAACTGCGCCTGATCCGGGAGGTGCTCGACCCGGAGGGGCGGCGCGGGAGCGAGGTACGCGGCTGATGGAGACGGCACTGACCCGGCTGGTGGGGGTGCGGCACCCGATCGTGCAGACGGGCATGGGGTGGGTGGCCGGACCCCGGCTCGTGACGGCCACGGCCGAGGCCGGGGCGCTGGGCATCCTCGCCTCGGCGACGATGACGCCCGAGGAGCTGCGGGCGGCGGTACGCAAGGTCAGGTCGCGTACCGACGCGCCGTTCGGGGTGAATCTGCGGGCGGACGCGGGGGACGCGCGCGAGCGGGTGCGGATCATCGTGGAGGAGGGGGTGCGGGTGGCGTCCTTCGCTCTCGCCCCCTCGCGGGAGCTGATCGCCGAGCTCAAGGACGCGGGGGTGGTGGTCCTGCCGTCCGTCGGGGCGCGCCGGCACGCCGAGAAGGTGGCGGCGTGGGGCGCGGACGCGGTGATCGTGCAGGGCGGGGAGGGCGGCGGCCACACCGGGGAGGTGGCGACGACGGTGCTGCTGCCGCAGGTCGTGGACGCGGTGGACATCCCGGTGGTGGCGGCCGGGGGCTTCCACGACGGGCGCGGTCTGGTGGCGGCGCTGGCGTACGGGGCGGCGGGGATCGCGATGGGCACCCGGTTCCTGCTCACCTCGGACTCTCCGGTGCCGGACGCGGTGAAGGCGCGGTATCTGGCGGCGGGGGTCGGGGACGTGACGGTGACGCGGGCGGTGGACGGGCTGCCGCACCGCGTGCTGCGCACGGAGCTGGTGGCTTCGCTGGAACGTGCCGGGCGGGTACGGGCGCTGGTGCGGGCGGTACGGCACGCGGCCGCCTTCCGCTCCCTGACCGGCCTGTCGTGGCCGCGCCTCGTCCGGGACGGGCGGGCCCTGCGCCACGGCAAGGACTTGACGTGGAGTCAGGTGCTGCTCGCCGCGAACACGCCGATGCTCTTGCGGGCGGCGATGGTGCAGGGGCGGGGTGAGGCGGGGGTGATGGCGTCCGGGCAGGTGGCGGGGGTGATCGGGGATCTGCCGAGTGTGGGGGAGTTGGTGGGGAGGGTGATGGGGGAGGCGGAGGCGACACTGTCGCGGCTACGGGCTTTCGGCCCCCTCCCGCCGCTTCCCGAAACCCTCCGGGGGTGAGCGCTCCCTGGGCGGGGGGTTCGCCCGCGGCCCGTGGGGCTGATCACCTCTCGGGGCGGAGTGTTGGTCCACGACCCGGTGGGCGGCTGACAGCCCTCCCGGGGCAAGGCGTCCGTCTGCGGACCGTGGGCGGCTGCTCGCGCAGTTCCCCGCGCCCCTGGCCACCTGGGGGCGCGGGGAACTGCGCGAGCAACCCAGCACGGTCCGCAGACAAAAACGGGCCCCACCAGGGGCGCGGGGAACTGCGCGAGCAACCCCCATCCGCCCGCGGGCGAACAGGTAGCCCACGGGCACCGCCCCCGCCCGGCTGCCCGCCCAGGGCGTACGGGAAGGGGCGGGGTGGGGAAAACACCCCCCGCTAGGCCGACGCCCCGCGCCGCCCGCCCGCCTGCGGACGCCCACGACGCACCGCGCCACCCCCCTGGCCACGCGCAGCCCCCTGCCCCGACCGGGCTCCCTGGGACTGGCCGGACCGCGTCCCCTGGGACGCCTGGCCCGAACGGGCCCCCTGGGACGACTGCCCCGACCGCGCCCCTTGGGACGCCTGCCCCGTACGCCCCGAAGACCGCGCCCCCCGGGCCCGCGCCGGACGGGCGGGCTGCGGCTGGGCCGGGACCTCGATCACGACCGGGACGCCGGACGGCTCGCGCGCCCCCGTGACCCGTACCAGCTCCTCGTCGCTCGACTTCACCGCCGCCGTCTGCGGACGGATCCCCGCGAACGTCATCAGGCGGGACATCTCGCGCTTCTGCTCGGGCAGGACCAGCGTGACGACACTGCCCGACTCGCCCGCGCGGGCCGTGCGCCCGCCCCGGTGGAGGTAGTCCTTGTGGTCCGTGGGCGGATCGACGTTGACGACCAGGTCGAGGTCGTCGACGTGGATGCCGCGCGCCGCCACGTTCGTCGCCACGAGCGCGGTGACCTGGCCGTTCTTGAACTGGTCCAGGGTGCGGTTGCGCTGCGGCTGCGAGCGGCCGCCGTGCAGGCCCGCCGCCCGTACGCCGCTGGCGAGCAGCCGCTTGACCAGCCGGTCCACCGACCGCTTGGTGTCCAGGAACATGATCACCCGGCCGTCGCGCGCGGCGATCCGCGCGGTGACGGCCTTCTTGTCGGTCTCGTCCTGGAGGTAGAGGAGGTGGTGCTCCATCGTCGTCACCGCGCCCGCCGAGGGGTCCACGGAGTGGACGACCGGGTCGGTGAGGAACATCCGGACCAGCCGGTCGATGTTCTTGTCCAGGGTCGCGGAGAACAGCATCCGCTGACCACCCGGCTCGACCTGCTTCAGCAGCGCCGTGACCTGCGGCATGAAGCCCATGTCGGCCATCTGGTCGGCCTCGTCGAGGACCGTGGTCGCCACCTGGCCGAGCACGCAGTCGCCGCGCTCTATGAGGTCCTTGAGGCGGCCCGGCGTGGCCACGAGCACCTCGGCGCCGCGCCGCAGCGCGTTCGCCTGCTTGGTGAGCGAGAGCCCGCCCACGACCGTGGTCAGCCGCAGGTTGACGGCGGTGGCGTACGGCGTGAGCGCGTCGGTGACCTGCTGGGCCAGCTCACGCGTCGGCACGAGCACCATGGCGAGCGGCGCCTTCGGCTCGGCGCGGCGGCCCGCCGTACGGGCGAGGAGGGCGAGGCCGAAGGCGAGGGTCTTGCCCGAGCCCGTACGGCCCCGGCCGAGGATGTCGCGCCCCGCGAGGGAGTTCGGCAGCGTCGCGGCCTGGATCGGGAACGGCTCGGTCACCCCCTGCGCGGCCAGCGTCTTGAGGAGCGCCGCGGGCATGTCGAGGTCGGCGAAGGCCGCCACCGCGGGCAGCGCGGGCGTCACCGACTCCGGCAGCGTGAATTCACCCTGCGGCTGCACGGTCCGGCCGCGCGCGGAGTTCGCGGCGGGCTTGGCGGAGCTGGAGCTGGAGCGCTTGCGGGGGGTCGAACGCGTCATACGGGATTTGCCTTCCTGGGCCCGGGGGACGGACAGCACGCAAGCCGGGACCCGCACCTGCGCGGTGCGGGCCCCGGCTCGGGATTCGCCGAAGATCAGGCGGGGAGGATGTTCTCCGCCTGCAGGCCCTTCTGGCCCTGGGTGACCTCGAAGGAGACCTTCTGGCCCTCCAGGAGCTCACGGAAGCCGGAGGAGGCGATGTTCGAGTAGTGGGCGAAGACGTCCGGGCCGCCGCCGTCCTGCTCGATGAAGCCGAAGCCCTTTTCCGAGTTGAACCACTTCACGGTGCCAGTAGCCATGTCATTCTCCTGAATAGGTAGGGGCCCCATCCGGAGAAAGCCGGTAAAACAATAATGCGCCTGAGGAACATTCCCGTCAGGCGCACATAAAGTCTATGGGTACCAAAACTGCAACGGGGAAAACTCTACCACGTCACCGGCCCGTGGGAAGGGGCGCCGGTGTGCGGCGCGCCACTCCCCCGTCGGTGCCCCCGCGCGGTTCACAGCCTCTCGATGACCGTCACATTGGCCTGGCCGCCGCCCTCGCACATGGTCTGGAGGCCGTAGCGGCCGCCCGTGCGCTCCAGCTCGTGCAGCAGCGTCGTCATCAGCCGTACGCCGGTGGCCCCCAAAGGGTGGCCCAGCGCGATGGCGCCTCCGTTGACGTTGACCCGCGCCGGGTCCGCGCCGGTCTCCTTCAGCCACGCGAGCACCACCGGCGCGAAGGCCTCGTTGATCTCGACCAGGTCGATCGCGTCGATCGTCAGACCGGTCCTGCGCAGTGCGTGCGCGGTCGCCGGGATCGGGGCGGAGAGCATCCGGATGGGATCCTCGCCGCGTACCGAGAGGTGGTGGATACGGGCGCGCGGAGTGAGCCCGTGCTCGCGTAGGGCCCGCTCGCTCGCGAGCAGCATCGCGGCGGCGCCGTCGGAGACCTGGGAGGAGCAGGCGGCGGTGATCGTGCCGCCCTCGACGACGGGTTTCAGGGCGGCCATCTTCTCGGCGCTCGTGTCGCGGCGCGGCCCCTCGTCGGCGCGCACCTGCCCGTACGGCACGCTCTCGCGCAGGAAACGGCCCTCGTCCAGGGCACGGACCGCGCGCCGGTGCGAGTGCAGCGCGAACTCCTCCTGGTCCTCGCGGGTGATCCCCCACTCGAGGGCGATCAGCTCGGCTCCGTGGAACTGGTTGACCGGCCGGTCCCCGTACCGCGCCCGCCAGCCGTCCGAGCCGGCGAAGGGGCCCTCGGTCAGCCCCAGCGGCTCGGCCGCCTGCCGGGAGGCGAAGGCGATCGGGATCATCGACATGTTCTGGGTGCCGCCCGCGACCACCAGGTCCTGGGTGCCGGAGAGCACGGCCTGCGCGGCGAAGTGCACCGCCTGCTGGGAGGAGCCGCACTGGCGGTCGACGGTGACGCCCGGCACCTCCTGCGGCAGCCCGGCCGCCAGCCACGCGGTGCGCGCGATGTCCCCCGCCTGCGGCCCGACCGCGTCCAGGCAGCCGAAGACGACGTCGTCGACGGCGGCCGGGTCGATCCCGCAGCGTTCGACGAGCGCGCTGAGCACATGCGCCCCCAGGTCGGCCGGATGGACCCCGGCGAGCCCTCCCCCGCGCCGGCCCACCGGTGTGCGCACCGCTTCGACCACGTATGCCTCGGCCATGTCCCCAACTCCCTCGACGTGTCGGCGGGTCACTCTCGTACGGCGATCCCGTCCAGCACCATCGACAGGTACTGGCGGGCGATCTCCTCGGGGCTGTGCTGTCCGCCGGGCCGGTACCAGGAGGCGGCCACCCACACCGTGTCGCGGACGAACCGGTAGGTGAGGCGGACGTCCAGGTCCGCACGGAACACCTCGTCCGCGACCCCGCGCTCCAGCGTCCCCAGCCACGCCTGCTCGAAGCGGCGCTGGGAGTCGGCGAGATAGGCGAAGCGGGGCAGCTCGGTGAGGTGCCGGGACTCCTTCTGGTAGATCGCGACGGCGGCCCGGTGCCGGTCGATCTCCCGGAAGGACTCGGTGACGAGGGCCTCGATGGTCTCGCGCGGCCCGAGTGAGGCCGCGAGCACGGCGTCGTACCCCTGCCACAGCTCGGTGAGGAAGGTGGAGAGGATCTCGTCGAGCATCGATTCCTTGGAATCGAAGTGGTAGTAGAGGCTGCCCGCGAGCATGCCCGCCTCGTCCGCGATCCTGCGGACCGTGGTGGCGTTGTAGCCCTGGGCGGCGAACACCTCGGCCGCGGTGGCGAGGAGTTCCGCGCGCCGCTCGGGCACGGCGGTCACCTGCTGCTTCTTGTTGTTCGGCACGGGTCCATTGTGGTCCCGTCCGCTAGGGGTGCCGGCTGCTGACGGCGACGGATTCCCCGGTCATGTACGAGGAGTAGTCACTGGCCAGGAAGACGATGACGTTGGCCACCTCCCAGGGCTCGGCATGCCGCCCGAACGCCTCGCGCGCGGCGAGCTCGCCGAGGAGGGCGGCGGAGGTGACCTTGGCGAGGTGGGGGTGGAGGGCGAGGGAGGGCGAGACCGCGTTGACCCGCACGCCGTAGGCGGCCGCCTCGACCGCCGCGCAGCGGGTGAGCGCCATGACGCCCGCCTTGGCGGCGGCGTAGTGGGCCTGCCCGGCCTGGGCGCGCCACCCGACGACGGAGGCGTTGTTGACGATGACGCCGCCGCGGCCGGCGGCCCGGTAGGCGCGCAGGGCCGCCCTGGTGCAGCGGAAGGTGCCGCCGAGGGTGACGTCGAGGACGCGGTCCCACTGCTCGTCGTCCATGTCGGCGAGCTCGGCCGTACCGCCGAGGCCCGCGTTGTTGACGACGATGTCCAGGCGCCCGTGGATCCGTATGGCCTCGGCGAAGAGCGCGCGCACCTGGGAGTCGTCGGTGACGTCGCAGGGCAGCGCGGCCACAGCCCCGGCGCCGAACTCGGCCGCGAGTGCCTCGTGCGTCTCCCCCAGCCGACGGGTGTGCGCGTCGCTGACCAGCACCCGCGCGCCCTCCTCCAGGAGGCGGCGGGCGGTCGCGCCGCCGATCCCGGCTCCGGCGGCGGCGGTGACGACGGCGGTGCGGCCGTCGAGCAGGCCGTGTCCGGGCACATACGGAACCTTGTTGTCGGTCACACCCGCAGGCTAACCTACCAAACACTTGTTAGGGAACGGTCGGGCGGCGAAGGGGCGGACCCCGCGATGGACTTGGACCACACGGCCGGGGAGGACGCCTTCCGCGCCGAGGCGCGCGACTGGCTCGCGGCGCATGTGCCGTCCGCGCCGCTGCCCTGCCTGGAGACGGCCGAGGGCTTCGCCGCGCACCGGGAGTGGGAGGCCGAGCTGTACGCGGGACGGTGGTCGGCCGTCTCCTGGCCCGAGCGGTTCGGGGGCCGGGACGCCGACATCTTCCGGTGGCTGGCCTTCGAGGAGGAGTACTGGGCGGCGGGCGCGCCCGGCCGGGTCTCCCAGAACGGCGTCAGCCTGCTCGCACCGACGCTCTTCGACCACGGCAGCGAGGAGCAGCGGGCCCGGGTGCTGCCGGACATGGCGAGCGGGGCGGTGGTGTGGGCGCAGGCGTGGTCGGAGCCGGAGGCCGGGTCGGACCTCGCCTCGCTGCGGTCGCGGGCCGTGCGCACGGAAGGGGGCTGGCTGCTGTCGGGCCAGAAGACGTGGTCCTCGCGGGCCGCGTTCGCCGACCGCGCCTTCGGCATCTTCCGCACCGACCCGGCGGCGCCCGGACCGCACCAGGGCCTGACGTATCTGATGTTCGGCCTGCGGGCCCCCGGGGTGACCGTCCGCCCGATCGGACGGCTCGACGGCAAGCCGGCGTTCGCGGAGCTGTTCCTGGACGAGGTGTTCGTCCCCGACGAGGACGTGATCGGGGAGCCGGGGCAGGGCTGGCGCATCGCGATGTCCACGACCGGCAACGAGCGCGGGCTCACCCTGCGCTCCCCCGGCCGCTTCCTGGCCGCCGCCGACCGGCTGGTGCGGCTGTGGCGCGAGAGGGGCGAGGACCCGGGGCTGCGCGACCGGGTCGCGGACGCGGTGATCGGGGCCCGGGCCTACCAGCTGTTCACCTGCGCGGGCGCCTCGCGCTTCGCGGCGGGCGAGGCGATGGGCGCGCGGTCGAGTCTCAACAAGCTGTTCTGGTCCGAGTACGACATCGCGTTGCACGAGAGCGCGCTCGAAATCCTCGGCACCGAGGGCGAGTTGGCGGGCGGGCCGGGCGGCTGGGCCGAGGGGTACGTCTTCGCGCTGGCCGGGCCCGTGTACGCGGGCACCAACGAGATCCAGCGCGACATCGTCGCCGAGCGCCTGCTCGGCCTGCCGAAGGGCCGTCCCCGATGAGGTTCCTGCCGACGCCCGAGCAGCGCGACTTCACCCGCTCCCTGGACGCGCTCCTGACCGCCTGCGACACCCCGAAGGCCGTACGGTCCTGGGCTGCCGGGGACCACGGCCCGGGCCGGGCGCTGTGGCGGCGGCTGGCCGGGGCCGGGGTGTTCGCGCTGGCCGCGCCGGAGGCGTACGGCGGGGCGGGCCGGCTGCCGCTGGAGCTGGCCATGGCCCACCGGGAGCTGGGCCGCCACGCGGTGCCGGGTCCGTTGGTGGAGACGGCGGCGGCGACGGCCCTGCTGAGCCGTCTGGCGGACGCGGGCGACCCGGGTCCGGCCGGACGCCTGCTGCCGGGCCTGCTGAGCGGCGAGGCCGTGGTCACACTGGCCGTGCCGGAGGGCGGGGGGTGGGTGCTGGACCCGGACGGGGCGGACGCGGTGCTGGTGGTGACGGCGGGCCCGGGCCGGGCGGCCGAGCTGCGGCTCGCCCCCGGCCACGGGCCTCTCCACGCCTCCCTGGACCCCGCCCGGCGGCTCGCCCGGCCCGGCCCCGGCGGGGAACTCCTCGCCGCCGGGCCCCGCCTGGACGAGGCCGTGGGGTGCGCCGTGCGCTGGGCGCGGCTCACGGCGGCGGCGCAGGCGGTCGGGGTGGCCGAGGAGCTGCTGCGCCGCACGGTCGCGTACGTGCGTCAACGTGTGCAGTTCGGGGTGCCCATCGGCTCGTTCCAGGCGGTCAAGCACCGGCTGGCGGACACCCTGCTCGCGGTGGAGTTCGCCCGGCCGCTGGTGTACGGGGCGGCGCTCACCCTCGCCCCCGGCGATCTCGCGGCGGCGAAGACGGCGGCGGGCGAGGCCGCGTACACGGCCGCCCGCGCCGCGCTCCAGCTGCACGGCGCGATCGGCTACACCGAGGAACTGGACCTCTCGCTCTGGCTGCGCAAGGCCCGGCCGCTACGGGACGCGTGGGGCACACCGGCCCAGTGCCGGGCGGAGGTACTGGGGGCTTGCTCCTAGCAGTCCCGTTCACCCGCGGGCCGGTGGGGGCTTACTCCTGGCAGTCCCGTTCACCTGCGGGCCGGTGGGGGCCGGCCGCGCAGTTCCCCGCGCCCCTGGAAGCGCGCCCCTCCGGCGCGCCCAGGGGACTGCCGCGCAGCGGCATTCTCAGGGGCGCCTGCGGGCCGGTGGGGGGCTTACACCTAGCAGTCCCGTTCACCTGCGGGCCGGTGGGGGCCGGCCGCGCAGTTCCCCGCGCCCCTGGAAGCGCGCCCCTCCGGCGCGCCCAGGGGACTGCCGCGC